>NZ_JALBYP010000036.1 GCF_022678485.1 Aliiroseovarius sediminis
CGTAATATGGCGCGCGATCACGCCAATCTGAATTTTGGGAGAGATGTCCTGGCCAAGGTCGTCATTTTGTTAGCGTTGCATAATGGGGCGACTCACTTGAGTGAACAGCTCGACAGCTATTTTGCTCAATCCTTAAAAGATTGGGCGCTGGTTGTTGGTGACGATGGTTCAACCGATAGTGGGCCACAGATTTTGCAGCGCTACAGTGAATGCGCCGAGCGCGACCAAATCACCGTAGTGGAGGGGCCACGCCGTGGAGGGACCGCCAACTTCCTGTCGCTTTTGGGATCGGTTCAGGCGGATCAACCTTTTACCTGTTTCAGTGATCAAGACGATGTCTGGCTTCCGCATAAACTTGCTCGCGCGGTTGAAAGAATCGAAGCGCTCGAAACAGGCGGCCCTGTCTGCTATTTCAGCCGGACATTGATCTGTCGTGAGGATCTGTCAAACCCGCGGCTTTCACGGCCACAATCTCGCCCGCTCGGGTTTCGCAACGCGCTGGTGCAGAATGTCATTGCAGGCAATACGATCATGGTGAATGCTGCAGCTCTCGCGGTGCTCCAAAAGGCTTACGCAAGTCTCGATAGCGCGGAACCGGTGCTTTTGCATGACTGGTGGGTTTATCAAATCCTCAGTGGTACGGGGGCGACGTTCATTTCGGATGACGAGCCGAGTTTGCTATATCGCCAGCATAGCGGCAATCAGATCGGTGCGAATGACGGGGTGCGCGCGCAGTTCGCGCGGATCGCGATGGTGACACGAGGCACGTATGGTGAGTGGTACGCTCGGAACCTCGTTGCGATCCGTCCGGCCTTGCCTCAGTTTACGCCTGAAAACGTGCACGTCTTCAATGCTTTCGAGCAAGCTCGATATGCAAAGAGTTGGTGGCGCCGTGTTACTAAATTGCGGGGCAGTTGTGTCTATCGCCAAGGATGTCTCTCGAATCTCGCCCTCTATTTTTCGGCAATAATTAACAAGATTTGACTCTGTATTTTAAATGCACTGAAGTGCCCCATCGGGTGGTCCAATTTGAATGTTATTGCATGGTGGGCCTTTGGTCTAGGCTCAGGACTTCGGCAACGGATTCGTCCCTGTCAAGCGGTTTTGTGCATGCGGAAAGTGCCGCCTGTCTGCGGTCTTGTCCTTTGAACAATTGATCCGCTCTCCTGATCGGTAGCCTTCTCCTGAGATCGCCCCGGGTGCATGCTTCGGTCCGTGGTCAGCGCGATTGCCGCCAACATGATGCTGGTTCAATGCAATTCCGATGTGCTTCGACATGATCTGTGAGGCCAACGGTATCGAACATCGCCTTACGAAGCCAAACCATCCGTGGACCAACGGTCAGGTGGAGCGCATGAACCGCACCATCAAAGACGCGACGGTCAAGCGTTTCCACTACGATGACCACGACCAACTGCGCACCCATTTGGCGGACTTCATGGCAGCCTACAACTTCGCACGCAGACTCAAGACCCTCGGTGGCCTCACGCCCTACGAATACATCTGCAAGATCTGGACATCCGAACCAGACAGCTTCATCCTAAATCCGATCCACCAGATGCCGGGACTGAACACCTAAGCATGTTGCTTAAGGCACGGGATACAGCTGCATCACGCAGTCTGGCTGATCAGCTTTTAAGCCAACCCAATCCCTCTGCATCGGTGTATTTTCTTTCAGCGCAGCTTGCGCGCATGGTTGGTGATCTGCGCCTTGCCACGGATCATGGCCATAAAGCCTACAGCTTGAACCCTGCGCGCAGCGATATAGCCGATTTCGTAGCAGCGTTGCAGAGCAAGCCATAACCACAAAAGTCCCTGTTCCGCGCCTCTCTTTGGACTTGGGTGCGGATCAGATCGTCGATGGGCTGCAGGGCGAAGCGAATGTACGCGATTGGGTGATCGCCTACATGACCGTTTCGCTTGGCTCAGAGATGGTACTTGCGCGCAATTTCCAAGGCTTCGGCCTGTTCGGTGCCGATGTATTCCTTGGTGCTTTCAATACTGGCATGGCCGAGCAACAACTGAGCTGCGCGCAGATTGCCGGTTTGCTGATAGATATGGGTCGGGAAGGTCCGGCGCAGCGAGTGCAGGCCATAGAGGCTGGGATCGAGGCGGGCCTTTTCCAGCCAGGACTTGAACAGCCGCCAGAGTTGGCTTTCGCTGAGGTGGGTATGGGACCACCTTGCCCCCTGCCCCGTGAACAGCCAGCCGTGCAGCGGCTTTTCAGAGGCGGTGAGATAGGCGCGCAGGCTGTCGCGGGTGTTTGAGGACAGCCGCGCCTGGACTGGGCGCGCATTGCGGTGTTCGGTTTTCTTCTGCCGGATTTCGACTACCTCGCGCACCCCGGCCGGGGTGGCCACATCCGCCACCCGCAACCTCACCAGATCCGATCCCCGGAAACTTGTATCAAGGGCCACGCTGAACAGCGCCAGATCGCGCAAGGCTTTCTCTTGGCGCAGGATCATCCGGATCAGCGATACCTGGTCGGGCGTCAGCGGTGGTTTTTTGCCCACGACGCGGCCTTTGTTCCAGATGGTCTCGGCGGCAGCTTTCACGGGCAAATCCTTGCAGGGTTATTGCTATATAATACCCATAAACCTTGCATGATTGAAGCGGCATGTTGCAGGATACTGCACTTTTCCCATGTTTTGTTGAGTTTTCCGCTTACGCACTAATGCGAGCTTTTAACCAAAAGCTCGCATCAAAATACTTGCGTTTTGTTCAGCGCCCCACCCACGTTCAACGAACGCTAACCTTTATTCCTGATGCAAGGAGTTCTCTTGTGGTGAGTTCGAGGTTTCTAGCTTCATTGTCCAACCACTTTTCCCGCCTAATGGTTAGGAAAGGGGGCCTTTGAGTGCAAAGAATATATTCTCGCCAATGTTCTTGATTCTTCACATGTAGATCAACCGCCATGAGATTTTGTTTTGATCCAAGTGTGACAACCGATCGCCAAGCCCCAAAATGGACTAACCATTCAGGTTCTAGCATTTTTTCATCATTATCGGTTTCACGTCCCGCCCAGGTAAACTCGATGATCGCTCCGTTTCCATTATGCATGTTCCGAGCTGTTGGCTCCTTGGCGCAATAACAGTTCATTCCGCTGTCTCCTCTTGTCGGAGTGTTGACAGCAGAGATGAATACCTCAGATTTTAAGATGCTTAGAGCATGCGCAAGACTTGTATGATGGAAAATACTCTGCATTAGGAATTTCTTTGGTATGTTTCCCACATATTTTCAATTAGCTGACCCTGTGTAATACCAAGACGCTCAGCCTCTGCGGCAATGGCCTCCCCTACTTGAGGGAAGACCTTCGGGTGTAGCTGATAGGTGCGTGGACTTGGCTTACGTCCTGGCTTCTTTCGTGGGGTTCGATCGAGAAACCCCCTCGCCTCCCCAACCTCGTCAACGCGGCGGACCTCAGCAGCCGTGGTGTCTTTTGGTTTGGCCTTTAGCCCTGCAAGCCTATTTGAGCCGCTCATAGACAGCCTCCGTGAAATCTTTGGCGTTCTCCAATGCCTTATCGACCTTGCCGCCAGTTACCATGTCAGGGTCTTTCATCATCGCGGTCAGATCACCGCCATAAGCGAAGATTTCTGAAAACGCCGCGCGAGCCACGAGCGACGGTTCGATCAGATCTATCCCTGCCCCGCGCAGCTGTTCTTCCAGATCTCTTTGAACGCGGCTTTTCACAGCTGCGCTCGTTTTGGTCAGAACAACGGCGTGACGGATTGTGCGACCAAGCGCCTCTTCCTCTTCCCGAATCAAAGCCAAGGCTTCAGACCCGATCTCCGCGTCGAGCGCCGTTGGCTGCATAGGAACGAGAACCAGATCAGCTTGAGAAATAGCGCGGCTGACAAGCTGCGATGCTACGCCTTCAAGATCAACAATCACGATCTGCCCATCGCCATCTGATGCCCTGATCGTCGGCACTATCTCAGAGCGCCCTATATCCTGATGAAGCGTCACACCTTTGGGGAGTCCGTGAGATGCCCATCGGGTCAGTGACTTGTTGGGGTCGCAGTCCAAGACTGTCACTTGAGCTCCCATCCGAGCGAACTCTGTGGCCAGGATTACAGCACATGTGGATTTTCCGACGCCCCCTTTGGGGCTTGCCATGACGATGACGGGCATTGCTCGGCCTCATACTATTTTCATTACCGGATACATATCACTTACCGGAAAAATTTCAAACACCGGAATAAAATCTGATACCTGTTTTAAATCCATAACCGGTTTTAAACCGGATCAAGGTCTACCACGCTTCTCAAACCACTTACGGCAGAAACCTACGAATGCGGCATCCACATCCCTCGGTGCCTCCACGATCCAGTCGCGCCACTCACTTTCCAAGTGGCGTACATCCCAACCAGGCGCGGCCTGTCGCGCCCTATCGTAGGTTTCAGATTTCAGTGGAGGAATACGCCCTTCGATAAGGGAGGGCGGGGTCATCGTGCCGCGATTGGTAAAAACCACCATGTCCGCCACTTCATCGAAGAACACTTGATAATCTGGCAGGTGATCATGAACCGCCAGCTGCTTGATCATCTGACGAAATCGCTTTTCTGGGCTTTGCGATCCAGACTTCATAAGCAGGTGCTTTAGAGTAATCTTCCAGCTCTTTTGCTGACCACAGTGCTTGCGTGCCAGCTCGTAAACGCGGCGTTCAATCGGCTTGCGCAAGCGAAAGTAGTCGCGGTGAAGGGTCAGCACCTCTTCGTTTTTGATTGCATTGAA
This sequence comes from Aliiroseovarius sediminis, assembly GCF_022678485.1. Classification (GTDB taxonomy): domain Bacteria; phylum Pseudomonadota; class Alphaproteobacteria; order Rhodobacterales; family Rhodobacteraceae; genus Aliiroseovarius; species Aliiroseovarius sediminis. The sequence continues at coordinate 4,738 of NZ_JALBYP010000036.1, forward strand.
AACCCAGTCCGACAGCTTGACCTCACACCAGAGCAAACGACCGTCGAGGCCTTGCTTTCGACGGATGGAGGAGGCGTCGATCAACCCGAACCCATCAATCTGTTCTTCGTCACCAGAAACGATGTTCGTTCTGATCCGCGTGCCTTCCAACCGGTCAAGCGCATCCATAAGCGAGATGTATTCTCGACCACTGGTGCCACGGTTCGTGAAAATCAGGAGTTCGTGCGAATTGATACGAACGCGGGGCGAGACCGGTTCCCCATGTTTAAGTTTCGCCATAATCTGACTGATGCAGTAAATCAGGATGTCCTTGTCATAGATGGTTGCCAGCCCTTTGACACTCGGCGTGATTTCTAACCAGTGATCGCCATTCCTATAACGCTTCACAGAAGTCTCCGGTTTCTTGGAGAGTGAATAGAACGGATGCTCCATATGTTGCATGACGTCCTTGAGAACAGCGTCTGCAACATCACAGATGAACAGATCGTGCTGAGGATGACGATCAGGCAAGAGGGGCGTCAGTGGGTTCGTGTTTTCAGTTACCATAGCAGCACATTCGTGTTTTCAGTTACCCGTGTCAAGATTCGTGTTTTTAGTTACCAAAGTTCGTGTTTTCAGTTACCGAGATTCGTGTTTTTAGTTACCGATCGAATGCGTAACACGTTGATTCAAAATAGTAAAACAGGCCTCAAAAACAGCTTAACACTATATTTAACACATATTTAACACACTAAGCCTGTGGATAACTTGGAAAATCAACTCAATTCAGCGGGTTTTGATCAAACCTTCCACGGTAAGCCTTGCTCTTGAAGTATAGGTTCTGCTTGGCCTTGAGCGGGTTGCGATTGCCCACCAACAGCAGCAGATCATCCGCCTTCATGCCCGTGATCTGCTCTGCGGTCATGAGCTTCCGACGCTGTTCCGAGTAGGAAAAATCCCGACCCTCGTTCGGAGCTTTGCCCTCTCGAATTTGCTGAGAATAGACAGTGCTTTCCCCGAGGTGGCGCGCTGCCCATTCGGCGGTTTCGATATCGTTGAGGTTGAAGACGCGTTTGGTGATGCAGGAACCGAAGATCGAACGGGCATCGTTTGGCCCATAGGCCTTTTCTACCTGACCAGTATCTTGGGTAACGAACAGCGCTTCAACACCAGCACCTGCGGCGACGTTGGCGATGTTCATGATCTGCTCCATACGGCCCATCCGCACGAATTCATCGAGAACCAGCAGGATCGGGGCCTTGACCTTCCGCCGCCCGTCCTGGCGCACGACCGTGCCCAGCACGAGGTTGATGAACAGGCGCATGAAGATCGCTTGCTTATCCACCTGATCGAGCGGAACCACGATGAAGAGATCGACCTGGTCATCGAGAAGATCATCCATACGGAAGCTGGACCCGGCCAGGAAGTGGCGCATGTTGTCGGACTGCATCCACTCAAAAGCTTTTGAGACCGCCGTCTGAATCGATCCTCGTTCTCTGTCACCTGCGCGCAGGATCGTGGCGGCAGTCTGGGCAGGGCGGTGGCCGACAAGGTCGGCGTTTTCAGCCCAGGCCTCAAGCGTGCCGTCGAGGTTTGCGGACAGAAGCAGGTCGGCGACGGCGATCAGGTTGCGCCGGTTCGGCTCTTCCTGCGTCACGATCACTTCGATCGCCGCCGCGAACAGCTGGCGGGCCATTTCCGAGAAATGCGCCCCGTCGCCTTGTTCGGGTTTGACCAGGCCGTCCGCAACCAGGGCCACGTCCCGCGCCAGCTCGTGAGGGCGGATGTAGTCGAGCGGGTTGAACTGATCCTCTCCGTCCTCGACGAGGCCGAAGGGGTTGAGGACGGCCACCTTGCGCCCAAGCTCTTCGCGGTGGCGGCGCGTGACGGCGAAATTCTCGCCCTTGATGTCCAGAACCACGACAGGCCCCTGGTGATCGAGGATCGCCGGGATCACCGCGCTGACGCCCTTGCCGCCCCGTGTGCCGGAGACGACGAGGTGATGCCCGCCGCGCCATCCCTTCGCATCGTTCTTGACGTAGCGCAGGAGTTTGCCCTTGTGCAGGGCGAGGGGCAGGCCGGTCTTGTTGCGTACAAGCTGGGCAATATCGTGCGGGTCCATCCATCCCGCTTGCCACGGGCCTGTGCGCGATTTGCGGTTGCGGCCAATGCGCGGATTGAAGATCGCCATCAGCGGGGTGCTGACAGCGACAGCCACTCCGAAGGCCCCAAGCGCGAAGGAGATCGCCATGGCCTGTTTCTGCGGATCAGAATACCGCGCCAGCCCCTTGAGTCCTTCCCAAATGGCACGGGGGAGGGGCCAGCCTGCGCCCGTCCATGCCTGGATAGTCGCCAGTATGTCGCTGAGCGGGCCTCTGAGGGGCGCCAGGGCTGTGAGGGCGGCAGCGCACAGGCAGACCCATGCGAGGAGCTTCAGCGGTGTCCTGTGACGCTCTGCGGCGGTTCCGAGGGTGTCAAGGATGGTGGCCATGGCGATAATCGGAACCGCATAGCTGGTCACCGGGTAGATCGCGACCGCTTGCGGAGCGAGGATCAGGGCGGCAGCGGCCAGGATCACAGCACCGATCATGATCACCCAGTGGCGGGCTTCTAGAACAAAACTCATGACCGGTCCTCTTGCGCGTCAGGAAACAGAATCTGCCAGAGTCCCCGGTCGCGGTCCCGCTGGGTGAGGCGCTCTGGCAGGTCGCGCCGCACGATGCTCTGAAGAGCAGGTTCGGCGCTCAAACGGTCGAAGACCAAAGTGCCCAGGAGCCATTTGAGGCGGTCTTCGTCTTTCTTTTGTGAGAGACGCCGCCGGGCATCGAGCGCTGCGATCTGGGCGTCGAGCTGGGCTTTCTTCTCGGTCAGTTCTTTGATCCGGGCGTCGGGCGGACGGCTTTGGGACATGGGGTAACCTCGGGCATAATCGGGGCGAATGTAGTGGCGGATTGATAGCTTGAAAAGAATTAAATGCGCGCTTATACATTGTCTTCGACAACGTGCGCGTCCTCATGGGGGTAAACCCCCGCGCCGGACGGCTTCCCCCCCAAGGCGGCGATGCCGCCTGAACGAGGGTTTCACCCTCGCGCTCCCGACCAGCGCAACCAGGCGCTGGACCCTGTTTTAAAGAGAGGCGCTCGATCCGTGGCGATCTATCATCTCAGTGCGAAAGTGATCAGCCGGGCCGGGGGCCGGTCATCGGTCGCAGCCGCCGCCTACCGGACGGCTGGGCGGCTGCGGGATGACCGGCAGGGGTTGGAGCACGACTATTCCCGCAAGGGCGGGGTCGTTCATTCCGAGATCATGGCCCCTGAAAATGCGCCCGACTGGATGCGCGATCGCGACCAGCTCTGGAACGCGGTCGAGGCGGTTGAGAAGCGTCGTGATGCGCAGCTTGCCCGCGAGATCGAAGTGGCTCTTCCCCGCGAGCTCGATCGCGGGGAGCGCCTGGAACTGTTGCGTGGTTTTGTTCAGCGCGAATTTGTCGATCGCGGCATGATCGCGGATGTGGCCATTCACGAGGGCAAGGCCCGTGATGGCCACGGTCAGCCCCATGCACATGTCATGCTGACCATGCGCGAGCTGACCGGCGAGGGGTTCGGGAAGAAGGATCGCAGCTGGAATGCGCCGGATTTGCTGATGGGCTGGCGCGAAGCCTGGGCGCGGGATGCGAACACAGCCCTTGAGCGGGTGGGGCGGTCGGAACGGATCGACCACCGTTCCCTTGATGTTCAGCGCGCCGAAGCCGAGCAACAGGTCGAGCGCGCGCGCGGGGGCGGACAGGAAGAGCTTGCGCTTGAGCACGAGAAGAAGGTGGTCGAGCTCAGCCGCGAGCCCGAGCCGAAAATTGGACCATCGGCCAATGCTCAGGAAAAGCGTGGGATCGTCACGGAGCGCGGCGAGGCTTTCCGTGCGGCGCAGGCGCGCAATGCGCAGCGCCAGGAGCTGGGCTGGCGGCAGTTGGAATTGCGGCTTGAGCTGATGGAGCGCGGGCGCGCCTTCATTGCCACCGCGCGCGAGCGGCTGGATCATCTATGGGGCCGCGCCGAGGCGGCGATGTCACGGATCAAGGAGAGGGTTATGGGCGAGGTTGAGAGGCCGCAGGCTGGGGCCGAGCGGGGTGATATGGACGCGCGCCGGGCGGCGGTGTTGGGGCGCGATGTTGATCGCCCTGAGCTGCAAGCGCCGGATGTCGGGCGCGAGAGGGTTGCGCCTGACGATCCAGACCGAGATCGTCGGGACGCCATCCTTGGGCGGCAGCGTGACGCTGAGCAGGCGCGGGATACTGCTGCCGTCGAGAGGGACATTGCCGCCCGCGACGGCGATCGCCTTGACCAAGGGCGGCGGGATGACATCCTCGGGCGTGGGCGTGATACTGCGCCCGAGCGCGGGCAGGGCCGCGATCGCGACAGAGAGCGTTGACGGAAGGAAAACACATGACCCACCCGAATGAAGTTCATCACAGCTGGCATGAAAAAGAGGCTATTTTCTGGGAGCTACAGAATCGCCACGGTGTTCCCGGTTTTCACGGCGATCGGCACGGCTGGACCCTATTCGAATCAGATTTTACCAAAGCCGTCCAAGACCGCACAAAGCGGGATTACGCCATTTACGTTCGCGCCTATGATTTCGGGAAATATCCAGAGATATACGAAGCGATGGAGGCTGTTGGTGCGCGAGTAATTTCCTTGCAGGAGGCCGATGACCTTGTTGCGGCAGGAAAGACTATCCCTGGTGTGCCTGGGTCGAATGGGTGACACGTGAGCTCTATGGTGGGAATTGAATGAGCAAGGTTGAGCGATGGTGCGTTGCCCTCAACGCTAAAAAGGCCCCAACCTGCGGTGACTGGGTTGCCGTGAGCGGGCTTTGCCCAGGTGAGGAAGAAACCGCACGGTTCCTCTTTTTGGACGGGACGGAGGCAGATGGGTTCACGTTCCTCGATGTCCCACAGGAGCAGGTTGGCGACTCTCCCAGTGGCGAGCAGGTTCCGTGGCTGCACTTTCCAGACTGCATGGAGATCGTCGGAGTGGAACGTCAGGACTGGCGACCGCCGAGCTGGCCGCACGACAAGACATTGTGGCGTCTGACCCTGGTAAGCCTGCCGTCGAATGTCGAATTCGAGAAACGGCTTTTGGTTGGTCAAGAAAGTAGGCGTGGTGTCCTCAGCCGGTTAGGGTTGAGATAGGGCTTGGCGATTAAAGCCGCAATCAACCTGCGGAAGCAGGCGTCTTCTCTTCCGCAAACTGGTCGATCTTGATCTCCCGATCTGGGAAGCGGGCGATGATCTCCAACTCGCCGCCCATGGCCTGGATAAAGCGGCGCACGGTTCCGACATACATGTCAGTGCGTTTCTCCATCTTGGCGACCGAAGCCTGGTTGATTTGCAGGATCGCCGCGAGCTCCTCTTGAGAGAGCTGCATTGCGCGCCGCACTTCAGCCAGTGCCATCTCTGTTTCCAGGGCTTCAGATTTTGCGCGAGCGCGCGCCTGCGCATCCGGCGACATACGATTGCGCAGAGTTGAAAAGGACGTACGGCCAGTCATTTTTCTGTCTTCCCTTCGGCTTTCAGTTCTTCGACATGCTGATCGTAGAGGTCATCTGCGATCGGGATCATGTCTTCGTAGAATCTGTCGTTTCCTGTCTTGTTTCCTCCGATCAGCAGGATTGCCGATCGCTTTGGATCAAACGCGTAGAACACTCGAAACGGTTCTCCGTGGCTTTGAACGCGCAACTCGCGCATATGGCTGTGTCGGCTACCATTTATCCCGCTTGAGTGAGGATAAGGCAGGTTTGGTCCCCGTGCTTCAAGGCGCTGGACATACGCATCCACGTCTTCTTGTTCGGTTTCCGTGAGGCTTTCCCACCAAGTTTCGAACTCATCCGTGTATTCAACATCCCATGCCATGGAGTGCATAAATATGCCTCTGGGTGCATAAATCAAGGATTCTTTTGATGCTGTCGCAAGATGATATCAGACAGGGCAGGGGATCGACGGGCTAGCGCCCGCTCACCCCAACCCTGACAGTTTCCAAATCCAGTTGATCCGCCTGCCATCCCGGCAGGTCCGAGAAAACCGGCAAGCGCCGCCTGTGGGGGGTAGATTCCGGTAGGGGGCAGGATCGTATCACAAGGCCCTGACACCCCCTTCTTTCCTCCATTTTGAACTCTGTGCCGCCTTTGTGGTGGCGATGATCGCGGTGCGTCCGTTTGGGAGCCGTGACGGTGGCAAGAAATAGGGCTGATTACTTCACAAGCTGGCCCCGGTTTGCCGCCGCCACCGGTATTCGCCAGTGAGCAGGATGTGTGCCCAGCCGAGCGGCGAGATATGCGCCAGTAAATTGGGCGCACAATTCAACCCGGCCCGCTGACGCGCGGCGACGGCCTGACCGAGATGCTTGGTGTTCCAGTAGATGATGATGGCAGCGAGCAGGTTGAGGCCGGCCATGCGGTAGTGCTGCCCCTCGGCGGTGCGATCACGGATTTCGCCCTGTCGCCCGATGCGCAGGGCGTTTTTCAGGGCGTGATGGGCCTCGCCCTTGTTCAAGGGGTCTGATGCCGGAGGGGGCAGAATAGTACGCTAAGGGCTGATTTTGGCCCCTGTGCGGTGCAGGGTTCTGTAGATCGTTGGCCTGGAGACCGCGAACAGCTCAGCCAGATCACTGATAGAATACTCGCCGGTTGCATGCATGCGCGCGAGTTCTTTCTGTTGTTTTTCAGAGAGTTTTGGCTGTTTTCCACGGAGTTTGCCCTTTGCACGGGCGATGGCCATGCCTTCTCTCGTGCGCAACCGGATCAGATCGGCCTCAAACTCGGCAAAGGTAGCGAGAATGTTGAAGAACATTTTGCCCATGGGATCCGTCGGGTCGTAGATAGACATCCCCAAGGCGAGCTTGACGCCCTTTTTTTCCAGCTGTTCTGCGATAGCGGGGTAGACTCCGGCTGGGTGCAGAATAGTAGGCCCCATCGGAAGGTTTGTACGTAGGATTACTCTAAGCGAGAACTTTGGGCGAACTTAATCAGGTTCCCCAATCTCTGGCGGGCCTGATGTGCAATGGTCGCGCAATTTTACGCTCAGCAGCACCAGAATGCCAGTCGAAGTCGCCAGATAGGATGATGTGCTCCCATCCGAGCGGTGATGTGTGTGTTAGGAGTGCGGCATCGTATAGCGGGCTGGTCTTGGCGAGATGGTTGGCAGCTTTGTCCATGTAGACCGTGTTCCAGAACGTGATAGCAGCAATAACGAGATTGAGCGCCATGGCGCGTTTCTGTTGGGCCACATCGGAGCGATCGTGAATCCTTCCTTGCGCGTGCGCAAATACGGCCCTCGCCAAGGAGTGGCGCGCTTCACCTTTGTTTAGTCCAGCCTGGCATTCCTTGCGCAGATCGGCGTTCTCGATCCAGTTGAGCATGAAGAGCGTGCGCTCAACGCGGCCAATCTCACCGAGGGCGAGGTAGAGCCGGTTCTGTTGACGGTATGCGCCAAGCTTGCGCAAGATTTCAGACGGTTTCAGAGACTTGTCCCGGACACTGGCCGTGAGCCGCATGATGTCGCCCCAATGCTGCCGGATCACCTCTTCGTTGATCGGCTTGCCGATGATGGGTGACAAGGTCGCCCATGCCTTCGCGCTTCCGAAGCAGGCCAAGCGCCGATCAGGGAAGTCACGCAAACGCGGCGCAAAGGTCATCCCCAACAGATGGAAGAGGGCAAAAACATGGTCCGACACGCCGCCGGTATCTGTGTAGTGAACGAGGGGATCGAAGCTGGCCGGATTGTTCAGGAGGCCATCGAGCACGAAAGGGGCTTCGCCTGCGGTTGCCCCGATGACGCTCGAATGGAACGATCCGTATTGGCCTGACAGGAAAGAGTAAATCTTCAGTCCGGGGTCTGGGCCATATTTGGCGTTGATCACACCGCTGCCACGATTGGCGGAGAAGAATTGGCCATCCGATGAGCTATGTTCAGCCGCGCCCCAGTGCTGTGAGAAGGACAGGCCATGATGGGCATCAACAATGCGGCCCAGAGCATCGGCGAACGTCTCCGGCCGTAAGTACCATGTTTGCGCCCAGGTCAGCTGTGCATGGCTGACGCGTGATGAGGCATAGGCCATCCGCTCAAGCCCGAGATTGGTCGCCCCGGCCAGGATCGTGGCCAACACAGCGGCGGGCTCATCGTGATGCTTGCCAGAACGCAGATCAGTGAAGGCGTCGAGGAACCCGGTCTGCGCATTCACCTCCCAAAGCAACTCTGTGATGCGGATACGTGGCATCACGGCGTCAATGGCCCGTTCCAGACGCACCGCAGCAGGTGGTGTCACAGCTTCATGGGGCGTGATTTTCAAGCGCCCGCGCTCGATCCGGACGCCGGTGAGAGCATCGCGCTTCAAGGTGTGGTCCACTTGGTCAAGGCGTTTTGCCAGCGTGGCCCCCCGATCCGCCAGCCATGCTTCCGGATCTGTCTCGAAGCCCGCGTCCCGCATGGCGGTTTCAGCTTTGTCTCGCGGCATGAGATAGCTGTCGAACCGGCGATACTCACGACTGCCATCAACCCAGACATCCCCGGCGCGCAGGCGGTCTCGCAAGGTGGAGACAACGGCGGTCTCGTATACGCGCCGTTGTGGTTGTCCGTCTTGTACGATCAGCGACGGCCAATGCTTGGCCGGGAACGGCATGGGCGGATCATCGGGCAACTTGCGTTTGCCGGTGCGGTTCTGATCACGCAGCAAGGCGATTGCATCCTTGAGATCGTCCCCCGCATCGGTGGCATTGAATTGGAAGGCCTCCAGAAAGGCAGGGGCGAACTTGCGCATATAGGCATAGCGCTCGGCCGCCAGGGACAGTGGGTCACTGGTGGCCAGCTCTCCGAAGCCGGCTATTTCGTCACGCTGATCCAAGAGGGTGTCCCACCCGATTTCCGCATCGAGTGCAGCAAAGGGATCCTGCCCGAGTTCTTGTGCGCGGGCCATCGCATCAATGGTTGAGCCGAAGAGCTGCATCAGCTTGCCGACCCTTGCCTTGCCCATACGCCAAACTTCCTCCTGGCGGTTGCGGGATCTTGAGAACAGCTGTCCGGCCAGACGCTCGAACATGGCAATGGTCGCGTCGGTGATCGTGATGGATAAATCCGCCATCTGCGCCGCGAGCGTTGCGATCCGCCGCCGCTCACCAAAATCGTTCAGCAAGCTCACGGGTGCCACCGCGCCTTCGCGCGCGAACTTGATCAGTCGGTCCGGGTGAAGGCCCTGCCCAAGGTCGGACGGCAGGTCTAGGGATCGCAGATACTTCAGGCGATCCAGAAGCGCCATCATGCTGGCCGGACTGGCCGAATGCGGAAAGCCGCGCAACCACGTGAGCCGCGTTTGCCCAACGGAAGGGGCGTTCACCAAAAGCGCCCGCAACCTGCTGCGCTGCTGTGGCGACAGGGAGTCAAACAACGCAGCGGCAGCCTCCCGCCGCGCGCGGGCCCGGCCCCTCAAGGCCAATCGCTCGATTGTGTCAGCGCTCGGCAATATCAGGCGGTGCTTGCGAAGTTCCGCAACGAGTGCCTCTACAATCTTCACGCCGTGATCTGTCGCGAACGCGGCCTTCGTCGCAATATCTTCTGCCAGCGTCATGTGCGGTTTGGTGAACGGCGTCAGATCCAGATGCTGCATCGCGAGTGCTTGGTGCGCGGCCCGAGTAGCCCCACGGCTTGCATAGTCCAAGAGTCGTGAAGGGGAGAGATGTAGCTGGTCCCCAAGCCATTCCAAAAAGGGCGCAGGCAGTACCATACCATCGTACCACCCTTGACCAGGGTGTCGGAGCAGGGAGACATGGACAGCCAGCCCGAACCGATTTCCATCGCGGCGGCGTGTTCGGATCAACTCCAGATCCGGTGGTGACAGCAGATAATGGCGCACCAAATCATCAAAACCTGTCGGTATATCGAAAAGGTCTGCACGGGTACTGGCGGAAAGCAATGAGCGAGGGGGCATGCGTGTCCTTAAAACGGTGTTGAAGTTTTCTGGACACCCCTTAATATATAGACTAATAAATAGACAGATTCAGGCGCGTGGATTGGGCGGTTTGGTCCATCGCGCATGTGTCTCAAAAACGTTCGTTAAAAGGACGACCATGGCACGATCTGGCGACATTCTGGGATACGCGCGGGTATCAACCTCTGATCAGGACCTTTCCGGCCAGATCGAGCGGCTGACAAAAGAAGGGGCCGTGCGTGTGTTCGAAGATGTTATCTCGGGCAAAACGTTCGAACGCCCGGGGCTCACCGCCCTGATCGACTATGCCAGGTCAGGAGATACGCTCGCTGTCATCCGCCTCGACCGGCTGGGCAGGTCACTCAAAGAACTTCTCGAAACCGTAGATGCGCTGAAAGCACAAAACATCGGGCTAATCAGCCTTGAGGAACGCATTGATACGACTTCCGCTGCGGGCGAACTCGTGTTTCACGTCTTTGGGGCAATCGCGCACTTTGAACGCAGACTAATCTCCGAGCGCACAAAGGACGGGTTGGCAGCAGCCAAAAAACACGGACGAAATCCTGGACGTCCATCTTTGCGGCCAGAGACAATCTCGGCGCTTCAAAAACTCGTCGCGGCGGGAACTTCGGTCTCACAAGCTGCAAAACATCTCGGCATAGGCCGGTCAACGGCTTATAAAGCGGTCAGCGAAATCAAACAAACATAGATGTTCGCCCAAAGTTCTCGCTTAGAGTAATCCTACGTACAAACCTTCCGATGGGGCCATGCAGGCCGCAAGACAACCCGCCAGATCGTCCCGACGCTCGATCTCGCGCAGCAAGATCAGCCCGGCATCGGAACTCATGTCCACACCGTCAAAACCAAGCAGGATCGGCTTGCCATTCACAGGTGACAAACGCGGGAGAGAGCTTGTAGATTTGTCCATGGTGAGAGCTGGCTCCTCGAAATCCAAGGTCTTGGTTTCAACACTCAAAATCTACAAGATTTCAGAATCTTACGCCACTCTCACCGACTCCTCATGAATTTTTCGGGCTAAGTGCATTTTTTGCTTTGCTCAGAATACCCATTTGGCGGTACCTCTTTGTTTAGACGGTCGCAAAGAGATTACTCTTCCAACAGGGAACCATAGAGGCGCTTTTCGATTTCGGCCCATTCGGGATTGGCTTCATAGAGCGATTTAAGCTCTGCAGGGGTGAACCAAAACGAAATATCTTTGATATATTTCAGCGAAGTTTCATTGACCCGCGGAACTTTTATTTCGTTGATGCGCAGCGCCTCACAAAGGTCCTGTTCCAGGTGATCATCCCGAATCCAACGATCAACCGGGGGCGTGTTAAAACGCCGCAGGACGCTATCGGCCTGCAACACTGATCCAGTGCGTGTAAAAAACGCGCCTTTGGCCAGCATTTCACGGGTCGGAACCTGATCTGGAGAGCGTGCGACTTCGTAGTGAACCCGACTTAGCAACCATTTCGGAAGCCTGCGGATGCCAGCGAGAATACGCTTTCCGCTTGGGTCAAAATCAGCGTCGTGTTTCAGGCGTTGGGGAATATTGTGGTGCCAGATAGCTGGATGTTTACCTGTCACGCGATCAAAATGAATATCTTTTCGGCCACGGAACGTGCCCCGTAGTGCCCTTTCGACTGCAGTGCCCGCACATTTTGGAACATGCAACCAAATGAAATCTGGCCCGATAATCATTGTCTTCTCCTGTCCGTACAATTTTTCTGGTTACAAGATAGATAGAGCGCCTGCACCCGTCCTGTGCAATTATGCCCCAGGGCTAGGCTAATTGAATGGGATATCAAAACGCCTGCAGAACTTCTCGTAATCTGGCCGCAGCAGATCGCTTAAGCGTTCAAACACAGCGGGCGAAATGTCAGTTAGTTTTGTTTGGTGGCTATGCTGAATCTCGGTAAAGGATCTGTTCCATATGGGATCCACTCCTACGTGCTGAAACACGCGCTCGATTGTTTCTTGTGGCGCACTGCGCAATTGACTGTTGTCCAGTATCAAAAGGCGTTCGCCAAACACGCTGCGATATTTTTCGACCTTGGCAACATAGCAGCTGAAGTTGAGCACGTTCATGAAGTTTGCTTGAAGCGGCCCGATCCCGGGAAACATCTTGTTTATTTCATGACTGAAGAAAGTGGTACAATCCATTTCCTGCAAAACGGGTAGCTTGTTGACCCGCTGCAGATGGTGAAAATGCGAGATCGCACGTTCAACCGGATTGCGCGCAATGACGATAACTTTGCCGTCCGGGTTATAGTTGTTGATAAGCCGGGGCATCAGCGGCGTATTGGTCACATCAAGATATGTCGGGCTTGCATCGACATAGTTTTGCCCGGTTGGCAGCCCGTCAAAATGTGACTCGTACCATTCGTCGCCATTGGCATAGTGCAACGAGAAATAGTGTATCTCTTTTTGCGAGCCGGAATGGACTTCAGGATGTGATGTGAGAATACGGTGCAGTGCGGTGGTCCCGCCTTTCATCGTGCCAACGACAAAGATATTCGGGCAGTTTGACGTATGGGTCATTGGCTTGTGCTTTCTTTGGATGTGCTGTCTTTCCTGGTTCTTACCGAATGTGTTTGTTCCAGCGTCCGCTCGACGCTTTTTGCATCAAAGGGCGCACCCAGAAAATCAAACAGACCTTTCAGGACCGCCGGGTCGCGAACATAGTCGTCATAGTGGATAAGATAGCTGTTCTTGGAACGCTCAGTGAAAATCCGGCGAAAATTGACGTCTGCATCGCGGATGCGATCCTCGCTGACGTTGTGCTTGGCCAGACGATTGCTTTCGATAACCGCATCAAGATCGCGCGTATTGAAAACAAATGCACTGCGCGGAAAGACCTCCATGACAAAGTCCATATAACCAACCAGTTGTTGATAAGGGACCTGAAACCTAATTTCTTTGAAACCGGTCATCACATGTTCTTGTCGCGAAGGCATGATATCACGTTTGAAAATCGTGAGCATTTCTTCGAGATAGGCATCTTGCGGAATATCGTTCGCCCCGTACCACGGATGGGTGGCGTCACGAGCAGCTTTTTTGTGGCGCTTGCCCGCAGCCAGACCCTTTGACATCTGATAGATATGAAACAGAAGGTTTCCGTTTTCTCCGCGGATGTCCGCACCCGGTATTGTGTTCAGGATACCTTGCAGAAGTGTGGACCCCGAACGGCCATAAGTGATGATGAAGACATAGTCGAAATTCATGCGTTCGATCTTTCGTTTAATCCAAACTGCTCAGCCAATTCATCAAGATAGGCTTTGGCCTTTCGTTGTTGCTCAGCACCCAGTTTGTGGCGTTTCTGCACGTCTTCTTGCACGCCTTTGATTTCATCAAATTGCTTGGCGTCGAAGTTCGAGATGGTCACACTGTTTTGATGTCGGCGGTGAATGTTCTTTGACTGTGCATTAAACGCAATACCCCCGCGTTCCATCATCCAAAGATAAACAAGCCAATCGCCGACGAAACGGACGCTTTCAAGGTGTTCGCGATGATTGGTCAGCACATCAGACAATGCCGCGGCCTGCATCACAACGCCACTTGCATTCGGGATTGTATTTTTCAAATACAGCGCCTCGGCGATCTCGGTTTGACCATCATGTACATAGCTTTGCGCCCAGTGGGTGTTGCTGACTGGATCGGTGTAATATCGGTAATCCGCAGCCAGAGGGTTCCCGTCTTCGTCAATCTGAGCGGAGTCGGTATAGGACAGTACTGTGCCTGACGCTTCAAACCCACGCATCGCCGTGGTTAGAAAGTCCGGCAGCGCAAGGTCGTCTGCCTCGGCGATCCAGATATAGTCGCCTTTTGCCAGTTCCAGCCCTTTGATCCACTGACGGAACACATTTCCCGAGTTTTCCTGGTTCGGGATGATACGGATTGGCCGCGCAGCTTGGGCGGCATATTCATGTATGACCTGAAGGCTTTCATCCGTTGAACAATCGTCCAGAACGATAACTTCGTAAATTGGGAAATCCTGCGCCAGAACACTGTCCAATCGTGCTTGGATATGGCGTGCGTAATTGTAATTCGGCACGATAACCGAAACACGCGGAACGGTTCGGCCCGTCAGCGCCAACAGATCTACGGTATAGCTGGTAAAATCCGTATTGTCGCGGATATGACGAGCTGCGGCAGCGGTCATTCGTTTGGTTTCGTCAGGAGCATCCAACAAATCACCGATTGCGCGCGCCATTGCCGCTGGGTTTTCGGCGGGCACTGCCACGGCCAGTCCTTCTTTGGCAAGCTGTTCTGAACCTGTCGCTCCACCGAACATGACCACTGGCATTTCTGCTGCCATCGCCTCAAGCACGACTGACGGATATGGATCTTCGCGTGACGTTAGCAAAAACACATCAGCGGCCGCATAATAAGATTGTGGGTCTGATTGACGCCCAAGAAACTGCATATGGTCTGAGACACCCAGTTCGTTCGCCAATGTTTCGAGTTTTGGCAGGAATTCCACGTCAACATGGCCGATCCAGATGCCGCGAACCTTGCGCCCAGCGTTATGCAGATCAACAAGCGTCCGAATGAACAGATCAGCACCTTTGCGATGATCGACATAGCCAACGCCCAAAAGCACGCAAGTTTGATCATCGACAGCGAGCTCGGACCTAATTCTTGCGCGATGCGACGCAGCGGTGTGTTCCAGCAGCGGTGTGTGCAGATACAGCCCTTGGGGCAGTATCTTTGCCTGAGGTGCCGGCTGACCAAGATAATTTTCGAAGTGCTCATGTACTACGGGGGCAGGGAAAACAACGCGATCTGCATGTTTGACCACAAATTCCATTTGCGGACGCAGACCTTTTTGTTCGAAGACTGATGCCATCTCGTGGATAAGGGATACGACTTTGTACCCGGCGACTTTTAGTTGCGGCAGAATTGAAGCGCTGACTGTGGTGTTGGCGATGGCGATCTGATCATGCTCACGCCGTAAGCGGCGTAACAAAAGAACAAGATCCTCGTCCTCGAGATATGGCTTATCAAGCAAAGTCACACTTGCATAGCGGCTGTATTCTTCTACCAACACACCACCCGACAACAAAACGATGTCGACCTTGATCCCATTTTCGGTGTAGCTGCGTGCGAGGTTCAGCAACAAAAGCTGCGCGCCGTGCGGGTGGGCATCATGGCCGACAAGCGTGACGGATCGCGGCATCTCGTGCGGGTTCAAAGCTGCGCGCGACGCCTCGAGATAGGCATACCCATACTTTGTGTCCGGTTCCAGATGGGCGCCTTCGGCCCATTCATTCCACGCGTTGCAGAAGATGATTTTCTCATCGGGTGTTTCTGCCTCTTCCAACGTGCGGGTGATGGCATTTTCCAGCCAAACCCGGTAATCGGCTGGATTGGAATTGGCGAAAATCGAACCCTTCAATTTGCGACGGGCTGTATTGTCCCAAGATGGGCATACGGACCGATAAAGTTTGTAATCGGGTTTTGGATACTGGCACGACCGCACTACGTAGGAGCGCCAATCATGTACGATCCCACCGAAATCTACGACAAGTCCAGGCACTTTTTCGGTTAGATTGACCGGTGCGTAATTGTTCGGCGGAAATTCGATCGCTGCATCAAATCCATAGTCTGCCGGGTCCACACTTTCGAATGATTGGGTGTAAGCCAGATAGATTTCACCGACCCCGTTTTCGCGACACCACCTGCGCCACCGTTCGGCGGTTTCAGCGGCATTTGGCAGTAAGCTGGGTCGATACACCAGCATCAAGGGTTTACCATCAATACGAATATAGCGTGAATCCAGCAAATAGGGTGCGACTTCTACTATGAATGCCAAATCGTCCTCGGGGCTGTGATTTTGGGATACAAGCAGCTCGGAATCTCGCCCATCCCAGCGACGTGACCAGTTTTCATTGGCCCAGCAAATGCAAAATGGAAAATCGAGGTCGGGATTATTCAACCAGTTTTCAACCGGTTTCTCTAGCAAGCGTTTGCCAGAAAACCAATACCAATAAAAACAGAAACCTCCGATCCCATAAAGCTTTGCCAATGCAACCTGGCGCGCCTGAGTCTCAGTGTCTAACAGATTGTAGTATCCAAGCTCGATCGGCTCATGAGGTTGGTAGTGGCCTGGGAATTTTGGTGTCGCTGGTTGAACGTTCGTCCATTCCGTGAACCCCGGTCCCCACCATTCGTCATTTTCTGCGATGGCGTGATACTGCGGCAAATAAAACGAAATCATGCGAACCTTGGAGTCCACAAGATCAAGGGGCGCATATTTTTCGACAAAACAGTTCTCTTCGCGGATCAAAACACCCCCGTCCGTGCCATCCCTGCCAGAATAGTCTGCTCTTATGGACTGCAAGCTTTGACCAATTTGTACGCGCTGGTCATGAGCAGCTTTCCAGCTTTTGTAAAACTCGGTCTTGCCGATCGCAAACGCGAGTCTAGGCACAATGAAGCCTTTTAGGTTTTCCTTGCGACTTTGTGAAACTGGCAGTTTAGCCCAAGCTGTACGCGTCTGTTCACCGAAAGCGACCTTCAACTGTAGCATCGTTTTTTTTGTCGCGCGCAAAGGTACAGTGACCCGCCAAGAGACACTTGCATAGATACCATCGATTGCTTTTTGGTATTCCGCTATGGAATTCTTGTAGGCAGCGATCTGGGTCTTCAAATTGGAAATATACACCGACACTTCCCGATTGCGTTCTTCAAGCACCGATATTGCTTTTTGGTATTCCGCTATGGAATTCTTGTAGGCAGCGATCTGGGTCTTCAAATTGGAAATATACACCGACACTTCCCGATTGCGTTCTTCAAGCACCGATACTGCTCGCTTAGTCTGAGACAGCTCGACTTCGGTTGCGCGCAGTGCCCCAAGTGTCAGCCACTCGGTTTCATCCAACTGGCTGCGTACATCGTCCATCGCAGCTTGTGCTTCGACTGAATTGGGGTTGGCGCATAGATTGTTTAGGGCCTGAACCACAGATAACGCCATGCCACATGTGTATTCATTTTCGCGCAATGCTGTGGCGTCACTGTGATTGTGACGCCCTTTTTTGGTGATAAACTTGTCTATATCTGATGCGAAACTTTCCGTTTCAGACAGTGCATTCAAGCTTAGATCCTTTGCCATCCGTGACAGCTCGGCCCGCCAGTCAGATAACAATGCGTC
The DNA here is from genome assembly GCF_022678485.1 of Aliiroseovarius sediminis. GTDB lineage: Bacteria > Pseudomonadota > Alphaproteobacteria > Rhodobacterales > Rhodobacteraceae > Aliiroseovarius > Aliiroseovarius sediminis. The sequence continues at coordinate 21,847 of NZ_JALBYP010000036.1, forward strand.
GTAGTCAACAAAGCTTCGTTGCATCCCACGAGTGGCGTATTCAGCTTCCAAGACATGACGTAGCCAAAGCAGGGTGCCCTTGCGCAGGTCCAAGCCATCGCGTTTTTGCAGAGAACCGGCGACATCCAACGGATTACGGTATGGGATTACGATACGAGTGGTAAACCCCGCATCATTCAAAATGGGAACAATAAGAGGCGCCAACCGGCAGGCGCGTGGTTCCTTTAAGATTAGGTCTTGTTCTTTAGCTTTTTCGGCCCTGATCCATTCGCTTAGTTCTGTACGATAGGCCGAAACCAGATCTGGGGCAATCTGGGTTGGGTCGATCATTCCCCAATCATGCCAGTCGCTGCCGATTTCCTCAAGAAATTGTTGATTTCGGTCGTTCAGGAATTTTGGTTCCCAGTGACCAAATTGGTTGCTAGCAGTTGCGCCAACCAGTTCCTTGGAAAGTGAATAACCTGCAAAATTTAACACGCGGGCCAACATGCTGGTACCAGAGCGGTGCATGCCCAAAACAAGAAGACAAACTGGGGGCTTGGGTTGGCCGTTTCCGTCGTTCGTTTCGTCGCTGGACCGAGCATTCATTGACGTGGCAGATGCTTTGACGAACTGTGATTTACTCGCCATGATTTGCGCCCCTTCATTCGATTAGGATTATGCGGTGACCAAGGCCTACTACCAGTTAAATCTGCCCCCTACTTAGACCACTGACCTTTTCGGCACAACTGGAATAGCCCCCTGAAAGTGGTCCACCAACTGGGATAGTTTTATCCCGCAATTGGAGGATCAGCGATGGCTGGAAAACGAGAAAAGCCCGAAGAGATTGTATCAAAGCTTCGACGCGCCTTCGTTAAGTCGTTTGACATTCTGCCAACGGACTACCGACGCCACTTTGGCAAAAGAGAGCCAACCCTCTCCATCACAGATGAAGAGAAGACACCGGACATTGAGAATTGGATACGGAATGGCAGCTAACCGCCATAATTCACCACGGTCGGATTTCGGCTTGGGTTCGTGCGTCTCGTGGTGTGCATGACCTTCATGCGCGACCGGAGTGGTCGCCCCTGGGCTGACGGCCGGGCGTTTGTTTTTTTGGGATCTTTGTTTCAGTTTCGGGGTTTGCGGGGCGGGCGTTCGTCAAGCTGGCCTTGGCGGGGCGAGAGCATCGAAGAGCAGACGGAGAAGCGCTTGCTGTGGGCAGGACGCCGGCAGCGTGACGATGATCCGGGTCTTCTTCTCAACGATGGTTGCCGCGAGCTTGACCAGATGCAGGCGCAACGTATCGAACTGGGCGCGGCGCCATGGAGATTTCTTTGGACAGGCGGCGCGCAATTTCCACCACATCCAGTAGGCGGCTCCGTGCAACATCAGACGCATCTGGTTGGCGGTCGCCTTCGGGCACGAGGTCCGGTCTGATGCGAGATGGGTTTTCCAGGCCTTGATGTGGTTCTCGGCCTGACCCCGGGCGGAGTAGAGCCTTTCGTAGAGATGCTTGCCGCGCCCGCCTTCGAGATTGGTGACGATGTAGCGGGTGTCGCGCCCATTTGGGCTGACCTCGACCCGGGCGACGACGCGGCGCTTTTTCGACCACGACCGGGCCGCATAGGAGAATGTCTTGAAGCGCCGCAGCTTTTGGCCGGGCTTGCGGGCGTAGCGCACGGCCGTCGAGGCCTCAAGCGGCAGGATGTGCTCCGCCAAGCGGCTATTTTTCGATAAGCCAAGGACATAGAGCAACCCGAGCCCGTCACACAGATCCAGAACCTCCGGGGTGCAATAGTGACTGTCGGCGCGCAGCAGGATCTCGGTCCTGGGCCAATAGATGCGGATCTGCCGGATCAATCGGCGAATGTGGGCCGCGCTCTCAGCGCCCTTGGGTCGACGGGCGGGGCGCAGCAAAGCCCCGACGAGCCGACCCGCGCCGTCAAAAACAACGATGGGCTGAAAGCCGTATTCATCATAATAGGAGTTGAACAGGCGCAACTGCTGGTGGCCATGCACCGCGTCAAACGTGTCGTCGATGTCGAGGATGATCCGACCGGGCGGGCGCGCAAAGGACTGGCAGTAGACCCGGACCATCTCCCGGCCCATCCGGATCAACGCGCGCATATCGGCCAGGTTTTCCATCCGCGAGATCGTGGGCTGCGAACACAGCGCTGCCCCGGCCTCAGGACCGCGCTCCAATGCCAGCTTGAAACTCGGATCATGCCGCAGGCTGGTCGCGTCATTGCCATCTTCATACCCTGCGGCAATCATCATGATCCGGAAGCGCATGATCTCCGCCAGATCGTGCTGAACCCTGGCCGGATCGCGTACATCGGTGATGCAGGCCGCAAGACAACCCGCCAGATCGTCCCGACGCTCGATCTCGCGCAGCAAGATCAGCCCGGCATCGGAACTCATGTCCACACCGTCAAA
>NZ_JALBYP010000037.1 GCF_022678485.1 Aliiroseovarius sediminis
TGCGCCTCGGTAAAACGGCTCTTTCGCATTCGTCTGCTCCTTCAGGGTTGGGCAGACTCTACATCACAGTGAGGGATCTCGCGGGGGGCAGGTCAAGAGTAAGAGCTATCCAGTTAACCAAAAAAGGACCGCACCAGTCTACACCAGTGCGGTCCCTTGTCTTTTATAGGTTAAATACCCGAAGGATCAGAACTCCATCTTAACAAAGAGGCCCAAGCCGTGGCTTTCGTAGGAGCTCCCGTAAGAACCGCGATATTCTGCGCCTACAACCGTTTTCATACCAGCACTCTGTGACACCACAGATGTCAAACCAATGCGCGCATCGACCCAATTCTGATCGATAGCATCAACTGGCGTACCACCTGAAGGTAACCCGACAAAACCGGAGGAGACGAGTTGATCGTCGCCCGAGGATTGTGTCAGGGCAAGGCTGCCATAGGCGCGGGTCTTACCGGATTCACCGATCGCATACTCGCCGCGCGCACCAATGCTCGCCACCGTGGTCCAGCCTTCCTGCTCACCCACCGCAATGTTCATGGCGCCAGCACCGGTTTCGTCGAAACCATCAACCGACAGTTTGTAGCGTTCGATTGAGGCCATCGGGCCCCAAGTCAGCGCGCCACGATTGAACATGTAGTCAGCCTGCAATGCCATGAACTTTTGCGTCCCGTCCGTCGCGCCAGTGGCGACCCCGCCACCGAAAACGTTGCGTGCCGTGTCAAAGGACAGGTCCTGATAACCAACCACAGCCTGCAGAGTGCCGCCTTCCCCGAAAGTCGTGCGACCGTAGGCAGCGAGTGACCAGCCTGAGGCATCCACCGTGCCGCGACCAGCAAAGGCATCAGCCTTGCCGTCCAGGCTGCCGATCATCACGCCAACCGAGGCCGTCGGGCTGATCGAGGCTTCCAGCCCCGCGTTAAAGCCGCTGGACTTGACGTCATATCCAATGCCGTTGGCCGTGGTCTCAAAGCTGGCCGAGCTACCATGAGCCGAAACAAAGCCGCGTAGGTTTTCTCCTATCGCCCATTTGCCTTCACCTTTGGTTGACAGCGCGATGCCGTCGTTACCGAATTCGACACTGGGAAGGCCCACTGCGAATACCTGATCGCGGCCAAGGCTCATCCCCAGACCCGAGAAGGCACCCAAGAAGCTGAAACCCGTCCGCTCCAGTGCTTCGGCCTGCTCTGCAGCATCCAGCGCCAGAATATCATCGATTGTAGTCTGATAGGCGGCAGCATTGCCCGTATCAAAATAGGGCACGTTGGCCGCGGCATCGAGATGGCCAGCAGTCCGGAACTGATATTCACTGGTCGTTTCTGTAACAATCGGACTAAACGTCGGTGCAAACCGCAAAATATATTCTTCCGCTTCGATATTGCCGACCGTTATGGTGTAGTTAAGGTTGGCATTGCGCAGATCTTCGATCGCATCGACTTCGAACAGGCCGTTTGCCTGCATGGACGCGACGATATCGTCCGGCACCAAGCCTCCGTCCACATACCCGAGATCGGCTCTCACCACACCCAAGGAAGCGGCAAGCTCATCAAGGCGGGCATCAATATCCGCAGGGACTTCCAATGTGCCGTATGTCCAGCCACCGGCAGAGGGGTTGTTCCATGCAACCAGTGCGCCTTCGTCGTCCGGGTCTGCGTTATCATCCCAGAACATACCCTCGGGAACCATCGTATCGTCGAGAATCGCTGTGCCGAAGTTTGCGACATACTCCGCGTTGCTGAGAGCACCAAAGGCCAGTTCGTTGTCCGACTCTGTAAGATCGATCATAGCCTTGTCAGACGAGAAAAAACCAATCGTTCCCTCGTTACCGCCTGAACCAAACAGGCCGTCAGGCAATCCGGAGCCCAAGCCGATTTGATCTGCGTCCAAGTTGAACAAAACAGCGTTCGCGGGGTCTGCCGCATCCATCATCACACCGTCTGAATCCAGCAACTGCAAAGAGAAGCCCGTCATCCGTGCGCCAGTAAAGTTCGAAGCCTTTCCGAAGGTTAAATAATCAACCGACGGATAATCCGCACTCGGTGTCGTGCGCAACTGCATATCAAACGGGGTTGGTCCGGTGATATATGTCTTGATCCGCTTGCCGGATCCGCGTTCGGAATCGCAATAGATATCAGGATTGCTGGCCATCAGGCAGTTGGTGACATTGCCACGAGACGTGAGGCTGGAAAAATCCGTGATGATTTCTTCATACGGGTCGACGTAGATTGTTCCACCCGACCCATCATCAGCTCTTGTCCGAGTGAAGGTAACGGCCTTGATTCCGGGCGCCACCACGCCTTCTTCAGGGTCGACGAAGATCATGCCACCCCCCGATGTGCCGATCAAAACATTTTCGGGCAATGTATCTGCCCAGACAGGCACTCCAAACGCCGTAGCGAGTGCGAGCGGCGCAACTGTGCCGAGTATTATTGTATTAATTTTTCGCATGGATTTTCCCCTTTGCGTTAGTCATTGGACGGGGCACAAAAACACTGGCTAAGAAGTCCGCCAGAATAACCGAACTGGCAAGATGCCCAATCCCCCCAACTTACATTCACATTCCGCATGTGGCATGTGTCCGTCAGTCGAAGCAATAGGGTTAATGCAGAACACGCTGTCATCGCTTTAGATAATTCCTTACATGTCCATTTTTGCAACACGTCGTTTCTTTCCATCTCATAAAATCGGAGGGAGTCTATTTGGGTGCCATCACTGCGATTTCCTAATAAATGCCTGCCTTCACAACCAAGCTGCCTCACGGCCTAAATCGAAACCACCTCAAGAGAAAAAGAAAGAGCGGAGGCACATCGTAACGGGCTGGCACACTGAGCTTTTCAAACGAATAGAAACACTGCGGACCTGGAGAGACGGCATATCGAAATTCCGATTTCCGCCCTCTCTGCCGATCGTGCCCTCGCACTATCGTGCCGAGGCGAATGAAAAAGCGGGCTAGGATTTAGAAATAGACATAATCTCCCACCAAATCCGGGTCCGTATCGAAATCACCCTTGCCTACCGGAGGTTCTCTCAGTGACAAGCCGCCAGGCCCGACGCTGCGAGATATCGTGATCCCGCATCGCCCTGAGCGCTGCCTCTCGCCGCTTGATCAGCGTCGTCAGTTCTTTCCCAGAAGACCTTTCAGGACCACGTTGTCGAGCATCGTATCGGCCAGCAGGCGCTTGAGTTTGGCGTTCTCGTCCTCCAGCGCCTTCAGCTTGGCGGCTTCCGATACCTCCAGGCCGCCGTATTTGGCTTTCAGCTTGTAAAACGTGGACGGGCTCAGCTGAACCGCTCCGGGTTTACCGGAGAGTAAAACTCTCAAAGGATGAGCCCTATGGATCAGAAGAAGCCCACCCCGAAGTATACATCCGAGTTCCGCGAGCGCAGCGTCCGGCTATTCCGCGAACAGCGGCCCGATTACACCAGCGACAACGCGGCCTACCGCGCGATCGCATCGAAGCTTGGCTGTTCCCATGACACTCGTCGCGCCTGGTGCATCCAGGCCGCCCGTGACGCTGGCGAGCGTGGCGGCGCGACCAGTGAAGAGAAGGCACGGATCAAGGCTCTGGAACGCGAGGTCAAGGAACTGCGCACCGCCAACGAGATCCTGAAGAAGGCGTCGGCGTATTTTGCCCAGGCGGAGCTCGACCGCCCACTGAAACGATGATCGGGTTCATCAACGATCACCGGGCCGAGTATGGGGTCGAGCCGATCTGTCGCGTGCTGCCGATCGCCCCTTCGACCTTCTACGAGTATCTGGCGGTTGCCCGCGATCCGGATCGTGCATCTGATCGTGCCAGACGTGACAAGGTTCTGCGCCGCGAGGTGCAACGGGTCTGGGATCAGAACTTCAAGGTCTACGGCGTTCGCAAGGTCTGGCACCAGATGCGCCGGGAAGGGTTCGATGTGGCCCGCTGCACGGTGGAACGTTTGATGCGTGAGATCGGCATTCAAGGCATTGTTCGTGGTAAGGCCCAGAGGACGACCCGACCGGACAAGGCGCTGCCATGCCCGCGCGACAAGGTGAACCGGCAGTTCCGGGCACCGGCCCCGAACACGCTTTGGGTCAGCGACTTCACCTACGTGTCGACCTGGCAGGGCTTCGTCTACGTGGCCTTTGTGATCGACACCTTCGCCAACCGGATCGTCGGCTGGCGCGCGTCACGATCCCCACAGACACAGTTCGTGCTCGATGCCTTGGAACAGGCGCTTTATGAGCGGAGGCCGACTGGCGATCTCGTTCACCACAGCGACCGGGGCAGCCAGGGCGGATTCAACCGGTCGTCGCAACACTTTCGTTTATATCCTGTTTGAGCAGTTGGTCGAGGGCTTCAGCTGGCGTCTGCCAACCAAGCGTCTTGCGTGGCCTTGTGTTCAAAGCATGCGCAACAGCGCGCAACTCATTAGTGCCATGTCGGCTAAGATCTGTACCCTTTGGAAAGTACTGGCGCAGCAGGCCATTTGTGTTTTCATTGCTTCCGCGTTGCCAAGGACTTTGAGGGTCACAGAAATAGATTTCCAACCCCGTTTCGATTTGGAGTTGGGCATGTTGAGCCATCTCGGCACCCTGATCCCAGGTCAAAGACCGGCGAAGCTCAACAGGCAGTTCCATGATTGTCTCTGCGATAGCATCACGGACCGCTTCTGCACCATGACCAGCCAGCGCTGGTCCATTCTTGGATACGTCACCCTTCCCATAGCCCTCCATGCGCGGCAGGTGTAAAAGCATTGTAAAGCGTGTTGTGCGTTCTACGAGCGTGCCGATAGCCGAACTCCCAAGGCCGAGAATGAGGTCGCCTTCCCAATGGCCTGGTACCGCCCTGTCTCCAACTTCTGCGGGGCGATCGCCGATCATCAGCGCATCTGCAAGGAAGGGTCTGCCACGACCTCGGGCGCGTTCTCGGGGCAAACGCAATGCGCGACCAGACCGCAAACAGGCTGAGAGTTCGCGCTTCAATGCACCGCGTCCTTGAATATATAGCGCCTGATAGATCGCTTCGTGACTGATCCGCATGGTTGTGTCCTCAGGAAAGTCTACTTTCAGGCGTTGCGCAATCTGCTCGGGGCTCCAGGCCGAAGACCAGCGCCGACTTTGGCGATGAACGGCACGACGTCCTTTCCATACCACAACGGGACCATCGAAAGCGATGCCGTCAGGTGTGGCGATGAGGCCCGATAGCCGATCCTGTACATAATCACGAAGGGCGGAATTACATACCAATTTACTTGGCTTGGGGCGCTTTGCTGCGCGATCTGCATGCCATTGGGCTGTGATAGCACGATAATCAAAATCACCACCACGCGTTGCAGAATTGCGCCTGATCTCCCGAGAGATTGTGCTGGGTGACCGCGATAGCTTACGCGCGATTGTGCGGATCCCTGTTCCTCGCGCGCATTCCAAAGCAATTTCTTCACGCTCAGAGAATGTCAGACTTCGGCGCTTCAGGGCAGTGGCCGAGGGTGAAAGATGTGTGGGAGGCATTCCGCCAGAACTCCTAAACCACCGGTTTCCAACAGGACCAGAAACGCCTGCTTTGATTGCAGAGACCTCACTAGAATGACCTGCGGCCACGCTCCGCCAGAACAGGCACAGATGCTCACGTTGCCAGACCGGGGGCCGACCTGGCGAGTTCAATTTGTTCCGTATCGAGCGTTCGGACTTTCGTCTGCCGGTCTTGGTCATTTACACCTCTTAAAATGGGGTGTTGCGACGACCGGTTGAATCCGCCCAGTATGTGTCGATCCGCTACACCGAACGCCTGGCTGAGGCCGGGATCGAACCGTCGGTCGGCAGCGTCGGCGACAGTTATGACAACGCTCTGGCGGAAACCATCATCGGCCTGTTCAAAGCCGAGGTCATCAAATTCCTCGGCCCATGGAAGTCCGTTGGTCAGGTCGAATGGGAAACCCTGAAATGGGTCGATTGGTATAATAACACGCGCCTGCACAGCGCCATCGGTTACGTCACGCCGAACGAAGCAGAGGAAATCTTCTACGCAAGCTTGAACGCAGATGAAAAAGCAGCCTAACTATTGAAGCAAACCCTCTCCGGTAAACCCGGGGCGGTTCAGAGCGAGGTTCAGCCCAAATTCACGTCCCATTCTGACCCGGCGAGCCAATGGACCGCAGCCCGCAAGGGGCCAGCATTCTTCAGCTATTCCGAAAATTACCTCATCGACACTGACCATGGTGTGATTGTCGATGTTGAAGCCACTCGATCAATCAGGCAGGCCGAGGTCGGCTCAACCAAGACGATGCTGAAGCGGGTGAAGGAACAGTTCGATCTGCACCCCGAGCGTCTGATTGCGGACACTGCCTACGGCACCGGGCCGCTTCTTGGTTGGTTAGTTGACCGCAAAATCGCCCCGCACATCCCTGTCTTCGACAAGTCCGGGCGCAACGATGGCACCTCCAGGTGTCCACGAAGGGTGCGTAAGACGCCTACACCGCGTGGAAAAGTTCGTGTGCCATGTCGGCATAGCCCTTGTCCGTGATCTCGTTTTCGGAAAACACCGCTGCACCGTCACTGCGTTTAAGATCAAGGCAGAAATAGGGCTCTGCCCCGGCGCAAGGATTGTTGTGTGCAGCATGGTCACGGTCATCCGAGGCGTTAAAGACAAAAACAGGGTAAGCTGGCCCATCCGAGGTCACAACTGTATCGCCAAGCGTTGGAGCCCGGAAGCCACGCGCCCGCAAATCCTCGGCCACTTCCTGCAGATAGCTTTCGATTTTGACCGCGAGCATCGGGTCGCCGTCACAGATACCGGGCCGGTAATCGATCAGATAGCTGTCGGGATCCTCGAAGCACACCTTAAAACGGGTCGTCGGCCAGTCGGTCTGCGCAACCGCATCCATCGCCAACCCCAGACAGGCAACGCATACTGCGCCCAGAAGCTGAATAATCCGCATGTTTGTCTCCCTCCTGATCAGACCCGATCATGCGATTGCGACAAAGAGCAAAAAGCTTGTCAAACAGTGCAGAGGCAGTAGCGCGAACCGACAGTAGAAAACGGCACAGGCCATTTACACCCGACTATTGATCAGCCGCCGCATTCCTTTATGGCTGCGCGGTGGGTATTGCCGATCTCGTTGGTCCGGCCCAGCAAGACTACGCTGCTGATGCCAAGTTTGGCGGCCTCGGTGCGGCTGGCCTCTGTCCAGGCATCGATACGACTTTCACCTGTTTCCATTCGCGCAAGATAATCCGCCCCGATCGCCTCATAGATCGCATAGTCTTCGTTCCCGATCTGTGTTCGCAAAGCTTCGGAAGCGCAATCGCAGACGGTTTCGCTATCCAGTTCCATGCACATTCCCTTTACCCCATCGTCGGCCAACGATGCCGTTGGAATGGTGCAGGCTATGAGCAGAATAAATGCGCTGTCTCTTGACTGTTGAAGCAAAGCGAACCTCCCTGAGAGCAATCGAAATCGACACAAATTCTTGCACACCCGACGGTGAAAGTGAAGCGCAGCACAACCGGAAGGCTGATACGGCCTTGAAATGCAGGCCTTTCGGCCGGGGAAAGTCAGCTTGCAAGCGCAGGGAAAGTCCGTGTTCACCCGTTGCTGAAATTCCTGCACCTTGCAGCACTCAACACATCGAGCACACAACCGACCTCGGATGCGCCGCAGCATATTGTGATATGATCACTCGTCAACGTCGGGTTGTCGTTGTGGGAGGGCGTGGCGGATCGGAGGATCAGTCATGGAAACACCAAACTTACCTGCCATTCGCGTACTTCGCCCTGCATGGAATAAGGGGCGTATTGTCGGCCAGAAACGCCCGCTCAAGCCAAAGCACGTTTGGGCAATTCGAGTACGCTTGGAACTGGCAGAAAATCATCGCGATCTCGCTCTCTTTAACATGGCCATCGATAGCAAACTTCGCGGCTGCGACCTTGTTCGGATGCAAGTCGTGGACGTGATGGCATCTGGTCAGATCAAAGAACGGGCATCTGTGCTACAAAGCAAAACGCAGAAACCGGTCCGCTTTGAGTTTTCAGAAGGCACCCGCGCATCGGTCGCAAAGTGGATGGAAGACCCGCTGATGGTCGGGTCGGAATATCTCTGGCCAGGGCGGTTTCATGAGCGTCTCCACATCTCAACCCGCCAGTATGCGCGGATTGTCAGGGAATGGGGTTCGTCCATTGGCTTGGAAGTCACCGCCTACGGCACCCATTCTATGCGACGGACAAAGGTCACTCAGATTTACAAGAAAACCGGCAACCTTCGTGCCGTTCAGCTCCTACTGGGGCACACCAAGATGGACAGCACCGTCCGATATTTGGGCGTCGAGTTGGAAGATGCTCTTGCGATCGCTGAGGCCATTGAAATCTGAAGCTAAGGGCTGTCTTCAGGGACGGCCCAAAGCTGCCGTTGGCGACTGATTGTCTCGCCGAAGTGCGACTTTCCCGTAGCGGACATTGCCATGTCTGACGTCAGACATCTACACGCCCATCACAGTGCAGGTCACAGGCTGTTCATCTTTGCTTCACCCCTCAAGCTCCAAATATCCTTCGAGGTCAGTCCTCATCTTCGGATCTAGTGCGTCAGGATGCATGAGGCGGCTATAGAATAGTGTAAAATAGACGACTTTAATTGCGTTCACGATGCAAGCAAGCATGGCCTGTAGGATAAAACCCAGAAATACGAACAGGAAAACGGGCAACCAGTTGAAGACAGTGTCAGGCCCGATGAAGCCAATTTCGGGAATATCGGGGGACAAGTCTCGCAAGGCACCCGCGGAGAATGCCTCTGGTAAGCTTGCGCCGAAGTATAGCCCGCATACGATTGCGGCCAGCATACCAAAAACATAGAGAGGAGCCATCAGAGTTCCGATCACACCGCCCATGATGTCGACACCAAAAACGCCGACGAGTGTTTCGGGCACATGCTCTTTTAACCGCTTCAGGCGTCCGGCTCCGTCGCGCAGTCCCAATTTGTCGATAGCAACCGCAGGCAACATGAAGTGGTTTACCAGATCCCAGACCTCGCCGATTCCACCCAGCAAGATCGACATGAGACCGCCTTCCTTGTTCTTGCGACTTGCAACCCAGGTCGCAACCATATCCAGCATTGCAAGGCTGCGCACTTGGGAGCCAAGTCCCGCAAGTTCGCGGCGGGCATCGCTATGTCTCGGAGTGCCCCCGATCGCGGTGTCATAGGTCAGGCGACTTAATGTCAGCTTCGCCCGATTGTAGAAGAAGTATTTGTAGAAAAACATTAGCACGCCACCGAACAGGAACCAGCCGCCACCGCCGCTGCCATTGACTACCAAGAAGAGTCCGACAAAGAACACCACAACCATTGCGGTCGCATACACCCACATAGCTATCAGTGGGGTCAATAGCGCGCGATTGCGTCCAACAACGGTGAAGGTGTGACGTACGAGATACCCCAATTGGGCCAGCCGTGCCTTTTTATCTGGCTTTGAAAATTCCATTGTTTACTCTCCCTGTCGATAGTTTGTCGTGCGATCACCGCGACACGCCGTCGCTCAACGGCCCGAATGCGCTTTCGTCGGCTGTAATTTGGGCCGCGCTCTCTTGCATCGCCAAGGTGAGTGCTTCGGCGTCTGTGCCTACAACTTGGCTTTCCCTTTGGGCGATGATCTTTCCTGTTTCGATATCAATGACCCGAGCGAAAACGCTGAGACTGTCAGGATTGTCATACTCGACAATTTTGAAATCGAGCATCCGGCGAGGTGGATCGAGGGTGCCTTCGGCTGCGGCATTCTCGCGACTGACATCCTGTGAGGCGCTGTCAAAGATACAGTCAACGGGCTGATTTTCGGTTCCGTCTAAAAGTGTCAAATTCATGCCGCGTTGAACGGTCATTCCACCACCGAAAGCATCCATCCAGCTATCGATAACGCGCGGGGTCACAGCATTAAATCTGAATACGCGGGTTGCCCCTCCGCCCGTCAGTGTACCCGTCCAGCCAGAGGTGGCGGAGCGGAGGATATCCATTCGCATTCCTTGCCCAGAAATGGTGATCCTGTCGCAGCCGTCATATGTCAGGTCTACGGTACCTTCACTCCGATTTGGTGGTTCTACATGGACCATGCCACTCGCCAACAAAGTCACGGCCCCAGAGACCGTGCTGTAACGGCCTTGGCAGGGCAAGGGGTCAGCGAACGCCCCCGATCCAAAAAGAAGGCATGCGACAATTGCTGAACACGCAGCGTTCCGCAACCTCATTGCGGGAAGCTCCATCCCTCATGCTCGACACGGAATATCCGAATTGGCGCGCCAGACTGGTCAGGGTCGGACCTTAGGGAAAACACCGCACGAGAGGACTGACCGAAATTGGTGAAGTCCACGTTGATCGTAATCATACCCTGCAACAATGGGTGGTCGGGGTCGGGCGAGATACGGGTGATCTCGCCCTGAAAATCTTGCGCGTTGTATAGAACATCGCCCCCGCGCCCTGCCAATTCAGGAACTACGCCAGCAAAGAAGTATTGCGGCGCCAACCTTGGGCCGAAGGGGTTCTCCGCCGCGCTGCTTTGCGCTTCGAAGGTGGCATAAAGATCGCTCACCAATCGAGCCGCATCGTCGATCATTGCGTCGCCGGTTTTATAAACCACGTCAGACCCGACATCATCGGCCTCGACATGTCCCCAATCCGGCTCCAGAAACCGTTGCGCGACCCAGCCGGACTTGATGTAGTCATCCGTCTGCATGAGGCACCAACGCTGTGGCAGGTTATTGCGTTGTTCCTCTGACAGACGTTGGTAGATATAAGGGAGCAACAGAGGCACACAGGTGACCTGTTTCAATGCGCGGGCATTGTGCGGAAGGCTGTCGATCACCAGATAGTCGGTTCCCGGTCCCATCCGCATATTCAGAACATCATCCGCAGCAACTCCAGTCACCCGCCACGCGTCAGGCCCGTGACCGTCGATTTCGGCCTGAGCGGTCGATGCGACAAACGCCATGGCACAGGAAAGCGTGGCCGCCATAAAGAGCTTCGTCATTACTTAACCTCCACAACAGAACGACCCAAAAGCTTGCGGTTCGAGACATCCAGATAGCGGACTTCATAAAGGCCCGGCTCGTCGGGCATTTTCAATTCCATGCTCTGGCCCGCTTCGATTTTCTGCGCCGAAATCCAGCTGAAATCCGGCTGTTCCTTGAGAGCCAAAGCGATCCGCTGGTCAGCACCTTCGCCGCCGCCCGTCCATGTCACGGTAATCGTCTCGCCAGTTGCGGCCGTCTCGGGGGCCGACAGCCCCGCTCCGTCATCAAGCGGCGCATCCGCGGCAACCACCTCCAATGGCGCGCTGGCCAGCGTGCGACGGCCTTCGTTAAGGACATAGCGCAGTTCGTAAAGGCCACTTGCTTCGGGTGCGCTAAGTCGGCCCTTATTGGCCTTCCCAACGCGAATATATCCATCTGAAGAGCCCTCATCCGCGCCCGCTGGAACGATGGTAATAAAGTCGCGCGCGTTGATTGTACTCGACCAGCTGACATCTACATCCGTTCCGGCACGCACGATAGCGGCGCCGGCAATTCCGATCTCGGCGTCGACCACTTCAACCGGCACGCTTGCCAGCGTCCGACGGCCCTCGTTCAGCACATAGCGTAACTCGTAAAGGCCGGTGGTGGCGGGCG
>NZ_JALBYP010000038.1 GCF_022678485.1 Aliiroseovarius sediminis
CTTGCTGTCGCAAGATGAGATGACAACCCGGCAACGTCTGGATCGGCAACCAACGGTGACATTGGCATCCGGCGCGCTTCTGTCGGTGTTATGCCATACAGCCTGCGAAACGCACGCAGGAACTGGTTGCTGCTTGAAAATCCGTATTTGTGCGCAATGGTTGTGATCGAGTCTGATCTGCTTTGGTGCAGGTTTCGGTACGCTGCGGCCAGCCGCCGTTCGCGAATGATTTGTGCGATACCGTTTCGGTTGGGAAACATACGGTAAAGCTGCGCGCGAGACATGCGGAAGTGATCGACCAGCATGTCCGGCCCCAATTCGGTATCGCCCAGGTGGTTGTCGATGAACTCGACAATCTGACGTCGCACGGTTTGATGCATTGTCGCGTCGCTGGTGCCTGCTTGGGGCAGGCGTCCCGCAACAGCGGCGGCAAACAGGTCAATTGTCGCATGGTCCATCATCATTGCGTCCTTGACGGGTATGTCGGCCATTACATCCGCAAAGCCGAAAGCAAGGTTCGTGATAATTCGTGTGCTCGATTGTCCTGCGCGCAAAACCGTACCGTGCGCGCTTCGACCACCCGTGGCTTTATCAATCTGGTCGCGCGGCATGTAGATCATAACGCTGGCACCCGCACTTTGGATGTCCTTGTGCGGTTGGGCGTAATCCCAAACACCGATATCGCCAGGGTTCAGTTTTATTTCGGTTCCATCGCAATCACCGATCAGGGCCCCCTTGACGAAAAAATCCAGCTGGTAGCCATCAAGCCCGTTGCGCGCGACCATTGCGCGATACGCACTGCATCTTGGCAAAATTCGTCGGTCCGTTTCAAGCCCATAGTCAGTCTCATTTGTTGCAGCAAATGCTATCAAAGGGGCGGCATCAAACCGCGACAGGTCCAGTTCCTGCCATTTGCAGTGCTTACCACGCGTCGAGAGTCGCGCTGTGGCAACCGAATGACAGGGCGCGTAATGTACTGCTGACCTGCCTGTTCATAACATCAAATCACGAACTCAATCCCGTCCGAACGACATTAAGACCCAATCCGACCAACGTATCCCACATTTTGTTGTACTCTTCTTCACAAATTTCTCTTCCCCAATAATCGCCCTCGTTAAAATCAGCCAGATCATCAGGATCTATGATGCCGATCGAGAGAGGAAAACGGTCGCTTGCCTCCCGAAGTATAACATTTTTATTGTGATATATTTCGATTGCTCCAACTAACCAACCAGATCCGTCGATCCTTTGATATGTAATGGCCGGGGTAGAATCCAGAATGGTTGAGAAAGTGTAAAAAAACCTGTCCATTTGCCTCTACCTATGCAGTATACCCGCCTTCTAGCATTGTTTCCGCGAGAGGAATGTCGTGAGGAGCCATACCAATTGCTGGCCTAGATGGATCGGGGCGGGCAGCGGCGTGGTGGATGGGGTGGTGAGACATAGCTCCATCCCGCCCCGGGGTTCGTTTCCACGTGATAGTCGCGTTGCGTTCAGACTAAAACAAACTCCAAGTTCCTGAGTGATTTCTACTTAGTCGAGTTTTGGCCCTTCAAGAATCGTAAAAGAGATCATGCAAAAACTCCAACCCTTTATTCGTCTTGGGACCGGTTCCTTCCCATTACCGCAAGATCAGCGATCACGGATGTGGCCTGAGCAGGCGGTTCAATCTTGGCTTCCATGCCATTAGGGACTATCTCGCAATCATGAAACTTACATCCTCACGAGGTCGCCCCGTCGCCCGTACGGCGCCGCAGGCCGGGGCGCCGGGTTTCCTGTGGTGGCTCGTCGGAATCATGACCGCGATCGAAGTGATCCTCAGTCTTTCGGACACCGGGGTTTTTGGTGGGCAGGGCCTGCGCTGGCCCGCCTTCGTGCTGGGCGCGTTCTGGCAGCCGGTTCTCGCCGGAACGGTGCCGCCGGTCTATCCGGGGCAGACTGTGGCGATGTTCATCAGCTACGCCTTCCTGCATGGCGGGCTGGCCCATCTGGCGATGAACAGCGTTGTGCTCTTGTCGCTGGGAAAGTTCGTGTCGGCCCAAGTTGGAGTGGCAAGGACACTGCTGGTGCTGTTTCTATCGGCGGTTGCGGGCGCGGCCTGTTTCGGACTGCTATCATCCAGTGCCGCACCGATGATCGGCGCGTCCGGGGCTGTCTTCGGCCTCGTCGGTCTTTGGCAGGCGATAGATTACCGGATGCGCCGGCGCGCGGGGCTGTCCTTGCAGCCGATTCTGAGGGCGATACTAGGGCTGATTGCGGCCAATATCGCGCTATTGGTGATCCTCTCCGGCGGGCTCGCCTGGGAGGCGCATCTGGGCGGATGGATCGCCGGATGGCTTGCGGGGCAAAGCTTCGCGCGGCGCTGAAAAGCCGCGCCGCATTGCGTTAGCCGAAGGCATAGCCGGCGCCGCGCACGGTGCGCAACGGATCGTCACCGCCGTGCTGGCACAGCGCCTTGCGCAGGCGGCCGACATGGACATCGACGGTGCGAGTTTCGACATGGATGTCGCGGCCCCAGACCCGATCCAGAAGCTGCTCGCGGCTGAGTACCCGTCCCGGTTTTTCCATCAGGCTCGCGAGCAGGCGGAATTCGGTGGGGCCGAGGGTCACTTCCTTGCCCGCACGGGTAACGCGGTGGGTTTCTCCGTCGAGCCGAATGTCGCCGTATTCCAGCACGATACCCGCCGCCGAGGGACGCACGCGGCGCAGGTTGGCGCGCACGCGCGCCATGAGTTCGGCGACGGAATAAGGTTTGACCACGTAATCATCGGCCCCGGTTTCCAGCCCGCGGACAAGGTCAGGCTCGTCCGAGCGAGCCGAAAGCATGATGACGGGGATGTCCCGCGTCTCGCGCCGAAGCTTCAGGCGACGGCAGACCTCGATCCCCGAGAGCCTCGGCATCATCCAGTCGAGGATGATGAGGTCGGGCGGGTCCTCATCCACCACCAACATCGCCTCTTCGCCATCATGCGCCTCGCGCACGCGATAACCTTCGGCGGCAAGATTGTAGCCGATCACCTCGCGCTGCGCGGCCTCATCCTCGACCAGCAGGATCAGGGGGCGGTCCACGGCGGTCACGTGGCCCCGCCCGTGCAGCCCGTGCTGGCGGTATTGTCGGCCTTCGGGCGTTCGCCGTCCGGCATCGCGCCTGTCGCGAGGTAGATAACCTGCTCGGCGATGCCGGTGGCGTGATCGCCGACACGCTCGATATTCTTGGCGATGAAATGCAGGTGCATACAGGGCGTGATGTTGCGCGGATCCTCCATCATGTGGGTCAGAAATTCGCGGAAAAGAGTGTTGTACATCTGGTCCACATCGTGATCGCCCTGCCGCACCTCTTCGGCCAACTCCGTATCGCGGTGGATATAGGCGTCGAGCACCTGTTTCAACTGCAGCTGCACTGCCTTTCCCATGCGGCGGATCGAGCCTGTCGCCCCTTCGACGGGCGGCATGCGCGACAGCACGTCCGAGCGTTTGGCGAGGTTCTTGGCATAGTCGCCGCAGCGTTCCAGCGCGGCGGCGATCTTCATCGCGCTCAGCACCGTGCGCAGATCGGCCGCGGTGGGCGCGCGCAGCGCGATCAGGCGCGCGGCCTCGATGTTGATCCGCTCTTCCAGCGCGTCGATCTCGGCGTCGCCGCGGCGCACCTGCTCGGCCAGGTCGATGTCGCAGGTTTCCAGCGCGTGGACGGCGTCGAGGATGGCGGCCTCGACCAGCCCGCCCATGCGGGTGATCATGGCTTCGATCGCCTCGAGGTCGCGGTCGAAAGCGGTTGCGATGTGATGTTTGCTGGTCATTTTGGCATCCTTTAGCCAATGCGGCCGGTTATATAGCTTTCCGTGCGCGGATCGGCGGGGTTTGTAAAGAGTTCGCCCGTATCGCCGTATTCCACCATGCGGCCAAGATGGAAAAACGCCGTGCGCTGGCTGACGCGGGCGGCTTGCTGCATGGAATGGGTGACGATCACCACCGCGAACCGGTTGCGCAACTCGTCGATCAGTTCCTCGATCTGCGCGGTGGCGATGGGATCGAGCGCCGAGCACGGCTCGTCCATCAGCAGGATCTCGGGCGCGGTGGCGATGGCTCGCGCGATGCAAAGGCGCTGCTGTTGCCCGCCCGAAAGGCCGGTGCCGGGGGCATCGAGCCGGTCCTTGACCTCGTCCCAGAGGGCGGCGCGGCGTAAGGACTTTTCCACCACCTCGTTCAGCTCGGCCCGCGTGCGGGTCAGGCCGTGGATCTTCGGGCCGTAGGCGACGTTGTCGCGAATTGACTTGGGGAAGGGGTTGGGCTTCTGGAACACCATGCCGACCTTGGCGCGCAACTGCACCGGATCGACGCGCGCATCGTGGATCTCCTCGCCGTCGATGCAGATCTCGCCGGTGACGCGGGCGTCGGGGATCGTATCGTTCATTCGGTTGAGGCAGCGCAGGAAGGTGGATTTCCCGCAGCCCGACGGCCCGATGAGGGCGGTGACTGCCTTGGCCGGGATATCGACATCGACGTCGCGGACGGCGTGTGTACCGGCGTAGTATACCTGCAGGCCGCGAACGGTGATCTTGGTGGTGTCGGCGGCAGTACCCGGCGCCTCTGTCAGCGTGTCTTCCATGGGGGTTTCCTTTACCAGCGGCGTTCGAAACGGCGGCGCAGAAGAATAGCTCCGGCGTTCATGAAAAGAAGAAAGGCAAGCAGCACAATGATCGCGCCCGACGCGCGCTCGACAAAGGCGGGATCGGCGCGCTGGGTCCAGTTGTAGATTTGCACGGGCAGCGCCGAGGCGGGATCGAAAAGCCCTTCGGGCGGCGCGCCCGGATACTCGCGCACGAAAGCGACCATACCGATCAGCAAGAGCGGCGCGGTTTCCCCCAGCGCCTGCGCCAGCCCGAGGATCGCGCCGGTCAGGATGCCCGGCGCGGCCAGGGGCAGGACATGGTGGAACACCGCCTGCATCCGCGACGCACCCAGCCCCTGCGCCGCCTGGCGGATCGAGGGCGGCACGGCCTTGAGGCTGGCGCGGGTGGCGATGATGATCGTCGGCAGGGTCATCAGCGTCAGCACCAGCCCGCCTACCACCGGCGCCGAGTGCGGTAGGCCGGCGAAATTGATGAAGATCGCAAGTCCGAGAATGCCGAAGACGATGGAGGGCACGGCGGCGAGATTGGAGATATTCACCTCGATCAGGTCGGTCAGCCCGTTTTTCGGGGCGAATTCCTCGAGATAGATCGACGCGGCGACGCCGATGGGCAGCGCCAGCGCCAGCACGATCAGCATCATGTAGGCCGAGCCGAGGATGGCCACCCCCAGCCCCGCCGCCTCGGGCCGCTGGTCGGACGCATCGGGCGCGGTCAGAAACGCGGCGTTGAAATCGAGCGACATCAGCCCCCGTTCCATCATCACATCGGCCAGTTGCAACTGCGCGGGCGACACGTTGCTATCGCGCGCGGCCGTTGCCGCCGTGATGCGGCCCTTGAGGTAGCCATCAATCCGGCCATTGGCGAGGAGTCGAACCTGAATCGTCTTGCCGATCAGGTCGGTATCGGACAGCACCATATCGCGGACCTGCGCGGGCGCCTCGCGCGAGATGATGCCGGCGATATCGTCCTTGGTCAGCCCTTGGGTGGCGATGCCCGCCTGCAACACGGTATCGTTCAGGGATGCGGCGATC
Organism: Aliiroseovarius sediminis; assembly: GCF_022678485.1. Taxonomy (GTDB): domain Bacteria; phylum Pseudomonadota; class Alphaproteobacteria; order Rhodobacterales; family Rhodobacteraceae; genus Aliiroseovarius; species Aliiroseovarius sediminis. The sequence continues at coordinate 5,663 of NZ_JALBYP010000038.1, forward strand.
ACCTTGCCGTAGCTGATGGTCGTGACCTTTTTCAGGGCCTTGGGGTCGCGGTTGCCGGACTTGTCCAGTGCCGCCTCGTCCAAGTGGATCGGCAGATGGATATAGGTTTGGCGAAACGCGCCGAGACCGGAGCCGAGGACCGAAGCCAGCAGCATCGCCAACGCGAGCAGGCCGATCAGGATCGCGCCAAGGCCACAGGTGCGGAACCGGGCCTCGGCGGCGTGACGTCGGGCGGTGTGACCGCTGCGTTTCAGCAGGGATATCGGGCGCGCGGCTTGATCGCTCATTCGTATTGCTCCCGGTATTTGCGCACGATGGCCAGGGCCAGCACGTTGAGGCAAAGCGTGATCGCGAACAGCGTCAGCCCAAGGGCGAAGGCCACGAGGGTTTCAGGCGCGGCGAAATCGCCGTCGCCGGTCAACTGGCTGACGATCTTGACGGTGATGGTGGTCATCGCCTCGAACGGGTTGAGGTTGAGCTTCGCGGCGGCCCCTGCGCCCAGTACGACGATCATGGTCTCGCCGATGGCGCGGCTGGCGGCCAGCAGCACCGCGCCGACGATGCCGGGCAGCGCGGCGGGCACGACCACCTGGCGGATCGTCTCGGACCGCGTTGCGCCAAGACCAAGCGACCCGTCGCGCAGCGATTGCGGCACCTGCGCGATGATGTCGTCAGAGAGGGACGACACGAAGGGGATCAGCATAATTCCCATGACGAGCCCCGCGGTCATCACCGACGATCCGCTCGATCCCAGCCCGAGCGGTTGTGCGAAGTAATCGCGCAAGAGCGGGCCGACGGTGATCAGCGCGAAGAGGCCGTAGACGATGGTGGGGATGCCCGCCAGCACCTCGATGCCCGGCTTGACGATGGCGCGGAAGCGCTGCCCGGCATATTCGGCCATGTAAATCGCGGCAAAAAGCCCCACTGGCACAGCCAAGACAAGCGCAATCAGGCTGATGTACAGCGTGCCCCAAAGCAGCGGCAGGATCCCGAGGTCGGAATCACCCTGGAATCGCGGTGCCCAGGTGGCGGAGAGGAAAAACTCCCGCCAGCCGTATTGGGCAAAGAAATTCTGCGTCTCGAACAGCATCGACAAGACGATGCCCGCCGTGGTGGCAATGGCGACGCAGGCGGCGAGCATCAGCAGCGCTAGCACGCCGCGTTCTACGGTCTGGCGGGCGCGAAAACCGGGGTGCATGCGGCGCAGGGCCCAAGCAAGGGCGACAAGCGCACATGCCACCACGGCGAGCGACCCGGCGGGTGTCGCCGGCGCCGTCATTTCCAGCAGGACAAACAGCACCAGCGCCGGGCCCAGAGTCAGCAGGACGCTCGCCCAGCCGTAGTGACGGGGCAGAGAATGCAGCGCGCAGCTGTCGCCACCCGCGCAGGCAAGGGCGCGTGCGCGGCCCAGGGGAAAGCTCGCGGCGGCTATGACGAGCAGGGTCAACAGGGTCCAGGTCGCGGTCATCTTGGCTCCGGTTCGGTTAGGGCGGGTGAAGCGGGCGATCCGGCCGGAACCGGACCGCCCCAATCGGCGCGGCGGGTCAGTTCATCAGCACTTCGTCGGCCAGAATTTCCTGTGTCTCGGCCAGCTCCGGGTCGGGCACCAGCCCGTAATCCGCCAGCGGCCCGCCGGGTCCGGCGATATCGTCAGACACGAAGAATTCGGCATAGTCCTTCAGGCCGGGCACCATGTCGAAATGCGCCTGCTTGACGTAGAAATAAAGCGGCCGCGACACCGGATAGTTGCCCGATGCGATGGTCTCGGCCGAGGGGACAACGCCGTTCATCGTCGCCACCTGCAGTTTGACGGTGTTGTTCTCGTAAAAGGACAGCCCGAACACGCCGATCCCGTCGGTGTTGCTGTCGATCCGGGCCAGCGTTTCGGTATAGTCGCCGTCGATCTCGACTGCGCGGCCATCGGTGCGCAGCGAGGTGCAATGCCTGCCGGCATCCGCGCCGAGGCTCTCCAATTCGGCCGCCGCGCCGCTGTCCTTGCAGCCCTGTTCGATCACCTTGAGATCGAACACTTCGCGCGTGCCATGCTTGGTGCCGGGAACGAAGGCCACGATTTCCTGCGCGGGCAGATCGGGGTTCACCTCGTTCCACATAGTCGCCGGGTTGGGCGCCAGCCTGCCGTCCTGAACGATTTCCGCCGCCAGTGCCTTGTACCAGTCGGCGGGCGTGAAGGCGAAGCTCTCGCCGCCGATATCGGAGGCAAAGACGATGCCGTCATAGCCGATCCGCACCTCGATGAGCTCCGAAACACCGGCGACCTCGCAGGCCGCGATCTCGGCCGGTTTGATGCGGCGCGAGGCATTTGCGATGTCGATGGTGTTATCGCCCACCCCGTCGCAGAATTTCTTGAGGCCGGCGGATGAGCCGCCGGATTCGATCACCGGCGTGGGGTGATCGAAATTTTCGCCGAACAGTTCGGCGACAATCGTGGCATAGGGCAGCACTGTGGACGAGCCCGCCACCTGCACCTGGTCGCGCGCGGCGGCGGCGGTCGAGGTGGCCAGGATGGCGAGGGCAGAGGTCGTAAGCGTTATGCGGGACATGGATCTTCTCCTGTTGTGTCGTGGCGGGTCGCCCAAGAACGATCCGCACCGCCGCTCTACCCGCGACGCGCTACGGTTTTGCGACACTCATGTAACAGTTTGATGAAACCCGCCCGCGCAGGTCACGATTTCGGCAGGTAAACCGAAAAGCGCGCGCCCTTACCCGGTGCGCTATCGATGTCGAGCCAGCCTCGATGGCGGCTGATGATATGCTTGACGATGGCAAGGCCCAACCCTGTGCCGCCTTTCGCGCGCGAGCGGTGATCATCGACGCGGTAGAACCGTTCGGTCAGGCGCGGCAGATGCATGGGCTCGATCCCCGCGCCGTCGTCGACCACGTCGAGGCGCAGCATCGCCGCATCGCTCTGGGCGTGAAGGGCCAGGGTGACGCAGCCACCCGCGCCACCGTATTTGATCGCATTCTCGATCAGGTTCTGCAACACTTGCATCAACTGGTCGGCATCGCCGGGGATGCAGGCGGCGGCATCGGCACCGAGGATCTCTAGGCTGAGTCCCCCCTCTGTCACGGCAGGCCAAAAGCTGGCGGCAGCGGCATTGATCAGCTCAGCCACATTCACGGATGCCGTGGGCCGCTGCCGTTCCTGCGCCTCGACCTTCGAGAGCGAAAGCAGATCCTCGACAAGGCGGCTCATCCGCCCCGCTTCGCGCTCCATGATCGAAAGAAAGCGATCGCGGGCGGCCGGGTCGTCCCTCGCCGCGCCTTTCAGGGTTTCGATTAATCCGACAAGCGTGGTCAGCGGCGTGCGCAATTCATGGCTGACATTGGCGACGAAATCGCGCCGGAACTGGCCGACAAGCTCCTGCTCGGTGATATCCTCAAAGGTACACAAAGCGCAGCGCGACTCGCCGACGGATACCGGCGAAACCGTGACCCGATAGCGCACCTCGTGTGAAGGGCCGGGGATTACGTAGGGCGCCTCGGCACGGGTGCCTGCACGAAGTGCCGCCTCGATCACCGCCAGCAGCCCGGGCTGGCGCAGGGCAAGGGCATGATGACGGTCGATCTGCCCGGGCCCCAGGATGGCCTCGCCCGCCGCATTGGCGGCGACAATCCTGTCATCCGCGCCGATCAGGACGACAGGCAGCGGAATGCCGGACAGGACCGCCTGGGCCGATTCACGGTCCACTTCACCCGTCTCCAACGCGGTTCCCGACCGCATCGATCAGCGGCGTGCCGTCCTCCTTCGTCATCGGGCCGGGTGGCCGGCGCTTGAGCAGGTCCAGCACCGTCTCGCTCGGACGGCAAAGCTTGACGCCCTTGGGCGAGCAGACGATGGGGCGATTGACCAGGACGGGGTGTTCCAGCATCGCGGCAAGCAATGTCTCGTCGTCTATGGTGGGATCGAGCAACCCCAACTCCTCTGCCGGGGACTTCGTCGTCCGCAGGGCAGTGCGGGGTGTCAGGTCCGCCGCTGCGAACAGCGCCAGAAGCTGCGGCCGGGTCCAACCGGACTTCAAGTATTCGATGATGACCGGTGTCTCGCCTGACGCCTCGATGATCGCGAGCACGTTGCGCGAGGTGCCGCAGGCCGGGTTGTGGTGGATCACGATGGTCACGATGCGCCCCCTCCGTGCGGAAACCAGTGTTTCGTCCGGTTGGCGAAGGCGGCGAGCGACAGCATAACCGGCACTTCGACCAGCACACCGACGACGGTGGCGAGCGCCGCGCCCGAGCCCAGCCCGAACAAGCTGATGGCGACTGCGACCGCCAGTTCGAAGAAATTAGACGTGCCAATCAGCGCGCAGGGCGCGGCCACGTTGAACGGGATGCCCCAGGCCCGCGCCGCGCCGTAGGCCACGAAAAAGATGCCGTAGGACTGGATCAGCAGCGGCACGGCAATCAACGCGATCACCAGCGGGCGTTCAAGGATGACCTCGCCCTGGAAGCCGAAGAGCAGCACGACCGTGACCAGTAGCCCGAACATCGAAAACGGTTGCACGCGGGCCTTGAACGTATCCACCGCCGCCTCGCCCCCTTTTCCGACGAGGTTCCTTCGTGTCATGTAGCCAGCCAGCAGCGGCAGCATGACATAGAGCCCCACCGACAACAGCAGCGTGTCCCAAGGCACGGTGATATCCGTGACCCCCAGCAGGAAGGCGACGATGGGCGCAAAGGCAAAGATCATGATGATGTCGTTCACGCTGACCTGCACCAGTGTATAGGTTGGATCGCCGCGCGTGAGGTTCGACCAGACGAACACCATTGCGGTGCAGGGCGCTGCCCCCAGCAAGATTAGCCCGGCGAGATAGGCCTGCGCGTCATCGGGCGGGATCAGACCTGCGAAAACGTAGTTGAAGAACAGCACACCAAGAGCGGCCATGGTGAAGGGTTTGATCAGCCAGTTCACCACCAAGGTCACGATCAATCCTTTCGGTTTGTCGCCCACGCGGGCCAGCGCGCCGAAATCGACGCCGACCATCATCGGATAGACCATCGCCCAGATCAGCACAGCTACCGGCAGGTTGACAGACGCGACCTCCAGCGAGGCCAGAAAGGAAAAGACGCTTGGAAAAAGATTGCCCAAGAGCAGCCCCGCGCCGATGGCAAGTGCCACCCAGACGGATAGCCAGCGCTCGAATATTCCGAGGCCTGCGGGGGCGGGGAGCAATGTATCGGTCATGACGAGCTTTCGATGTTCAAGGGGTTGTCGGAGCTTGTGGTGCCGTCGTGCGCGCCATCATCGGCCTGAAGTCGGATGATCGGAGACCGGCGCTGCCTCGAGCCAGCTGCAGGCGATTTCGTCGATGACCGGCTGGCACAGGTCGGGACAGCCGCCACAGCAATCCTCCATCAGGAAGGCGAGCAGGTCGCGCATTCCTTCCATGTCGGCGAAATAGCGAATGCTGCGGCCTTCCCGCACGCTCCGGATCAGGCCGGCACGAGCCAGGATGCCGAGATTTGCTGACATCGTGTTTTGGCGGACCCCGAGAGTGTCGCCGATATGGCCGGCCGACATACCGGCCTCGCCCGCCCTGATCAGCAGGCGGAACACGTCAAGACGTGTAGGCTGGCCAAGGGCGCCAAAGGCGGCGAGTGCGTGGTATTTATCCATGAATCATGAAATATGGAAGTAATTGGCTAAGGTCAAGCCTGGTCATTCGTTTCGGTTGGGTGTCTTCCACCGACGACGGCATAGCCTCACAATGCAGTCTCCCGCGAAATGCTGCACGATGAACGAATGGCCAGTCTGGGGACGCTGCGACGCAGAGGCAGGCAAGCTGGCCAGGGTCTTGTCAGGGCCGAAAGCGATACAGTAGTCGTTAATCGGCGTGGTTATTCTAGGCCTCTGTTTCCTCGCCTCGGCAGGAGCCGTTGAAAATTCAATCTGAACACTTGGCAATCAAGGATGTCCGCTCGACGTCGTCCCAATGCTGGTTCACCGGTAGCCGCTTGGCCCGGCCCGGACTTCGGTCACGTGCGAAATGCTGTCCCACGGTAGTTCCAATGTCGAAGCGTGATCATGATAGCCAACGACAAGGTGCTTCCGTGCATCGGTAAGCTGACCGAACAGGATGTGGAGGTCTTCCGCGTCTTTCGCCTTCGGTCCTAAAGGGAAACGCGCGCACGGTTCGCTTGAGTGTCGTCTCTCCCAACTCGGTATGCCGCTGAATTGTGCCCTTAGAACACCAGATGCCGGAGCCATCGTCGCTCGCCTTGTCAGCCAAGAACATGATGATCTGCTTGCGCGTCGCGCTGCCGAACGTCCGTTCCGCGCAAGGGTTTGCGACCCGCCAGCTCATTGGAAGGCCCCAAACTGCGCAAAGACATGCGAATTTTTTACAGGTTTTGTACGAGAAATCGGCCGTTTCAGCAGAATTCGGCGCGAAAGCCGACGGGACTTTCTGCAGGCTTCCGCACAAAGCCCTGTAAATAAGCCATATTTTTCAGGTGTTTTTGGCGACCCCGGCAGGATTCGAACCTGCAACCTGCCCCTTAGGAGGGAGTTATTCATCATCTGTATTTCCTTTCTTTTTCAGCGATTTAGGCTGTTTTTGTTTCTTGGGCTGTACCGGTTTTGTACGAAAATGCTCTCTGAGAGAGGCCTCGTTGGTCTCCGGATGGGCATAAACGCGCAGAGGTAAGGAGGCGTCCGACCAACGCCCTGCTTTGGCTGCGTCGATAGGATTTATGTTATTCCTGACGACCAGTTCCGTGAAGAAACCATGCCGACCGGCGGCGTGTGCAGACAGATAGGGGATGCCTGCCTTCTTGCAGATCGTTTTCCAGCGGTTGTTGTAGCTGGTCGAGCAGTTGTAGCCGAACACCCTCTGTTCCAGCAGCTTTCCGGTGCGCGGGTTCCGCGTGAATTTTTTGGGTAGCGCCAGCAGCTCTTCCATCATGGCTTCCGAAACCTTTACCCACCCCGCTGCGTGGCCCTTTTGGGCTTTGAGCCAAATCTGACATTCATCGGCGTCAATGTCGTTAGGCCTCAGAGATATTGCTTGATCGATCCGTGCTGCCGTCTCGAACATAAACCGCAACAGCGCAGCGTTGTGTGGGTCAGCGACATCACAAAAGGCTGCAACCCAGTTGCGATCTGAAGGCGTGCGCGCCACACGACTGGCTTTCTTGCGTCTGGTATCCTGCGCGACCCGCTCGTTGCTGGAATACTGCCGCACCTTGATCGCAGGCGTCCCTTTCAGCTCGTGGGCATTGTTGATCACCGCGCGGGCAGGAGTCACGATCTCGCGCCACCATGTATCAGTTGACGCCATCGGTTTCATCTTGGGGCCGAGGGATTTAAGCAACTTCCCTGTAATCTTGGTCAGCGGCGTATCGCCAATCTCGCGGTCTATCGGGAGCAATTGCTTCGCCGTCTTTGCGTTTGCATTGTAAAGCAAAACAGCATCGGAAAAGGTCTGAGCGGCATCCTCACCGACCATGTGCTTGCGCCGCTGATAGTCCGTCTCGGCCGCTATCCAGTTTTCTGCGCCAGCCTTAGTAGGTGAGCCTGAGCTGCACCGGTATGGCCCCGCGATCCGTGCCCCTTCGAATTCGACCCAGCCCTTGATCCAGAAATTTTTGCTTGTTTTGTGTTTGAAAGTCTCGAGCGGCACTTTTGGCCCTCCGTCAAGATTTGGTCCATTTGTTGTGGGGTAATGATCATCGCGTTTCCGAGCTTGAAGCAGGCCTCTAGCCTGTTCGCGATTTCACGAAGCGTTCGTTCGGTGATGATGATCTCATGGTGTGCTAGCGCTTTGACCCACTGCGCGGGGGTCATCCCTGAATCGAGAATTTCTGATCCAAGCAGGTGCTTTTCCGGTAGAGCGCCCATTGCTATGGTTTGCCTTCACCGTACGGGGCCGGTGCTGGCTCCTCGTGGAGGTTCCAAGCACCGTCTAATGCCTTGGCAATCAGCTCGGACATTGTTCTGCCCTGATTGAGTGAGGCAACACGAAGTGCCGTGTGGATGCCTTTTGGCAAATACACGGATGTATGTTGGATTTGTTCTTGATGACGCATATCAACCTGTCCGTTTTCAAAAATGAAATCGGCACCGGTGGCGGATCTAAGGTTGATGGTTTTTAGAGAGGCTTGCTCTCACTACACAAGGTCTGGTGCCTGAGAAAAATTGTATCCAGCCACAGAGTGAAATTCAAGAATAAAAATGCTTGGGTGCTACGGCGAGCGGCTTACATCGGCTGTGCAATCTAGGCGCTGGCCATTCTCCAAAGACAGTTTCTAAGTACCTAGAATGATTTGGTTCCATCTTTCACGATGCTCAAATCCAATGTCGGTATCTGACTTCAAAAGTTCGACGTAATGGGGGAAGATAGCGGATGGATCCGAAACCAGCCTGAGGTAATATCTCAGCGTCGGAAGAACCCCGTTTACGATGATCTGACAACCCGTGCTTTCTTGCACTTCCTTTGCTTGAGTTAAAATATCATCGCCCGGCACACAACTCGCATGGGTAGTAAGAATGTAATAGCGATCAACGCTGCGGTCGATCAGTTTTTGTGACGCAATATCAACCATGTTCGACGTCACGATTTGAAGGTGTTTCACTTCCAAAGCTTCAAAAACAGAGCCATCATCATTCTTGATTTCAATATCGCCAGTAGCTCCCGTCTGCGCATCGGCGGCGCTATGCAGCTCCAAATCAGCAAGATCGAATCCGTCGAACCGCTTGAGTTCCGGCATTATGAGCCGGTAAAGGCTGTGCAGCGCCAGAACAGGCAGCCGCGACGCTCCTTTCGATTTGTAGGTCGAATGGAAATGGTTTTCAAAATGCTTGATGATGGTAGCGATGTCCGAAATCTTCGGCACTACGAGATTAATTCGCTTAGCCTCTCGACGAATAATCTGCCCAAAAACCAGATACTTCAAGGCTTCGGATGCAAGTTCGCCATCTTCTTCTATCGCCTTATAGCAATACAGGAATTCTTGTTTTACTGCTCCGATGGCCTCATCGTAATCTGGCTTGTATGGTTTTGGCCGTTCGAAAACACGGGTTTGCCAACCAGACTTCGCTCCGTCGAATTTGTTTTTGCTTAACCACGGATAGATGATGTTTTCACTTACAGGGCGATGAGAAAAATGACTCACCGGTTTCTGTATTCTGACCATGTGATAGCGCGAGTCGATGTCCGGATAGGCGGATTTGATTGCCAATGCGGTCACGATATTGGTCAATGCAGTAGAAGCTGCGTTGTCGCCATGATCATTAATGGAATCGAGAGCCTCTCTCAGTGGATCGGAAAGTCCAAAAGTCGGGGTTATTTCAGGATTCACATCAAACTCAGCCTTTGAGTGAATCAATGCAGAATCTAGGACTGCTAGGATTTTCTCGTTCTTGTCAGCGTATGGCTTCAATTTGCGACTCTTTTCTCGGTGACATACGAGTCAGCGACCCTAGTGTTTTTTGGTTTCTTGATCGAAAAATTCATCTGCTTGCTCTGCGGCAATGTGAAAGGATAGGCGATCATGTATTTTCCATGAGGGATAGCAATATTTGTTTCGCGAGTCCGCACGTCGTAACGCATGGCACGAAGGTGCGTAGCAAGTTCGTCGAAAGACTTAACCTCGAACACATGCGCTAACTCGTTCATAAGATCTTGTTTGTCTAAGTATCTCGAACAACGATCAAAGTCGGACACGAACTTCGCAAACTGAAGAACTGGATCATCACTGCGCGCCTCAAACTGAGAGACCCGAAAGAAAGGATAGGGCTCGGTGAAATGGCCATAAAGCTCAAATAGTGACCCGAAAGAGCTAACCGAACGGACCCATTCGTCAACGGCGTTCCAAAGGAGCTGAGGTGCACTCAATCCTCTACCAAACAGTGACAGATTCAACGTAGCTGTAGGGGGGCCAGAAAAATCACGCGCTGAGGACCAAACCTCAATGGCCATTTCGGCACTAAGCGCCCCCTCACTCTCGAAGAAGACATCCAAATGGTGGTGGCCATCTTTGGCCGATCCGGTAACATTCATTCCGACCACCGAGCTTTTCCGAGGCAATAGCGCAAACTCAAAATTTTTCTCACCCCTAGCAATTATTGCGCTGCCATTTCGCTTGCGTTTAACCATGCTGTGGAGTGCACGTGTCTTTGCAGCTTTTGTCCCCTTACGCTTGTCAAAGGTAAGCTGTTGATCGACAGCAAGAAGTTCAACACGTTGCTCCGATCCGAAAATTTGATGTGCAACCGCTTCGGCTAAAAAATACGCAATTTTTGGAGAAACTGAGTTGCCGATTTGCTTTACGACAGATGCGCGTTCGCCATGAAACCTGTAGTTCTGTGGGAAACCTTGGATGGCTTTGTATTCGTTAACCGAGAAGTAGCGATTATCCCAATGTAGCGGCCCGGTATACTTACCTGGGCTGGCGATGATTGTTTTCATCGGATGGCTGCGGTGGGCTTTGTAGAGAAAATCTGAAAATCTGGAACGATAGGCGAAAACGGGATTAGGATGTCCACGTTTGGCAGTAAAATATAGATAGTTTTGTCCCTCTGGAACTTCCGGAAGCAAATGAGAGTACTTCCCACCCTCAAATTTCAAGCCTTCGGCCTCAGAGTTTGTGAGCTTGAGACTTTTGAACGCCTCCCGAGGCGACACATGTGGTTTATTCTCAATGGAATCTGGTCCCAAAAGCGGTCGCGGGAAAAGGAACGGGCCGCTGGTGCGATGACCTACTAGGAACATACGCTCGCGATGCTGCGGAACACCATAGTCAGCGGCATCCAAAAGACGGTAATCTACGTTGTAGCCGAGTTCGTTGAACGCAGCTACAATCGCTTCCCAGTCCTGACCTTTGTTGGTGGCAAGGATCCCTCGCACGTTCTCAAAAACGAAAGCGCTTGGCTGTAGGTGACGAATGATATCACGATATGCTTCGAACAAATTGCCGCGATCGTCAAGTCGACCTGCCGCACCACCCGCTCGACGGCCCGACGCAGAAAAACTCTGACAAGGAGGCCCACCTACTACAAGATCGATATTCTCAGGCAACTGCTGATAGTTGATAGTGCGTATATCGCCACAGTGGATTTCGGAACTCTCCGAGGTTGAAACGCCCTTGTTGAGCCGTAGCGTTTCGCAACAATCACTGTCGATATCCGAAGCATAGACAATGTCAAAACCTGCTTGGTGAAATCCCAGATCGAGGCCACCTGCACCCGCGAAGAAGCTTGCCACACGTATTTTTTTCATACTTCGCCCTCCCAGACACACAATGTTGATGGTTTGCCAAACTGACCACCACAGATAGCGAAACCGCTCTCAATAAGATAGAGGCAAGTTGAAGCAATTTCGTTAATTTCAGGTTGTTAGCGGACCCATCAGGCCTTCAACAGCGTGCAAGCTTCGACACCGAACCCTTCAGCCACCCGGTACAGATTGTCGATCGAGATATTCTGCTCTGAGCGCTCAACTGCACTGAGGTAGGTGCGGTTCAGCCCTGTCTCGTGCGCCAAAAATTCCTGCGACCAGCCGCGATCAGCGCGCAGCTTGCGCATGTTACGCGCAACGATGTCTCGCAGTGGGCTTTTGGGCGTCGTCTTCATGCACAATGCTATTGTGCTTTGACGCTTTTAACTCTACCTGTTTTAACATACATTCAGCACGTTAGAGGCGTCCCATGCCCCAATGCCCCCACTGTATGACCGATGTTCACGAGGATGCCCGCGTTTGTCCGTCCTGTGGCGCGAAGAAGGGCCTCATGGGGGCTGGGTTCACCTCGCGCGATCTCAAGGCCCGTGCGGCGGTCGTGGCCGGTGTCGGGCTGTTGCCGCTTGTGGTGGCTATCGGCTTTCTGATCAACGGCGACACGATGGGCTTCAAGATTGTGGGCAGTCTTTCGTTGCCGCCCTTCGGCCTCGCAGCATGGATATTCATCACTTCGGAGGGAAAAGAGAAATGGTATCGCTGATGTTGGACGACCCGAAAGGGGTGGAGCAGCGGCTGCGAGCTTTGGTCCAGCCGATCCTGAAGCCTTATTGGATGGTGTGTGATTATGACTCGCAGACCATCGAGGATCACGAACGCGCGGCCGAGATGCTCGATCTGCTGATAGACATTCTGGAGGACAGCGGCATCGGCGTGCAACGCAGGCTGGTTCCGGCGGATGAAGTTGTCGAGTGGTCCAGCGAGCGCAAGCTGGTGGCACCGGCGAATGAAGCCGGTTTTCGACTGTCCGTGAACCCCGAAGGCGGGATCAACATCCGGATAGGGTTCGAGGACAAGACCTTTGTCGAGCATGGCCTGACGCCCGAAGCGATTGCGACGCTGGTCAACAGTTTCTGCAACCTGCGGCTGGCGAGCCCTTACCGATGAGCGCTCAGGCCGATCAGAAGCACACGTCCTTCTACATCAGCACAGAGGGCCATAGGGCGCTGCGTATCGAGGCCCTGAAACGCGGCCTGACGATGAGCCAGCTGATCGTGCGGGCGTTGTCAGATGCAGGCGTAGACATCCCGCAAGAGGATCTGAAGAGATGAAAGTTGTTCTTACTGCCGCGCTGGTTGCGCTGGCCTCTCCGGCATTTGCAGAGGGCTGGTATTTCGAGGCTTCGCTAGAAGGCGGGGCAGAGTTCTGGACCTTCACCAACGCAACCGGCGAGGTCAGCCCGCGCCGCGCGCGCAGCGAAGAAATCTGGATAACCCGCTCGGACGAGGTGAACAGTCTGGGGCCAAACGGCGCCTGCGACTTCAACAATTGCAGCGTGTCGGTGACACTTGGCGGGCAAGCACCGGCGGCGGGCGAACGAGTACAGATCAAGTTCTCCAATGGCGACGCGCTGGATTTCGCTGCGCGCGGCGGAGAGGTGCTGTTCGACAACTACGCGACAGCAGGCATGGGCGCGACCAACCGTTTCGTGCAAAACATCCGCGCGGCAGAATGGGTGGAGATCAGCTTTGGTGGAAGGTCACACAGGTTCAGTCTCGCAGGATCAAGCAAGGCACTGGACGCGATCCAACCCTATCTGCGATGATTTTGGTGCATTAGGTCGATAGTGCATTCGTGCCAACGCACTACAGGGAGGCCGCACATGCCTTTGAAAACCACCTATTTTGGCTTGCCGATCTTGCGCGGCAAGTATGTGCGCGATGATGACATCAAGGCGCTGCCCTTCTACGAATTTTGGTCAGACAGCGCCCGTGGCATCGGTTGCATTGGCGATCCCGAGACTGGCGAAATGCTGATCCCACTGCGCGACTGGGAGAAGTTCAGCGTCAGATTTATTGAGACGGGGCGGCATCGCGGGATGACCGCCTGAAACCCCACAATCGCTCGATCCTTGACGTCTCGCTCATGTGGATTTTCAGGCTATCGTTGCGCGTGTCGAAACCCGCCTGACATCGCCCTTCAGATGGCAGGGGACGGCGGGTTTCGATGGATCGGGATCACCAGAAATAGTCGTGCGGTTTGCCATCCACAGGCCAGACAAGGGTGTCGGGATCGTCTGCTGTCAGGGTTGCCCGCTCAACAGACTTCGTCCGGCGGCGTTGAGGGCGCTTGTTGGCGAGCAGATTATGCCAGCGTGGGCAGCTTTCCCACCAGCGAATTTCGCGAGGATCGACGCCGAGCCTGCGGGCCAAACCCTTTGTAGAGTAGCCGCGCCCATACGCCACGCGCGGGCGTTTACGTTTGTGATGAGCCATCGTGCGGCTCCTTTCATGCAGTTGCGTTACTACATGGCGTGGCCCTCCTTCGCGGGGTTGGTTTCCGTTGCAAACGACATAGCACAACGCTCCAACCATGGACAGTTGGCACTCACTGATTTTGGCGGGGTTCAGGGGCGCAGCGCCCTGATCGACATTTTGCGGGTGGGTGCGTAGCAGCCGGGCCCCGCAAAATAATAGTCGGTCACTAATATTTAGCGGAAACCCCGAAAGTAGGTCATTATGGATCACATTGAATTAACTTTGCGGGCGTCATTCAATCAGCGTCAAACCGGAAAACGGAGCGTGATTGTGACGGTTCTGCCTTAGGTTCCTGCGCAACCAAAGCGGCCACTCCGCGCGCACGATTGAGATCTTTCCGGGCTGATTCCTCGATGTCGCGCCATGCTGGTGTGACCTCGACGAACCCCGCCAGCGTGTCGGGGCGGGATGCCCAGCCAAAGGTCTGTTGGGCGGTGCGCGCGATCCGGTCCACGAGCTCTTCCCATCGCATCCAACGGGGAATTGCTTCCGCGAGGCGTTCGGTCCAGTCGGCAATCATGGCGAGCAGATCTTTGAAACGCTCCACCGTGCTGCCTGCCGGGGAAGGCGCACTTAGAGCATCAAGGCCTTCGTCAATGATCGGGGAAATGGTCATATGGATTTCGTTGTTCTCCTCCCCTGTCCGCGAAGGATAGCCGCGCGGATTGGTCTGCTGCGACAGGCGGGACAAGAGGCGATCATCTGCATCCATAGCGGCCAAGGCCGCGACAAGCCCCTCCTCGGCCAACCTTTGCCCCAACTCTGCCTGTTGCAGCCGATGGGCCGCCGTGCGCCTTGCGATAGATTGCTCGCGGAACTCGGCTTCTTCGGCACGGTTCGTTGAGGCCGTCGCCCTCCGGTCTGCCTTCTCGGCGTCTTTCAAGTGCTGTATCCGGTCCTGTTCAGCCTTCCAAGTCGCTCGGTCCAGACGGCGGCGCTTCGGGCCGGTACGGGCCTGACCATGCAACGACCCGACTTCGGCATGATACCGGTCTTGCCACACGCTCATGGACTGCTTGTATGCTCTGGACGGGGAACCCGACCAACCGTTCTTGATATGACGGTCCTGCGCTACATGCCCTTCATGACATAGTTTGGCGTTCATGCGCGGGTTGGCTTGTGTGACAAGCGGCAAGGCAAGAACGTGAATATGCGGACGGGCTTCGTCGAGGTGTTCGACGATGGTCATGATCTCCAAGGCGTTTGCTTCTGCATCGCGCCGGGCAAAGGCGATCACGTCTTCACGCCATGCCAGATATTCGGCCATGTCCATGTTTTCAACAGCATCCGGATAGCTGTAAACGCCCGCCACAAGCACATGCGTGTCGATGCGGATGCCGCGCAGCTCGTTTTTCAGGTCTGGTCTTTCCTTGCGCATCTTGCGCAGAGCCCGGTTTTGCTCGGCAACGCGGTCTTCGACGATGCCATTAAGGTCGCGCGGCCGCATCCCCTCCAGAATATTCGGCGGTTGCGGGTTTGGCACATGCGGGCAAGCCCCGTCGAGGCGTTCAAGTTCTTCGACGATCGACCTGATCGAAAGGCTCTTTGAGTTTCCCTTCTGGCTGTAAGTTTGCTTGTGGGCAAAGATCGATTTTCCTGTCGTTTGGGGTGCATCAGACATTGTGCTGCCCTTTCGCGAAGCCGATCAACTCGCCCAGCAGACGGTCCAGAACCGCTTTTTGTGCCGCCTCGCTCCGGACCATGTTGACAAAGGCCCCCGCCGCGTCCCTGACCGTGTATTTGTCAGCGCGCCCTGCGTTGTGATCCGCGACGAGGAGGCACAGCACGGCCCGTTCACTGCCGAGAATTTCGCACTGTCGTTGCCAGACACCTGTCGAGACCCCGAGCTGGTGCGCCCGATCGCGCGCAGCCATTTCCATGCTGCGCCAGTCGGGCGGACCTCCAGCCGCACCCCCCGCGTAAAACCCGATTATCTCTTGGAATTCCGCACCCGCCAGCAACATCGCAAGCGAGGGGGTAATGCGGACAGGTTGCGGATGTCGCGCTTTCTCTGCCCTACAGGTTTTATATTTCTTTTCTTTACCTGTATTGAGTGGGGGTGAAATGTCGCACTGGTGGGACATTTCACCCCTACCGTTTTCTGTTGAAAACTCTTTCCAGACGGCTTCCAAGGCCGCGACCACTTGCTTGAGGCGCTCGAAGCTTTGGATGGTGGAGGGCCGGTTGTTGGGCAGCACATCAGTTGCGGCTTCACAGGCGTCATCTATCTGGAGCTTGCGGATATCGCCAAACAACTTGCGTATCCGTCCACGAAGCCGCTCGGCCTCTTCCTCCTCAAACACGGCTTTTCGAGCTGCCGCCTGAATTTCGCTAACGCGGTTGATCAGCGGGGCAAGATTAATCCCGAATTCGTGGCCGATTGCGCCGTTCTTCCGTGACCCGTTTCTGCGGCTATGTTTCGATGCCGACTTTCCTAGAAAGCCGCGCTCGATCAGTTCGGCCTCGATCCGTGCGACCTGACGCCGGTCCATTTCAGCTCGACAGGCGGTTTTCGTGACCGAAGTCCAGAATGCACAGATGCGGCCAGCCGTGAAGTCCTCGTCCTGTGTGCAACCTATCGCGACCTTCAGGTAAGAGATCGCACCCTTGCTGAGGCCCAGCTGCCTGCGGGCCGTCTGGATCAGCCCGAAGAACTGCCATCGCGTGAGACCGGCTGGCAAACCGTTGTGTGTGAGGGCTTGGGTCATGGCTGCACCTCATCGTGAGGTGATAGCCACAATCCCATAGTTGCGCTGGAGCCGTATTCGGTGCTATCCTTGCGAGCAAAGCTGGGTGCTTTTGTTTTCGATTTGATCCCCGTTTCGGTTGCCGCCGGACGGGGATTTTTCTTTTCGCATCTTCGCGGGAATCCTCCGCCCGTCAAATCGGACTGTACGGGTTTTGTACCGGTGTTCTTTACATGTTCCCGTACAAAAGCCGGAAAATCCTGCATGATGTTGCAGAGCCGTTCATAAAATACGGCACAATGGACTGTTTTTAGTGGTGTTTGTGGTGACCCCGGCAGGATTCGAACCTGCAACCTGCCCCTTAGGAGGGGGCTGCTCTATCCAGTTGAGCCACGGGGCCGTTGGTTTGGAATAGTGTCACGGAAACCGCTTGTCCACCCGTGCGTCAGCGTCGTCTGAGCGTGTCGCCGGGTTGGATCTTGGGCGTCAGTTCGATACGTTCACCACCACCACTTTCGCCATCTTCTGCGCTGCGTTCGGCGATGATACGGGCGGCGGCGCGACCGATTTCGGCACGGCAGGCGTCCATCGTGGCCAATTGTCGGGGCAGGCCGTCCAGCAGCTCGACCCCGTTGAAGCCCGCAAGGCCGATCTGGCCGGGCACGCTGATCCCTTGGTCCAGGCAGAAAAGCAACCCGCCTGCGCCGATCATATCGTTCGAGTAATACAGAAAATCCAGTTCGGGCGTGCGTTTCAAGATCGCCTCGGTCATCTCGCGGCCTTTGGCAAGGGCCGACCCGCCTTCGTAGAACTCGCGATCCGCAATTTCGATGCCTTCCTTGGCAAGCGCTTCGGTGAAGCCTTCGAACCGTTTGCGGGCGCGATGATCCAGCGGCATCTTGGTGCCAAGAAAGCCGATATTGCGATAGCCGGCCTTCAGGATCGCCTGCGCCATTTTCCGACCTGCGCGACGGTGTGAGATGCCGACACACGCGTCGACGGCTTGTCCGTCGGTGTCCATGATCTCGACCACAGGAATACCTGCGGCTTTCAGCATCGCCTTGGCGGCGTCCGAATGCTCCAACCCGGCGATGATGACACCGGATGGACGCCACGACAGCATCTCATACAACACCTTTTCTTCGCGTTCAGGATTGTAGTTCGTGACACCGACGACAGGTTGCAGCGGCGTTTCGTCCAACACCTCGTTGATGCCGGTCATCACCTCGGGAAACACCATGTTGCTGAGCGATGGGATGATCACCGCCACAAGATTGACCCGTTGCGAGGCCAGCGCGCCGGCGATCTTGTTGGGCACGTAGCCCAGCTCTTTCGAGGCCTCCAGCACCCGTTCGCGTGTCGCCTGGCTGACATCGCCGCGGTTGCGCAACACCCGGCTGACCGTCATTTCACTGACGCCTGATGCCTCGGACACGTCACGCAGGGTCAGGGGGCGGCGATTGCGGGCAGGGGTTTTTACCGGGGGAGTTTCGGTCACGAACGCATCCTTGAACATAGTCTGATACGCTTATGTTAGCGATAAAGATCGCCTTGGCAATGCCTTCTTTTCACGGGGATGTTAGCTTAACACCGTCAGGCCAAACGTGACATCAGCGCGTCGTGAATGAAGCGCCCGCCGGCGATCATGCCGGACAATCTTGGGGTTGGATTGTTGAACCGCGGGGACTGGTTCGTTCGGTCGCTAACCGTGCCGCCGGCCTCTTCGACAATAAGGCTACCGGCGGCGACGTCCCATTCCCAAGTGGGGTGCAGGGACATCATCGCGTCAAAGCGGCCTTCACCCACCAACGACATGCGATAGGCCAGCGATGACCGGAACTTGCGGGTGATCGGCGGCACGTCGGCATTCAGCCAGCGCGACGGGTCAAGATTGGGCCGGGCGGCCAGAACTGTGGCGCCTTCGATCTGGTCGCGCGGGCTGACGGTCAGCGGTGCGTCATTCAACGTGGCCCCGTGCCCAAGGGCAGCCGCATACAGCTTGTCGCGCAGGGGCAGATAGACAACCGCAGCCTGAACCCGCCCGTCACGCGCGATGGCAAGCGAATGTGCCCACGTCGTGGACCCTTCGATAAACGACCGCGTGCCGTCGATGGGGTCGACGATGAAAACATGCTCGGCCTGCAGGCGGTCGGGGGTGTCCTCGGTCTCTTCCGACAGCCAGCCATAGCCGGGGCGCGCGGCGGTCAGTTCCTTGCGCAGCATCAGGTCAACCTCAAGATCGGCCTCGGTCACGGGGCCTTGGCCGCCGGGTTTGTCCCAGCGATGCGCGGTGGTGCGGAAATAGCGCGTGGCGATCTTTCCGGCTTCAAGCGCTGCGTCTGTCAGAAGGGCAAGGTCATCAGTCACCGGCAATCGTCATCCCTTCGACCAGAAGGCTGGGGACCATGCGGCTTAGATGCGGCTCGGCGTCGTTGGCGGGGATGATCCGGCCCAGCATATCGCGCAGATTACCCGCGATCGTGCATTCGTTGACCGGATAGGCGATCTGGCCGTTTTCAACCCAGAAGCCCGATGCGCCACGGGAATAATCCCCGGTGGTCGCATTGATGGTCGATCCGATCATCGAGGTGACGATCAAGCCCGTTCCCATTTGCGCAATCAGCGCATCGCGGGTCAAATTCCCTTGCGTTAGGGTCACATTCGAGATCGAAGGCGACGGCGGCGCCGATGTTCCACGCGATGCGCTGGCCGTGCTTGTCATGCCCAGCTTGTTGGCGGTGGCAATGTCCAGTGTCCATCCTGTCAGCACCCCACCGTCAATGATCTTGCGCCGCTGCGTCGGCAGGCCTTCACCGTCAAAGGGGCGCGAGCCGGAGATTCGGGGGCGGTGCGGGTCTTCAATCAGGTCGATGCCGTCGGGCAACACCTGTTCCCCCAACGCATCACGCAGCCAGGACGACCCGCGTGCGATCATTGCCCCATTGGCTGCTGACAGAAGATGCCCGATCAACGAGGACGAAATACGTTCGTCATAAAGCACCGGAAACGCCCCGGTTGGCGGTTTGCGCGCACCTGCGCGCTCGGCCGTGCGTTGGCCGGCCTTGGTCCCAATTTCGGCAGCCGACGGCAGATCGGCCTGAAATGTGCGCATTTCGCCGGAATAGTCACGTTCCATCGTCGCGCCTTCGCCTGAAATTGCCACGACCGAGGTTGCACGATGCGTGCGCCCGTATCCACCCGAGAAGCCATTGCTGGTCGCCAGATGAAACTGGTGCCGACCATAGCCTGCGGAACTGCTGGAGACCTGCGTCACGCCATTCACGGCAAGCGCGGCGGCTTCGGCCTCAGTGGCGTCACGTTCCAGATCGGCGGGATCAGGTTCGGCGGTCAGGTCCACCAGCTCCAGCGCGGCAAGGTCCCAATCGCGGGCGAACGCATCCGGATCGGCCTGGGCGATATGGGGGTCTTCCGGTGCCTCTTTCGCCATTGCAACGGCGCGTTCCGCCATGGTTGCAATCGTATGGGGCGCGATGTCTGACGCGGACACACAGGCTTGCCGCTGCCCGACCAATACACGCAACCCGATGTCGATGCCTTCTGACCGTTCGGCATGTTCCAGCTTGCCGCCCAGCACGTCGATCGAAACCGAGGTGCCATCGACTGCCAGCGCATCGGCGCCGTCGGCCCCGGCCTTGCGGGCGGCGTCCAGCAATTGCTGTGTCAGGTCGTCAAGCGTATTCGTCATAGTGTTCCCTTTCGCGGTCGTGTTCATCAGGTAACGATCACGACGCTTGGTCGCAAGATGTGTCTCGGGCTTGCAGGTCCGCGCCGGGCTGGCAATAGTGATTGGCAACAGGAGGATGAACGATGACAGACATGACCGGAAAAACCGTCTTGATTACCGGCGCAAGCCGCGGGATCGGCGAAGCCGCCGCCCACATCTTTGCGCAGGCGGGTGCGAACGTGGTGCTGACCGCGCGCGGCAAGTCACAGATCGACGCGATTGCGGCCGCGATTGGTGAACGTGCCCTGTCGGTGCCCTGCGACGTGTCGAAATGGGCTGATGTGAAAGCCGCCGTAGATGCGGCTGTCGCGAAATTCGGAACCGTCGATGTGCTGATCAACAACGCCGGTGTGATTGAGCCGATTGGTCCTATGATAGACTCTGATCCTGCCGAATGGGGTCATGTCATCGACGTGAACCTGAAGGGCGTCTATCATGGGATGCGCGCGGTGATGCCGCTGATGGCGGCGCAGGGCGGCGGGTCGGTTCTGACCATAAGTTCGGGCGCGGCGCATAATGCCCTGGAAGGCTGGGCGCATTACTGCGCGTCGAAAGCGGGCGTTCATATGCTGACGAAGTCTTTGCATAAGGAAGGCGCGGGCAGGGGTATCCGCGCCATGGGTCTGTCGCCCGGCACCGTCGCCACCCAGATGCAGCGCGAGATCAAGCACTCGGGCATCAACGCGGTGGCACAACTTGGATGGTCGGACCATATCCCGCCCGAATGGGTGGCCCGCGCGCTGTTGTGGATGTGCACGGATGACGCAGATGGGTTCCTGGGCGAGGAGATCTCGCTTCGCGATGAAGCCATCCGCGATCGCGCGCAGGTGCGTGGATGATCGACCTTCAGAAAAAGGATGGGGTCTGGATTGTGACCCTGAACCGGCCCGACAAGGCCAATTCCCTGACCAAAGCGATGTTGGAGGAGTTGGCCGCCATCGCCATGGACGCCGCCGGCGATGCGCGGGTTCTGGTGTTCACCGGCGCGGGTCGGGTGTTTTCCGCCGGCGCCGATCTGGACGAAGCGCGGGCGGGATTGGCGATTGACGGGGTATGGGAACGCCTGTCGAACGCCGTGTCAGCCGCGCCCTGCCTGACCATCGCTGCGCTGAACGGCACTCTGGCCGGTGGAGCGTTCGGCATGGCGCTGGCCTGTGACATCCGCATCGCGGTGCCCGAGGCGAAATTCTTCTATCCGGTGATGAAGCTGGGCTTTCTGCCGCAACCATCCGACCCGCGCCGCATGGCGGGGCTGATCGGTCCGGCCCGCACCAAGATGATCCTGATGGCCGGGCAAAAGGTGCAGGCGGACGAAGCATTGCGCTGGGGTCTGGTTGACCGGATTGTGCCGCAGGACGCACTGATGGAAACGGTGTTGGACCTGGCCGAGGATGCCCGCACGCAGCCCGCAGACCACGTTGCCCAGATGAAACAGATGATCCCTGAAACAGGCTCTAACCTGCCCTAAGATCGCCCACCTCTGCGTCTTTGGCCCTTGGTCGAAGCATAGAAATCGGGCGGCCGTTTGGCCACCCATTTGATGAATCGCGCAAGACCCGGATGCGATTGCAGCGCAGCCACCGTGTTGAAATTCCGCGCGAGCTCGGCCTCGCTCAGTTCCAGATGGATCTGGTTGTGGCAGATCTGGTGCAACAACACGGTCGGGCCGCCCTTGCCACCCCTGAGCTTTGGCACAAGGTGATGTTTGCTTTGCGCCACGTCGCCGGGAATGGGCCTGCCACACAAGGCGCAGTTGGGCACAAAATCGTTGCCCTTTGAGGTCAAACCGCTATCCATGCTGAACAGTTTTGCAAGTATTCCTGTAATAGCAAGGGGACGCACGTGGAGAACCGCCCGGAAATTCTGGATCAGGTCATTGGTTATGTGAACCAGGCGTGGGAGATCGCCGAAGGCTGGCTGATGTCCCCGCCCGCGTGGTCTCAGCTTGGCTTGCTCATCGCGGCCTATCTGTTGGCGCGGTTGGTTGATCGGAAGCTGAAGCCCTATCTCACGCGACTTCTGACGCCGGCGAAGGACAGCAAGTCTCTGGTCGCGAAGGCCCGCTTGTTCGTTTTGATCTTCTTGCCGCTGACCCTGCCGCTGCTGGCTTGGGCCTTCACGGCAGTCGGTGAACAGGTCACGCGGTCGATCTTCGGGTCAGGCGCTGTCATCGCCTTTGGCAAGCGGTTCTTCCTGTTTCTGGCCGTTCGGGCGTTTGCGCACAAGATCCTGAAAGACCCGTTCCTGAAGCTTATCGGGCGATATGTCCTGATCCCGATCGCGGCGCTTTACACGGTCGGACTGCTGGATGTCGTCATCACCAAGCTGGACGAAACCATCGTGCCGCTGGGCAACATGAGCTTTTCACTGCTGTTTGCGATCAAGTTTGCGGTGCTTGGGGGCGTGATCTTCTGGCTGGGGCGCTGGTCGCACGAACAGACCACGCAGGCGATCAAGAAGCAGGAAGAAATGCGCCCCGCGACCCGCGAGCTGGCGGCCAAGGCCGCAGAGATCGCGATTTTCGGCGCCGCCTTCCTTGTGCTGATGAACATCATGGGCATCAACCTGACCTCGCTTGCCGTGCTTGGGGGCGCGATTGGTGTCGGGCTTGGCTTCGGATTGCAGCAGATTGCCGCGAACTTTATTTCCGGCGTGATCTTGTTGTTGGAGGGGCAGGCGACCGTCGGAGACTATGTGGAACTGGATGGGGGCGAGGCCGGGACGATTGTCAAGATGACCGCCCGCGCCGCCATATTAGAGACATTTGACGGCCGTTGGATCGTGGTTCCCAACGAACATTTCATCACGACCCGCGTGGTGAACTATTCCGACGCGGGCAGCGCCAAGCGGTACGAGGCGCCGTTCTCGGTCAGCTATGATTCTGACATCGAAGCGATCCCCGCGTTGATCGAAGATGCCGTGGCCAAGCTGGATTTCGTGCTGAACGATCCCGAGGAGCGCAAACCCGATTGCGAGCTGCGCGCCTTTGGCGACAGCGGCGTAGATTTCGCGGTCGAGTTTTGGGTGAACGGGATCGACGACGGGCGTAACAAGTTCACGCCGCGTGTGATGATGCAGGTGTGGAAAACGCTCAAGGCCAACAACATCGAAATCCCGTATCCGCATCGCGTGGTCGAAATGAAAACACAGGATCAGGAGCCCGCGTGAAACAAGGCTTGGTCATCGGGGCAGGCCCTGCCGGTCTGATGGCGGCGGGCGAAATGGCGCGGGCCGGGTTGTCGGTCACGATTGCCGAGGCCAAGCCCTCGCCCGCCCGCAAGTTCCTGATGGCAGGCAAGTCCGGTCTGAACCTGACCAAGGCCGAGCCGCTGGCCAGCTTCCTTGATCACATCGACGGCCCCGATGCGCTGCGCAAGATCGTTGCCGATTTCGGGCCAGATGCCGTGCAGGATTGGGCGCGCAGCTTGGGGCAGGAAGTGTTTACCGGCACGTCAGGCCGGGTGTTTCCGCGGTCCATGAAAGCGTCGCCCCTACTGCGCGCGATGTTGGCCGATCTGGCGGAGTTGGGCGTGGAGCTGCAGCGTAACTGGCGTTGGACCGGGATGCGCGGGCCAGAGATGGTGTTTCACACGCCAGAAGGCGAACAGCGGCTGATACCCGACGTGACCGTTCTGGCGCTGGGTGGGGCCAGCTGGGCACGGCTGGGGTCGGATGGCAAATGGGTCTCTATCCTTGCTGAAAACGGTCTTTCGTGTGAGCCGTTCAAGCCCAGCAACATGGGCTTTGTCGTGGGTTGGAGCGACCACATGGCCCGACATTTCGGCGCGCCCATCAAGCCAGTGCGTGTGACGGCCGGCGAGACCTCGACCTTGGGTGAGTTCGTGATTTCTGCGCGCGGCATTGAGGGCTCGGCAATCTATGCTGTCAGCCGCGCGATGCGTGACGGTGCGCCGTTGCTCGTCGATCTGGTCCCGGACCGCAGCGAAGCGGATGTGGCCCAGCGGTTGGCAAAGCCGCGTGGCAAGACGAGCCTGACGAACCACCTGCGCAAGACGTTGAAGCTTGATCCCGCAAAGATCGCGCTGTTGCAGGAGTTTGCCCGCCCCTTGCCCACAGACCCCGCCGAATTGGCCGCCGTGATCAAGGCCGTGCCGATCCGTCATCAGGGACCGCGCCCGATGGACGAGGCGATTTCGACCGCAGGCGGGCTGCCGTTCACGGCGCTGGATGATGGGCTGATGATCAAGGCGCTGCCCGGCGTGTTCGCCTGTGGCGAAATGCTGGATTGGGATGCCCCGACAGGCGGCTATCTTCTGACCACCTGTCTGGCCACCGGGCGCCACGCGGGGCGTCACGCCGCCGAATGGGCCGGGTAGCTATTTCTTGCCGCCCAGCATCGCCAGACGAATCAATGTGCGCTCCATCACCGCCATGACAGGGGCTTTCTGGGACGAGCGCAGGGTCAGATCGGTGTCGATCAGCACTTGAAGCGCCTGTTCCAGCCGCCGGACCCCCCAGTTCTGTGCCTGCCGCACCATCCGGTCGCGGCTTTTGAAGTGCACCGGCGGGCGCAGCCGGTTGATCCCTTGCGCAGGCCCGCCGGGGTCTGCGCTGGCCGCATGAAGCGCGCGGAAATGGCGGGTAGCGCCGATGCACAACCCGACAGCCTGCACGCCTTGCGCCTGCAATCGCGCCAAAACAGGCCCTATTTCACCTGAACGACCCTCGGCCACGGCGTGAAGAAGGTCGTCCAGCTCGGCCTCGGTCGAGGCAGGCGCGACGGCCAGCACGTCGTCGGGCGTGACCGGTGTCGCGTCGCCCAGCTTGTAAAGACCCAGCTTTTCGACGGTCTGGCGGAAGTCGCCCGGATCAAGTTCTTGCGAAAGGCCCGTCAGATCGCGCATCGCTTCAGGCTGCACGTCAGCCACGCCCGCACGTTTCAGGTCGACTTCGATCTCGTCCCGGGTTGGCGGGTCGTCATAGATGCCGACGGCAAAGGCGTTGGGGTGGGTTTCAAACAGTTTACGCAGCGCGCCGCGGGGTTTCAGATTGCCCGCCGTCACGATGACCTGCGCATCGCCGTCCTGCCAGTCAGACAGCGCCGTGGTGATCACGGGAGCTACGGTTTCGGTCGCGTCTTCGACAAAGGCCACACGGGGGCCGGGGAAGAACCCTTGTGACTTGATCGCGTCCGACAACAGCGCAGGGTCTTTGCGCAGGTCGCTTGCCGGAAGGCGGGTCAGGCGCATTTCCTCTTCGCCCTGCGGGCCGATCAGGCTAGCGATCAACTCTTGCCGTTTCAGGGCAACGCGCATGGCGTCAGGACCGAAGATCAGAACGCCAGCGCGGCCCGGGTCGGGTTTGGCGAAATACTTCAGCGCATCGCGGGTGGCGAGCTTCATTCGGCCCAACCCGCGTAGGTCGCCGTGAAGCGCGTCACCATCATGTCGGCCAAAGCCACCATCAAACGGCGATTCGCGTCCCGTTCGACCGATGCGGTTGAAACCGTCGACCCCTCGGTTGAATAGGAGGTGAAGCTTGAGACGCTGCCTTCCTCGACCACCTCGCCGGTGGCGGTGTCGGTTACGGTGAACTCGATCGCGCCAAGGATTTGCGTGCGGGTGATTTCCTGACGGGGGGTGACGCCCACGCCTTCGGACCGGGTTGTGATGGTGTAAGTCAGATTGTAGGGCGCGGCCAGATTGCGGCCCAGCCGTTCTTCAAGCCGTTTCACCAGCTCATAGCTGTCGGCATCCGATGGCGCTGCGACCGTCACCGCGCCGCGCAGCCCATCCGCAGCCCCGCCCGGTGCATAGACCGGAGAGAACCCACACCCGCCAAGCGCCACGACGGACGCGAGGGCAGTCAGGAAGAAGCGGCGATCAAACGACGACATTCACGATACGTCCCGGCACAACGATGACTTTCTTGGGCGACTTGCCATCAAGCGCCCTGACGACAGCATCTTCGGCCAGCGCCAGTTTTTCAACCTCGGCCTTGTCCATGTCTTTCGGCACGCTGATTTCTGCGCGCCGCTTGCCGTTGATCTGGATCGGCATGGTCACGGTGTCGTCGACCAACATCGCCTCGTCCGCTTTGGGCCACGGGGCTTGGGCGACAAGCCCTTCGCCGCCCAGCATCGACCAGATTTCTTCGGACAGGTGCGGCGTCATGGGGGACATCAGCTGTGCCAGCGTGCGCATCGCCAGTTTCTGCGCGCGTCCGCCCGCTTTCGACTTCGAAACGGTGTTCTGGAAGGCATAGAGCTTGGCGATGGCGGCGTTGAAGCCGAAGCTTTCAATGCCCATCGTCACATCATGGATCGCCTTGTGCATGGCGCGCAGAAGGTCGGTGTCGTCCCCTTCTGCATCGTCCATTTCGGCGATCTTGACGGCGGTGGCGTGCACGCGCGCCAAGTGCTTGGCCGCGGCTTCCGCACCCGAGGCCGTCCATTCCACATCGCGCTCGGGGGGCGAATCGCTCAGCACGAACCAGCGGGCCGTATCGGCCCCGAAGGACGAGATGATCTGAGCCGGATCGACCACGTTTTTCTTGGATTTTGACATCTTGGCCGAGGGGATGACCTCGACCTCGGTCCCGCAGGCGCCAAGGCGCGCACCGCTTTCCGTCCATTCGATGTCTTCCGGCAAGTGATACACGGGTCGGTCGTTTTCGTCGCGCGTGACATAGATCTCATGTGTCACCATCCCCTGTGTGAACAGCGCGTTGAACGGCTCGATCGCTTTGTCGGGCAGATGACCGCAGATGTTCATCGCACGCGCAAAGAAGCGGGAATAGAGCAGGTGCAGAATCGCGTGCTCGATGCCGCCGATATACTGGTCGACATTCATCCAATAGGACGCGTCGTCCATATCCGTGGGCGTGTCGGCATTCGGAGACGTGAAGCGCGCGAAATACCACGACGAATCAACAAACGTGTCCATCGTGTCGGTTTCGCGCTGGGCGGGCTTGCCGCAGGACGGGCAGGCGCAGTCGCGCCAGGTCGGGTGACGGTCCAGCGGGTTGCCGGGAACGTCGAAGGTGACGTCTTCAGGCAGTTTGACCGGCAGATTCTCTTTCTTTTCGGGCACCACGCCGCAATCAGCACAGTGCACGACGGGAATCGGACAACCCCAGTAGCGTTGGCGGCTCAGCCCCCAGTCGCGCAGGCGGAACTTCTCGACGCCTTTGCCCCAGCCGGCGTCCTCGGCGAACTTGATGGTCGCTTCGATGGCCTCGTCGCCCGTGGCTTCGTCCAACCCGGCGAAGTGGTTCACCCATTTCACCTTCTCGCTCTTGGGCGGCACGAAGGCTTCCTTTTCAACGGGCGAGGGGTCTTCCAGCGATAGGAACGTGTCGATCACCGGCAGATCATACTTGCGGCAGAAATCGAGGTCACGCTGGTCATGGGCCGGGCAGGCGAAGATCGCCCCGGTGCCGTAATCCATCAGGATGAAGTTGGCGATCCAGACCGGCAGTTCCCAGTTTGGGTCCAGCGGGTGTTTCACGCGGATGCCGGTGTCGTAACCCAGCTTCTCGGCGGTTTCGATGGCTTCTTCCGTGGTGCCACCCTTGCGCATTTCGACAAGTTTGGCGGCAATCTCGGGGTCTTCAGCCTCCAACGCCTTGGAAATCGGATGGTCGGGCGAGATACCGATGAACGATGCGCCCATCAGGGTGTCGGGGCGGGTCGTGTACACCTCGATCTCGCCACCATCCACGCGTTCAAAGCTGAATTGCAGACCTTGCGAGCGGCCAATCCAGTTGGCCTGCATGGTGCGGACCTTCTCGGGCCAGTTGTCCAGGGCGTCCAGCGCCTCCAGCAACTCGGCAGAATAATCCGAGATCTTGAAGAACCACTGCGTCAGGTCGCGGCGCTCAACGGGTGCGCCGGAACGCCAGCCGCAGCCATCAATCACCTGTTCATTGGCCAGAACGGTCATGTCGACCGGGTCCCAGTTCACCGTGGCGTTCTTGCGATAGACCAGCCCGCGCTCCATGAAATCAATGAACATCGACTGTTGCTGGCCGTAATATTCCGGGTCACAGGTGGCGAATTCGCGGGACCAGTCGATCGACAAGCCCAACGGCTTCATCTGACCCTTCATCGTCTTGATGTTGTCATAGGTCCACGTGCCGGGGTGGCCGCCCTGCGCCATCGCCGCGTTTTCCGCCGGCATTCCGAACGCGTCCCAGCCCATCGGGTGCAACACGCTGAACCCGCACGAGGACTTATAACGCGAGATCACGTCGCCCATCGTATAGTTGCGCACATGCCCCATATGGATGCGGCCCGATGGATAGGGGAACATCTCTAGCACATAATATTTGGGGCGGGTTTCATCGCGTGTGGCGGTGAAAATCCCGGCCTTGTCCCAGGCTTCTTGCCATTTCGGTTCGATATCGGCGGCGGTGTAACGCGACATGCGGCTTGGTCCTTGATGTGAAAACGCCGGGCAACTGGCCCGGCGTATGTCTTAGTCTTGTGGTCGGTCCGGGTCTAGAGGTCGCCGTCACGAATACGAAGCTGGCGCGCGCGGGTCAGGATCGCATCCTCGACCTTGCGGGCGGCTTCGGCACTGGCAGGGCCCGACCGGGAATAAAGCGCAACAGACAGCGACCGCGCATCCAGCGCGGGGTCGCGCACATAAACGGTGGCCTTGTAGGCCGTGCCGCCGCCGGGCGGGCGGCCATAGTCAAACGCGATGATGCCTGAGAAGGGATCAGCCGCCTTAACCGGCATGAAGCTGAGCACATCCAGCGACGCATTCCAAAGATACCGGTTCACTTCGACGGTCGTGTTGGGGTCGTCCACGTTCTTGAACAGATCCCAGATTGTTTCGCGCGGCTCATCCGCTTGCGGGGTATGGCGCACGCCCCGGCCTTGATCGCCGGCCTGCTGCGTCGCTGCGCCGCCGCCCACGCCGACCGAGCCGAAAGACCCGCGCCCCCCGCCGCACGCGGACAAGCCGATCATACTGATAAGTGAAACTCCGACGGCGACAGACCTGACGATGCGCATAAAATAGCCCCGTTTCCTCAATTTCTTCTTGTTAGTATATAAGCCCCCAAACGCGGGCAAGCCTTTTCCCATGGGCCGGATATACACCTTGGAAACGGTGCCGTTTGCGCGCCTTACATGACAGTCTGTAAGAAGGTGTGAACGGTCGGCCACAAAACTGTGGCATAGAAGCACCAATTAAGGCCTCAATCAGTTTTGGCCTTCTGCATTTCTTGCAAATGCCCGCTGAAAGGTGGATTGAACGCTCATACTCAATTCGGATTTCCCTGAATTGAGGTGAACTTTTGAAACACATGAGGGAAAACGAAATGAAAAAGATTCTCTTCGCATCGACGGCGCTGGTTGCATCCGCTGGCTTCGCTGCCGCCGACATCAGCTTCTCCGGCGAAGCCGGCATGGGCTTTGTTTATGAAGAAGACCGCGTAGGTGCCGACGAATGGCTCGTCGACTACTACACCACTCTGTCGGTTGCCATGACGGGCGAAACCGATGGTGGCTTGGGCTTTGGTGTTGACCTTGACCTGACCTTCGACAATGGCGGCGGTGCTGTCACCGACAACCAAGTTGTCTATATCGAAGGCGGCTTCGGCAAGTTCTCGGTCGGTACCGTTGGTTCGGCTGTTGACGCGAAATTGGGCCTGTCGGACATTGGTTACTCGGGCCTTGGCACCGACAACACTGCCGAATTCCTGGTTGACGGCGGCGACGTAGGCAACCTGATGTATGAAGGCACCTTCGGTGACTTCGGCGTTGCCGTGTCCTATGACATGGGCGGCACAGAAGTGGCGTCGATCGCAGCCACCTACACCATGGGTGATTTCAACATTGGTCTGGGCTACGACGACTGGGGCAACTTCGACGACTCCAGCACCGTCCACGTGAAAGCTGGCGCTGATATCGCTGACTTCTCGCTGAACGCTCTGTATTCGCGTAACTCCGACAATGACATCACTTCCTACGGTGTCACCGCCGGTTACACCATGGGTGCTGTCGAAGTCATGGCTGCTTACTCGGAACTCGAGATTGCTGGTGCTACGACCGACGCATACGGTCTGGGCGTTGCCTATGACCTGGGCGGTGGCGCATCGCTGAACGCCGGTGTTGGCGAAATCAACGACGTTGTTGAAGCCGACCTGGGTATCATCATGACCTTCTAATCCTAACGGATTATTTGATTAGGGAAGAGCGGGCCTTGTGCCCGCTCTTTTCTTTTGGGACACCTGTTACAGGGAAATTAAAATTTCGGAGAGTGCCCATGCCGCTTTCAGACATCAAAGACCGCATCGCCAAGGAAGAGGCGCGCGTGGGCCGTGCGCCGGGATCAACAACCTTGATCGCCGTGTCCAAAGAACAGCCGCTGGACCGCGTCGTTGCGGTCTTGGAAGAAGGCCACCGCGTGTTCGGTGAAAACAAGGTGCAGGAAGCGGTCGGCAAATGGCCCGACCTGAAACAGCGTTTCGCCGGGGTTGAACTGCACCTGATCGGCCCCCTGCAATCCAACAAGACCCGTCAGGCGATGGGATTGTTCGATGTCATCCACTCGGTCGACCGTCCGAAACTGGCTCGCACGATTGCCCGCATCGCCGAGGAAGAAGGCCATTGCCCGACGCTGTTCATTCAGGTCAACACCGGGGAAGAGCCGCAGAAAGCCGGGATCATGCCCGACGACCTTGATGCCTTTGTCAATGAATGCCGTGATCTGGCCCTGCCCGTGGTCGGGTTGATGTGTATCCCGCCGGTAGACGAAGAACCCAGCCTGCATTTCGCGCTGCTGGCCAAGATGGCCGCGCGCAACGGGCTTAAACAGTTGTCGATGGGGATGAGCAGCGATTTTGAGCGTGCGATTGCGCAAGGCGCCACGTTCGTGCGTGTGGGGTCAGCCATTTTTGGCGATCGGGATTATGGATAGGGGCTTTGCCCCTCGCGGCTGCGCCGCTCACCCCAGGATATTTTCGGCCAGAAGAAACGTCTAGCGGACGATGATGCGGCTGTTTGGGGTCCAGTGGGACATGATCCAGCGCAGGTCGCGGGGCGCGAAAGCCAGGCATCCGGCGGTCGGGTGGCGCGGTTTTCGCCATTGGTGGATGAAGATGGCAGATCCTTTTCCGGGTTGGGCGTCGGGCCAGTTCCAATCGCTGATCAGCACGATATCGTAGAGTCTGCCCGTCATACGGAGCTTTTCGTGGCTGAATGGGTGGTTCGTGCGGCGCAGCGGATGGTTATAATTTGGGTCGGCGGGATCGTCTGACCAGATGTCGCGCGGGCTGATCTTGTGAAGGTCGTGCATGCCGAAAGGTCTTCGCCGGTCGGCACGGTAATAGCCGCCAACGATTCGCCAGGCTCCGCGTGGCGTCGCCCCATCGCCTTCCCGCTTGTCGTCGGTCATCCCGCCGCGTCCGATTGCGACGGGAAACCGCCGCCCCATGAAACGGGCGCCCCAGCGGGTCACCACCATATCGTGACGGTGGGGGATCACAGAAGATGCCCGGATTTCGCAGCCTTGGTGGCGAGGTAAGCTTCGTTATGCGCGCCTTTGCCAACACTTAGCGGGACGCGTTCCGCGACGTGGATGCCGGTGTCTTGCATCATCGCAACTTTGCGCGGGTTGTTGGTCATCAGGCGCACCGAAGTGAAGCCAAGAGATTTCAGGATTTCCGACCCGATGCGGAAGTCGCGTTCGTCATCCTCAAAGCCCAGTCGGTGGTTTGCCTCGACCGTGTCAAAGCCTTGATCTTGCAGAGAATAGGCGCGCATTTTGTTGGCAAGGCCAATGCCGCGCCCTTCCTGGTTAAGATAGAGCAGGATGCCGTGCCCTTCGTCGCCCATGCGTGCCAGTGCGGTATGCAGTTGCGGGCCACAGTCGCATTTCAGGCTGCCCAGCACATCGCCGGTGAAGCACGCCGAATGCAGGCGGGTCAGAACGGGGTTTTTGCGCGAGGGGCGGCCGATTTCGATGGCGTAGTGTTCCTCGCCTCCATCGCTGGGGCGGAAGATATGAAGCCGCCCCGCCTCGCTGACGGACAGGGGCAGGCGGGCGTGGACGACGGGGGCGAGATGTAGATCAGTGATCGGATGATCGTCCAACGAAACCTCGGTCAGGTTATCATTCGAGGTGATTTCGGGTGCGTTAGAGACGTCGATGACCAAAGCTGCAGGCAGTAGGCGCGCGGATTTGCAGAGCGCAATGGCTTCGGCTTCAAGCCCATCATCACCACCGCGCCGGGTGACAAATGGCCCCTTCATCGGGTGGGTCAGATCATCCGCTGGGTCGGCGACAGCCGCAATCCAGTCGGCGCCTGCATCGTCCGGCAGTTCAATCCGGGCTACCTGATCGGAATAAGCGCGGGCTTTCAGTGTCGTTGCCCGCCGTGGCGTAATGGCAAGTACCGGCGCACCCAGTCTTCGCATGTCCGCAAGTCGCCCCGCCGTCAGTGCCTCGGCCGCGGCGACCAGCACGATGCGCCCGTCGCGCCGCAGTACAATCGGCACCCCCACGCGCAAATCGGTGCGGGCGCGGGCCAAAAGCTGGGTCTGGGTGGGGGCGAGTGTCATCGGCATCCTTTCACGACCATAGTTAGGCGGAACTGTCATGATATGAAACATTTACCGACGAATTAACACGAGGCCGTGAGACGTTTGTTGCAAATCTTGCCACTTGCGTGAGGCAGCAACATTTGATGAGGAAGCACGACACAGGAGGGCGAGATGTCCACGCTGAAAAAGATACTGTTGGTTGATGACGATGAGGATCTGCGCGACGCGTTGGCAGAGCAGCTTTTGATGACCGAGGATTTTGAGGTTTTCGAAGCTGGCACAGGGGCCGAGGCACTGACCAAGTCGAAAGAGGCGATCTATGACTTGGTAATCCTTGATGTGGGTTTGCCTGATACCGACGGGCGCGAGCTGTGCCGCGTCATGCGCAAGCAGGGTGTCAAATGCCCGATTGTAATGCTGACCGGTCATGACACCGATTCCGACACCATTTTGGGTCTGGACGCCGGGGCGAATGACTATGTCTCCAAACCCTTCAAATTCCCGGTACTTCTGGCTCGCATCCGCGCCCAGCTGCGCCAGCATGAGCAAAGTGAAGATGCCATTTTCCAGCTTGGGCCGTATACGTTCAAACCGTCGATGAAGATGCTGATCACCGAGGATGAGCGCAAGATCCGCCTGACCGAGAAAGAGACGAACATCCTAAAGTTCCTCTATCGCTCAAGTGACGGCGTGGTGGCGCGCGATGTGCTGCTGCACGAGGTCTGGGGCTATAACGCAGGCGTCACAACCCACACGTTAGAGACGCATATCTATCGCCTGCGCCAGAAGATCGAGCCCGACCCGTCAAACGCGCGGCTGTTGGTGACGGAAAGCGGCGGGTATCGGTTGAACGCTTAACAGGTTCCCTCGTGCCCGGGGTTATGGGCATATCCTCCCTGATGGACTGGCCGGGCCTTTGTGCCCGGTCTTTTTGTGAATGTTGGCTGTGCGGGAAGAAGAGGGCTTTCGCTGCAGCTGAGGCAGTGGCGGCTTTCAGCAGAATTTAAGCGGTTTGACCCTCCTATTTAGCTGACTCAACGACCGACACCCACAGTGCTAGGGTTCTGCGGTCTTCAAGTTGAACCATTCGCTGTAGTAATCTCGGTTCCCATGAGCCCGGTTTGGCCCGCGCATCGCGCAAGGCTCGATCAAATGCCTCGACCGCTTCGTCTACTTGACCGACCTGAGACAGCGCTATCCCTCGTTCGAGTTGGATGATGGCCTGCTTTGCTCGTTCAATGGGAAACAATTTCATCCAAGCACCGGCAGTGAGTGAAATACTGCAAAACCGAAGCTTCTTAGCACCTTCATATCGATCATTCAGGCACGCTCCGGCCATCAGACCTGCGGTCATTCCGCTGAGCCACACACAAAGGAAGGTGCTAATAAAGATTGCGTAAGCCCAAGTCTTAAACCTTGATTGTTTTGTTTCTGTCGGCTTTTCCATGCTTCGTGCTATCAAAAGCATAAGAAACAAAAAAGGCACTTTAAGCTGCCGTCCATGCATCGCGCAGTATTTGTCACTCTGGGCTCAAAGTCGTCATTGAGCGAATACGAAAGCCTCCCTTAATCCTCCGGCCCGACCGCCTCATCCCCCAGCAAATACCGCGGCCCGGCACCTTTCTCGCCAGCCAAACCCTCTGGACTGTAAAGCGCGCAGCGATCCAGCGATAAACCCCCGCACCCGTCACACCCGTCCTGTTCACTACGTGGGTGCGCGGCGAAACTCGCCCCTGTTCACTTTTTGCCCCGTCCTCTATGGTCGCCCCACGCTGCGATCGCCGGAGGATATCATGAGCTTCACCCTTGCCACTTGGAACATCAACTCGGTGCGTTTGCGCGAACCGATTGTGCAGAAGCTTTTGTCCGAAGAAGCGCCGGATGTTTTGTGCCTTCAGGAATGCAAAAGCCCCGTGGAAAAGATCCCGACCGAAGGCTTTGCCGCGCTTGGCTACACCCACATGATTGCGCGCGGGCAGAAGGGGTATAATGGCGTCGCGATCCTGTCCCGCCTGCCGATGAAAGAGGTGGTGAGCTTCGATTTTGCCGGTCTTGACCATGCCCGCCACATTGCCGCGCAGTTGGAAAACGGCGTCACGATCCACAATTTCTATGTACCAGCGGGCGGCGATGTGCCGGATCGCGAGGTGAACGAGAAGTTCGGGCAGAAGCTTGATTACCTGACCGACATGCGCGACCACTTCTTTGGCGAGAAGCCGGGTAAATCAATCCTCGTGGGTGATCTGAACATCGCCCCGCGCGAGGATGACGTTTGGTCGCACAAGCAGCTTCTGAAAGTGGTCAGCCACACCCCGGTCGAGGTCGAGGCACTGGCCCAGGTTCAGGATGCGGCGGGATGGGTCGATATCACGCGACAGGACATCCCCGAGGGGCAGCTTTACAGTTGGTGGAGCTATCGCGCAAAGGATTGGAACGCGGCGGATAAGGGGCGGCGGCTGGATCATGTCTGGGCGACGCCTGACATCTCGAACGCGGGCCACGCCTCGCGGATCTTGCGCGATGCGCGGGGCTGGGAAAAGCCGTCTGATCACGCGCCGGTCTTTGCGACTTTCGATCTTTAAAATCGGCGGGGCAGGGGTCATATAGACCTTAACGAATTTGCCAGCACACTGAAGGAGCTTGAGCGATGGAACTTGAACTGGGCGGCGCACCGGCCGCAGCTGATCTGATCAAGGATGTGGGCGAGGCGACCTTCATGCAGGACGTGGTCGAAGCCTCGCAAGAGGTGCCGATCATCGTAGATTTCTGGGCGCCGTGGTGCGGCCCGTGCAAAACGCTTGGCCCCGCGCTGGAAGCTGCCGTCACCGAAGCGGGCGGCAAGGTGCGCATGGTCAAGGTCAACGTGGACGAAAACCAGATGATCGCGGGTCAGCTTCAAGTGCAGTCCATCCCCACCGTTTATGCGTTTTGGCAAGGCCAGCCTGTTGACGGATTTCAGGGTGCCGTACCGCAATCCGAGATCAAGGAGTTCGTGAGCCGTGTTGCCGCTCTGGCAGGTGACGGGGGCGGTGGGTTGGCCGAAGCGATCGCCGCCGCTGACGAGATGCTTGAGGCCGGCGCCATTGATGATGCCGCGCAGACCTATGCCGCGATTCTGGAAGAAGACCCCGACAATGCCGCCGCCTTTGGTGGTCTGGCCCGCGCGCATATCGCCAAGGGCAACGTGGACGAGGCCGAGGCCGTTCTGAACGGTGCGCCTGCTGCGATCTCGGACGCGCCGGAACTTGAGGCCGTGCGCGCACAGATTGAGCTGGCGCGCCAAGCGGAAAACGCGGGGCCGGTGACCGACCTGCGCGCCGCCGTCGATGCCAACCCGGACGATCACCAATCCCGCTTCGATCTTGCGGTCGCGTTGAATGCGTCAGGCGATGTACAGGGCGCTGTGGACGAGTTGTTGGAGCTTTTCCGCAGGGATAGAGACTGGAATGATGCTGCCGCCAAGGCCCAGTTGTTTACGATTTTTGACGCGCTGGATGCGAAAGATCCGATTGCCTTGACGGGTCGTCGCAAGCTGTCGTCGATGATCTTTGTGTGATGGCGCGAGTCGCGCTACAGTGATCCTATGATGTCAGCCGCTGACCTGCCCGATTTCCTGCCGTTGTTCCCTTTGCCGGGGGCGCTGTTACTGCCGCGTGGGCGTCTGCCCCTGCACGTCTTCGAACCGCGCTACCTAGCGCTATTCGAAGATGCGCTGAAAACGCCCGAGCGGCTGATCGGGATGATTCAGCCGATCGGCGAAGGTCAGGACGACGGCGCGCGGCTTCACGCAATCGGATGTGCCGGTCGCATCACGTCATTCACGGAAACGGATGATGGGCGATATATGATCACCTTGACTGGTATTTCGCGGTTCCGACTGGGCGCGGTGCAGGAAGGGTTCACGCCCTATCTGCGAACCGAAGCCGATTGGCGCAGCTTTGATCGCGATCTGGGTCAGCCCGAACATGATCCGGCGCTGGATCGCGATGCGTTTTTCAAGTTGTTGGAACGGTATTTCAACCTTGAAGAATTGCAGACCGATTGGGAAAATCTGCAAACTGCCGAAGATGAATTGTTGATCAATGCGTTGTCGATGCTGTGCCCCTTTGACTCTGAAGACAAACAGGCGTTGTTAGAGGCCCCTTCGCTGAGCACCCGCCGCGAGACATTGGTGACCCTGATGGAATACACCCTGCGCAGCGGCGCGGGCGAGGAGAAAGTGCAATGACCGACGCCCCCACCCCCGAATTCGACCGCCATATGATCGAGGCTTTGGTCTGCCCGGTCACTCAGACGGTTCTGAGCTATGATGCTGGAAAGCAAGAGCTGGTGTCGAAGGCCGCCCGGCTGGCCTTTCCCATTCGCGGTGGTATTCCGGTGATGCTGGTGGACGAGGCCCGCAAGATCGAGGACTAGATCCTTAGATTTGGCGACCCTGCAACAGTCGGGGCAGATCCCCGGTCAACCCGGCGGCTTCGCGGATAAAGCTACGCCGCAGTCCCGGCATTGCGTTGACCATTCCCAGCCCCACGTCGCGCACAGTGCGCAGCAGGGGGTTATCATTTGAAAACAGTCGGTTGGTAGCTTCGGTGGCGGCGACCATCTGCGCCACATCGAAACGGCGCCATTGCTGGTAACGCTCCAACACGTCCAAACGGCCGATGTCTTCACCGCGCCGGCGGGCGTGGGTCAGCACCTCGGCCAAGGCAGCCACATCCTTTAACCCGGCGTTCAAACCCTGCCCCGCAATCGGGTGCAGCCCATGCGCCGCGTCCCCCACCAGCGCCAACCGGTCGGCCACGAATGCTTGGGCCACCGTCAGATTGAGGGGATAGGTGAAGCGTTTGCCCGCAAGGCTGATCTGCCCGAGGAACGAGCCGAAACGCGGGCGCAATTCCTCAAGATATCCTTCGTCGTCCAGCGCGTTGATCCGCGCGGCCTCAGCATGGGTTTCTGTCCAGACGATTGAACACTGATTGCCGGGCAGCGGCAGGATCGCCAAAGGCCCGGCGGGCATGAACATCTGATGCGCCGCGCCATTATGTGGCAGTTCGTGATCTATCGCACAGACCAGCGAGGTCTGCCCGTAATCATGCCCGACGCGGCCAATGCCCGCGCGTTCGGCTGTGCCCGACCGGCGCCCGTCGCAACCAACGACCATGCGCCCGGTCAGCCGCTTGCCTGACGCGAGGTCCAGCGTGACGGATGCGGCATCAACGGTCTGTGCTTCGACCATTTCCTGGTGAATTAGGGTCACTTTCGGGTGCGCGTCGACCGCGTCGAGCAGCGCGCGCGACAGGAAGCGATCTTCGACCATGTACCCCATCGGGCCCTCGTCGATCTCGGCGTGATCGAACTCCAGCACGAAGGGGCTGACGCCCTCGCCGGGGCGCCCGTCCGAGATGCGGATATCCAGAAGCGGTTGGGCATTGGGTGCGACCGCGGGCCAGACGCCAATGGCCGACAGAAGCCGTTGTGATGCCAATGCCAGCGCATATCCGCGTCCGTCGAAATCATCATCGCCCCGCGCGCCCTTGGGCTGCGCGTCGATGATTGTC
This sequence comes from Aliiroseovarius sediminis, assembly GCF_022678485.1. Taxonomy (GTDB): domain Bacteria; phylum Pseudomonadota; class Alphaproteobacteria; order Rhodobacterales; family Rhodobacteraceae; genus Aliiroseovarius; species Aliiroseovarius sediminis. The sequence goes on from NZ_JALBYP010000038.1 coordinate 43,899, forward strand.
ACGTCAAAGCCGTTGTCGGCCAAGGCAAGCGCAAGGGCAGGGCCGTTCAGCCCGCCACCTACGATCAGAATATCGGCATCAAGTTTCATATCCTCTTTTTGAACTGGTCATCAGGGATTGTCCATGCGCCGATGCGCCGCTACCGTCACGCTGGCAGAAGACGGGAGAGCTAGGATGACCAACCAATGGCTGACCATGAGCATGGGCGATCTGGGCCGGGGAATTGGCGCCGGTGACATTGATCCGCTTGCCTTGACTGAGACGTTTCTGGACGCGATCAAGACGCATGAGTTTACGGATCGCATCTATGCCCGCCTGACCGAATCCCGGGCGCTGGCCGAGGCTGCGGCGGCATCAAAACGCGCTGCTTCGGGTCATCGCGTGGGCATTCTGGACGGTGTGCCGATCAGTTGGAAAGATCTGTTTGACACCGCAGGCGTTGTGACCGAAGCAGGCTCGGCCCTGTTAAAAGACCGCGTGCCCACGCAGGACGCCGCCGTTCTGCGCAACGCCACCGCGCAGGGTCTGATCTGTCTGGGCAAGACGCATATGAGCGAGTTGGCCTTCTCGGGCCTTGGATTGAACCCGGTGACGGCGACCAGCCCTTGCGTGAATGACCTTGAGGCTGTGTCGGGCGGGTCAAGCTCGGGTGCTGCCACCGCGGTCGCGTTTGGTCTGGCGGCGGGGTCGGTTGGGTCCGACACGGGCGGGTCGGTGCGCATTCCGGCGGCTTGGAATGATCTGGTTGGACTGAAAACGTCGGGTGGGCGTTTGTCGTCGGATGGCACCGTGCCGCTGGCCCCTCGGTTCGACACGATCGGTCCGCTGTGCCGCACCGTCGAAGACACCGCGCTGCTGCTGGCCGCGCTGGAAGGGGGTCCGGCGCCCGATCTGCGCGGTGCAAGCTTGAAGGGCGTGCGCCTTCTGGTGCTGGAAAATGGGCTGACTGATGCGCGCGACCAGCCAAAGGCCGGGTTCGACAGCGCGCTTGGTCGTCTGATGGACGCAGGTTGCATTGTCAAACGCGCCCACCTGCCCATCGTGGACGAGGCGCTGACCATGTCCGGCGTGTTGTTCACCACCGAAGCCTATGCCACCTGGTATGATAAGATCGAGGCCCAGCCAGACCTGATGTTTGCTGAAATCCGCGACCGGTTCCGTGCCGGTGGGCAATATACTGGCGTTGAATTCGTGCGCGCGTGGCAGCGGCTGGACGACATTCGCAAGGAATATAACGCCGCAGTCGCAGGGTTCGATGCGGTGGTTCTGCCGACAGCCCCCATCATGCCACCGAATGTTGAGCGCTTGATGACCGACCACGCATATTACATCGAAGAAAACCTGATGGCGCTGCGCAACACGCGGATCGGCAATCTGATGGGGTCAAGCGGGCTGACCCTGCCAACGGGCCTGCCATCGACCGGTATCTTGTTGCAGGGGGCCCCGATGGCGGAGGCTCAATTGCTGCGCCTTGGTGCCGCCGCCGAGGCGGTTTTGGCCTAAATGCCACATAACGATCCGACAACCACCGAAAATTCCGGCGTTTTTCTGGACCCGCCGGGAATTGCGAGCTATCCTTAGCCGAAACGGGGCGACATGATCCCGAGATCTGAGGCAGTATAGTGACGTTCAAATGACGTTTCCCGAGCGGTATTCCAACTTGCCCGACTATGCATTCCCGCGCCTGCGGGCGCTTCTTGACGCCCATAAGCCGGGTGGCGAGGTGATGCATATGACGATTGGCGAGCCGAAGCATCCATTCCCCGAATGGGTGCCGCAGGTCATTGCGGCCCATACCGATGAATTCGCGAAGTATCCGCCGAATGATGGCACCCCCGAACTGTTATCGGCGATCGCCGGTTGGCTGGCGCGCAGGTATGGTGTGCAGGTGGACCCGGACCGGCAGATTATGGCGCTGAATGGCACGCGCGAAGGGTTGTTCAACACGCTGATCGCACTCTGCCCCGAAGAAACGCCGCGCGGTGAAAAGCCCGTCGTTCTGATCCCCAACCCATTTTATCAGGTCTATGCCGTCGCCGCGATGACCGTGGGGGCCGAGCCGGTGTTTTTGCCAGCAACCGCCGAAACCGGATTTCTGCCCGACTATTCGAAATTGTCGCCCGAGATCCTGAACAGGACGCAGGTGGCCTATGTCTGTTCGCCCACCAACCCGCAAGGCGCAGTGGCGGACCGGGATTACTGGGCAAACCTGATTGCATTGGCCGAGAAGTTCGATTTCCAGATTTTCGCCGATGAATGTTATTCCGAGATTTATCGCGATACCCCGCCCGTAGGCGTGCTTGAGGTTGCTGCCGAAGGGGGCGCCAGCCCGGAACGTGTGGTCGTCTTTCATTCGCTGTCCAAAAGGTCGAACCTGCCCGGTCTGCGGTCGGGTTTCGTGGCGGGCGGGCCGGAAAGCATCCGCCGCGTGCGCCAGTTGCGCGCCTATGCCGGTGCGCCGCTGCCGCTGCCCTTGCAACGCGTGGCCGAGCGCGCTTGGGCGGACGACGCGCATGTGGCTGAAAACCGCGCGCTCTATCAGGAAAAATACGCTATCGCGGACCAGGTGTTTGCGGGCATAGAAGATTACATCGGGCCAGAGGCCGGGTTTTTCCTGTGGCTGCCCGTCGATGACGGCGAGGCGGCCGCGATGAAAGCATGGACCGAGACAGGCGTGCGGGTGCTTCCCGGCGCGTATCTGTCGCGGGATGTGAATAACCAAAACCCCGGCAAGGGGTATATTCGGGTCGCCATGGTGGCCCCAAAACAAGAAATGCAGCACGGGTTGATTCAACTTCGTGACTGTCTGTTCAATTAAGGACGTGGTGGTATGGCGTATCAGGCAAAACAACGGGATCCCATCTTTGACAGCAACACGCAGGCTGTGCTTGAGCGACGGGGGAAAGAGCTTCTGGGACTGGGGCTGATCGCCCTTGGTGTCATCGTGGCGCTGATCCTTGGCAGCTATTCGCCCGAAGATCCCGGCTGGATGTCAGCCACCGATACGCCCGCGCAGAACGCTTTGGGCCGGATTGGTGCCTTTGTCGCCTCGCCCTTGGCAGTTATTGCTGGGCTGGGGGCATGGTCGCTGTCGCTGATCCTTGCGGTCTGGGGTCTGCGCCTGACGTTCCATATCGGTGAAGATCGGGTGATGGGGCGGATGATTTTTGCGCCGATCGCGGTTGCGCTGTGTTCGATCTATGCCTCGACCCTAGTGCCGGGGGCGGCGTGGACGCATTCTTTTGGGTTGGGCGGTCTGTTCGGCGATACCGTTTTGGGTGCCGTTCTGGCCGGGCTGCCGGTGGGCGCCGGGCTTGGGCTGAAGGTCATGTCCGTTGTGTCGGCTATCGCGGCGCTGGTTGTGGTTCTGTTCGCGATCGGCATCGACCGGTTTGAGCTTCAACGCTTCGGTCATTTCCTGCTGGTCGGGCTGGTGATGAGCTATGCAGGCGTTGTATCCCTGCTTGGCAAGGGCGCAAAGGGCGCAGCCCTGGGTGCCGCTGCGACTGCGCGTCAGATGCAGGCCCGCCAAGTTGCGCGCAAGGAAGAACGGCTGGCGCAAGCAGAAGCTGACGAGCTCTACGACGAAGAATTCACCGCTCCCCCGCCTCTGCGCGCCGCGCGAGTTATGCGGCCCGAACCGCCTGTGAATGGCGCGCCCGACGGCTATAATGAGGTGATCGAGCAACCGGCCCCCGCCCCGGCGAAACCCGGCCTTCTGAATTCCTTGTTCCGCCGTAACGCGGAACCCGAACCGGAATTGGTCGAACAACCGACCTATGACGGCGATATTCCCGAAGGACTGGGCGGCGAAGATCGCATCCGTGCCAAGATCGCGTCGGCCTTGAAGAACCGCGCACATCAGCCGACATTGGGCGACCCCTTGCGAGCCGAACCCCCGCTTGCGCGTGCTGTGGCCCGCCACCGCCGCAGCCCGGACCCAATGATCCTGAATACCGACCCACAGCCGGAAGATATGGAAATTCGGGGCGAAATCGACACGGTTTACCCGACCGAACCGCCGATGATGACCGCGCCAGAATTGACCAATGACGACGATCTGGTTGTCGAAGATCTGATGAACCCGGAAGCCGCCCGAGCGGAACCGCGCGTCTATACACCATCCCATGCCGGTTTGTCGCAGCCTGCCAAGAAGGTTGTGCAGCATTCCGCGCCCAAGCCGGCACCGCGATCCACGCGTGCCAAAGCCGAGGCGCAACCGTCGCTGAAATTCGAAGACAGCCATCCCGGCTATGAATTGCCGCCGCTGAACCTGCTGGCTAATCCGGCGAATATTGAACGGCATCACCTGTCAGACGAGGCATTGGAAGAAAACGCGCGGATGCTGGAAACGGTGCTGGATGACTACGGCGTGAAAGGTGAAATCGTATCGGTGCGCCCCGGTCCCGTCGTTACGATGTATGAACTGGAACCTGCGCCCGGCCTGAAAGCCAGCCGCGTGATTGGTTTGGCCGACGACATCGCACGCTCAATGGCGGCGCTGTCAGCGCGTGTGTCGACCGTGCCGGGCCGGTCCGTGATCGGGATTGAATTGCCCAATGAGAAGCGCGAGATGGTGTCGTTCCGCGAAATCCTGTCGACACGCGATTTCGGCGACGGCAATCACGGCCTGCCGCTGGCGCTGGGCAAGGACATTGGCGGCGATCCGATTGTCACGAACCTTGCCAAGATGCCTCACCTGCTGATTGCAGGGACCACGGGTTCGGGCAAGTCGGTGGCAATCAACACGATGATCCTGTCGCTGCTGTATCGTCTGACACCGGAAGATTGCCGGATGATCATGATCGACCCCAAGATGCTGGAACTGTCCGTCTATGACGGCATTCCGCACCTGCTGTCCCCCGTCGTGACCGACCCCAAAAAGGCGGTTGTCGCCCTGAAATGGGTCGTGGGCGAGATGGAAGACCGCTATCGCAAGATGTCCAAGATGGGTGTTCGGAATATCGAAGGCTATAACGGGCGCGTGGCCGATACCCTTGCCAAAGGCGAGATGTTCGAACGCACTGTGCAAACCGGGTTCGACGACGACACCGGCGAGCCGATCTTCGAGACCGAGGAATTCGAGCCCCAAAAGCTGCCCTATATCGTGGTTGTGGTGGACGAAATGGCCGACCTGATGATGGTTGCCGGCAAGGAAATCGAAGCTTGCATCCAGCGTCTGGCACAGATGGCGCGGGCTTCGGGTATTCACCTGATCATGGCGACGCAGCGTCCTTCGGTTGACGTGATCACGGGCACGATCAAGGCGAACTTCCCCACCCGTATCTCGTTCCAGGTCACGTCGAAAATCGACAGCCGCACCATTCTGGGCGAACAGGGGGCTGAACAACTGCTGGGCATGGGTGACATGCTTTACATGGCGGGCGGGTCCAAGATTACCCGCGTTCATGGCCCGTTTGTATCGGATGAAGAGGTCGAGGAGATCGTCACCTATCTGAAAGGTTTTGGCGCCCCCGAATATGTTGGCGGTGTCTTGGATGGGCCGTCCGACGAAAAGGCCGACAATATCGACGCAGTTTTGGGTTTGAACACCGGCGGCAACACCACTGGCGAAGACGCGCAATACGATCAGGCCGTCGCGATTGTGATCAAGGATCGCAAATGCTCGACCTCATACATCCAGCGCAAGCTTGGTATCGGCTACAACAAGGCCGCGCGTCTGGTCGAACAGATGGAGGATGAAGGGCTTGTCTCGGCCTCGAACCACGTCGGCAAGCGCGAGATCTTGATCCCCGAGCAATGATGGCTTGCTGCGTGGCATGACGCCCTGCGCAGCGCCGGTTACCGCATAACACGGTATATTGTGCGGCGTGTTATCGCCTATCGCCTTCCGTTGGGGCTTAATCTTCCCATATCAGGCGGGATAGACTACGCCCGAGCAGCAGAGGTAACACCAATGACCCCCTTTCGCACGATCATCGCCGCCGCCTTCGTCGCGGTCAGCGCCGCCCCCGCGATGGCTGAAAAGCTGTCGCTAAATGCGATTTCGCAATATCTGAACCGGCTAGACACCGCCAAGGCGCCGTTCACACAGGTCAATGACGATGGCACGATCTCGACCGGAACGATCTATCTGAAACGTCCGGGGCGGGCGCGGTTTGAGTACAATGCCCCGACCAAGGCCCTGGTTGTGGCAGGCAGTTCGCAGGTTGCGATCTTTGACGGGAAATCTAATGCTGGGCCGCAGCAATACCCGCTGAAGCAGACACCTTTGAATCTGATTCTGGCGCGTAATGTCGATTTGAGCCGCGCGCAGATGGTCGTGGGTCATAAATATGATGGCACAGCAACGACTGTGATCGCGCAAGACCCCGAGAACCCCGATATCGGCACGATCGAGTTGAAGTTCACCAGCAACCCGACCGAACTGCGTCAGTGGATCATTACCGACAACACCGGATCAAAGACCACGGTTATTCTGGGCGAGATGTCCAAAGGCACCCCGCTTGGCAGTTCACTGTTTTCGATCACCGTCGCGACCAAGGAATGGTCGCGTTAGGCCAGTAAGCGCCAGACCGGAAACGGTCTAGCGCCGACAGCTTGCCAGTTGGTGCTGATATAGGATCGCGCGGGCGTTCACTTCGGAGGCAATGCGCATAAGCCAGGCTTTAGACTTGTAGCTACCGCGCAGATACCCCGTCCGCCCTTCGTGATAGGCCAGATATTGGTTGCGCGCGTCGGTCAGAGGGATGCCTATCTTGGCGCGGGTTTCGTTCATATACCAGCCCATGAAATCGGTCGCGTGCTTGATGTTAGTACGCCGTGCGCGCCGCCCACCTTCGTCACGCTGATATTCTTTCCATGTGGCATCCAGAACCTGTGCATAGCCATAGGCCGAGCTTTGCCGCCCCATCGGCAGTACGCCCAATGCGTATTTCACCGGTGTGCGCGCGTTGCCGATGAATTTCGATTCCTGATAGATCATCGCCATCTGAACGGGTACGGGAACGCCCCATTTCCGCTGGGTTTGTTTCATCGCCTTATATATATTCGGGCGCTGCTTGATAACGCTGCACGCATTGTCCAAGTTTCGCGGTGCCTTGGTGTCAACACCACCACAGGACGCCACGAACAAAAGAATCACTGCTGCGCGAAGAAGTCTGCTCATCTGCCTCTCGCAATCTTATGTTTTTTGAGACTATAGCGGAAATTGTTGCTGCTGGGAATTCCAAGAATGCCAAAAATTTACCACCGGCGGTGGGTTGCGCACAGTCCATTTGTCAGGTTGAAAATGAGCGACTTACACAATTTGTTTCGCAAAAACCGGGGGTGGTCGCATGGACAAACACCCCCCCAAAGCGTTAGTTACGATAGCAGGAGCTTTACTATATGTTAAAGACGCGCGCCAAATATTCCCTTGGACAGATCGTCCGCCACCGCAAGCATCCGTTTCGCGGTGTGGTTTTTGATGTGGACGCGATGTTCTCGAATACCGAAGAATGGTACGATGCCATCCCCGAGGACAGTCGGCCGGAAAAAGACCAACCATTCTATCATCTTCTGGCCGAAAACGATCAAAGCTATTACGTGGCCTATGTGTCCGAACAAAACTTGGTCGCGGACTATTCGGGCGAACCGGTGGACCATCCTGATGTGTCCGAATTTTTTGGTGATCTGGAAGATGGCCAGTATCCGCTACATGTCCAGATGAACTGATCGCCTCTCAGCAACCGATTGCGCGTGGGCCTGTATCGCAGTTTGCGCGGCCATCCCGAAATCGATCCTGTTGGACAGGAAACGCACCCGCCCGGGGTTGTGAAAAAGACGCCATATTTGTCAGACGCCAGCCCGACGCCGAAGACGTGAAAGATCGAAAAGAGCTGCGACATCGCCATCCCACCCTTGTCCATAACGGTCAATTTAAACAGTGTCGGGTTGCGTGACCATCGTTTTGGGGCCTGCGCCCGAGTTCAATCAGTGCGGCGAAATCCAAGGCCAGTTGCGCCGACGACATATAGTCAAGTTGGGTGGTTTGGTTCGGGTCAGTGATGATCTGGTTGTTGGTATTATAGCCCAGCCTGGCTGCCCAACGGTCAAGGTTTGAAAGGTCAACATACGACAGGATGTCCGCTTAAGTGACCCCCTTGGTCGGTGCCGTTGATCGCGATGGGAACTCGTCTTTGGTACACCCATCAGCACGAATTATTCATCGCCCAAGCCGGTCGTTTGGCGCGCGCATATGCCCAACAGATCGCCCGCATAATTGTGGCGTCCGCCGCATTGCCCTCCGCTCTCAGAATATTCAGCGCCACCAGAGCGGCCAGTGAATGGCGATGTTGTGTGGATGCAATTGGCTGCAAGAATAGGCCAAAGCCTAGCATCTCGAATGGCGCCACACGCCTCCAAACCCGATCGCCTAACGTTATTTCACCATGTCAACTGATCCGGGTGTCCGCCAGAGAAATGGTAAACACGAGCTTGTTGCGATTGCCGCGATGCATGTAGCGCAGGTCGCGGGTCAGTTCTTTGATTAGACTCCAACCAAAGCCACCTTCCGGGAGGTGACTGACTGGACCAGAAAGCGATTGCCGCGGCGTTTGCGGTATATTGCCGTCAGACAGCGGCACGCCATCGTCCAGCACCGTGAAATGAAGCTGATCGCCCGCCCTTTTAATTTGCAACTCAATAATTCCTTGTGCATCTTGCCCATAGGCGTGTTCGACCACGTTGTTCAGAACTTCAGCCAGCACGATTTCAATCATACCGCGTTCGTCGGCGGTCAGATGCAGCCGCGCCAGCCCGGTCATGGAAGCCTTCAAAGCTTGCCGCACCGCCAACGGATCAGCCAGAAAAACCAGTTTCATTTCGTTCGTATGGGGCGTAAGCGCCGATTTATGAAGATCGTTGGCACGGCCCACGAAGCTCAGACATTCAGTCGGCATCTGCAAGGCCGTTACCCAAGGCGGCTTCGACACTGGCGTGGATGGTGAACACTGTGTCCATGCGCGTTAGTTTGAATACCTTTTCAACCGTCGGTGATAGGTTTGCCAGTTCAAACGACTTGTCAGGACATGCCTGCTTCATCACCGCGACGATAGCACCCAGACCGCTGGAATCGATAAAGTCCACCTGCGTCATGTCAAGCACGATGCGATCTGGGCTACCTTCGGTCAATTCGCGCATCTGATCCTTGAAACTGATCGCAATGGCGGCGTCGATCCTGTTTTCTTCAACCGTGATCACGCGCGCTGTGGCGGTGTCGGTATGAGCAAGTTCCAACTGTCTTCTCCTTCCCGCGATTGGTAGAACTACAGGGTAGACGCTGATCGTTACCATTCGGTAAGCGTGATCAGGAATTTTCAAATGGGACGGAGAAGACGATGAAAAATGTCGTAATCGCAGGCGCAGCACGCACCCCGATGGCTGGGTTTCAGGGCGCTTTTTCGGGCGTCGCTGCCGCTGATCTTGGGGGTGCTGCGATCAAGGCCGCACTGGCGGACGCTGGCGCCAAGGCGGGTGATGTGCAAGAGTTGCTGATGGGCTGCGTTCTGCCGGCCGGTCAGGGTCAGGCTCCCGCGCGGCAGGCGGGGTTTTCGGCTGGATTAGGCAATGAGGTGCCCGCCACAACGCTGAACAAGATGTGTGGTTCGGGCATGAAAACCACGATGATCGCTTTTGATCAGGTTGCACTGGGTGGCACCGATATAATGGTCGCAGGCGGCATGGAAAGCATGACCGAAGCGCCCTATCTGTTGCCCAAAATGCGCGGCGGCGCACGGATTGGGCATGGCGCGGTCATCGACCACATGTTTCTGGACGGGCTCGAGGATGCCTATGACAAGGGACGTCTGATGGGCACCTTTGCCGAGGATTGCGCCGAAAGCTTCCAGTTCACCCGTGAGGCACAGGATGAATATGCGCTGAAATCTCTGTCAAATGCGCTGGACGCCCAGAAATCGGGTGCCTTCGAAGGCGAGATCACGCCGGTGATCGTCAAGACCCGCAAAGGCGAGGTTGAGGTGGCCGAAGACGAACAGCCCGGCAAGGCGCGGCCCGAGAAAATTCCGACGCTGAAGCCTGCGTTTCGCAAGGACGGCACGGTGACCCCGGCCAACAGTTCGTCGATCTCGGACGGGGCGGCGGCGCTGGTGATCGCATCCGAGGATGCCGCCAAGGCGAAGGGCCTGAAAATCCGCGCGCATATTCTGGGCCACGCCAGCCACGCCCAGGAACCCAACCTGTTCCCGACCGCCCCCGTGCCCGCCGCGAAGAAGCTGCTGGACCGGCTGGGCTGGACGCCCGAAGATGTCGATCTGTGGGAGGTGAACGAGGCCTTTGCCGTCGTTCCGATGGCCTTCATGCACGAAATGGGTCTGACGCGTGACAAGGTGAATGTGAATGGCGGTGCCTGTGCGCTGGGCCATCCGATCGGCGCTTCGGGCGCACGGATCATTGTCACGCTGCTGAATGCACTGGAAAAACGCGGGTTGAAGCGCGGCGTTGCGGCGATCTGCATTGGTGGTGGCGAAGGCACCGCCATCGCGATTGAGCGCGACTAACCTTCTGAATATAGACCACGGGGCGCGGATCTTCCGCGCCCTCGTCACATTGGAGGTCCCATGACGCGCGTCAACTACACAGATCTGTCGCAGGTGATTGCATCGCTGACCGACGGTGAGCACGACGAAGTCGCGCTGATGGCGACCGTTGCCTGCGAAGTGCACCACGCTGATGACCGCTTCGACTGGACGGGCTTTTACCGTGTAACAGAGCCTGATTTGCTGAAAATCGGCCCCTATCAGGGCGGGCATGGCTGCTTGCAAATCCCGTTCCATCGAGGGGTCTGTGGGGCGGCGGCGCGCACGGGGCAGGTGCAGCTTGTGCCGGATGTCGATGCCTTTCCCGGCCATATCGCCTGCGCGTCGTCCACGCGGTCCGAACTGGTGCTGCCGGTCTGGAACCGGGCGGGCGATCTGATTGCGGTGTTCGACATCGACAGCAATCAACCCGACGCGTTCACGCCAGATGATGCCGATCACCTGTCTGCCATCCTGAAATCCACCTTCGCAACCTGACTGCGACTGATAATTTCGCTTGCGTCGAATCATCCATTTGCCTCACCGTGAAAAAAGACGTGAAAATTTCACGTAGAGTTTCATGTTGGAGCAGGCGTGGACAGGATGCTGCACAGTGACCCCGTTACGACCCGAAGCCTTGGCGCCGACATTCGCGCGCTGCGCAAGTCGCGTGGGCTGACGCTCAGCGATCTGGCCGGTGCGCTTGATCGATCCGTTGGCTGGCTGAGCCAGGTGGAGCGGGACAAGTCCGACCCTTCGATTTCCGATCTGCGAGCCGTGGCGCGTGCGCTGGGGGTGCCGATGTCGCTTCTGTTTGCCCATGCCTCGGCCCCGGCGGATGAACAGGGATTCGTGGTGCGCGCCGGCGCACGCCGCCCGATGGGGTCGGGCGAGGAAGGGCTGATCGAAGAACTTCTGTCCCCCGACCTGACCGATGATTTCGAGGTGGTGCATTCCACCTTCAAGCCACGCTCGAAAATGCAAACACCTGCCAATCGCCCAACGCAAGAGGTCGGGTATATCGTGTCCGGCACGCTTGACCTGACCATCGGTGGGCGAAGCTTCACCGTGGGCACAGGCGACAGCTTTCGCATCAAGCATGACGTTTATGAATGGGCCAACCCCTATGACGAACCGGCGGTCGCCATCTGGGTGATCGCGCCGCCGGTGTATTAAGGAGACCGCAATGCTTTGCCGAGAAGGAAACCATGATGTCTGACTTTCCAACCCAAGCCCGCGTCGTCGTCATCGGTGGCGGTGTCGTTGGTGCCTCGTCGCTGTATCACCTTGCCAAGAAGGGCTGGAGCGATTGCGTTCTGCTGGAAAAGAACGAACTCACCGCCGGGTCGACGTGGCACGCTGCCGGTAACGTGCCGACCTTTTCGACCTCGTGGGCGGTGATGAACATGCAGCGCTATTCGACCGAGCTTTACGCGCGACTGGGGGACGAGGTTGATTACCCCATGAACTACCACGTCACGGGATCGCTGCGGCTGGCCCATACCAAGGAACGGATGCAGGAGTTTCAGCGCGCCGCCTCGATGGGTCGCTATCAGGGCATGAATATGGAGATCCTGACGCCCGAGGAAACCAAGGCGCGCTATCCCTTCCTTGAAACCCATGACCTTGAGGGCGCGCTGTATGACCCGCATGACGGTGATATAGACCCTGCGCAGTTGACTCAGGCGCTGGCAAAGGGCGCGCGGGATATGGGCGCGAAGATCCTGCGCTTCTGCCCAGCCGAAGGGGTCACGCAACATGATGATGGCACCTGGACCGTTCATACCCCCAAGGGTGACATTGCCTGCGACTACGTGGTGAACGCCGCCGGGTATTACGCCCAGCGTGTCGGCGAATGGTTCAAGCCCCATGGCGGACGCACCGTGCCGATGATGGTGATGAGCCACCAATACCTGTTGTCCGAGGAAATCCCTGAGATAGAGACGTATAGCAAGGAGACCGGGAAGAAGCTGCCCCTGCTGCGGGATGTGGATGTATCGTATTATCTGCGGCAGGAAAAGCACGGCTTCAACCTTGGCCCTTATGAGCCCAACTGCCGCGCCCATTGGGCAACTGACGATGACCCGATGCCCGACGATTTCAGCTTCCAGCTTTGGAACGACGATCTGGACCGGATCGAGGATATCGTCACGGATGCGATGGAACGTGTCCCTGCGCTGGGCACGGCTGGCGTCAGCCGCTTGATCAACGGCCCGATCCCCTATGCCCCCGATGGCCTGCCCCTGATCGGCCCCATGCCCGGCGTGAAAAACGCGTTCGAGGCGTGCGTATTCACCTTCGGCATTGCCCAAGGTGGCGGGGCAGGCAAGGTGCTGGCGGAATGGATCGTCGACGGTGCGACCGAATGGGATATGTGGGCGTGTGATCCGCGTCGCTACACCGACTATACCGATCACGACTATTGCGTGCAGAAAGGGATGGAGGTTTACGGCAACGAATACGCCATGCATTTCCCCCGGCACGAATGGCCCGCCGCGCGCGACCGGAAACTGTCGCCTGTGCACGACAAGGTGATCGCCGCTGGCGGCGTCATGGGTGTCTATAACGGCTGGGAACGCGCGAATTGGTTTGCCAAGCCGGGTGATGACACCTCGCTTGAGGCCACGCATACATGGAGTCGCGCAGGCCCGTGGGAGCAACGTATCCGCGAAGAATGCGAAGCTGTGCGTGACGGTGTGGGCGTGCTGGACCTGCCGGGCTTTTCGCGCTTCAACCTGTCGGGCGATGGCGCCGCGGACTGGCTGCGCGGCATGTGCACCGGGGGCTTGCCCAAAGTGGGGCGGATGAACCTGCTTTATTTCGCCGATACCCGCGGCCGGATCCTGACCGAGATGTCGTGTATGCGCCACGCCGACGACTTCTTTACCCTGATCACCGCCGCCACGGCGCAATGGCACGATTTCGAAGTGCTGGCCCGCGCGTTGCCTGCAGGGCTTAGCCTGACGGACCATACCAGAGACTATTCCACCCTGATTGTCACCGGACCCAAGGCCCGTGATCTGTTCGAAGGTCTGGGCATCAAGGCTGATCTGACCGCGCCTTGGCTGTCGCATCAGCCCGCGACCGTGGCCGGGGTCGACTGCGCCCTTGCGCGGGTCAGCTTTGCCGGGGAACTGGGCTGGGAAATCCACGCCGAGAACGCCAGCATCCCCGCGCTTTACGATGCAGTTATCGGCTCGGGCGCCAAGCCCTTCGGCATGTATGCGCTCGACAGTCTGCGGCTTGAGAAAGGGTATCGCGCATGGAAAGGCGACCTGTCCACCGACTACACCATGTTCGAAGGCGGGCTGGATCGTTTCGTGCGTCTGGATAAGCCTCAGGACTTCCCGGGCAAAGCGGCGTTGCAGGCCGAAGCACAAGCCGGACCGAAGAAGCGGTTTGTCACCCTGATCGTCGATGCCGGCGATGCGGATGCGCCCTATATGTCGTGCATTTGGCATGATGGCCAGATTGTCGGCGAAACCACGTCTGGCGGCTGGGGCTATAGAGTGAATGCCTCGATCGCGCTGGGCATGGTGCGGGCTGATCTGGCAACCCCCGGCACCGAGCTTCAGGTCGAGATCTACGGCGAACGACGTCCCGCCATCGTGCAGCCCGACCAACCGCTTTGGGACCCAGCCAATGAACGGCTGCGCGCCTGACCCTGTCTGCCTGAACGGAGTGATGCCATGACCCTTCCAAACCACGCCCGCGTCGTCATCATTGGCGGCGGTGTCGTCGGATGTTCCGTCGCCTATCATCTGACCAAACTCGGTTGGCAGGATGTTGTGCTGTTGGAGCGCAAGCAGCTGACCTCGGGCACCACCTGGCATGCGGCGGGCTTGATCGGGCAGCTCAGGGCGTCGGCGAACATGACGAAGCTCGCCAAATACTCGGCCGATCTGTATCTGGGGCTTGAGGAAGAAACCGGGATCGCGACGGGGATGCGGCAAGTCGGTTCAATCTCGGTAGCGTTGACGGGCGAACGGATGGAGGAGCTGTACCGCACCGCCGCCATGGCCCGCGCCTTCGGTGTCCCGTGCGAGGAGTTGTCGCCCGTCGAGGTGAAAGAGCGGTATGAGCATATCAACCTCGATGGTGTGACCGGCGGCATCTGGTTGCCCACCGACGGGCAGGCCGATCCGGCCAACATCGCGCTGGCGCTGGCCAAGGGCGCGCGGCAGCGGGGGGCGGTCGTACAAGAACGCACCAAGGTCACGGGGATTACCCGTGACGGTCACAAGGTCACTGGCATCGACTGGCAGTCGGATATTGGGCAGGAACAGGGTCACATATCGTGTGATATGATCGTGAATTGCGCGGGCATGTGGGGGCATGAAGTTGGCAGGATGGCGGGCGTGAACGTGCCGCTGCACGCCTGCGAACACTTCTATATCGTGACCGAGGGCATCAAGGGCCTGACCCAAATGCCGGTGCTGCGGGTGCCGGACGAATGCGCCTATTACAAGGAAGATGCGGGGAAGATCCTGTTGGGGGCGTTTGAACCCAACGCCAAGCCATGGGGCATGAACGGCATCCCCGACAGGTTCGAATTCGACCAGCTTCCCGAGGATTTCGACCATTTCGAACCCATCCTGGAAGCCGCCTGCAACCGGATGCCGATGCTGGCCGAGGCAGGTATTCACACCTTCTTCAACGGCCCGGAAAGCTTCACGCCGGACGACGCCTATCACCTTGGTCTTGCGCCCGAGATGGACAATGTCTGGGTCGCGGCGGGCTTCAACTCCATCGGGATTCAGTCGGCGGGCGGGGCCGGGATGGCGCTGGCACAGTGGATGGAGGATGGCGAGAAGCCGTTCGATCTGGGCGACGTTGATATCAGCCGGATGCAGTCTTTTCAGGGCAATAAGCACTATCTTTATGAACGGTCGAAAGAGACACTCGGCTTGCTTTACGCCGACCACTTCCCATTCCGGCAGAAGGCCACAGCGCGGGGCGTCAGACGGACGCCCTTTCACCAGCACCTCTTGGACCAAGGCGCGGTCATGGGCGAATTGGCGGGGTGGGAGCGGGCAAACTGGTTCGCCCGTGATGATCAGCCCCGTGAATACGAATACACATGGGGCCGTCCCAACTGGTTCGACAACGCCGCCGCCGAACATAAAGCGGTGCGCGAGAATGTCGGCATGTATGATATGTCGTCCTTCGGCAAGATCCGTGTCGAGGGCCCGGATGCGGAAGGCTTCCTGAACCGCGTCTGCGGGGCCGACATGTCGGTGCCAGTGGGCAAGATCGTCTATACTCAGTTCTTGAACAGCCGCGCGGGGATCGAGGCGGATGTGACCGTCACCCGCCTGTCGGATACCGCCTATCTGGTCGTGACGCCGGCGATCACGCGGCTGGCAGACCAGACATGGCTGCGCCGTCATGTCGGTGAAGCGCGCGTCGTTATCACCGATGTTACGGCGGGCGAGGGCGTGCTGGCCGTCATGGGGCCGAACGCGCGCGCGCTTCTGCAACGGGTCAGCCCCGCGGATTTCAGCAACGACACGAACCCCTTCGGCACCGCACAAGAGATCGAGCTTGGCATGGGGCTGGCCCGCGCCCACCGCGTGTCTTACGTGGGCGAGCTGGGATGGGAACTCTATGTCCCCTCTGACATGGCGGCGCACGCGTTCGAGACACTGTTTGAGGCCGGGCAGAACATGGGGCTGAAGCTCTGCGGCATGCACATGATGGACAGTTGCCGCATCGAGAAGGCGTTTCGCCATTTCGGCCACGATATCACCTGCGAAGATCATGTGCTTGAGGCAGGACTGGGCTTTGCCGTCAAGACCGACAAGCCTGACTTCATCGGCCGTGATGCGGTGCTTGCGAAGAAGGAGGCGGGGCTGTCGCGCCGGATGGTGCAATTCAAGCTGACCGATCCTGAACCGCTGCTTTATCACAACGAACCCATCCTGCGCGATGGCGAGGTTGTGGGTTATCTGAGCTCTGGCGCCTATGGGCATTATCTGGGCGCCGCCATCGGTATGGGATATGTGCCGTGTTCAGGTGAAACAGTGTCTGATATGCTCGCGTCCACTTATCAGATTGATGTGGCTGGAACGCTGATCACGGCAGAGGCGTCATTGAGACCGCTTTTTGATCCGACGTCCCAGCGCGTGCGGGCGTGAGGTATCCGGTCCTTCACCTGCCCTGCTGGCGAAATTGCAGCCCTTGTGTCCTGTCGAGTTTGGCCTACAAGCAGCGGGGAAGGAGCGCGCGATGACTGATGTGACCCGACCGAAGAACGAGGATACGCCGCAGGGGCTGGGGCTGGCTATTTCAGCCTATTTCCTGTGGGGATTTCTACCGCTTTACATGAAGGCTGTGGCGCACATGCCCGCGGTCGAGGTGGTGGCGCATCGCGTCATATGGTCGGTGCCTGTTGCTGGCGTCATTCTGATTGCGTCAGGCCGGACCCGCGCCTTGCGCGAAGCGATTGCCAATCCGCAGATGCTTTTGCTGGCGGTGCTGACGGCTGGGTTAATTTCGATCAACTGGGGCATTTACGTCTGGGCGATTGCGCACGAACAGACACTGGAAGCTGCGCTAGGCTATTATATCAACCCGCTGTTTTCGATTTTTCTTGGAACGATCTTGCTGGGCGAACGGATGAACCGCGCGCAGATGGTGGCGGTGGCGCTGGCGTTCACCGCAGTCCTGATCCTGACGTTTGAAACCGGGCGGCTTCCCGTGGTGGCAGTTGGCCTGACGCTGACCTGGGGACTTTACGCATTGTGCAAAAAATCGCTGCCCATCGGCCCCAATCAGGGGTTCATGCTTGAAGTGCTGATTCTGCTGATCCCGGCGTTGGGCTGTGTGGTGTGGCTGTCGATGCAGGGGCAAAGCCATTTCATGCTGACGGGTCTGGACACCGGGCTGCTGATGGGCTGCGGCGTAGTCACGGCGGTGCCCCTGATGCTTTATGCCAATGGGGCGAAGCTGCTGCGGCTGTCCACAATAGCCATTCTGCAATACATCGCGCCGACGATGATCTTTCTGGTCGCGGTGTTCGTATTTGACGAACCGTTCGAGGGTGCAAAACAGATCGCCTTTCCGCTGATCTGGCTGGCGCTGGTGATCTATACCACCTCGATGCTGCGTCAGATGCGTCGCAGGCGCCGCTAAGGCTTGCCGGCGCGTGCGTCACAAGTTATTCGCGCCGCATGTCCGATGAATACACCCCGCCCGATGATCCGCTTGCGATCATGCACCACGATCACGAGCTGCTGTTGGTCAACAAGCCATCGGGCCTATTGTCGGTGCCGGGCAAAGGTGAACATCTGGCCGATTGCCTGCTGTCGCGTATTCAGGCCGTCTTTCCCGAGGCGCTCTTGGTGCATCGCCTGGACCGTGACACGTCGGGCATCATGGTCTTTGCGATGACCCCTCATGCGCAGCGCCATCTTGGTCTTCAGTTCGAGAAGCGGCAGATCAAAAAAACCTATGTCGCCCGCGTTTGGGGTCGCGTGGCAGAACGGTCCGGCACCGTTGATCTGCCCCTGATTGTTGACTGGCCGAACCGCCCAAAACAGCATGTGGACCACCAGAACGGCAAGCAAGCGATCACCGACTGGAAGGTTCAGAAATACGAAGATACCGCGACACGCGTTCGCCTGTTTCCCCAGACCGGGCGCAGTCATCAGTTGCGAGTGCATATGAAGGAAATCGGCCACCCCATTCTGGGCGATCCTTTCTATGCCAAAGGCGAGGCGCGTGATGCCCCGCGCTTGATGTTACACGCCGAAAGCCTGCGCCTGCGCCACCCGGATGGTGGGAAAGGGCTGACCTTCAAGGCGAAGTGCCGGTTCTGAAGGGGATGGTTGCAGGGCAGTTCCCCTTGCCGCTGGCGCTGCTTCCTGCTTGACTGCACCCACCTTGAAGGAGTTCCCAATGTTCCAGCCCGTCATCTCTGGCACCGGTGTGTTCACCCCGGATCAAATCATCACCAACGCAGAACTGGTCAAGGCATTCAACGCCTATGCCGACAAGATGAACGCGCAGAACGCCGATGCCATCGCGGCGGGCGAGGTTGAGCCGATCGGGCATTCAAGCGAGGAATTCATCGTGTCTGCGTCAGGTATCCAGCAGCGGTATGTGATGGACAAGTCGGGCGTCTTAGACCCTGATATCATGCACCCGACCCTGCGTGAACGCAGCGATGATGAACCGGGGATTATGACCGAAATGGGGGTGGATGCTTGCAAGAAGGCACTTGCCAAGGCCGAGTGCGACGCCAGCGACGTGGACCTGATCATTTGCGCGGCGTCAAACCTTGAACGCGCCTATCCGGCGGTGGCCATTGAAATTCAACAGGCGCTGGGCGCGGGCGGCTTTGCCTTTGACATGAACGTTGCCTGCTCCTCGGCCACGTTCGGCATTCAGGCCGCCGCTGACATGATCCGGTCAGGGTCGGTCAAGCGCGCTTTGGTCGTCAACCCAGAAATATGTTCGGCCCATCTGGAATGGCGCGACCGTGATTGCCATTTCATCTTTGGCGACGTGGCAACAGCCACCTTGCTGGAACGGAAAGAGGATGCGAAAGGCGAGCATTTCGACATCCTGTCCACCCGCTGCCTGACGCAGTTTTCCAACAACATACGCAACAATAACGGTTTCCTGCGCCGCACGCGCGAGACGACCGAGGCGCTGCCGGATCGCCGCGACATGCAGTTCATGCAGAACGGTCGGAAGGTGTTCAAAGAGGTGCTGCCCATCGTTTCGAAACACATCCTTGGGCATATTGATGACATCGGAGTGAAGCCCGATGATCTGAAGCGGCTTTGGCTGCACCAGGCCAACAAGTCGATGAATGATTTTCTTGGCAAGAAGGTGTTGGGCCGGACGCCCGAGGACG
Organism: Aliiroseovarius sediminis; assembly: GCF_022678485.1. Classification (GTDB taxonomy): domain Bacteria; phylum Pseudomonadota; class Alphaproteobacteria; order Rhodobacterales; family Rhodobacteraceae; genus Aliiroseovarius; species Aliiroseovarius sediminis. Next base: position 63,300 of record NZ_JALBYP010000038.1, read on the forward strand.
GCGAGCAGCCGAACATCTTGCAAGACTATGCCAACACCTCGTCCGCGGGGTCGATTATCGCGTTCTCGAAATATTCGGACGATTTGGAGCCGGGGGACACTGGCGTCATTTGTTCCTTCGGAGCGGGATATTCGGTTGGGTCTGTCGTGGTGCGGCGGGCTTAGGGGCGCAAAGTGATCCACGGCGGTCCTTTTGGCGTAATACCCCCAATCTAACAACGCGCTGGGGGCAAGATGAGACTGAAACTTTCCGCTTTGGCTTGTGTTCTATTGATCGGATGCAGCGGCGCGCCTGATCTGGATGATCCCAAGCTCAGCACCCGCGAGCTGAACCTAGAGGAATTCTTCGAAGGCAAAACCGTTGCTCACGGTCAATTTCAAGACCTGTTTGGTAATGTGAAACGGCGTTTTGAGGTGGATATCACCGGCACTTGGGATGGGCAGACGCTGACGCTGGTCGAGGATTTCACCTATGCTGATGGCAGCACGGAACAGCGGATCTGGACCCTGAACAAGACGGGCAAGGAGACGTGGTCCGGCACCGCGCCCGGCGTCATTGGCACCGCCCAAGGTGAAGAACGCGGTGACACGTTCAATTGGACGTATCGGATCGACTTGCCGGGACGGGACGGCGATACGACGCGGGTCGATTTTGATGACTGGATGTGGCTTCTGACCGAGGGCCGGATACTGAACCGCGCCTATGTCAAGAAATTTGGCGTCACAGTAGGCGAGGCAATCATCGTGTTTGAAAAGTCGTAATTTTAAAAGAAAAGGCCCGCAGGGCGCGGGCCTTTCTTGTTATCGGGTGGTTGATCAATCGTTTGACCAGCCCGATACGGCTTTGACCTCAAGGAAATCTTCGATCCCCCAAACGCCACCTTCGCGCCCGTTGCCGGACTGTTTGTAGCCGCCAAAAGGCGAGCCCGGCGCGCGCGATGTGCCGTTCATCTCGACCATGCCCGACCGCATCTTTCGGGCCATCCGGTTGGCGCGGGCGCCGTCTTGGGTTTGCACATAGTTGGTCAGGCCATAGACGGTGTCGTTTGCAATCTCGACCGCATCTTCTTCGGTGTCGAAGGGGATCATCGCCATCACAGGGCCAAAGATTTCTTCGCGGGCGATCGTCATGTCGTTGGACACATCGGCAAAGATCGTGGGCTTGACGAAATAACCCTTGTTCAGACCTTCGGGACGCCCCGTGCCACCCGTTATCAGTCGCGCACCTTCGTCGATGCCGGCCTGAATCAGGTCCTGAATTTTATTCCATTGTGTTTCGCTGACCACCGGGCCGATATGGTCGCCTTCTTTGCTGGCGGGGCCAACCTGCACCTTTTCAGCGGCCTCGTGGGCGGTTTCGATCGCTTGGTCATAAACGCTGCGCTGCACCAGCATCCGCGATGGCGCGTTACAGCTTTGCCCGGTGTTCTGCATCATGTGACGCACGCCGCGCACCACGGCCTTGTCGTCGGCATCGTCAAAGATGATGTTTGCGCCCTTGCCGCCCAGCTCAAGGCTGACGCGTTTCAGGGTGTCGGCGGCGGCTTTCGAAATGGCGATGCCCGCACGGGTCGAGCCGGTGAAGCTGACCATATCCACATCCGGGTGAGTAGACAGTTGGGTGCCAACGCCCACGCCGTCACCGTTGACCATGTTGTAGACACCGGCGGGGAAGCCGGCTTCGTCCACAATCTCGCTCCAGACAATCGAGGAAAGCGGCGCGATCTCGGACGGTTTCAAAACCATTGTGCAGCCTGCTGCCATTGCCGCCACGACCTTTAGCGACACTTGGTTCATTGGCCAGTTCCACGGCGTGATCAGCGCGCAAACACCGATGGGTTCATAGAGGATGCGATCATTGGGCGCGTGTGCCCCCAGCATCCGATCAAATTCGAAATCCTTGAATGCGGTGAGGAAGTTCTGGGTGTGAAAGAACCCCGCGCCGGTCTGCGATGAACGGGCCAGATCAATGGGCGCGCCCATTTCCATGCTGATCGCTTCGGCCATGTCATCCGCGCGTTTCTGATAGACCTCTAGCAGCTTCTCAATCAGGGCCAACCGGTCTTCTTTTTTGGAAAAGCCCCAATCCGCAAACGCAGCCTTCGCTGCGGCGACGGCGGCATCCGTGTCGGCCTGCGCACCAAGCGAGATCACCGCGCAAACCTCTTCTGTCGACGGGTCGATGACGTTGAAGTCGTTGGCAGCAGCGGGGGCAACCCACTGGCCGTTGATATAGAAATCGCGTTTCTCGATCATAGCAGTCTCCTTTCCGGGAATTGAAGTCACTGTGGCACCGCGATTCACGCGGTGCAACCCTTGGCTGATAAATTTGATCAAATTTTTTGACGCAGATAATTTTTCCACTTGCCAACGCTTCGGACCTTTAAAAACCGGTCGCAAAGCGTACGTTATGGAGTGACAGAAATACTTGGATAGGAGAAAGCCCATGGGACTTCGCATCAATGATATCGTGCCTGATTTTACAGCCGAAACAGATCAGGGAAAAATTAGCTTTCATGACTGGATTGGTGACAGTTGGGCCATCCTGTTTTCGCACCCCAAAGACTTCACCCCGGTTTGCACGACGGAATTTGGTGCGGTGGCGCAATTGGCCGACGAATGGCAAAAGCGTGGCACGAAAGTAATCGGCTTGTCTGTTGATAGCGCGGATGAACACGTGACTTGGAAAAAAGACATTGAAGGTCAAGCTGGCGCCAAAGCCGGGTTCCCGATCATTGCCGACGAGGATCTGGCAGTGTCCAAGATGTTCGACATGCTGCCCGCCGAGGCTTATCTGCCCGACGGACGCACCGCTGCCGATTCCGCATCGGTTCGGTCGGTTTTCATCATCTCGCCTGATAAAAAGGTGCAGTTGATCATGACCTACCCCATGTCAGTCGGTCGTAACTTTGCCGAGGTGCTGCGCGCCCTTGATGGTCTGCAAGCCACTTATGAGACACCGATTGCAACGCCCGCCAACTGGGTGAAAGGCGAAGATGTGATCGTCGCGCTGTCGCTGTCGGATGACGAAGCCAAGGCCAAATTCGGCGACGTGGACATCAAGCTGCCCTATCTGCGCACCACCGCCGACCCGACCTGAGTTGCAAACGACCAGTTTGTGATAAAGCCCGCAGCGAATGTTGCGGGCTTTTATTATAGCGTGAAGCCCGCGCGCGCATCTATTTGGGCCAAGTGACAGCGGGCAGGATCTTTCCGACACAATCACCAAAGCCAATTTGGAAACCGTCACCCTTCGCTGCCCCGCGCAGGGTCAGGGTGTCGCCGTCCTCGATAAAGGTTCGTATCTCGCCTGTGTCCAGCGTGAACGCCTCCTGCCCGCCCCAGCTCATTTCCATCAACGAGCCATATTCGGATCTTGCCGGACCCGAGATCGTGCCCGACCCCAGCAAATCGCCCACATTCATGGCGCAGCCCCCAACGGCGTGATGGGCCAGTTGCTCGGCCGCAGAATAATACATGCGGGTATAGTTTGTGTTACCAATCACACTGGATTTATCTGCGCCTTCAGGCTGTATCAGCACCTGAAGGTTGATGTCATAAAGACCGGCCTTCGTGCTTTCCAGATAGGGCAGCAATGTCTGTTCGCGCGGTGGGGTGGGCGCGCGAAACGGCTCTAACGCGGCGGCTGTTACGATCCACGGGGAAATTGACGTGCCGAAAGCTTTGCCCTGAAACGGCCCCAGCGGTTGATATTCCCAGCCCTGAATATCACGCGCAGACCAGTCGTTCAGAAGGACGTAGCCGAAGATCATATCGTCGGCCTCGTCGACCGTGATCGGCTGACCGAAGGCGGACGCCTTGCCGACGATTGCACCCATCTCAAGCTCGATATCCAGACGGGTAGAGGGGCCGAAGCTGGGAACTTCGGCACCCGGCGCTTTGCGTTGACCGTTGGGGCGGTGAATTGGTGTGCCCGAGATTACGACAGACGACGCGCGCCCGTTATAGCCGATCGGGATATGCAGCCAGTTCGCGGGCAGATCGGGTGATCCGCGCAGAATGGCACCCATGTTCGCGGCGTGCTGACGACCGGCATAGAAATCGGTGTATTCCGAGACTGCGAAGGGCATCAAAAGCTCTGCGTCGGCCATCGGGACAAGATGTGCTTCGATTTCTTTCTGAAAATGCGACCCCTCCTTGAGCATCTCATTCAGTTTGGTGCGAAACTCAGCCCAAATCTCAGACCCCAGCTCCATGAATTCGTTCCACATACCTGATGCGAAAACAGGGCATGAGGCGTATTCGAAATACTCGTTTTCCAGTGCGGTCACATCAAGGATCATGTCGCCAATTGCAACGCCACAGCGCGGTTCCTGATCCCCGGCGGAAAAAACCCCATAGGGAAGGTTGTTCAACGGGAAGGGTGTGCGGGCGGAGTTGGCGCTGTCCACCCAGGATTTCTTCAATTGGCTCATTGCGTCCTCATCAGCAAGTGGCTGTGCTTCGGGCCCGGTCAATCTAGGTCAGGCGGGGATAGGGGCTCAGATCCAGGCCTTGACCCCGTGCATTGCAATAGCGCGACACAAGACAGATATTCGCCTGCGCCGGGGCCAGAAGGGTGGCGGTTTTCGTACAATACGCAGCCGTATGCAGGCGGCCCCATCCGTCCTGAGATGGGCCAGGACATGCTTTGCGCTGATCCCCTTGAGGTTCAACGCAATGCGCATGCGGTAAGCCGCCGTGGACTGCCAATGAGTGTAGAGCACCATTACTTTTTACCCGGTGTGCCGTCAAATTTCTTCTCAAGGCTGTCCCAGCAGTCGATGTAATCGTCTTGCAAAGGTGCCTCTTGCGCGGCGAAGGCGGTCAGGTGCTGCGGGAACCGGGTTTCGAACATGAAAGACATAGTATTTTCCAGCTTTTCAGGGCCGAGGTTCGAGTTTGACGCGCCCTCGAACGCGTCACGATCTGGACCGTGCGGCAGCATCATGTTGTGCAGGCTGACACCACCTGGCACAAAGCCCTGCGGCTTGGCATCATATTGGCCATAAATGTTGCCCATTAACTCGGACATGATGTTCTTGTGATACCACGGCGGGCGGAACGTGTTTTCCGCCACCATCCAGCGGTCTCGGAACAGAACGAAGTCGATATTCGCCGTGCCTGGCTGACCGGAAGGGGCCGTTAGCACGGTGAAGATCGACGGGTCGGGGTGGTCAAACAGGATTGCCCCAACCGGGCAGTACGTTGTCAGGTCGTATTTGTAAGGTGCATAGTTCCCGTGCCATGCGACAACGTCCAAAGGCGACTGCCCAATCTGGGTCTTATGAAACTGCCCGCACCATTTGATGGTGATGGTTGATGGCACTTCGCGATCCTCGAACGCCGCGACGGGGGCTTTGAAATCACGTGGATTTGCCATGCAGTTGGCGCCGATCGGGCCGCGCTCTGGCATCTCGAATTTCTGGCCATAGTTTTCGCAAACGAAGCCGCGCGCGGGACCCTCCAGCAGCTCCACCCGATAGACCAGACCACGTGGGATGATGGCGATTTCCTGCGGGGCAAGGTCAATGATTCCAAGCTCGGTGTAAAACCGCAAATTGCCTTGTTGCGGCACGACCAAAAGCTCGCTGTCAGCGGAATAGAAATAATCGTCCACCATCGATTCCGTCACCAGATAGATATGAGATGCCATACCAATCTGCGTATTCACGTCGCCAGCCGTGGTTATCGTGCGCATGCCGGTGATCCAGTTCAGACCGTCGGTTGCGGGAACCGGATCCCACCGGTATTGACCCAGGCTGATCAAATCGGGGACCACATGCGGCGCGGTTTTCCAGTAAGGCACATCGGTTTTCGTGTACCGCGTGGAATGTTTGACCGATGGCCGGATGCGGTATGTCCACGTTCGTTCAGGCGGGTTCGCGGTAAAGGCGGTGCCGGAAAGCTGTTCGCCATACAGGCCGTATTGGCATTTCTGAGGGCTATTCATGCCGTGTGGCAGTGCGCCCGGCAGGGCCTCGGTCTCGAAATCATTGGCCCATCCGGGCATATAGTGTGCCTCGGTCCCGACTGAGGATATTGCGCGTGCCATGTCGCGCCCCAAGCTGCGCTGGTTCATCTGAAACCTCGTTTCAATGCCCGACATGGGCGACCGAGTATGCCCGTAAATGATATTGTTGCGAACGCAATGAGGTCAAGATGGGCGAATTCCCTGCATGATCGCCAATATATTGAGAACAATTTGAAAGGTTAAACCCGTATAAACTTCGCCCCCCTATCACTGTGCGAGGGTGACGAAAGAGGTGGCGAGATGAGCGCTAAGACCAATGCGCCAGTGATTATTAAAAGGGTGAAAAAAGTCAGTGGCGGCGGGCATCACGGGGGTGCTTGGAAGGTGGCATATGCCGACTTTGTCACTGCCATGATGGCATTTTTTCTGCTGATGTGGCTTTTGAATGCGACTACTGAAAAGCAGCGGAAAGGGATCGCGGATTACTTTAATCCGACCATCCAGATTGCGCGTGTGTCCGGCGGCGGTGATGGGTCGTTTGGCGGTGATAGTGTCTTTGTCGAAGAAACACTGTCGCAAACTGGAAACGGTGGGGTGCCGCGCGATCCGGCCATGACCGACGGCGGCCCGCATAATGACGCCGCAACGGAAAATGCACGCTTGGAAGAGGTTGGTAAGATGCTGTTTGCCCGCAGCGGTGAAAGCATGGCCAGCGATGATATCGCGCGCCATATCGTGACGCGAGTCACCGACGAAGGGCTATTGGTCGAGCTATTTGACCTTAACAATGCGCCGTTGTTTGAACCTGACACTGACATACCAAACCCGATTTTGGTCGATCTGGTTGCCTTGGTTGCACGGGTGTTCCAACTGGTCGAAAACGGCGTGTCGGTGGAAGGGCATGTGGCGACGCAACCCATCGTGCTGCTCGAAAATACCGCTTGGTCCTTATCGACGGCCCGCGCCACAAAAATTCGAAAGATGTTGGAGAGGGCGGACTTCCCGCCCGAGCGCATTCACCGTGTAACCGGCCACGCCGACCGTGACCCGACGGTGAAAAATGTGGTGGCAATACGAAACAACCGCGTTGAACTGATCCTGCTGCGCGACCGACGCTAAACGATCTGTGTGGCGCGATAAGATGAGAATACCTCCAATCTTAGCTGTTAGCCGTCTGTTAAGGTCAGAGCCGTAAGGATGGAACGTGAGACAAAGACAGATGTAGCAGAAAGGCGCACCATGACGATTTCCTCTTCACTCAATGCTGGCGTGGCCGGTTTGAACGCGCACGCAACCAAACTGGCAACGATTTCGGATAACATCGCGAACTCTTCGACCTTTGGGTATAAGCGGGCAACTGCGGACTTTCAGAACGTCGTGATAGGTGGCGTGGCTGGCGCGGGCGGCTATTCGGCAGGCGGGGTACGTACGACGACGCACCGCATCATCGACCAAAATGGGCCGTTGGTATCTACGTCAAACCCGCTGGACATCGCTATTGGTGGACGGGGCATGTTGCCGGTGACGCAAGAGGTATACGCCGATGAAAACCCCGGCGACCGCCCCTTGATGATGACCACGACGGGATCATTTCGGGCTGATTCGGATGGTGTGCTGAAAACTGAGTCTGGTTTGGTCCTTCTGGGGTGGCCTGCGGATGCGAATGGCAATGTTGGCACATACCCCCGTGATACCGCCGCTGGCCTTGAACCCGTCGTGATCAACGCCAACCAGACAGCTGCCAATCCAACCACGGCTGTGAATCTTGGCGTAAATCTGCCGGCCTCGGAAACCGCGCCGGGCGGGCCTGCCACGCCAATTCCGCTGTCAGTCGAATATTTTGGGAACCTTGGAACATCCGAAACGCTCGACTTCACTTTTACGCCAACGGGAACGCCCAACGAATGGACGATGGTCATTAGCGATAGCGCATTGGTGGGTGCGCCTGGTGGCAACGTGGTGGGGGAATATACGCTGATGTTCGACAATTCACGGGCAGATGGCGGCTTGCTGTCATCGGTTACGGTCGCATCTGGCGGGGCCTATGATGGCGCGACCGGCACCTTGGAACTGACCGTCGCTGGCGGCCCTCTCGACCTGACCATCGGTAGGGTTGGCGATCCTAACGGCATGACCCAACTGTCCGACAGCTTTGCGCCCGTTTCGATCACCAAGAACGGTTCACCGGTTGGTAACCTGTCAGCGGTTCAAATCGACGAGAATGGCTATGTCCAGGCCACCTACGATACGGGTTTCGTTCGAACGATTTATCAGGTGCCGCTGGTTGATGTGCCAAATCCTAATGGTCTGATGTCGATGTCGAACCAAGCCTATCAGGTATCTACCGGCAGCGGATCGTTCTTCATGTGGGATGCAGGCGACGGTCCGACAGGTGAGGTCATTGGGTTTGCCCGCGAAGGGTCTACAACGGACGTGGCAGGTGAATTGACAAGCCTGATCCAAACGCAGCGTGCCTATAGCTCCAACGCAAAGGTCATCCAAACGGTGGATGAAATGCTTCAAGAAACTACCAACATTAAACGGTAACGAAAACTAGGAGAGTAAGGACCGAGCGATGAGCATTTCAGGTGCATTTTCAAACGCCCTGTCAGGGCTTGCCGCAGCCTCTCGCGCTGCGGAACTCGTATCGTCCAACGTGGCAAATGCGATGACGGAAGGCTACGGTGCGCGATCGCTGCACCTTTCTTCCAGCACCGTGGGGGGCGCTGGGTCTGGTGTACGCATCGACGGTGTAAGCCGCCACGTCGACGAAGTATTAATCGGCGATCGAAGATTGGCCGACGCCGCAATTGGCTTTCATGGAGCGCAAGAGAAGTTCTTGGAAGGTCTCACACGGATGATAGGCACACCTGATCAGCCAGGATCGCTGTCTGACCGCATCGCCCAGTTTGAGGCTTCGTTGATCGAAGCAGCAGCACGACCCGACAGCGACGCCCGTTTGTCAGCCGTCTTTGGTGCGGCTGAAAACCTGATCGATCATCTTAAGAACTCGTCTGATCACATCCAGAAAGCGCGTCTTGATGCCGATCACGCTATCGCGCAACAGGTCCAAACGTTGAATGACGGACTGCAACATGTGCAAACACTTAACGTCAAGATTCAAGAGGCGCAGTGGCGCGGCGTCGATCCTTCGGGCCTCATGGATTTGCGGCAGGCCAAAATTGATGAGCTGTCGCCAATCGTGCCGCTTAAGCAATTGCCGCGAGAAAACGGGATGGTCGCCTTGATCACCACGGGTGGTGCGGTGCTGCTGGACGGTAACCCGGCGAAGTTGGGTTTCTCATCGGTCGGTACCATCGTTCCAGAGATGACTATAACGACCGGAGCTTTGTCAGGATTGACCATAAATGGCCGCACTATTGATGTTGCAGGTGATCAGAGCCTTATTGAGGGCGGTTCGCTGGCCGGTCAATTTGCGGTGCGTGACGTAACCTCCGTCAACGCACAGGAACGCATCGACGGCTTCGCGCGTGACTTGGTCGAACGTTTTGAAAACACGTCGCACGCCTCCGGCGGTACGGGTTTGTTTACGGATGCTGGTGCCGCGTTTAGCGCTGGCAGCGAAGTCGCCCTGTCGACCCGACTGTTGCTCTCTGCCGCCGTTGATCCCGATCAGGGTGGCGCTGTTTGGCGTTTGCGAGATGGGCTTGGTGCGTCTGCGCCAGGAAATGTAGGCAGCGCCACATTGTTGAACCAATTGGCGGATGCACTCAACACACCGCGAGAGCCCGCATCTGGTGGGTTTTCCAGCGTGGCTCGCACATCTTCAGGGCTCGCCTCGGATCTAGTGTCGATCGTAAGTTCCGAGCAGTTGCAGGCTGAGACACGATTGGGATTTGCCACCGCCCAATATCAAACTCTACGCCAAATGGAACTGGCCAAGGGCGTCGACACTGACGCCGAAATGCAGAAACTAATGCAGATCGAACAGGCCTATGCTGCCAATGCGCGTGTGATTGCGACCGCCGATGAAATGATACAGACAATCCTTGCAATTTAGGAGATGAACCATGTCCTTCGCCAGTTACGGTGATCTCGCCAGCACGTTCCAAACCCGCCACCTGAATGCACGGCTGAAGCAGGACATGGTGCGTTTGGGGCAAGAATTATCGACCGGTCGCAAGGCGGATATCTCGTCTTTTGTGTCGGGCGACTTTGGTCCGATTGCTGGCATAAACCATAGTCTTAAAACGCTGGTCGCACATACCCAAAGCACCAAAGAGGCTACGGCGTTGGTCGGGGGTGCGCAAACAGTCTTGGGCAATATACAGGATCAAACGCAGGCGCTGTCCGGTGGCTTGATCGGCGCCATCAGCGCGCAGAATCCGGGGTTGCTTCAATCGACTGCGGTTGAAGCGCGCGAAAAATTCGTAGCCACTGTATCGAACTTGAATACCAACCTTGGAGGACGTTCCCTGTTTGCAGGTGCTGCGACTGATCGTCTGGCCATGTTGGATGCAGAAACCATCTTGTGGGAGCTCATGACCGTCGTGTCTGGTGAAAACACCGCGGCTGGCGTTGCTGGCAGAATAGATGATTGGTTCAAGGCGCCGGGTGGAGGGTTTGATACATCGGGTTATGTGGGTGCAGCTGAAGATCTGGGCACATTTCGATTACGGGCTGGTGAAACCGCTACCCAGCCTATCAAGGCGAATGATCCTGAGTTGCGTGATCTTCTGAGTGCGCTCGCCAAATCTGCGATCATCGCCGAGGGAGCTTTGGCGGGGGATTTGATCGCGCAAAGGGAACTGATGACGAAATCATCGGATGAGCTGCGTGCAGCCGACGATCAAATGACCCTGCTGCGTGCCCGATTGGGAAGTATCGAAGCTCGGATTGAAACGGCCTCGGTTCGGAATACAGCAGAAAAATCTGCGCTGGAGCTTTCGTATAACACGCTGACGGCGGCTGACCCTTATGAAACGGCGACCACTTTACAAGCGCTCTATGACCAGATGGAAAGCCTGTACACTGTCACGTCCAGACTCTCGAACCTCAATTTTACGGATTATATGCGATGAAACATTTCATTTACTTTGTTTTTTCGCTGTTACTGCTGACGGTGCCGGTCAACGCGAACTCGGTGCGTATCAAGGATCTTGTGGAGTTTGATGGCGTGCGGGGCAACGATTTGGTGGGTTATGGCTTGGTGGTCGGCCTGAACGGTACCGGTGATGGCATTCGGAACGCGCCTTTCACAGAAGACATCATGTCCAATATTCTTGAACGTCTGGGCGTGAATATCACGGGCGAGCAGTTTCGCCCGAAAAACGTCGCGGCGGTTTTTGTAACAGCGGCCCTGCCACCGTTCGCGCGATCCGGGTCGCGTATTGATGTCACAGTTTCGGCGATTGGTGATGCCAAAAGCCTGCTTGGTGGCACCCTTATCATGACCCCCCTGAACGCAGCAGATGGTGAGATTTACGCGGTCAGTCAGGGCACCATTATCGCGGGCGGCGCCTCGGCTGAGGGCGATGCCGGCAAGGTTACGCAGGGCGTGCCGACCAGCGGGGTAATACCCAACGGCGCCCGTGTTGAACGCGAGATTGACTTTGATTTTACCAAGCTGAAATCGATCCGCCTAGCGCTCAGAACGCCGGACTTCACCACAGCAGAGCGCATTGAGCGGGTGATCAACAGGAAATACGGTCGTGTGGTGTCGCGGATGTTGGACAGTGGTACGGTGGTGGTCGATATCAGCGCGACGCGTGCGATATCACCTGCACATGCCGTGGGAACGATAGAAAATTTGGGCGTCGAGCCCCAACGCAAAGCAAAGGTTGTCGTTGATCAACGTTCCGGGACAATCGTGATGGGTTCGGATGTTCGGATCAGCCGAGTCGCAGTATCTCAAGGAAACCTGACCTTGCGCATTCAGGAAGAACCCATCGTTGTGCAGCCCAACCCTTTTTCAAACGGTGAGCCAATCCTAGTTCCCCGAACCAACGCTGCGATAGAGGAAGAGCCTGGCATCGGGCTTGCAGAAGTCGATGGCGGCGCATCTTTGTCCGAGGTCATTGCAGGGCTGAACGCCTTGGGTGTCGCGCCGCGAGACATGATCGATATTCTAAAAAGCATCAAAGCGGCAGGGGCGCTTCATGCAGATTTTGTTGTGCGTTAGGGGCAAAAAAGCTGATTTCATAATCGAGCTTTTGCGCATGTTGATAGTGCTTTCGATGGGCCACCCTTTGGTTGCAGCCGTTAAGCCGCCTGCACGATGTGTGATTGATGGGAAGGAGTTCACCACGTCGTTAGTCAGATGAATGGCTTACTTCTTGAAACATTTGGTGGCGGCGGATGCGCTGAGGGTGCCCGTAACCAGATGATAAGATTTGACTACAGACAGCGTGAACACGGCCCGCAGTATCAAGCGCGGAGTGCAACGAGGCGCCAATCCATCACCCGGATGGCGTAGAAACCTTTGGTCCCAACACAGTCGAACTGGATGATGCAGTTGTAGAGCGAAAGCAGCACCCCTATGATGACCCGTCAGGCGTCGCGTCGCGATAATGAAGCATGCGTTGATTGACCTGATGAAACTGGTGGGTTCGTAGGAATGGCAATCATCAACTTCGTAATCAGCCTTGCGGGCGCAACGATGCTGTTGCTTTTTGCCGTTCGCATGGTCCGCACGGGGATCGAGCGCAGCTTTGGCGCCTCGTTTCAGCGGGTGCTGACAGATAGCCGCAGCCGTGTTGGTGCCAGCGTTTCCGGCCTGTCGCTGGCAATTATTCTGCAAAGCTCGGCGGCGGTGGCGCTGTTGGTGGCCGGTTTCGCATCCAGCGGGTATTTGGCGTTTCCAACCGGACTTGCCATTGTGTTGGGCGGTGATCTGGGTTCGGCGCTGATCATTCAGGTCTTATCGTTCAAGATGGATTGGCTGATCCCGCTTCTGCTTGCGCTTGGCGGATGGTTGTTCGTGAAGGTCGAACATAAGAAGGGCCGGCAGTTGGGTCGCATCCTGATGGGCGTGGCTTTCATCTTGATTTCGCTTCAGTTCTTGCGCGAGGCGGTATCGCCAATTCGTGACAGTTCGTTCCTGCCTGCAGCGGCGGACTATCTGGCCCGTGATTTTGTGACTGCGTTCATCGTGGGCGCCGCGTTGGCGTTCGTGATGCATTCCAGCGTGGCGGCGATTTTGATGTGTGTAACGCTGGTTCAGATCGACGCGATCCCGTTTGCTGCAGCGCTTTCGCTTCTTCTTGGGGCAAATCTGGGCAGTGCTTTCATTCCGATATGGCTGACGCGGGGGATGCCCACATCCGCGCGACGCATACCATTTGCAAACTTGTTTTTACGCGGCAACTGGGCGCTGATCGTCCTTTTTGGCGTCAACTTGCTGTTTGATCCTAGTCATTTGCTGATTGTTAGTGCAGGTCAGTCGCTGATCTATGCCCATATTGGGTTTAACCTTTCACTACTTTTGCTGGCTTTGCCGTTCTGCGGCTTGCTTGAACGCCCGTTGTCTTTGCTGTTGCCAGGTACGCCCTCAGTTGCGCCGTTTGGGGTCGAGCAACCTTTCAGTGCGCTAGATCCTGCGGCGCTGGACACGCCGCAGCAGGCTATTGCTAGTCTGAAACGTGAGCTTTTGCGTATGATTGATTTGGTTGAGCAGATGTTTCGCGTCGTGCCGCAATTATATGATGCAGCCGATAAGGACCTGTTTCGAGCGACCCGCGCCCACGACGATCCGGTGAATGATGCGCTGTCGGGGATCCGATCGTATGTGGCAAGCATGCCGCAGGACGCCTATGACAAAGCAGATAAAAAAATGGTGGCGGGCCTGATGGAATATGCGATCCGCCTTGAAGCCGCAGGTGACGTTATCGCGTTAAAGTTGACATCGGTTGCCAAGGAAAAATTTGAAGGGCATCTGCAATTTTCCGACGAAGGGTGGTCCGAGCTTCTAAGGATGTACGAGGCTGTTTGCGCCAATTTTCAACTGGCCAGCAACGTGCTGATTTCTGACGATGTGGAAAGCGCCCGGTTGCTTGTGGTGGAAAAGGCGGAATTTAAACGCGCCGAGCGGAAAAGCCGTAAATATCACTTGGCGCGATTGCAAAGTGGCCGCGTCGAAAGCTTCGAAACAAGCGATATCCATCTTGAGACACTGCGCGCCCTGCGTGACATCAACAACCATATTGCCGCGATTGCCTATCCGATACTGTATCGCAATGGGCAATTGTTGGAAACGCGCCTGATTGAGGATTTGGATCCGAAAGAGGTAAGCCGGTAAAGCAGTGATTGCGCCGCCGCCGCTCTAGGCACGCAGCGCAAGTCACCGATCGAAATGGCTCTTGTTAATCGGAATAGATACGTGCGCAGGCATCGATGTGCACCTTCGCATGGATGCGGTTAACAAGCTTTGTCAGCAAGACATCATAAAACCCGGTTTACGCCATCAAGGCACGGATCATTAGGGGGCGGACTGACGCCATTTTCGAGTGATCTTGTTTCATGCGTGGATGTAAATTCTGCTGTCAAACACTTTGCAAACGAGGTTAAACTTGCTAATAGGTATCTTAAATACCTATTAACGATCAGGGTTGCGCTGATGCGACTGATGTCTTTCATCGACGATGGCTCGCGGATTTTGATGCGGATGGCAAGTACGCGGGAGCGCGCGTTCACCACCCGTGAACTGGCCGAAAAATTCAGCCTGTCCGGCGCGGAAATAGTTACCACGCGGCGCGCCGGCAGGGCAATCTTGGCACCATTCGCCAACCAACTTCGCCTTGGCCAGCTGATCGTAATTCTAGGGATCAACCAGCCCGTTTTTGCATGCTTTGATCGCGGTGGAAAACAATGCCCCATCGACTGGTATTGCGGGTTGAAAGCCCGTTTGAAAGCCGCTGAAAGTGCGTTTCTTGCAGACCTTGATCAATCCACGCCAGCAGACATTGCATTGCCTGCTGGCGTGGCTACTGTGTGACAACCCATCAATGAATATTGAAAGGAAAAACTATGACCACTTGGCTTCCATCGCTAATCACCGAGACACCGGAAGAAGGCTACGACCTTGCCGTCAAACTATCGCGCGTTGCGGTCAAGCTGACGCAACCTGACGCGGAAGCCCGTGACCGGATGCGCCCTGAATACGCCGAAGACGCCGACGCTTTGATTGCCGTCAGCCAGGTTGTAGCAACACATTTCGCAACCGTTGCCGCGGCGAACGGATACTGGCGCTAGGCGCAGATCAGAAGATCCCGGCAAGGGATCTATGGTCATATACAGCGCACCATTTAGGCCGTGGCAACGTTAGTTCGTCGACCCGTCATGCCTTCGACAATGTGCTTAGGTTCAAGTCATCCAGAATGGCGTAGATGGCGGGCAGGACGAACAGCACCACGAGGCTTGCGGTCAGAAGGCCAAACACAAGGCTGGCCACAAGCGGGATCAGAATCTGGGCTTGCAGACTGGTTTCGGTGAGGATCGGCAGAAGTCCAGCCGTGGTTGTGGTGGTGGTCAGGAAGATTGCGCGGAACCGGGCACGTGCGGCCCGGGCCGCAGCTTGAGACACGTCTAACGCATCGGCGTGTTCGTGTTTCACGAAATCGACCAACAGGATCGAGTTGTTGACGACAACGCCCGCCAGCGCGACGAAGCCCAACATACTGGGCATCGAGAAATCCAGCCCCATTAACATGTGCCCGAAGATCGCGCCTGGAAGCGACAGTGGAATGACCAGCATTACAATGATCGGCTCGATATAAGACCTGAACAGAAAGCTGAGCAGCAGAAATACACCAAGAAGTCCGATGAAAAAGCCCTTCAGCATGGATTGTTGGGTTTTGCCAGCCTCGGCGTTCTGGCCTTCGACATCCAGCCATATGGACGGGTGGCGCTTAAGAAGGCCGGGCACGAAACGTTCCATTGTGTCGCCAACGATAGCATTTGAATTTGCGATGCGGGTGTCGATTGCACCTTGCACCACGACGCTGCGCACACCGTCTTGGTGGTTGATGCGGCTGTATCCCTGCCCGATTTCAACATCTGCCACCACCCTGAGCGGCACGTACGTTCCATCGGTGCGGGTGATGTTGAACGTGTCGAACACCCTGTGGCTGCTGCGATC
This sequence comes from Aliiroseovarius sediminis, assembly GCF_022678485.1. Lineage (GTDB taxonomy): Bacteria > Pseudomonadota > Alphaproteobacteria > Rhodobacterales > Rhodobacteraceae > Aliiroseovarius > Aliiroseovarius sediminis. The sequence continues at coordinate 79,369 of NZ_JALBYP010000038.1, forward strand.
CTGCGGAGCCAGCTGGGCGGTGACTTCGACCAGATTGCCCGCGACCTGCATTTCGCTGATCGTGGTCCCAAAATAAGCGGCTCTGAGTTGATCGGCGATCATCGTGGCGGTGATCCCCATAGGGCCTGCAGCATCGCGCAGCGTCACACGTAGCTCGCGTTTGCCGGGGCGCAAATCATCAAGGATTGAAGTCACGCCCTTGTACTGCCAAAGCCAGTCCTGCAATTCGACCGACGCGGCCTTCAGTGCCGTCAGGTCGTCGCCTTTCAGATGCAAATCAATCGCGATCCCGGCGGGGCCGATGGTGCTTTCGGCGTATTTCAGGCTGATCACGTCCGGCACCGGCCCAACCGTGTCGCGCCAAAGCTCCATGATCTCGTCGGGGGTGCTGCGTCGTTCAGCCGATGGCAGAAGGTCGACGCTCAACGTCACCACATGCGCGCCGGTTTCAAAAGCGTCGCGGTTCAGCCCATGAAAGACCGAGATATGGCGGATCAGTTCTGCACCATCGGGCTGCTGTGGTGTCAGGGTGGCGTTGACGTGGTCCAGCCCTGCCTCCAACTGGTCAACGATCTGATCGGTGCGCGACAGGGGGGTGCCCTGCGGCAGAAGCACCCGCGCGACAATCGTGTCGCCGTCCAGTTCGGGAAAGGCGGTAAATTTCAAATAACCGCCCGCCAACATGCTGGTTGCGATCAGAAGCACCGCAACGCTTGCCCCAGCGACCGCATAGCGCCAGCGGATCGTCAGGTCGACCAGCGGCCCGACAACACGGTTGCGCGTCCAGTCGACCGCATGTTCGACACGGGCGCGAAGGCCGGTATCGTTGTTTGCGACCTCAAGGCTGTGGATCAGGTGGTGGGGCAAGATCAGAAAAGCTTCGATCAGCGAGACCATCAGGACAAACAGCATAACGACAGGCACCACGCGCAAGACCGCGCCCAGATCGCCCGACAGGAACGCAAGCGATCCGAAGATCATCGCGGTCGTCCCGAACGAGGCAAGCACGTTGGGAAACACCTGTGTCGCGCCCTCGACCGCCGCATCCAATGGGCTGCGGCCTTTTTCGCGCAGGCGGGCGATGTTTTCGGCGATCACGATTGCGTCGTCCATCAAAAGCCCGATCACGATCAACAAACCCAGCGTCGTCATCAGGTTCAGCGAATAGCCGATCAAGCCCATCAGGGCGACGCCGCCCATGAAGGATACGGGCAGCCCCATCGCGACCCAGAACGAAAAGCGAAAGCCAAAGAACAGCCACAAGACAAGGAAGACCAAAGCCAGCCCCTGCAGCCCGTTGACCACCACCAAGGTCAACCTGTCACGCACGACTGAAACACCATCGGCGGTGATTGCTAAAGTGACACCGGGCGGGGCTTGGGCGCGCTCGTTCTCAAGAAACGATTGCAGCGCGTCCATCGTGCGCAAGCTATCCTCGGCGCGGGTTTTGGTGATGTCGAGGATTGCCGCTGGCTTGTCGTCGAACAGGATTACGTCATCGTCCAGCGCAAACCCTTGCGAGATGTCGGCCAAATCGCCCAGCCGAACTTGACCACCATCGGCCGAGGACCGCACGATAAGCGCGGCCAGTTCAGCGGTGTCGCGCCGTTCTTCGGCCACGCGCAGCAAAAGGGTCTCGGTCGATGTCTCGATGCTGCCTGCGGGCAAGTCCAAGCTGCCCGCCTGTACGGTGCGGGCGATGTCGGCCACCGAGACGTTGAATTTCTGAAGGGCACCGGGATGCAGGTTGATCTGTAACTCGCGCGTGGAAAAGCCGCGGATGTCCACCTTGGGGATGCCGCCCCAACGCAGCATACCGGTGCGGACTTGTTCGGCGTAATCTTTCAGATCAGTGCGCGTTTCGGGGCCGGTGACGGCAACCGACGCGACGAAATCGGTCAGCCCAAGGGGTTTGATGGTCGCGGTCTCGGCCCGGTCGGGAAAATCGGTGATGGCTTCAATTTCCGATTTAACATCGGCGACGAAGCCCTGAAAGTTTTCGCCCTCGCGCATCGTCACCACCGCACGCCCAAGGTTCTCGCGCGCCTCGCAGTTGTGGCGTTCAATGCCGGTAACGGCGTCCAGTGCGTTTTCGACCCGCTCGCAGATGGCGGTTTCAACCTCTTCCGGGCGGGCACCGGGATAGGGGACGGTGACTTCAACCTCGTTGGGCGCAGCGCGGGGAAAGGTCTCGCGCAGCAAGGTGGGGCTGACGAACAAGCCGGCGGACAGGAACAGGATCATCAACAGGTTGGCGATGGTTGGGTGAGCGGTGAAAAATCGGATCATTGCGCCGCGTCCTCCGCCAGAAGCTGGTCGATCACAGCGGGGTCTGGATGAGGGTCAAGAAGCGCGCCGTCGATCATCGGGATGGGCGTGCTGAGCACAATCCGGCTGCCTTCGGGAACACCTTCTGTAAATAGCGCGATGTTATCTTGCAGTAGGTGCGGACTGGCCGCGAGGGTGCTGAGCCGGTTGTCCTGATCGGCGACGAAGACTCGTCCGTTATGAAGGGCGCTGCGCGGGAGAACGATGCCCGATACCGGGGTCGAGCGCAGAGCAACATCGACGAACATTCCCTTGGCCAGCGGAGGGCGGTTTCCGGCCTCTGTCCGCCCATAAGGATTGTCGACCTGCACCACGACGCCGACCGTGCCGGTCTTGAGGTCGATCCCATCGCTTAGCCGGGCGACGGTGGCGGGCCATGTTACGACCTCGTCCCCCAAAGACAGGCGCACCTGGGCTTGCAGTTTCAGTGTGCGCAAAACATCGGTCAGTTGCGAGGGGTCCATTGGCAAGGTTCTGGGCGCGTCGCCGTGTGATTGGACCAGACGGCGGAAACGGTCCATAGCAACCTGCACGACGACTTCGGCCAGATCCACACCGTCCAATGTGGCGGCGGATTGGCCGACGTTCAGAAACTGCCCCACCTCGATCGAATGGGACGCGACGCGGGCGGTGAACGGAAGGGTCATGTTGCTGCGCTGAAGGTTCAGTTCGGCGGTGTCCAGATTGGCTTCGTACAAGGCGATTTGTTCGGTTTGAACGGCGCGCTGCGTGGGAAAGAGGGCCAGCGTGCTTTCGATGCCCTGCACCTTTTGCCGCTGGGCCAGATGGGCGGCGCGCACCGCGTCACGGGCGGTCTGGGTCATTGTCCCGGCTTTGAACAAGGCCTCGGCCCGGGCAAGGTCGGATGCCTTGACTGACAGGGCTTCTTGCTCGATCTCAAGCGCGGCGCGCTGGTTTTCTTCGGATACACTCAATTCGGCCAGTCGTGCTTCGGCGGACCGGATGTTGGCGTTGGCCTGCGCGATGGCAAGGTTGAAGTCCGTGGGCGACAACCGCCACAACACAGCCCCTTTGGGCAGGATTTGCCCATCTTGGAGGGCGGGGTTTACGTAATCGACCGTGCCGCCAACCTGCGTAATGGCTTGGAAGGTTCGGGCGGGCGTCACGACGCCGAAGCCTATCACGGTTGGCGTGATCTCGCGAACCTTCGCGGTTGTGACCCGCACGGCGCTGGCGCGCTCGGCAAGGTCAATGCGTTCGGGCGGGGCACGGTTTGCCACGACATAAGCCAGGATGGCGGCGCCCACCAAGGCTATGGGCAGGGTGATCAGCGCCAGTTTCAAGCCGGTTTTCATGGCTGGCTTCCTTCAGGTTCAAAAAGTGATAATTGCAAGTCCAGAAGGCGGGTGCCGTCCTGGACAAGATGCCCGGTGTCGCGGGTCAGGATCAGACGCAACACGAGGCTTTGGATCAGGCCGACCAATAGCGTGGCGCAGTCGTCGGGGGTTAGGTTTGAGCGCAACTGGCCCGCGAGGCGCAGCCGGTCGCAGCACAGGACAAGCGCGTTGTGAAATTCGGTCATCGCCTCCAAGACGCGTTGGCGTGTCTGGGCGAGGCGTCCGGTCGGGTCGCGCGTCACCATGATTTCAGGCAAGGCCGGGTGGTCGCGGACCAGATGCAGATGTGCCAGTACCATGTCGCGCAGCAGGTCGGCGGAAGGCTTTTCAGAATTTGCGGCAAGCGCGGTATTCTGCGCGATCCGTTTCACAACGCTATCGGCAATGGCGATCCAGATGTCTTCTTTCCGCGGGTAGTGCTTATAGATCGCGGGCTGGGTCAGGCCCAGCCGCCCTGCGATTTGGCCGGTTGTGACATGGTCCGGCCCAACCTCGAACGCCAGATCAAGGGTTGCGGCCAGGATTTCAGCCTTGCGGTCGCCGGATGGTTTGCGGGTTTTCACGGGCGTATGCTTGTGCGGCGTGTGGCAAGGGCGATGATGGTCCAAAACAGGAACCGAAAGGCGAGTGCGCCGACGGTGCGGACCTCGAACGTGGTGCCAGAGATGATTGTGGCAGCAAAGGCAAGGATGATGATGGCGGTGGCAGCCGCGATGATGCCCGCAAGCAAGGGCGCCCATACCTTATCCAGCCACAGCCCGATGGCCGCGATGACATAAGCAAAACCCGCAAGGAAATTGAACCAGACGACGAATTCGATGTAATTGCCCGCAGCTTCCCGTGCAGGGGCGGGGCCAAACAACACGCTGCCGCCAGAAAATATCGTCATCGCCCCGAAGATCAGCGCAATGATCGCCACTGGCTTGATCCAGCGGTGCGGTATCTTTTCCTTGGGCGCGGACATGACGATTCCGATCAAAAAGTTATAGGTCTATAACTAGATTGATTGTAATGAGATTTCAATGCGAAAAGTTGCGTATCTTCTGGCATCCCATGCGTTCGGCGCATTGGCTATTCGCTTTAGGCATTTGCCCTTTGCGTCAACAGGGGGCTAGCTTCACTGGCACAAACACAGGGGAGTATCTCAATGACAAAATTCGTCAGAAGCCTGACGGCTGCGGCCGTCGTGGCAACAATGGCGTCGGCAGCTTACGCCGAAAATACCGTGCGCGTCGCCTATGACGCCGACCCGGTATCGCTGGACCCGCATGAACAACTGTCGGGCGGCACGCTGCAATTATCTCATATGGTCTATGACCCGCTGGTGCGCTGGACGCAGGATCTTCAGTTCGAACCGCGCCTGGCCGAAAGCTGGGAACAGATCGACGACACCACCATGCGCTTCAAGCTGAAAAGCGGCGTCAAGTTCCATTCAGGTAACATGCTGACCGCGAAGGACGTGGACTGGACATTTGACCGCCTGAAGAAAAGCGATGACTTCAAGGGCATCTTTGCGCCCTTCACTGATGTCGAGGTCGTGGATGACATGACCTTTGATCTGAAGACGTCCGAGCCTTACCCGCTGGTTCTGCACACTGCGACCTACATCTTCCCGATGGACAGCGCGTTTTACACTGGCGAAACGGATGACGGCAAAGACAAGTCCGAGATCGTCAAGCACGGTGATAGCTTCGCGTCGCGTAACGTGTCGGGCACTGGCCCTTATGTTGTGTCCGAACGTGAGCAAGGCGTGAAAGTCGTGTTTGATCGGTTCGCGGATTATTGGGACACCGAGAGCAAAGGCAATGTGGACCAGATCGTTCTGACCCCGATCAAGGAAGACCCGACCCGCGTGGCTGCGCTTCTGTCTGGTGATGTCGACTTCATCGCGCCGGTGCCGCCGACCGATCTGCAACGTGTGGCCGATGCTGATGGCGTTGACCTGATCACCATGCCCGGCACCCGGATCATCACCTTCCAGATGAACCAGGAACGTTCGGAACCTTTGAAAGACGCACGCGTTCGTCAGGCGATTGACTATGCCGTGAACAACGCCGGTATCGTTGATCGCATTATGCGTGGCTTCGGCACCGTTGCGGCACAGGCCAGCCCGGCAGGTTATCTGGGCCATGACCCGTCGCTGACACCGCGTTTTGATGTGGAAAAAGCCAAGGCGTTGATGGAGGAAGCAGGTTATGCCGATGGTTTCTCGTTGACCATGATGGCGCCGAACAACCGCTATGTGAACGATGACAAGATCGCACAGGCCGTTGCTTCGATGCTGTCGCAGATCAACATCAAAGTGGACCTGCAAACCTTGCCGAAAGCGCAATACTGGCCGAAGTTTGACGAACGTGCCGCTGACATGATGATGATCGGCTGGCATGCGGATACGGAAGATTCCGCTAACTTCCACCAGTTCCTGTCAGCTTGTCCGGATGCCGACACCGGCAATGGACAGTATAACTCGGGCAACTATTGCAACGAAGAAGCCGATGCGTTGATGATCGCGACCAACACAGAAACCGATCAGGACAAGCGCGCTGAAATGCTGCAAAAGCTGGAGGGTATTTTGTACGAAGACGCCGCCTATGTTCCGTTGCACTGGCAGAACCTTGCTTGGGGGTCGAAGGCCGGCATGAACTCGGGCGAGATCGTGAACGCGCTGAACTTCCCCTATTTCGGTGATCTGGTCGTCGAATAAGGAAACCTGCAACCGGGCTGGCGTGTACCGTTGGCCCGGTTTGCCTCTTCGTTGCAGTCTGACGGTCCTTCAGGCCGTATCCTGCGACGCCACCCCCAACGAATAAGGTCATTCAGATGTTTGCCTATCTCGTGAAGCGAGTTTTTCAGGCGATAGCCGTGATGTTCGTCATCTCGCTTATCGCCTTTGCCATTCAGGGCAATCTGGGCGACCCCCTGCGTGAGCTGGTCGGTCAGTCCGTTTCAGAAGAGGTCCGCCAGCAGTTGCGCGACGATCTGGGGCTGAACGACAGTTTCATCACCCAGTATCTGCGATTTGCGGGCAATGCGCTTCAGGGTGATCTGGGCACGTCCTATTTCTTCAAGGAACCCGCGCTGGATGTGATCATGAAAAAACTGCCCGCCACGCTGGAGCTTGTGCTGGGCGCGACAGTCATCATCATTGGTCTGTCCATCCCGCTGGGTGTCTATACCGCGATCAAACCCGATGCGATCGTGAGTCGGATCATCATGGGAATATCCATTGTCGGCATTTCGATTCCCGTTTTCCTGACCGCGATTCTGATGATCTTTGTCTTTTCGGTCGAATACGGCTGGTTCCCATCCTTCGGGCGCGGCGATGTCGTGCATGTCTGGGGCTATTGGGAAACCAATTTCGCAACGGCCGACGGCTGGATGCACATCATCCTGCCCTCGATTGCCCTTGCCTCGATCATGTTGCCGCTGTTTGTTCGCCTGATCCGGGCCGAGATGATGGAAGTTCTGCAATCCGAATACGTGAAATACGCCGTCGCCAAGGGGATCAAGCCGTGGCGGATTTACTTCGTGCATGCGCTGAAGAACACTTTGCTGCCGGTCATCACGGTGGGCGGTGTGCAGATCGGGACCATGGTGGCCTATACCATCCTGACCGAGACCGTCTTTCAGTGGCCGGGCATGGGCTTCATGTTCCTTGAGGCCGTCAACCGCGTCGATACCCCGCTGATCGTGGCCTATCTGATCGTCGTCGGCTTCATCTTCGTCGTGACCAACACCATCGTCGACCTGATCTATGGATTGGTGAACCCGACCGTGAACCTTGCAAGGATGGGCGCATGAACACCGAGACCGTTTCCCCAACCATGGAACCCTCGCGCTGGTCGAAAATCGTGAATTCCAATATGGCGTATAGCTTCCGGCGCAATCCGGTGGCGGTGGTCAGCTTGATCATCTTCGTGCTGATCGCCGCGGCGGCGATCCTTGCGCCGGTGATCGCGCCTTATGATCCCTATGACCCGATGCAAATCAACATCATGAACTCGGAGTATCCGCCCGCTTGGATCGACGGCGCCTTGCCCGAGTTCATGCTGGGCACTGACGACCAAGGGCGCGACCTTTGGTCAACCATTCTTTACGGCACGCGCTTGTCTCTGATGATCGGTATTTGTGCCGTAGCGTTGCAGGCATTTCTGGGCATCTCGATTGGTTTGATCGCGGGATACATCGGTGGGCGGCTGGACAGTTTGCTGATGCGGATGGCGGATATTCAGCTTTCCTTTTCGACCTTGATGGTGGCGATCATCTTTCTGGCGGTTACGCAAGCGATGTTCGGGTCCGAGCTGTTCAATCGCTATGCCGTATTTTTCCTGATCGCGGTGATTGGCGTCGCGGAATGGCCGCAATACGCGCGGACGGTCCGCGCCACTGTACTGGCCGAAAAGAAAAAGGAATATGTCGACAGCGCGCGGGTTCTGGGGTTCGGCCCCGGTCGGATCATGGTGCGGCATATCCTGCCGAACTCGCTGTCGCCGATCTTCGTCATTTCGACTGTGCAGGTGGCTAACGCGATCATCTCGGAAGCATCGCTGAGCTTCCTTGGTCTGGGTATGCCGCCCAGCCAACCGTCACTTGGGTCGCTGATTTCGTCCGGGTTCGACTATATCTTTTCGGGCAGTTGGTGGATCACGGTGATCCCCGGTGTGGTGCTGGTTATCTTGGTTCTGGTGATCAACCTGCTGGGCGACTGGATGCGCGACGTTCTGAACCCGAAACTCTATAAGGGATAACGCGATGTCATTGCTTTCGGTTCGCGATCTGACCGTAAAATTCGCCATGCGCGACGAAACCGTAACCGCCTTGAATGGCATCTCGTTTGATCTGGCCAAGGGGGAACGGCTGGGCATTGTCGGTGAAAGCGGTGCGGGCAAGTCGATTACCGGGTTTGCCCTGATGAATCTGATCAGCCGTCCTGGCTTCGTGGACCGTGGCGAAATTCTGTTTCACGACGAAGATGTGGTGAAGATGAGCGATGCTCGCCTGCGCGAGTTGCGTGGCGACAAAATGGCGATGATCTTTCAAGATCCGATGGTCACGCTGAACCCCGTTTTGACCATTGGGCAGCAGATGCTGGAAACCCTGATGGCGCACCGCAAGCTAAGTCGGGAAGAGGCGCGCCAGATCGCGATCGTAAAGCTGCGCGAGGTCTATATCCCCTCGCCCGAGGAGCGGCTGAACCAATACCCGCACGAATTGTCCGGTGGGATGCGCCAGCGGATTATCATCGCGATTGCACTTCTGCTGGACCCGGAATTGATCATCGCAGACGAACCCACCACCGCGCTGGACGTGACCATTCAGGCGGACATCATGGAACTGCTGCTGGAACTGTGCCAGTCCAACAAGGTCGGCCTGATCCTGATCACTCACGATCTCGGCGTCGTCAGTCAGATGACCGAACGCACGTTGGTCATGTATGCAGGCCGCATCATCGAGGCCGGACGCACGCGCGAGATCATCAACGATCCGCAGCACCCTTATACCCAAGGGCTGATCAACGCCTTGCCGCAGCAAACCCTGCCGGGTCAGAAACTGCGTCAGATTCCGGGCAATATGCCGTCCTTGACGAACATTCCGCCGGGCTGCCCGTTCAATCCACGTTGCGAATATGCAACCGATCTGTGCCGCACGACACTGCCCGAGATCATTCAATACGGCGAGGTTAGGGTGGCCTGCCACGAGGTTGAACGACTTCACGCCGAGGGCGCACGACAGGAGCAGGACGCATGAAAGACATGAACGCTCAGACTCCTTTGGTCGAAATCAGGAACCTTGAAAAACGGTTCGACCTTGATCAAGGCTGGCTGGAAACGCTGAAGTTCCGCAATGGTCGCTTTGTCCGCGAAACCCGTGGCGTTCATGCGGTGAACGATGTCACGCTGGACGTCAACCGGGGTGAGGCATTGTGCGTGGTTGGTGAAAGTGGTTGCGGCAAATCCACGGTTGCGCGGTTGGTTGCCGGGCTACTGACCCCGACCAAGGGCGAGATCCATTATGATGGCGCGCGGATCGACAACAGGTCGCGCGCGGAAATGCAGCCCTTGCGTAAAAAGATCCAGATGATCTTTCAGAACCCCTATGCGTCGCTGAATCCGCGCATGACGATCCGGCAGGCCTTGGAAGAACCTGTTCGCCATCACTACCCTACGTTCTCGGTGGCTGAGGTGCGCGATAAAGTCACCGAGGTGATGATGTCGGTCGGCGTCGACCCCAGTTGGGCCAAGCGATACCCGCACGAATTTTCGGGTGGTCAGCGCCAGCGGATTGCAATTGCGCGCGCCCTGACGGTCGACCCCGAATTCATCATCGCGGATGAGCCGATCAGCGCGCTTGATGTCTCTATTCAAGCGCAAGTCCTGAATTTGATGCTTGAGGCCAAGGAAAGCCGCGGCCTGACCTATCTGTTCATCACCCATGATCTGAGCGTCGTTGAACATTTCGGCACACGGGTTGCGGTGCTGTATCTTGGATCGGTGTGTGAGGTTGCTGACACGGCCACCCTGTTCTCTCACCCCAAACACCCCTATACTCGGGCTTTGTTGTCCGCTGTGCCGCAGCTAAAGGATGACCGGCCGAACCATATCCGCCTGAAAGGCGAGATCCCGACGCCGATCAACTTGCCGCAAGGTTGCCCCTTCCAAAGCCGCTGCGCGTTTGCGAATAACAGATGTAGTAGTGAAAAGCCGAACGCCATTCACCAGCCCGACGGCAGTCTTGTGGCCTGCCACGCTGTCGAGGAAGGTCGGTTGGACGAAGGGATGGTCGGCACCTGATATGGACCCGCGTCTTTGGATATTGCCTGGCTCAGAGATTTTGAAGCTTTGGTCGCGTGCAAGAATTTCTCGCGCGCGGCGGAAGATCGCAATGTAAGCCAACCGGCATTCTCGCGCCGTATTCGCGCGCTTGAGAACGAGATCGGCGTGCGCCTGATCAACCGCGACACCCTGCCCCTGGCGCTGACCCCGGCAGGTGAGGTGTTCTTGTCACAAGCCCGCATCATGCTGCGCACCTATGAAGAGACGATCGAACGGTGTCAGACCATTGACGCGACCAGCGAGAATGTGATCCGCTTTGCGGCGTCGCAATCGCTTTACATGACCCATTACAAATCTTTGATCGCCCCGCTTGTCAGCAGCGGCGGGGTGGACACGGATCTGAACTCGACCTCGTGGGCCGCGGACCAGTTTGTCAGTGCACTTCAGCAAAGCTATTGTGATGCGATCCTGACCTATTGGCACCCGTCGATGGAGTTTCTGGGTCCGCTTGAGGTCGCGAATTTCGAACATCTTACCCTGTCGGCCGACCGGTTCGTGCCGGTGTCACGCACCAAAAGGGGGGGTGGCGAGGCCGAATTCCGGTTCAAACCCGGCAGCAAGGACACCATGCCGCTGTTGTCCTATGGGGCCGGGTCCGCGTTGCGGGCGGTGCAGGATTTCGTGTTGGGCCAAGCAGTCAGGCCGCAAAAGATGCTGGTCGTTAACCAGAACGCATTGGCCAGCAGTGTAAAAGCCATGATCCTTGAGGGGTTTGGCATGGGCTGGCTGCCGCTGAGCCTGTGTGAAACCGAATTGGTGGGTGGACGGCTGGCGATTGTCGATGAGCGGCTGACGGCTGATCTTCAGGTGCGGATTTATCGCAACCCAAAAAATCGCAAGGGTGCGTTGGATGGGTTGTGGACGCAGTTGCAGCGGGATCAGGCCTTACGTGTTATCACGCGGCCTGCAACTGGCGCCCCGCAGTCGCCCATCGGTTAACGTTTCCTGATAACGGCGACCGGCTGGGTCAGACCCTTGAAACCCCTGTTCCTTAGGACTCGGACGATCCGTGGCCGCCGTCGGATTCTTCGGCATGGCGGTGCACATCGTGCGATTATGTCAGGAGCAAATGATGACCAACCCCTTTGAGAACCGCTCGCTTTCTTTGCGTGGGCCCGCTACCGACATGGCGCCGGTCACTCCGTCCGATGCGGTGGACCTGAGCCATTTCGCCGTCGCGCTTTATGTTGAAACCGGGGGCGCGGTTGCTTTCACCTCGGTTGCGGGGCATGACCGGGTGGTGACCGTAAGTGACAATGCAATCCTGCCCGTGGGTATCCGCCGTATTCTGGCCACCGGCACTACGGCCACCGGCATCCACGCCTTCGTGCTTGTCTGATGATGGGGTTGGGTTACGACATACCGGCGGTCGCATTGCGCCGAAGAACGGAGTCTGGTCCGGCTGCGTTTTCACCCCTAAACGCGTCACCGTCGGTTTTCTTCGACCCTGCACAGCCGGGCGGGCTGTTTCAGGATCCAGCCGGCACGGTGGCGGTGACGCAAGACAATCAGCCAGTGGGGTTGTGGCAGGATTGTTCGTCTAATGGGCACGATCTTGCACAACCGGTCAGTGCTGCGCGACCAACCTATCGGACCGATGGTGTACTGCATTGGATTGAGTCTGATGGCGTCGATGACGGCCTGCTGACAGAGGCGGTATTTGACGTGCAAAACCCCATAACGATGGTGCTGGGGTATCAGATGCTGTCAACATCTGGCACCGCCCGCGTGAATCTGGCCGAGATCAGCCGGACCAGCACTAATGGTATGTCGATCGGGGTGAGACCAAATATCGATCGATTGCAATATTACAGCCGCATGTCACAACAGGGCGTGTCAGCGACAAATGTCGCGTCGCCCTCAGTCTGGGGAAACCACGCGCGACATGTGGTGACGGTGCAGGCTGTTGCCGGTCGTGTTACGGCGCGGCTGGACGGGGTCGTAGTCATCGACACGGGTCAGAAACTGACCACTCAGTCAATTGCCGCACAGCCGCTTCGCGTTGGGCTGGGCCAAGTAACGGGCAGCATTCCCGGTGCGTTTCGGTTGTTCGGGCTGCAGGTCTGGACCGCGGCAGTAGCCCACCCCAATGCCGCGCAGATTACCGAGCTTGAGGCATGGGTGGCCGCCCGTACAGGCGTAACGCTGTGACTTTACGAATTACCATTGCCTGCCCTGAACATCTGACGGCACCCGCCAACCAGTTTGCCCTGTGTGTCGGCAATACATCGGCAGATGTACATACATTTGGCGATGCAATGTGGGAAGATGAACGCGGTGCGCGTTATGCGTTGGTGTCACTTCTGGCGGAGCCACAGTTCGCGGAAGTCGCCGCGCAGCCATTGCGCGCGCCGGATCATGCCGACGACGCCGACATTGCTGCCGCATCGGTGGCGCAGGCCGCGCTGCGCATCTGGTCACCGTTGTCGCCGGGCAGCTTTCCCAGTCTGGCGGCGGACTGCTTGATCGCAATCACTGGGCTGGACGCCGGTTTCGCGGTTCCCCTGCTCGGCCTGTCACCAGTTCCGGTCGCGGAGTAAAGCCCTGCCCGGCGACAAGGGCAGGGGCCACACCGCATGTGCGATATGTTCAATTTTATTTGACGTCTAAAAAAACCATGATATCAACCTAAAGGTGTTTATAATGCAGTAGACTGCAACCTTTAGGAATATCATGTATGAATTTGGCGCCCCCTCGGGCCAGATAGAGGGGTTGAAGACCTCTCAGCTTGATGCTGTCGTGCTGACACCCGCTGGATTTGCCATTGGGAAACGTGGCTTCGATATCTTGGTTTGCGTGCTTCTTCTTCCTGTTCTGTGCGCGATGGCGGTGGTTCTGTTCGTGATAAATCACGCTGCCAACCCCGGCCCTGTCTTCTTCACGCAGCACCGGATGGGTCGAAATTGCGCATCTTTCAAGGCCTTCAAGTTTCGCACGATGACGCCTTCAGCACAGACGCGGCGTGTGGATGAACCGCTTGAGGAAGAGCGCATCACCAGTCTGGGTGCTATGCTGCGCCAAAGTCGGATCGACGAACTGCCTCAAATCATCAATGTCTTGCGCGGTGAGATGAGTCTAATCGGGCCGCGCCCCGACTGCTATGACCACGCGATAACCTATCTGCATCACATCCCCGGCTATCGTGCGCGCCATGCCGTTTTGCCGGGCATCAGCGGTTTTGCGCAGACCGAAATCGGGTATGCAGAAGGTATCGCTGCCACCGCCCGCAAGGTCGAGGCTGATCTTTACTATATCGCCAACCGCAGCCTACGGTTTGAGGCTTGGATATTCTGGCGCACGCTTGCGACAATTGTCGGCCGTGCGGGGCGTTAGGTCATGCAGATCAAACCTATGCTAAACGAGGGTTTCGAATGAATATTCGGCAAGGATTTTCTAATCCATACGGCGGCGCCGGGCAAAACAACCATACGACACCGAATGGTCGAGATCTTGATCTTGTGCAAATCGGGCGTGCGCTTTGGCGTGGCCGCGCAACAATTGCACTTTTCGGTCTGATCGGTTTGCTGCTGGGCGCTGTCTATGGCTACGGCGTTGCGAAGCCGAAATATGCGGCGGCGACCCTGTTGGTGTTGCAACCACCCAGCGATCTGGTGCTTGATCGCACGACATCGGGGCGGGGCTTGTCGGCGGACTTGTCGGATATGAATACTCAGCTACATATCATCCGGTCGCGAAGCCTGGTGGCGCAACTGGTGGCCCAGCTGGATTTGACAGATGATCCGGAGTTCAACCCCGTCTTGCGCTCGGGGTTTGGCTGGTGGTCAGGGCCGGTTGATGCACCGGGGCCTGCAGATCCCGAAACGGCCCATCGGGTCTTGCGCAACGTGCAAGATGCGATCACTGCGCGGGTGCAACGTAATACTCGGATTTTCGTTGTCTCCGTAACATCGGAGGACCGTCAAAAGGCCGCAATAATGGCGAATGCCTTGGCGGACATCTATCTTCAGGACCAGATGAACACAAAGTTTTCTGCCGCTGAACAGGCTGCGGGCTGGCTGTCGGGCCGCGTTGGGGCATTGCAGCAGGATTTGGCCGCGCGGGAACAGGCCATCGCAGGTTTGCAGGCGCGCACTCAGCTGACCTCGGCCGAGGGACTGGCGCTGATGGGCGCGCGGTTGAAAGAGGTGCGCGCACGGTTGGCAGACGTGCAAGACCGTGCAAATCTGGCTGCTCAGGATGTGGCCGAGATTGCACGATTGCGATTGGCAGGTGACGTTGCCGGCATCGCGACAATGATCGGAGATCAGCAACTGGCCCGCTTGGCCGCGCAATCGGACCCCACACAGATTGACGTGCATCTTGACCGGGTGGAGGCACAGTACGCCGCAACCCACCAGCGGCTATCATCGCAACAGGTTGCCCTGGATCAATCCGTTGCGGAGTTGGAGGACGCGGTGGCCACCCAAGCCGCAGACCTGACTCGATTGCAGCAACTTGAACGTGAAGCGCAGGCAACGCGGGTTCTGTATGAAACGCTACTGTTGCGGTTGAAAGAGGCCAGCGCGCTTGGCGGTTTGCAAGAAGCGAACGCACGCGTGCTGTCAGAGGCGTCCGCTGGCACCTATCAATCGCCGCGCAAGGGCCTGATCATGGTGTCGACCATGCTGATTGGCGCGATGATTGCGGCGCTTTACGTTCTGTCGAAACAATTTCTGCACGCTGGTTTTCGTACGGCCGAGGAGCTGGAGGGCGCGACGGGCAAACCGGTCCTTGGACAAATCCCTGTCCTGCCGGTCACGAAGCGGAACGAACTGGTGCCATTTCTGGTGGACCACCCCACCGCCGCTGCGGTCGAGGCCATTCGCAACCTGCGCACATCGCTGTTGATGGCGAATGTCGATCAGCCGCCGCAGGTGATCCTGACCGCTTCGGCCATGCCGGGTGAAGGCAAGACCACACAAGCTGTTGCGTTGGCGCAAAACCTTGCCGGGCTGGGAAAGCAAGTGCTGTTGGTCGAGGGAGACATACGCCGCCGTACGTTGGCGCAGTATGTCCGGGTATCGTCTGAAGGCGGGTTAGTGTCTGTACTGGCGGGGCAAAAGACCTTGGCCGATGCGGTCCAGCATGTTTCGGCGCTGGGCGTGGATGTGCTGCTGGGTGAAGGCACGCAATCCAGTGCGGCAGACGTCTTTGCCTCGCGCCGGTTCGAGCAGATGATGCAATCGGCGCGCGCAAGTTATGACATGATTGTCATTGATAGCCCGCCGGTTCTGGTTGTGCCCGATGCAAGGGTGATCGCGCGCCATGTGGATGCCGTGCTTTTCGTGGTTGCGTGGAACAAGACGACGCGCCGGCAAGTGGCCGCGGGCTTGCGTCAGTTTGATCTGGCGAACTGTCCGGTCAGCGGCACGGTTCTGTCGCAGGTCAAACCAGACCAGATGGCGCGCTATGGATATGCCGACACCTATGCCGATAATGGTGCGCAGGGCGGTGGTTATTACGGCGCGGCACAGGCCTAGAGCGCGCCGCTATCGCCGTTCACTGACTTGTTGATCAGGATGGGGAATGCCTGTTCGAAGGCGCGCGACCATTTGGTGATCGGCTGTTCTTCGATGAAGACAATGTCATTGGGGCGCATCTGCATCCGCGTAGCCAATGTCATGTTGATGACGTTGGTGGCGTCCAGATGCCAAGCGGTGACCTTGATGTTGTCGGGGTCCGTACCTGAGCGTATCACATAGATCTGCCCCGGATTGCCGGTCTTCGTGTCAAAACCGCCCTCGTCATACAGAACGTCTGCAAGGTTGGCGTGACGTCCATAGGGAAGCGCGATGCGGCCTTGCTGTTTAACCTCGCCGGCCAGATAGACATAATCGCGCCGCTCGGCGTCAAGATCGCGGCGGGTGGTGAAGTTGGCACGCTGTTCGTCAAGGACATCGCGCTGAAGGATCATTTCGGCCTTTAATTCGGTCAATGCCTGCAACCGCGCGCCGCGTTTCAGGCCAATGGCGGCAATCTGTGTTTCGTAAAACGCCATTGCCCGATCAAGACTGTATCCTTCATCGACATAGACCGCGTCGCCCGGCAGCAGTGTCAGGTTCCGTGCGGACGGATTTGATCGCAACGCTGCGGCTGGCATTTGATAAAGTGTGCCATCGCGATACAGCCGGATCGCGGTCGTTTTCCGGTCGGTCGCGGTCACGCCGCCCGCCTGTGCCAGTGCATCGCCAAGGCGCAAGGGTTTCAGGGTCAGGGGCACGGCACCCGCGCGTGCGACCTTGCCGCCAATGGCCACGTGTTGGGATTTGAACTCGGTAATCTCAAGGCTGAACGCGGGGTCGATTTTCTTTGCGACGAGGGCTTGAAAAACGGCGTCTTCCGCATCGTCGAGCGTTTTGCCCGCCACCTCGACCTGACCGATATCTGGGATCGAGATCATGCCGTTGTCGCGGACGGTAAACCCGTGCCGCTGGGTTTGTGCGCTTAGCAGCCCGCCCAGCTCTTCTATTGTGCTGGCCGCGCTTTTGGTGACCAGCATCACCACGTCCCCGACCCCGATCCGGTATCGTGGGGCTGGTTTGTCCGCAGGCAGGTTCGTGGTGATCGTGTCGCGCGATTGTTTGGGGCTTTCGGGCATCTTTGGCAGTGCGGCCTGCCCGTGCAGCAGGCTCGATCCGCTTGCCACCGACTGGAAGGCTAGCGGCAGGTCCAGTGGTTGATATAGTGCCCCATTAGCCTGTTTGACCGAGCTTGCGGTGATCGGAACCACACGCACGTCCAGCCCGGCGGCTTGGCTTTGCACGGTCGGGCTGTGGTAGGTCACGCCGCAGCCAGAAACCATCAGGCATGAGCCAAAAAGAAGTGCGCGCAATCCGCTGGGGTACATGTTTTTCCTCCGACGATCCAAGCGTGTCTGCCTGCGGTTTTGCGCAGGGTCAGAGCAACCAATTAATACATACCAAAAGTGCAATTGTAAAAAATAAAAAAACCATAGGTTGTTTTTATTTGGGTGGCACCGGTCGGATAGTGTTGCGGAATTACCCGGCGGGCGGACAGAACGATCACGCATGTAACCGTGTGGCAGGTTGAGACATGACCGCTGTTTGCGTCACTTCGGCAATCGCAGCCAGGTAAGCTCGGACCACTATGGCTTGATCGTATTCGCGCTTCATCTTGCCCCGCCCGGCCCTGCCCATCGCCTCGCGTGCGCTGGGGGGCAGCGCCGTGAACGCTTGGATCGTATCGCGAAGGCTATCGGTGTTGCGCGGCGCGCACAGCAGGCCCGTGATGCCATCCTCAACCACATGGCGACACCCCGGTACATCAGTGGCGATTACAGGCCGGGCCATACTTGCGGCTTCAAGCAACGTGCGGGGGGCGCCCTCGCGATAGGATGGTAGAACGACGCAATCGGCCCCTGCAATAAAGGGACGTACGTCCGGGTGTTCGCCCAGATGTTCGATGATGCCTTCCTGCGCCCATTGTGCCAGTTCGGTTGCGCCCAAAGCTGACCGGTTCGCAGCATCGACCGGGCCGAGAATCTGGAACCGCACGTTCGTGCGCGTGGTGCGGATCTGGCGCGCGGCGTCGACATATTCGATCACGCCCTTGTCGCGTAAAAGGCGCGAGATCATCAAGAACACGGTGTCGGCACCCGCTGACATCGTGGCGGGCGCGAACCGGAGCAGATCGACGCCCGACCCCGGCAAAAGGTGTGCTTGATCGGGGGAAATCAGCTTGCGGTTCAGAAACAGATTGCGGTCGTCGGGATTTTGAAAAAACAGGACGGGCAGGCCACGGAAAGCAAAACGGTACAGAGTTTCGACCACCAGCCGTAACGGGCCACCAGACAGAAACCCCGTTCCAAGGCCCGAGATGTTCGGAATGAACGGAATGCCCAGTCGTTTGGCCGCCACTGCGCCAAAAATGTTGTTCTTGATTGTATAGCTCAGGATCACGTCGGGTTTGAGCGCCGCGAAATGCTGCGCGAACCGGGCAGCCAGCTTTGCGTTTTGGTGCGGCGACATGCCTTGGACATCCATTTCCAGATCGACCACCTGACACCCCAGATCGCGAAGCGCATTTGTTGCGTGATCGTGGGGGGCCAGGACGGTCACATGGTGACCTTGGTTCAGCAATGCCTTGATCACTGGACGACGAAAATTCGTTGCGTTCCAAGCGGCGTTGACAGTCAGGACGATGTGCATGGGCGGACCTCAGTTCGGGAAGTGATAGATATCGGGAAGGTCGAACAGCCAACTGTCATAGGGCAGATAGCAGTAATGGAAGTGGCCCGAGAAAACGGACCAGACGCCTAGCATTGCTAGCAAAACCGCATAGGCGGTGGCTGACAGGACGGCGCCGGGCAGCCCCAACCCAAGAAACGGGATGCGTGCCAACATGACTGCCTGAAGCGGCACAAGATAATAGCCGATGCGGTCCCCGATCACGCTGGACAGACCAACCAGTGGAACGGTGGCAAGCATCATCAGCCCGCCCAGAACGACAATGCGATAGTCGGTGCCAAACCGGATGTTCCATATGGGGCGAAGGGCGGCGAAGAACACGCCCGCCGTCAGCGCCAACAGCCCCGCGCGGTAAAGCGCACCATGCGCATCGACGCCCGTATTGACGTAGCGCGATACGGCAAGCTGCGCGCCATCCCCGGTCGCCAGAAGAAACAGACCGGGCACTGCCAGCGCCACAGCCGCCAGCAGTCGCGCCTTGATCCAACCCTGGCCCACCAGCGGTGCGAGCAAAAGGAAGACGCCCGCGCTTGAATGGAACCCGGCAGCGATCAGCGTCAGGACCGCGAACCGCGCCGTGCGCGCCGCGCTGAAGGCGGCGAATGCCATGCAGATCACACCGATGGCGGCTGCCTGCCGGATGCCCGACATCGGCATGTTCAGGATCAGCACCGGAAACAGCAGCACCAAAAAGCCCAGCCGGTCGGGCTGTATGCGGGCCAGCACATGCACCCCTGCAAAGAAAATCAGCGCCGACGCGACGTTCAGCCACGGATATCCCAGCCCCAACTGCCCGACCAGTTGCACCAGCGCCCACCACAACGGCTCGCGCTGGCTCAGGACATCGGCAAGGCCAAGGTCCAATTGCATCAGGAAGTGGCGATAATATCCATTCCAGTCGCATCCGACCTCAAGGCGGAAGGCGACGAACAGGAGTAAGGCGACCAGCACGACGGGATAGACCTGATCGCGCAGCCGGGCATGGTGGGCAAGGGCCAACCGAAGGGCGATCAGAGCCAGAAATATCCCGACATAGATCACGGTCGCGCGACATCCCCGGCGCGCCACCACCCTGCACTGCGCAAAACATAGGTGCACTGGACCAACACCCCCCATGCAAGGCACGCCAAGGGCGCAGGCTGGCCGGTCATGACGGACACCAGTGCAACCAGCGGCAGCACAGCGATATGCGCCTTAAGGTGATAGGCGCGCGCCTTGCGTTCGGGCAGAGAAAGACGTCCCTTGGCGTCCAGATAGGTCAGAAAGCGTGGCAGGCTGAACAGTAAAAGCCCGGTGGCAAAGACGGTAAGGATGCCCGGCGTGTCATTCTTCAGGATCAATACAGGCAGCACTGGCAGCGAAAACCTGAGCAGGGAGAGTTGCAGGAAGGTGTAGAACTTGACCTCGACCGCGCGCAGGGTGTTATGCGCGATGAGGGCGGCGACAAGGGCCCCGATGGTGGCCCAGAAAACGACGGATGTGGCAACGCCCAAGGCCACCGCCGCAGCCAGAAGCACCGCGCCACGCAGCCCGACAAAGGCCAGCATGAACCCGGCCGAGGGGGTCACATCGACACGCCGCCGTGGTGTGGGATCATGGCGCAGCCCGATCGTGTCATTGGCCAGATATCCGACCTCATAGACGCAGATGAACGCGGCATAACCAAGAAGATAGCTCACGAGCGCCGCGCCTGCCCCCAGATCACCCAGAAGCGCGACAAGGATTACCCCCGGCACCCATGCGGTTAGCGCATTGACGACGAAATCGCGCGGCCAGTGGTAGCGCGACACGAAGGCATAGCCGAAGGGCAACAGCCAGATCAGTTGTGATGGCCTAGTGACAAAGGGTTTCGGCATCCCAATCCCTCATCCATTTACGGGGGTGGCCAGCGGCGACAAGCACAGCGGGGTTAGCCGCTGCCACCAGATCACGGTCCGAGCGGTTGTCGGTGATCACAGCGAACTCGACCGCGTCAAGGGGGCGATCCAGATACGCCTCGACCGCTTTTCGTTTCTGCCCGGTCAGATCGCGCGCCAGTCGTCCGGTCAGCCGTCCGGCGCGGTGGGCGGGTTCGGATGCGATGAAAGGCAGGTCAATCTGGCGGGCGATTTCCGCGATCACCGGTGACAGGGCGTTGGACACCAAAACCGGTTGCCAGCCGGCAGCGCGCATCTGGTCGACGCGGGCGTGGGTGGCGGGGATCGCGCGCGCCGGCAGGTGATCAGAGACATAGCACTTGGCCGAGGCACGCAGCGACGACAGGTTTTCGCCGCGCAGGCTGGCCATCACAAGCGCCCGGTGGGCGTCAAACCGCGTGATCTTCGCAAGCGCGACCAGACTGGCCCTTAGCACCCCACGCCGCGAGATCGTCGACAAGGCGGCGTGGCGCCAGCGGTGCCCAAGGCGCGCGTGATGAAACATCACCAGCCCCGCGGTGGTGTTCGCATCATACAGCGTGCCACAGACGTCAACGGCCAGAATGCGCGGGACAGAGCGGGTCATGCGGCCTGTCTTTCGACCTGAAACATCCGGTAAAGCGCGTCATATTGATCGCAGGCACGGTCAAGCGAGAAGCGGCCAGCGGCATGGGCGCGGATCATGGCGCGCGGTGCGAAGGGCGCGGATGCGATGGTGCGTGCGGCGTGCTCGATTGCGGGGGTGTCGTGATGGGCCAGCACCAGCCCGAAGCGGCGGTCGGGCAGGATTTCGTTGATGTCACCGATTCCGGTGTTGCTGATCACCGGCAACCCGCAGGACAGGTATTCGCCAACTTTGGTGGCTGAAACGCCAAGACTGGATTTGCTGGCGATCCGGAACGACAGGCCGATATCGGCCGCGTTCAGAAAGGCGGGCACGTCATCATGCGGCACCTTGCGGCAGGTCAGGTGCGCGGGGTCCAGCGTGACGCCATAACCCTGCGCAGCCAGAACATGCTGATGCGCGTCGTGATCGCCGATCAACAGAAGCCGCGCGCGCATCCCCTGCGCCTGAAGCGCGGCCAGCAGGCGATAGGTCGTGCCCATCTGGTAAAGCGGCCCGGCTGACCCAAGATGCACCAGCACCACGTCCTTGGCAGAATATCCCAGCGCCAGCCGCGTGCTGGTCCGCAGAGCCTTGTCGGGCCGGAACCGGGTCTGATCGACACTGCAGGGAATGACGCTTGTCACCGACCCGGCTGATGGGCGTCGTGTTGCGACAACGGTTTTCGCGTCATGGGTCAGGGCAACAATCGCGCTTGCCCCGCTGATGGCGCGTGCTTCGAGCTTGCGGAAGTGGCGGGCGATGCTGCGGCCCATCGGACCTTGCCAGATCCCGGCCTCGCAGCGTTCATCCACCCAGAAGCCACGCATGTCGAACACAAACGGCAGGCCGTGTCGCAGGCTGACCGGAAGCACGGCGCCCAACGGCATATAGCTGCGGCAATGGATCAGGTCAGGCTGAAACGTGTCGACCAGCCGTTCCAGTCGGCTTTGCATCAGCCCCGGCATGGTGAAGCGTTCCAACTTGCCTGCCAGCGGCAGGGTGCGGCGCCAGATCGGGTTGTGCAAGATCCCCGCGCGTTCCAGTCGTGGCGCGACCTTGGCGGCAAAGTCGTCTTGCCGGGCGGGATGTTCGACCGATAAGCAGGCAATCTGGTGCCCGCGCGCGGCCAGCCCTTCAAGATACGGCAGAACCTGCGCGGTGCCGATATGGTCTGACAGGCCGTTATTGGTGACGAAAATCGAACGGGTGGCGCTCATGTTTGCCTCATTGGCTTTGATAACTGTGGTTGCGGAAGAAGTGAGAGGAATCGGACCGCGGCGACACCCGGCCTGAAATCTGATGCGCGCTTACAGGCGGCGTCGGGGTTATGCGGTGCGTGCAAGTTGGTACCCATGGCGTTGGCCAGCGCGGCGGCATCACCGACGGGCACCAAGGTTCCGATGTCGCGGTTGCCCAGAATTTCGGCAGGTCCATGCGGGCAGTCGGTGGCGACAATGGGCAAGCCGTGTGACAAGGCCTCGACGATCACATTCGCGAAGCCTTCGCTGCGCGAGCTTAGCACGAACAGATCGGCAGACGCGTAATATGCCCCGGTATGCGGCGTGTATCCCGGCATCGTTACTCGCCCGGTCAGGTTCAGCGACTGGATCAACGCCGACAATACCGCGCGGTCGGGGCCATCGCCAAGGATCACAAGCTCGCTGTCGCAACCCTGATCCAGAAGCTGGCGGAAGGCGCGCAGAAGTGTCGGGAAGTCCTTTTGCCAACGCAGCGAGCCGACGGCCAATATCCGGTGCTGCGCCTGTGTGGGCCAGTCGGCGCGACCCGTATTGGCGTCGGGGGCGGCGACCGGGTTGTGGATGACCTTGACCCTTTGAGCGGGCAGTCCTCCCAACCGCTCCAGATCGCGGGCGGACCCGGCCGAGACCGAGACATTGGCCCGCGCGAAAGGATAGGTCGCGCGGATGCTGGCCCGCAGCGCAAGCCGGTGCAGCGCGCCTTTGCCCGCGTATTGATCCGACAGCGTCGCGTGATCGGTGGTGATGACCGGAACGCCGGTCCCGCGCGCCGCCCAGACCGCGATGCTGGTCAGGGGCCACATCGCAGGGATCAGGGCTGCGGGTTGGTTTTCGCGCAGCCAATGTCGCAACGGGGCAGCGACCCCCCGCAGACGGTCGGCGTTCAGGTCGGTGATGGAAAGGCCTGCGCGCCGGGCGTCGGCTATCAACGCGCCATTCGCCCGTGCCAGAATCAGATGTGGGGCATATCCGAACTGCGCAAGCTCGGTCGCGAGGGTCAGCATGACACGCTCTGCCCCGCCGCCCCGAAGGTCGGGCAGGACGAATGCCAGTTTCGGCGCAGTTGCGGTGTCGGGCTGGGTGATGGTCATATGCTTCATGCCGCCACCCCCGCCAGTGCGCGAAACCCGTCATGCTGTGCAATCAGTTCGGCATAGGTTCCGCTGGCCACGATGCAGCCATGGTCCAACACCACGATCTGATCGCAGCCTTCAACGGTCGAGATACGGTGGGCGATCATCACGATGGTTTTCTGCCCGTGAAGCGCAGCAATTGCCTGCATCACCTCGCGTTCGGTCCGAGTGTCCAGCGCGCTTGTCGCCTCGTCAAATACCAGAATGTCGGGGTCGTGATAAAGGGCGCGGGCGATGCCGATGCGCTGTCGTTGTCCGCCAGACAGCCGCACACCGCTTTCGCCAATGGTGGTGTCATAGCCATCCGGCAGCTGTGTTTGCACGAACTGGTCCAGTTGGGCCATCCGGGCGCATTCGGCGATGCGTTCCATGTCGATCTGGGCGCGTGGCGTGCCAAGGGCGATGTTCTCGGCGATGCTGGTGTCAGCTAGGAAGATCGATTGCGGCACATAGCCGATCGAGGCTTGCCAGCCTTTAACATTTTTCGCGGTGATCGGCGTTCCATCGACACTAATCCGCCCGGATTGCGGGGTCAGAAGGCCCAGCAGCAAGTCGATCAACGTCGTTTTGCCCGCCCCGGTGCCGCCGACGATCCCAACGGACGCACCCGCTGGGATGGTCAGGGACAGATCACTTAGACTGCGCGTGGCGTCGGGATAGGAATAGCTGACGCCCTGCACTTCAAGCGCCGAGGTCAGGCGCATTGGCGGCGCGGCCCGCGTGTCGGGGTGAATGTCCGGCAAGGCTTGCATGTCGTTGAACAGAACATCCACCGCGCCCGCGCCGAATCGAAGCTCGACCATTGCGCGGTAAATGCCCTGCACGGATGGCAACATCCGGTAGCCCGCGAAGGCATAGACGCCCAGTTTCGGCAGGATTGCGGCGGCGCTGGCGCTGGGACCAAGCGTCGCCAAAAGCGCCACACACAGAAGCAACATGCCGCCAAAGCCAATCGCCTCGACCAGGTATTTTGGCACCTGACCCAGCACGAGGTTGGCGGCCTGCATCCGCGAAACCTCGATCGAAGGCGCGCGGAAGTGGCGGATATAGGCGTCTTCTTTGCCCAAAATGCGGATGTCCTTGATGCCGCCCAGTGCTTCACGCGCGATGGTATAGCGCGCTTCATCCGCAGCGACGCGGCGGGCGCTGTTGCGGGTGACAAGGCGGCGGATCGTTAGGAAAATGGTGGAATAGGCCGCGCCCAGAACGACCATTGCAGAAAAAGCGATGATTGGGCCCAAGACGATCAGAAAGCCCAGCATCGCCAGAAGCGTCACAAGGGATGTGGTCAGCCGCAATACCGGGGCCAGCGCGAACATCGTGACTTGCTCGACCTCGGACAGGATGTTCTTTGCCATCTCGCCGGTATGGCGACCCAGAAAGAACGCATAAGGTTGGCGGAGGTAACGTTCGATCAGGCGCGTGCCAAGGCTGTGGCGGCGCATCTGGACAAACCGTGTCATCGCGTATTCACCCGCGCTGCGGATCAGCGCGCCGCTGACAAGGAAGGCGAATGTGATCAGCGCAAGCGCCAGAAGGAAGCGGTGGTGATCGGTGAAGCCGCCCCAGTTGTAGGCGGCAGCCAGATAACTGTTCGTCTGAACAAGGCTGGGGTCTGACAGCGCCAGAAAGAATGGAAAGACCGAAGCGACGCCCACGACCTCGAACACCGCCATAACCAGCGCAAGGCCCAGCACCAGCGTGCCGCGGCTGCGTTCGCGTGGCGTCAAAAGCGACCAGAGCTTGCCAAGGGTTCGCATCATCACAGCCGCAGATCCGCCATTTCCCGCGGCAGCGCGGATTTGATGTCATAGATCACCGACAGGTTCTTGACATAGCCGTTGATCCACCCCGCCGGGCGATCCAGATAGGCGCGGTGCGGCACCGCCAGCATCACGCCGTCATAGCGGTGCGCTTCGGGCGTGTTGGTCAGGTCTATCCCGTATTCGGTGCGCGCCGTGGCGGCGTCGGCATAGGGGTCGTGGATGTCCACGACCACGCCGTAGTCGCGCAACTCTTCCAGAATATCGACGACGCGTGTGTTGCGCAGATCGGGGCAGTTTTCCTTGAACGTCAGCCCAAGGATCAGCACGCGCGACTTTGCGACATTGATCCCCTTGCGCATCATCGACTTGATCATCTGCCCGGCGACATAGGCACCCATGCCGTCATTGATCCGGCGGCCCGACAGGATCACCTGCGGGTGATAGCCAATTTCCTCTGCCTTGTGGGTCAGGTAATAGGGGTCGACGCCGATGCAGTGACCGCCGACCAGACCCGGCTGGAAGGGCAGGAAATTCCATTTTGTGCCTGCCGCCTTCAGCACCGCGCCGGTGTCGATGCCCAGCCGGTTGAAGATGATCGCAAGCTCGTTCACCAAACTGATGTTCAGGTCGCGCTGGGTGTTTTCGATCACCTTGGCGGCTTCGGCCACGCGGATGCTTTCGGCCTTGTAGGTCCCCGCCGTGATGATCTGGGCATAAAGCGCGTCGATGCGGTCGGCGGCTTCGGGGGTCGAGCCAGAGGTGACTTTCACAATCGTCGGCAGACGGTGGTCGCGGTCGCCGGGGTTGATCCGTTCCGGACTGTAGCCCACGAAGAAATCGCGGTTGAAAGTCAGGCCAGAGGTGGCTTCGAGGATTGGAACGCAGACCTCTTCCGTAGCACCCGGATAGACCGTGCTTTCATAGATGACGGTGTCGCCTGCCGACAGCGCCCGCGCCACGGTTTCGCTGGCCCGCCGCAGGGGGGTCAGGTCGGGCCGGTTGTGGGCGTCGATGGGGGTGGGCACGGTCACGACGAAGATGTTGGCATCGGCCAGAGCGTCGGGTTGGGCACTGAAACTCAGATGACGGGCAGTGCGCAGGTCGTCCGATGTCACTTCGCCCGTGCGATCAACGCCCAAGAGCAGTTCGTCGACGCGAACGGGGTCGATGTCGAAACCGATCACGGGCCGACGCTTGCCGAATTCAACTGCAAGTGGCAGTCCGACATAGCCCAGCCCGATAACCGCAATAACCCCAAGATCGGGAAAGTCTTTCATTCCAAAACGCTTCCGCTGTTTCGCAAACACAACCTTTGCGCGAGTTATCTTGCTTAAATCTCCGTTAAAGGAAAGTCCAAAATCACACCGAAAGACAGGAAAACGTCAGTTTCCCTGCTCATCTTCCGAATTTTCGGTGGTTCAGGCTTTGTAGTAGTCCAGATACCAAGCGACGAAGCTGTTCACGCCGTCGCGGAAATCCGTTGCCGGGCGATAGCCGGTCAGCCGTTGCAACAGCGTTGCATCTGCCCAAGTGGCGGGCACGTCGCCCATCTGCATTTCCATGTAATTGCGCTGGGCTTTCTTGCCGATGGCGTCTTCGATCGCATCGACGAAATCCAGCAATCGCACCTTGTCAGAGTTGCCGACATTCACCACGCGGTAGGGGGCGGCGGGGGACAGGCTGTCGCCGTCTTCAATCTCGTCCGGGCTGTCGGGGCGCACGGGGGCGGCGTCGATCAACAGGCGGATGCCGCGGACGAGGTCCTCGACATAGGTGAAGTCGCGGAACATCTCGCCGTTGTTGTATATGTCGATGGGCGTGCCTTCGATGATCCCTTTGGTGAACTTGAACAGCGCCATGTCAGGGCGGCCCCACGGGCCATAGACGGTGAAGAAGCGAAACATCGTCGTGGGCAGGTCCCAAAGATGGGCATAGCTGTGCGCCATGCTTTCATTGGCCTTCTTGGTGGCGGCATAGATCGTCAGTTGCGTGTCTGCCTTTTCAGTTTCTTTGAACGGCATATCGGTATTCGCGCCGTACACCGAACTGGTGGAGGCCATCAGAAGGTGGTCGACCTTATGACGCCGCGCGGCCTCCATCACGTTGAAGGTGCCGATCACGTTGCTGTCCAGATAGGCGCGGGGGTTCTCAAGGCTGTAGCGCACGCCCGCTTGCGCGGCGAGGTGCACGATCACGTCGGGCGCAAACTCGTCTGCCACCTTGTCCAGCAGCACCTGATCTTCCAGCATCCCTTCGGTCATCGTGAAGTCGGCATTCTGCAAAAGCATCTGGTGGCGGCGCTGTTTCAGGGTGATATCATAGTAATCGGTCATTCCGTCATAACCGTGGACCCGAAAACCTTCGGCTAGCAGTAGTTTGGACAGGTGATAGCCGATAAAACCGGCGGACCCGGTAACCAAAACTTTGCGTTGCGCCATGCGACTGTGCCTTTCAGGATGGTGTTGTGATCGCTTCTAGCGTGGTGATGTGGTAACGCCAAGCGTGATCGTGCGGCCTTAATCTGCTCTGGCCTCATGGCACGCAGAGTGATAAATCGCTGGGGAAACACACTCCAGACAAGGTGGGGACCGTATGCCTGCTTACAGATCCAGAACCTCGACCCATGGCCGCAACATGGCCGGTGCCCGCGGCCTTTGGCGCGCAACCGGCATGACTGATGATGATTTCGGCAAGCCGATCATCGCCATCGTCAACAGCTTCACGCAATTCGTGCCGGGCCACGTTCACCTGAAAGACTTGGGCCAGATGGTCGCGCGCGAGGTCGAGGCCGCAGGCGGTGTTGCCAAGGAATTCAACACCATCGCCGTGGATGACGGGATTGCGATGGGCCATGACGGGATGCTGTATTCGCTGCCGTCGCGCGAGGTCATTGCCGACAGCGTGGAATACATGGTCAATGCGCATTGCGCTGATGCGATGGTCTGCATTTCGAACTGCGACAAGATCACGCCGGGGATGCTGATGGCTGCGATGCGGCTGAACATCCCGGTGATCTTTGTGTCCGGCGGCCCGATGGAGGCCGGCAAGATCGACATTGCCGATCTGGACATGGACAAGATCGACCTTGTGGATGCGATGGTCGCCGCCGCCAGCGAAGACCTGACCGACGAACAGGTGCAGCATATCGAAGAAAACGCCTGCCCGACTTGCGGGTCGTGTTCGGGCATGTTCACCGCGAACTCGATGAACTGTCTGGCCGAGGCGCTGGGCTTGGCGCTGCCGGGCAACGGATCGACCCTTGCGACACACTCGGATCGCAAACAGTTGTTCCTTGAGGCGGGCCGCAAGATCGTCGAGATCACCAAGCGTCATTATGTGAAAGAAGAAAAAGGCCTGCTGCCGCGCGAGATCGCGACTTTTGATGCATTCGAAAATGCCATGTCCCTCGACATTGCGATGGGTGGCTCGACAAACACGGTTCTGCACCTGCTGGCCATCGCCCACGAGGGCGAGGTCGATTTCAACATGACACATATGGACGCGCTTAGCCGTAAAGTGCCGTGTCTGTGCAAGGTCGCACCTAACACCGTCAATGTGCATATGGAGGACATTCACCGCGCCGGTGGTATCTTCTCGATCCTCGGTGAACTGCATCGCGCGAGGCTTCTGCATGGCGATTGTTCGACCGTGCATTCGGCCACAATAGCCGAGGCGATTGCGAAATGGGACATCACGGTTTCGGATAACTCCGAAGCTGAAAACCTGTTCAAAGCCGCACCCGGTGGCGTTCGCACGACGCAGGCGTTCAGCCAGTCGAACCGATACAAGGAATTGGACACCGACCGCGAAGGCGGCGTGATCCGGTCCAAGGAACACGCGTTCAGCGAAGATGGCGGGCTGGCTGTTCTGTTTGGCAATATTGCGCTGGACGGATGTATCGTGAAAACGGCGGGGGTTGATGAAAGCATCCTTAAATTCACCGGCACCGCTCATATCTGCGAAAGCCAGGACGCGGCGGTTAGCGATATTCTGACCGGCAAAGTGAACGAAGGCGACGTGGTCGTTATACGTTACGAAGGACCGCGTGGTGGACCTGGGATGCAAGAAATGCTGTATCCGACCAGCTATCTGAAATCGAAAGGCCTGGGCAAAGCCTGCGCGCTGTTGACGGACGGGCGTTTCTCGGGCGGTACCTCGGGCTTGTCGATTGGTCATGTATCGCCGGAAGCTGCGGAAGGCGGCGCGATCGGTCTGGTGCAACAAGGCGACAAGATCGAGATCGACATCCCCAATCGCACGATCAATCTGGCGGTGCCTGACGATGAACTGGCGGCTCGCCGTGCCGCGCAGGACGAAAAAGGCTGGCACCCTGCCG
The DNA here is from genome assembly GCF_022678485.1 of Aliiroseovarius sediminis. Lineage (GTDB taxonomy): Bacteria > Pseudomonadota > Alphaproteobacteria > Rhodobacterales > Rhodobacteraceae > Aliiroseovarius > Aliiroseovarius sediminis. Next base: position 109,112 of record NZ_JALBYP010000038.1, read on the forward strand.
CGCCGCGCAAACGCAAGGTGTCGAAGGCATTGAAAGCATATGCGATGTTGGCATCGTCGGCGGCCAAGGGGGCTGTGCGTGTGATCGACTGATCCGTGCCGATCGGATTATGAAAGGGCAGGGGGAAACCTCTGCCCTTTTTCAGTTTTGCAAGAGAGAGTTTTCCCAGTTTCGCAGGAAGCTTTGCCGTTTCAGATTGTCCAGAAACACCAGTAACGCCGGCCCATAGCGAACGGGCCTGAGAGACGGATTCGTGCGCAAAGCCGCTGCGTCAACAGCGGGCAGCCCCGATGCCGCCACCAAGTCCTTGCGGGCTTTCAGGTCCAGCAGGAAATCCAGCATCATGCGCGCATCGTCCACGTTTTCAGCAGTGCGCGGGATTAAGGCGGTGCGCGACATGACGTTTACGTAATCACTCATCTCGATGATCTGAAAGCCATTGGTATGTTTCAACTGTGCCGCCGCATAGCTGCCAAGCACATTATAAGCCAAAGCAAGCTTGCCTGATGCCACATCGCGAATCATGTCGCCAGAACAGCAATATAGCTTGGCATCCAGTCGGCCCATCACTTCCATCAACCGCCAAAATGCGTCGGAGTTCCGGCTGTCCTGTGTCGCCATTAAATAGCCAAACCCGGACCGCCGTACGTCATAGGTGCCGATCTTGCCCTGAAACCGATCGGGATTGTCGCGCAAAACCGCGATCAGTTCGTCCCGGTTTTGCGGCGCGGTGCCTTCGGCAAAAAATTCGTCCGATACGACCAGAATTGCTGGCTCCTGCGTGAACGCGAAAAGCTGGTCGCGCCAAGTGGCCCACGCAGGCAGGGTCGTTGCGATCTGGGGGGCGTGGTCCTGCGCAAACCCGTCATTGGCCAGTTTGGTCTGCAAGTCCATGGCCGATGATATGGCAAGATCGAACACTGCCCCCTCGTCATAAAGCGCACCCATCAGGTCGGTTGTTCCGGTGACAGTGTAATCCACGGTGATACCGGAGTGGGCATCCTGAAAGGCGCGTATAATGGGGTCAAATACGTTAAGATCAGCGGTCGAGATGACCTTGAGCCGAGACCGTTCTGATTTGGCCTGATAAAGCTTGCGGCTTTCGACCTCGAACCCCAGCGCGCTGGATGTCATCAGGGTTAACGCCACCAGCGCGACCATTACCCGCGCGGAAATATCAGCGAAACACATGCGCCTTTCCCTTTCTTATTCGGTGAAATTTCCAGGCGTCCGCCATGCGCTTTCGCCACTTCGTCAGCGATTGTCAGGCCAAGACCCGACCCGACGATATCGCTGACATTTGCACCACGGGTGTAACGCGTGGTCAATGCCGACAAGTCCGTTTCACCGAACCCGCGCCCCTGATCCGTAATCGACAGTGTGATTTTGTCATCCAGACCAACGCGGGCGATGATGTCGCTGTCATCCGGAGAATACTTGATCGCGTTGTCCAGAATATTCTGAAGCGCGGCTTGCAGCAAAATACCGTCGCCCGTGAACGGGATCGGCTTGTCCCCAGTGTCGCGTCGGATCACGATATCTTTCAAGTCAGCCGTCGGGCCAAGCCGGTCACAAGTTTCGTCCATCAAGCTGCGCAGGTCCAGCGCATCTTGTGCCAGACTGTCGGCGCGAAACGTGACCATCGCGTGATCCAGCATCTGCCCGGCCGAACGCGAGCTTTCGTCGATGGCGCGGATCATCTCGCGGATGGCGTGCTTGTGTTCGGGTTTGTTCAGCTTGCGATGCGTGATCTCGGCCTGCGCGCGCACAGTGGCAAGCGGTGTGCGGACACGGTGGGCGGCTTCGGTTATGAAATCCTCGGTCCGCGACAACGAAGCGCGCAGCCGCGCCATGAAGGAATTGAGCGCGGTGATCAGGGGCACCAGTTCGTCGGGGGCGCTGGTTTCGAAGGGGCGCAAATCGGTTGGCCCGCGGCGCATGACCGACCCGGTGATCCGCGTAATGGGTGCCAGCGCCGATCCCGCGGCCCACAGGCTAAGCGCCGTCGCCAGCAAGAAGAAGCCCACCCCGACGCTTGTTGCTGTCGCCGTGATTTGGCGCGACGTCGCCGCCAGCGCCTGACGGGTCTGTGCAACGGTTACAACGACCGTTGTTGCCCCTATACCCGTGCTAACCGGTCGCGTGACTGAGGCCGCGCGGATTTCATCGCCACGATAGACAAGCGTTTGCAAACTGGGTGTGCCAAGGCGCGGCGGCTGGTCTGGTTGCGGCAGATCGGGATAGCCGGTCAGCGTCTGCCCATCCGTCACCACGCGATAAAACACCCGGTCCTCGTTGATCGAGCCAAGCATGGACAAAGACGAATATGGCAGATCAAGCGTGACCGCCCCATCTTCGCTGCGCAAGCTGTCCGCGATGGCCGTGGCCGAGGCGGATAGAATATCGTCCTGCGTTCCTTCGGCCGCGCGTTCGGCTACACCGCGCACGGCCAGGAAGAAGGCCATCGACAGAAGGGCTGCGACCAAGGCCAACTGGATGAAAAGCCGTTTGCGGATTGATCCAAGCGGCGTCACCATGCAACCATCCGATAGCCCAGACCGCGTACGGTTTCGATCTTTGCACCTGCTCCTTCAAGCCGTTTGCGAAGGCGCCCGACATAGACCTCGATTGCGTTGTCGGATACTTCATCGGACATGGAAAACAGCCGGTCGATCAGGTGGGCTTTTGAGAAAACCTGACCCGGTGCGGCGAAGAAAACTTCCAGCAGGCGCAGTTCGCGGTTGCGAAGGGCTACGGTCTGATTATCGAAGCGCAGCTCGCCTTTGGTGGCGTCAAGTGTGGTGCCGGCAAAGGTGGTTGCGTTGTCTGCCGCCCCGCCTTGCCGCCTGAGAACGGCGCGCACGCGGGCTTCAAGCTCGGAAAAATCGAAGGGCTTGACGATATAATCGTCCGCACCCAGGTCAAGCAGACCCACCCGGTCAGATACCGCAGACCGGGCGGTAATGACGATAACCGGCGTGCGCTTCTCAGCCTGCCGCTGGCGTTCCAGAAAATCGCGGCCATCGCCATCGGGCAACATAATATCAAGCAAAATCAGGTCGTAATTCGCCACGGCAGTCAAGTCACCGGCTTCGGCAAGGGTTCCCGCATGGTCAACCGCGTGGCCGTCCAACTGCAGACGCTCGACCACCACGCCAGCCAGCTTGGGATTGTCCTCGATCAGAAGGAACCGCATACATTGCCCTTTTTTGCGCCGCGTGACAGGTTGGTGTCAGGTTCAGGCGATTGGGTCTGAACATGGGCGGGTGTAACGCCCCTGTCAAATGGGAGGAAACTTATGACAAAACGTCTTTTCAAGGCGCTGGCGACCAGTGCTGTTTTGGGCCTTGGGGCCACCACCGCAGCAACGGCTGCCGAGTGTATTGCCCCGGCCAACCCCGGCGGCGGCTGGGATTTCACCTGCCGTCAGATCGGCAAGATCATGTATGATATCGGGGCCGTGGATAAGCCCATTCAAGTGACCAACATGGCGGGTGCCGGTGGCGGTCTTGCTTACAACTACGTGGTGTCAGAACGCGGCGATGACGCCGAGTTAATCGTGGCGGCGTCGTCCGCGACTTCGACCCGGCTGGCGCAGAACGCCTATGCTGGTATGACCGCCGATCAGGTGCGCTTTGTGGGGTCCATCGGTGCCGACCCCGGCGTGATCGTCGTGGCCGCAGACAGCCCTTATCAGTCGTTGAATGACTTGGTCGATGCCGTGAAGGCGGAACCCGGTTCAATCGCGTTTGCCGGTGGGTCCGCAGTTGGCGGCTTTGACCACCTGAAACCTCTGATGATCCTGCAACGTGCTGGGGTCGAGGATGTGAAAGCCGTGAAATACATCGGTGTTGACGGTGGTGCAGATGCGATCACCCAAACCGTTGGCGGGTTCACTCAAGCCATGTCGGGCGATATGTCCGAGATCGTAGGCTTCCTGAAATCCGGCGACGTTCGCGCGATTGCTGTTCTGACAGAAGAGCGCGTGCCCGGGTTTGAGGATATCCCCACTGCGAAAGAGCAAGGCATCGACGTTGTTGCCGTGAACTGGCGTGGTCTGTATGTGCCCAAGGACATCAGCGATGAGGATTTCCAGAAATGGGCTGATCGCCTGCAACAGGTTGCAGACAGCGACGAATGGAAGGAAGCCATGGTCGCTAACGGTCTTGCCCCCTTCACAAAAGTTGGTGGTGATTTCCAATCCTATGTCGATGGCGTCGTAGCTGAAATTCGCGCGCTTTCGAAAGAGATCGGGGTGATCCAGTAATGGCATCTGACCGTATCTTCGGAGCGGTCGTGACCCTTGTGGCGCTGGCTTATATTGCCAGCGCCATGCAGATCCAGTCCAGCTTCATGGCGGATCCAGTGGGGCCGAAGACCTTTCCAATCCTGATCGGAGGCGTGGCCGCCCTGTGCGGGATTATCGTGGCGCTCAGACCCGACCCTGACCCGGAATGGCCTGTGCTAGCGACGTTTGGTTCGCTTGCTGTCGCGGTTGTGGTGCTTGTCGGCTATGCCTATGCCTTGAAACCGCTGGGCTTTCTGATCCCCACAGCGATCACCGCATCCATTCTAAGTTATCAGATCGAACCGCGCGCAGGTCGTGCTGTGCTTGCCGGAATTGGCCTGTCTGTCGGGTTGTTCCTGATCTTCAAATTCGCGCTGGGCCTTGGGCTTGTCCCGTTCCCCAAATCGCTGACCGGCTGAGGAAATCCCCATGGAACTGCTTTCAAACCTCGCGATCGGCTTCGATATCGCGCTGTCGCCTTACACGCTGATGCTGGCCGTGATCGGGTGCTTCATTGGCACGATCATTGGCGCGCTTCCGGGCCTTGGCCCATCAAACGGCGTGGCGATCCTGATCCCCTTGACCTTCACGATGGGGCTGGATGCCACATCGGCGCTGGTCCTTATGACGTCCGTTTACTACGGCGCGATGTATGGCGGGCGGATCAGTTCGATCCTTCTGAACATTCCGGGCGACGAGCCTGCGCTTATGACAACCCTCGATGGCTATCCAATGGCCAAAGCGGGCCGTGCAGGCGATGCGCTGGTTCTGTCCGGCGTTGCGTCCTTCGTTGGTGCGTTTCTGGCGACTATTGGCCTGATGCTGTTGGCCCCTATGCTGGCGCAGGTGGCGTTCCTGTTTGGCCCCGCCGAATATTTCGCGCTGTATCTCTTGGCGTTTGCCACGCTTGGCGGGATGGCGTCCAACAACCAAGCCAAGGCTGCGATTGCGTCCTGCATCGGCTTGGGCATCGCGATGATCGGGGTGGACAACAATTCGGGCCTGCCGCGCCTGACGGGTGGCAACATGCACCTGTTTGACGGCATTGACTTCCTTGTTGCCATCGTGGGCCTGTTCGCAATTGCCGAGGTCTTCTTCTTCATCGAAAGCCACGGCAAGAACACGTCAATCGGCGTGAAGCTTGAAAAGGTGACAATCCCTGTCAAAGACATCATGGAGTCCGGCTGGACTATGCTGCGGTCCTCAGTCGTGGGGTTCATCGCGGGGGTTCTTCCGGGGGCGGGCGCGTCGCTGGGCAGTTTCTTGGCCTATATGTCTGAGAAATCCATTGCAGGTGAAAAAGGCGGCTTCGGCACCGGTGTTCCAAAAGGTGTCGCTGCGCCCGAGGCTGGCAACAACGCTGCCGCTGGTGGCGCGCTGGTTCCCATGCTGACGCTTGGCGTGCCGGGGTCCGGCACCACGGCGGTTCTGCTGGCGCTTCTGATGACGCTGAACATTACCCCGGGGCCGATGCTGTTCACCGAACGGCCAGAGGTTGTGTGGGGCCTGATCGCATCGCTTCTGATCGCAAACTTCGTGCTCCTTCTGATGAACGTGCCGATGGTGAAAATCTTTGTGAAGGTGCTGTCGGTGCCGCCTTGGGTGCTTCTGCCCGGCGTTACGATGATCAGCTTCGTTGGCATCTATTCCCTGTCGGGCAGCTATTTCGATCTGGTGCTGATGGTTGGCTTCGGGGCGCTGGGATATGTCCTGCGCAAGCTTGACGTGCCGACCGTTCCGATCATCCTAGGCATCCTTCTGGGTGGCCATATGGAGGACGCGTTGCGCCGCGCCATGGTGCTGTCGGGTGGCGACTGGAAATTCCTGTTCTCGTCCGGTATCTCAATCACGCTTTGGATTGTCGCGATCGTGGGCTTCGTCGCCCCGATGTTCTTGCGCAAGTTCCTGAAGAAACCGCAAAGGATTACTGACTGATGGTTAAGGTGCTAATCCCCTCGGGTGCGTTGGGTCTGGGATATGACCGCGAGGCTTTGGCGCGCGGCATTGCCGAGGCGCCGGATATCATCGCGATTGATGGGGGTTCGACTGATTCCGGCCCGCATTACCTTGGCACCGGCACGTCGAAATATTCGCGCGGTTCGACCAAGGCGGAATGGGCCGAGTTGATGGCCGCGCGGGCCGAAGCCGGAGTGCCCCTGATCATTGGCACCGCGGGCACCTGCGGCGCGGATGATGCGGTGGACTGGCTGGTCGATATCACCCGCGAAATCGCCCTGGAAACGGGTGAACGTCTGAAACTCGCCGTGCTGCAAAGCGGGCAGGATGGCGATGCGATGGCCGCAGCGCTTGAGGATGGGCGGATCACCCCCCTGACCCCAGCGCCGGAGATTTCCGCCGACCTCTTGCGCGACTGCACCAATATTGTGGCGCTGGCAGGGGCTGAACAGATACAGGCCGCGCTGGACACAGGTGCGGATATCGTGATTGCGGGACGCACGACAGACACCGCCATCATCTCGGCCCTGCCACTGGCACGAGGCTGTCATCCCGGCGGGGTGTGGCATGGGGCAAAGATCGGCGAATGCGGGGCGCTGGCGACGACCAGCCCCAACACCGGCACCATCCTGATAGAATTTGACGCCGAGGGCTTCACCATTACCCCGATGGGCAAGGATGCCCGCGCCACGCCGCACACTGTGTCCGCCCATATGCTGTATGAAAACAGCGACCCTTACCGGCTGTATGAACCCGGCGGCTATCTGGACGTCACTGGCGCGCATTATGCCGCGTTGGATGATCGCCGGGTGCGCGTAACGGGCAGCGAATGGGTGGCGACCCAACCTTATACCGTGAAGCTGGAAGGCGCGCGGCGGGCAGGGTTTCAAACCGTGTCGCTGGTTCTGGTGCGTGACGCGCACTACGTCGAGAACATCCGCGCCTGGGTGGATGATATCCACGCCAAATGCACCGCCAAGGCCAAGGCACGCGTCGGCGGTGACTTCCAGATCGAGCTACGGATTATTGGCGCCGACGCCACGCTTGGCCCGCTGGACACCAATGCGAAGCCCGGCACCGAGCTTGGCGTGATGGGCATTGTCACCGCCGAGACCGAGGCGCTGTCGCGTGAGGTGGCGAAGATGCTGAACCCCTATCTTCTGCACCACCCGCTGACCGAGCAAGAGGAAATGCCGACCTTCGCCTTCCCCTTTTCACCCCCTGAAATGCCGCGCGGCGCCGTTTATGAATTCTGCCTGAACCATGTTCTGACGCTGGATGACCCCATGCAGGCCTTCCGCCTGACGATCGAGGAGATCGGCACATGACCGCCCTGAAAGACATTACCGACAAGGTCCGGTCAAAGAACGCAGGCCCTTTTTGGCTGACCATAGATATTTTCTGCGGGTCCGAGGACGCATTCAAGCGTGTATCGCAAGGGTTGGAAACGGCCGAGGTCGCCAAGCTGTTCAAGGCTGACTCCGCCACCCTTAAACGGTTCGACATGCCAGACCTGAACGTCGTCAAGTTCAGCCTTCCGCGTCCCGCTGTGCAGGGCACCCACGCAGACCGCGACATGCACGGCGCAAGTTTCGCAGTGCTGCTGGGCGAGGTTCAGATCGCCTGAGCCATAGGCCGTGCGACGCGGCTTTATCGCACCTGTGTGCAGCAACTTTCAGGCACGAATTTCTTTACAGATGTCGCCTGGCTTGCTGGCGTGGGATCGTCAAACAATGCCGGGGGCTTATGATGCAAATAGGTATCCGCCGGAGGTCCTTGAACGCGCGGTCTGGATGGTTTTGAATGGCAAAGGGCAGCATGACAGTCGATAATCTGCGCAAAGCATCCGCATGTTTTGCCCAAGCGGACTGCGCATAAGCAGAAGCCCCAATTTAGGTATCACGACCGATTTGGTTTTGTGCTGCTATTGCTCTTTGAAGGCCCGTGCCATGCTGTCGATCAGAGGCTGGGCGATATATTGGGCGAAGGTCCGTTCGACCGTCTGTATCATGACCTCGGCAGGCATCCCGGGTGTCGGGATAAAACCCGTGACCCGGCTGAGTTCTTCGGGCGGCAAGGACACACGGGCGACGAAAACTTCGCGGGTCACGCCGTTTACAGTATCTGATATGGCATCTGCCGAGACATATTCGACGGTGCCCTCAAGCACCGGCGTCGTCCGCGCATTCAGACCCGTCAAACGAACGATGGCTTTCTGACCCAGATGGACGCTGTCGACATCTGTTCGCATAATAAGGGTTTCGACAATCAGGGGCGCACTTGATGGCAGAATTTCCGCGATTGGTTTGCCTGTCTCAATCACGCCGCCGGGCGTGAAATAGTGAAGTCGCACGACCGTGCCGCTGACCGGGGCGCTAACTTCGGACCGCGTCAGAACGTTCTCGGCTTTTCGATACTTCTCGCGCACGCTTTCAAGTTCGGCCTGAATGACTTGCAGTTCATCCAGCGCCGTTTCACGATAGAGGCTGCGAACCTTCTCGATCTGCGTTTTGTGTTTCAGGATGAGTTGCGCGTTTTCATTGACCTCGGCCATCAACCGCGCGACTTGGCCCTGTGCTTCGATCTTTGCGCGCAGCAGGGCGTTTACCTCGGATTGGCGAATAAGCCCGCTTTCCAGAAGTTTGTTTTTGTCGGCATGTTCCTGGTCCAGAAGTTCGATCATTTTCAGATGGGAATCGTGTTGAACCTGATATCCATTCATACGGATCTCAAGCGCGTTGATGTTGCGTTCCAGCAGCGCAACGTCATTGGTCAGCGATGAACGAGCGACATTGAAAGACAGCCGCTGACCGTCCAGAATGGACGCGATTTCAACATCTTCCAAAGCATCGCGCGAAAGATCTTCGGAAAACTCTAATTGATCCACTGCACGGTACTCAGCGACCAGCCTTGCCACTGTCGCCTCAAGTCTGGACTTGCGAATTTGCAGCTCGCGGCGATTGGCCAATGCGGCGGTTTCATCAAGTGTGACCAAGGTATCGCCCGCTTTGATCTTGTCCCCTTCGTTGACCAGAATCTCGTGAATGATGCCGCCCTCAAGGTGCTGAACGATCTTGTTGCGACCGGTAGCAACAAAGCTGCCTTGGGCAATGACAGCGGCCGCCAGCGGCGCGCGAAACGCCCATGCCCCGAAGCCGCCAAATGCAATCAGCAGCAGCAGCAGCCCGAATGTCACCAACTTGGATATCGAGCGGGGAACTTTGTCATGCCACTCGTGAACGACTACGGCATTGGTTTCGCTGGTCATGTTAGGATTGCTCCCCCAGAGGTTTGGGTGGTTGTTGACGCGCGCGCTGATCTTCTTTGATCCGCTGGAGCACGTTATCCCGGGTTCCAAACAGCGCGATTGTTCCGTCGGCCAGCAACATTATCTTGTCCACAACGTCCAGCAAAGCAGGCTTCTGCGTGATCACCACCACGGTAATTTTGCTGCGACGCGCATGTTCCACAGCGCGGGCCAGCGCCTTGTCGCCCGCTGCATCGAGGTTCGAGTTCGGCTCGTCCAGCACAACCATTCTTGGGTTGCCAAAGAACGCGCGAGCCAGTGCGATGCGCTGTTTCTGCCCACCAGATAGGGGCGAGCCATCGGCGGCCACCGTCGTTTCATAGCCCTGCGGCAGGTTTGCGATCATCTCGTGAACGTCGGCCAGCTTGGCAGCTTCATAAATCTGTTCGTCGGTTGCGTCGGCACGCATCCGGCCAATATTGTCCTTGATCGTTCCGGGAAAAAGCTGAACGTCTTGCGGCAGATAGCCGATGCTTTCGCCAAACTGGCGCGGCTCCCAATTACGCAGGTCCATCAGGTCAAGCCGCACGTTTCCCGATGTTGGCAGGATCGACCCCACCAACATCTTTCCAAGCGTCGTCTTGCCGGCGCCGGAATTACCGATGATCGCCAGACTTTCGCCGGGGTTCAGTTGGAAGCTCAGACCGTTCAGCACGACATTCTTGGTGCCGGGGGGGACGAAAAGCAGCCGTTCGACATCCAATCGTCCTTCAGGGTTGGGCAAGCGGAGTTTTTCAAACTGGAGCTTGGAGTTCTGCAACAGGGTTCGAATGCGGCCATACGCCCCACGGGTCAGGATGAATGCGTTCCACCCTTCGATAGACCCTTCGATTGGCGCCAAGGCGCGCCCCGCGATAATCGAGGCAGCGATGACCATCCCTCCCGTGATCTCGCCTTGAATCGCAAGATAGGCACCCCAGCCCAGCATTCCGATTTGCGTCAACAGACGCACGCCGCGCGAACACGCGGACGAGATGATATTGCGATCCTGCGCCCGAACTTGCGCTGTCAGTGACGCCGCCGTGTCTTTACCCCAGATCGAAACGGCCTCGGGGATCATGGCGAGCGCATTGATGATCTGACTGTTTCGTGACATCGAATCCAGATGCATATTCGCCTTGGATTGTGCGATGTTGGCTTCGGCAAAGGGCTTTGCGGTGGTCTTTTGGTTGATGACCGCAATGACCAGCAACAAAAGCGATGTGATGATCACGATCATCCCCAGCTGTGGATGCACTAGAAAGATCGCAAGAATGAACAGCGGGGCGAAGGGCACATCAAGAAATGATATCAGCGTGCCCGACACGATGAACCCGCGCAGTTGCTGAAGGTCGCCAAGGGTCTGATATTCGCGCCCTGTCCCGTTCAGCGATGCTGCCGCCGCCGCGCTTAGGATCGGGGTGCCAAGCTTTGCCGCGACTTCGACTGCGGTTCGCATCAGGACGAACCGTCGCACGGCGTCAAAGACAGCCTGCAAGATGACTGCCCCGGCGATGACGATTGTCAGCATGATCAAAGTGTCTGTCGATCGGCTGGTCAGCACCCGGTCGGAAATCTGAAACAGATAGATCGGAATCGCCAGGATCAGGATGTTGGTCGCGCAGGTCATCAGCATGACGAACAGCAGGTTGCCGCGCACAGCGGTCATGCCATCCTTCAGGCTTTGCGAGAAATCCTGCGGTCCAATCCTTTTGTGAAAGTTCGCGCCGCCACCGCCGCCGTTATTTCCGCCACCGGGGCGTTCGGGTGGAGGCGGGGATTTGCTCGACACAGGCTGGTTGGCTTTATCCTCAACCGTTACCCCCATTCCCGTGCTGTCCATCTTCGCGGTCGGAAGAGGCTTGGGCTCGGCTCGGTCCACATTTCTCAGCACCAGTCTGGGCTTTGCAGGTGTTTCCGGGTCGCGGGTACGTTCCGCAGCATTGGTCATGAAATTACTCGCTTTGAAATATGATTAGGTCGTCATCGTTTGCATCACGTCCAGCGCGGTGCCGCCGGTATGTGCATCATTGTTGAAGCCAGCCGCGTCGAGCGTGTCGGAAACGGGGTCCGGGATCATGTCATCGACCAGAAAGGCCACGGCTTCGTTTGCCAGTGCGGTTATGCCAACGCCGGTCGGGTCAGCGTTCGTGTCGATCAGATCGGCCTGATACAATAACGCATCGCTGTAATAATCGCCGCCGGTCATGACGTCCGAGTCAAAGCCCGTCTGGGTGATAGTCGCCGTGTTGGTCAGCAGGTTGGACCCCGTCGTGATGACGACCGCCGCATCATCCAGTGCCGAACTGACCGCATCCAACGCCATGTGAACCTGATCCTGATCGCCCATATAGTTGACCTGGTCTACGATGTTCATCTGGGTCAGGTCGCCGTCGATATACAGCACCCGCAATTGGTCCAGCCCTTCGAAATAGGCGCTTTGGGCGACGGCTGCCGACAAGTCTTCAGCGCCCTGTTTCAAATCCTCAAGCGCGGTGTTGAACTCGTCCGCCATCGCGACTTGGGTATCGATGCCCTCCTGCTGGATCGCGGCATCGTTGCGCAGAAGGTTGTCTTGCCCCGAGATTGCAGCGTCGTTCAATCCGCCACCTGAAAACTGGTCGCTATCCATCAAGACGTTGGTCTGGTTGATCAGATTGAACGACAACATCGTGCCACCAACGAAAATCAGATCATACCCTGATCCAAATTCACCTGCATCGGCAAGGTTGTAGGTCAGGTTTTCGCCGGTGACGATCGAGGTTGAGTTGGCAGAGAATGTCAGGTCCAATCTATCTGCATCCATTACGAACGAGTGCTGGTTCACGTAGTTCGTAACCGTCACATCGCCCTCCAGCCGTTCAACATTCCAATGGTCGGGGAATTCGGTGGTGGTCGTGGCCGTGATTTCGAACCCGTCGGGAATGTCACGGCTGTCGATCTGAGTGGTGGCGATGTTATACGCTTGCGATGTGGCGCCCGGATCGGTCCCGACCGCGCCTTCGAAATGGTCGGTATCGGACAACACGTTGACCTGCGAAACGGCGTTCAGGTTGATGACATCACCCGATACCGCAATGACGCCCGCATCTATCCAACTGGTGTGAATGTTGACATGATTATGGGCCTCGTTTGCGCCTGCGCTGACGTTGTGTTCGGCGTTGATCACCGTCGCGAATTCATCGTTGTCCAAATCGTGCAAGGCGTCGTCCTTGTCGTGGCCGGATAATCTGTCCGCGTCGTTATCCTCGTCCAGCTTGTCTCGTTTCGCCTTGATGAAGGCGGGCAGTTGGTCGTCAAGTTCGGGCGCTTCTTCGACAAGCGTGCCGTTGACGTAAATGCCTTCGATTTCCTCATCCTCGATGATGCTGACGTTCAGGCTGTCGATATCAGGCGCCTTGACCGCGTTGATCATGTCAATGAAGGGCAGGGCGGCGCTCGCGTCCGTCATCAGGTCCGCAACAAGGCCATCGCTGGACCACGGCTGCAACGCTTCGGCCAGTTCAATTGCCGTTTCAAGCGCGGAATAGAACCCGTCGAGCGGTTGAAACCCTGCCACCTCAACATCGCCGATGACGTCATTGTCATGCAGTTCGATTGACTGAAACGTTATCGTAACTGCAGATGACGGCATTGGCACATAAGGCAGGATCGTGACGCTGCCCGCGATGAAAGTGACAGTGGCGCCGTTGGCATCGGGCACAGGTGAAACCGGACCATCGTCTGCCGCGTCGTTCAAAGGCAGTTCGGGCGCCGGAAATACGGGCGCCCCGCTGTTTTCGACCGGTGGAACCGGGTCAGGTTTGACATTGTATTGTGAGTGGGGCGAAAAGGCGCCAGCTTCGTAGGGCGCTTTGGTGTCAACCGGTGCGAAAGAAGGTTCACTTGAAACAACGGCCTTCTTCTCGATTTTGAATTCGAAGTATTCTTTTCTAAGCCGGAGTTCTTCTTCAGCCAGATGGAAAAGGCCTATGAAGTGAGCGATGGACTCTGTTGTCTGATCAAGGCTCATAGCTGCGTCAACTCCTGGTTAGAGAACGAAAAACAATGAAACTTGCTACTGAAAATGCTCGGGGCCAGTGTTGGCCCCGAGCGTTGGTATCTTATCCGTCGTTCGAGTCGTCTCCGACATAAGTCGAGCTCATCGAACCGCCGACCACAGTCATGTCGACCGTGTTGCCAAGGACGTTGGCACCCATCACGATGCTCTGGTTGAACGCCGCGGTGTCGACCACTGCAGCCGCCGAGGCATAGGATTCGCCGGTGACATAACCGTCGTCACCGTTGCCTGAACCCCAAGAACCGCCATCGGCCATTCCACTTGCGCCATTGGTGGCCGTACCACCCATGCCGCCGGTCACACCGCTGGCATCAGCCGCGCCGCCGGTCGAGCTGCCGCCCATGGCATCGCCGGTGTAACCACCGGTTGACATGGCCGCGCCACCCATTCCGCCATCACCGCTGGCTGCGGTGTTGGTGCCGCCGGACTGGCCGTCAGCGCTGGACGACGACATCTGATCGGTCACCGCAGCACCGCCGTAGCCCGAGATGGCATCTGCCATGCTATCGGCTGATCCGTCGGTGTCGGATTTCGAGAAGACATCAGCCAGTCCACCGTCGCCGGTGTCAGCCGTGGAACTGGCGGTTCCGTCGACATCGTTCATGGAGTCGGCACGACCATCGGCGTCACCGCCCATGCCACCGTCACCCATCGCGCCGTCGCCACCGTCACCCATGGCACCATCGCCACCGGGTCCTTGGCCGCCGTCACCGGCTGCACCTACGGCACCAGCACCACCAGGCCCTTGGCCGCCAACGCCACCCATGCCGATCGCGCCGTCACCACCTGGGCCTTGGCCGCCGTTGGCACCGTTTGCTGCGGCACCGGCTCCGCCGGGTCCTTGCCCGCCGTCACCGGCTGCGCCATCGCCACCGTCACCGGTAGCACCTGCACCACCTGGGCCTTGGCCGCCGGTCGCTGCAGCACCGTCGCCCGCGTTTCCACGTGCACCGTTTCCGCCGTCGCCACCGTCGCCATTGCCGCCAGCACCCATGCCACCGTCACCGCTGGCATCAGCGTCGCCATAGCCGCTTCCGTCACCGTCCGCGTCTGCGTTGCCAGCGGTATCTGTGGCGCCGCCTGCGTCAGCAGGGCCGTTTCCGGCCGTTGCGGTCGGATCACCCGCAGCTGCACCAGCAGCAGCAAGGTTCACCAGGCCAAGCCCGGCTGCAGCACCCGCTGCGGCGCCAGATCCGGCACCGGCATCACCGCCTGCTCCGGTTGCATCATTGTCGCTGGTCGCGTCGTTGTCGGTATCAGCGTCGTTGTCGCTGAAGCCCGAGTTGCTGGCGCTGGCGCTGGCACTTCCGTCGCCGCCGGGGCCATTGCCGCCGTCGCCGCCGTCGCCGTCACCGCCGTCACCGCCGATACCACCCGAGCCGTTTCCACCGAACGCGTCACCACCGGTGCCGTCGCCACCGTCACCACCGTCGCCGCCGTCGCCGTCGCCACTACCGCCGTCGCCGCCGGTTGCGTCGCCGCCATAACCGCCGTCACCGGTTGTCGAGTCGCCGCCTGTGCCGTCGCCGCCATCGCCGCCGATGCCACCGCCAGCGTTACCGCCGGCTGCATTGCCGCCGTCACCGCCGTCACCGCCACCGCCGTCGCCGCCTGTGCCATTGCCGCCGTCGCCGCCGTCGCCACCGTCGCCATCGCCGCCGTCACCACCTGTGCCATAGCCACCGGTGGCATTACCAGCTGCGGTGCTTGTGACGGGACCGTCATTGGCGTTGCTGTCAGATGCAGAATCGCCGCTGTCCCCGCCGGTGCCTTCGGTGTTGTTGTCGCTTTTGGCTTCGCCGGTTGCGTCACTGTTGGCGTTGGCGTTTCCGCTGTCTCCGCCATTGCTGCTGCCGTGGTTGCCGCTTAGACCAAGGCCAACGCCAAGGCCAAGAGCACCAGCATCACCGCTGTCGCCCCCATCACCGGATGTGGCATCGGCGTCGCCGCCGTCACCGCTTGCTCCGCCTGACGCGTGGGACATTCCGCCAAGCGCCATGCCTCCGTTAGCGTCCCCGGCCGAAGCATCAGCGTGCCCGCCGCCGTCACCGGTTGCGGTATCATTGCCAATGCCGTCCCCGGCAGTTGCGGTGCCGCCATTAGCATTGCCGTTCTGGGTGAAGTCACCATTGTTGCTAACATTGGCTTCGCCCAAGTGGTCATCATCGGACAGGTAAGCTTCCTGCACGTTGACGATCCCCGTGTCATTACCTGCACCAAAATTAGCCTTGGTCAGGATGTCGCCAATATCGTCACCGGGATCCAGGGCAATATCACCACCGGCGGTCACGACATTTTCGACAGTTCCGTCTTTGACATCAATGTCCACGACATCATCATCGCGTGGAATCCACTCGCCGCCGCCAAAATCAATGTTGACCGCGTTGGAATTGTCGTTGCTGTCGTCGCCGCCATTGTTCTGGCTTTGATCCGAACTGGAACTGGTTTGCTGTTGCTGACCCTGATCTTGCCCTTGACCCTGATCTTGCCCTTGGCCCTGATCCTGACCTTGGCCCTGATCGTTTGAATTGTTGTTTTCATCCGACGTGTCGACTTGCTGCTGTTGCTGTTGCTGCTGTGCGTCCACGTCGATATCGGCCTGATCGATGTTGATGTCTGCATCAACGTCAAAATCGGCATTCTCTACCCCCACTTCGCCGACGACGAATTGGTTGTTGCTTGAGTGTCCTCTGTCTTTAGACATAACTAAATTCCTCTACTGATGCCCTGAGACGCCACCAGTCTGTCCAAAGTGGCCAATCTGCGGGCATGTTTGATTTTTGGTTTGTGAGATTGCGGACGAGGACATTTGCAAATGCAGATGACACCCATCCACTGGCTGCTTAACGCGCGACGATCACCCCCTTTTGGATGCCGGTCGAAGTCCGTGCGGACGGCTGCGAATATATCGTTAAGCGCCCTGTAATACGGGCATTCGACCTGGCTGTTTAAAAATGTGTTCAACAAACTGACGTTCGGCGTCGAAAATATCTGACGCTGAACAAGCTTGAATTTCCGCGGATCGAAAAGACAGTCGGATAAAGTGCTTATTGTTCCATGTCTTTGAAACGGTGGGGCTTTTGCTGGAAAGTAAATGGAAAGGCGGCTCTGACAGCAAGCTCTGGGTCAACAGATGCGCGCGGTTGTGCGATTCGAACTAAATCGAATGTCGGGGTACTGCACCTATAAGGCGATCTGCCGGTCCGCGGGCCGATTTGGGCTATATCAAACTGTTTAGATCTGCCTTCGGAGCCGTAACAAAGTTGTCCGACACACCCAAATCGTGATATAGAGGTTCACATTCTGTATGATTTTTAACTGATTATTTAAGCATTACTGCTCGCGATTGCGGGTAATTGTTAGAAAATGCCGCGATGCATTGGGTCACGCTCGGCCGGTGCGTTCCAGCCTGGGTGGTCAGCACGGTCTGTGATCGCGGCTAGGGGGAAGAAAAATGTTATTACAGCAAGAGGAGAGGGGCGTTCAGGGCGCCCAACAAGCACCGCACCTGACACATACTGACAGCGCTGTTCTGATATTTCTGGGCAGCAGCATGATATTTTCCGACCGATTGCTCAGAACGCTTGAGTTCGAGTTCAAGGACATCACCGTCCTGCGGGTCCGTTCCGTTTCTGATCTTGATACGCTTGATCACCGCATCAAGCTTGCAGCGAAACTCATCATCTTTGACGAGGCCGAGATGGACATGCTTCTGCGTTCCAACGGAAACCTTGATCCAACCTATCATGATGCTGGCAAGGTGCTGGCATATTCGTCCGCCAAGATGGGGCGCGACCTACGGGAAAATGCCCGCAGGTCTGGATTGGCCCCGAAGATGCGGTTTCTGCCGATGAATGCGTCGCTTGATGCTTGGTTGGCCGCGCTGCGGCTGTTGATCTTGGGAGAGGCATTTGTCCCGGCGGAGCTTTTGGAAAAAAGTGACAAGATGCGACCGGAACCGGATAGGCCCGGCGTTGTGAATGGTGGTGAGCGGACGCAAAGTCGGGGGCCCTCGAAACCGCTGCCAAATCTTACGGCCCGTGAAGTCGAGGTCTTGGATCTGGTGTCCAACGGGCTGCCAAACAAGACAATAGCCCACAGGCTTGCACTTTCCGAGCATACCGTGAAGCTGCATGTTCACCACGTATTCGGCAAGCTTAACGTCCATAACAGGGCAAGCGCAACAAACTGGTATCTATCGCATCGTGATGGCCTTCGACCGCTGGACAACAGGTGAACGATGTCATCTACGGACAAGACCAAAGGCCGAGATCAGGATCAGAACGATTTTGACCGTTTTCTGTTGCTGTTGGGGCGGTTGAACTACAGTTGGACCAATACCGAAAGCCTTTTGATCCATCTGATCGCCGGGTTGTCGCGAACGGATAAAGAAACTGCGGTCGTCATCTTCCTGACGCTCAATACGACGCGGGCGCGCACTGATCTGGTCGAGCGTTTGTCCAAGCTTGATCGCGTTGGCCAAGAAGAACGCGAGGCCGTGCTAACAGTCACCCGCCGCATCAAACAGCTGTCGGGGCTGAGAAACAGATACAATCATTGTATTTATTCATTTGATTCCAAAAGCGGGGACATCTCGACCATTCGGATGCGGGTGGCGGACCGCAAAAACCAGATCAAAGTCGGCGAGATCACAGCCCTTGATGGCCGTACCATTGATGGCATTGACCAATCGCTGGATGATTTGACGGCGTTGAATGCGGATGTGTGGGCGCTGATCCAGACATACGGATACCCGGCCTGAAGCCGACACGCGCAAATGATGCGTTTGATAGGCGCATGCCCGTATGATCCGCTGTTAAAGGTTGATCTCTGCCGCGCCATTCTTGAAGCGTTCGGCGCTGATGTCCGGCCACGGCAGCAAGGCGTTCCACCGAAACATTCTGCCGCATACCTTGCGGCTGCTCGGCGGGATTTTGTCCTGCCCACGCTTACTCTCAATGCACTAAGGTTGCTTTTACCATTGAAAAGTCATGTGTCACATCCGTGCGATTTGATAGGTGTTACTGATCTTCAATCCAAGGAAAGTCAGCTCTGATTGTAGTTGCAGGACTGATGCGGGGCGCATGACTGGCGGCTTCAGAAAAAGCGCGCCCATGGCTGGCGCTTGACTATCCGGCCTTCAGCGTCCGTCAGGCGGCAAAGGCGCGACCAGTGCAAGCGGCCAGTCAAACTTTATGCGGCGGTATCAGTTGCCCGGCTTGCCGTGATCGGCAAGGCATTCCTCGTGGTCGCGCAGCACCTGAAGAATGCGGCAATCCGCTACCCGGTCGGCATTGCACTCGCTCAGCATACGCTGCAGCTCGATGCGCAGCGCCTCGAGCCGGGCGATGCGTGCCTCGACTTCTTTCAACTGCCTCTGAGCCACCGCATCGACCTGCGCACAGGAACGTTCGGGGCTGTCCGAAAGGTCCAGCAGTTCCCGGATCGCCTCAAGCGAGAAGCCAAGCTCGCGCGCGTGTCGGATAAAGGCGAGGCGGTCCAACTCTACACCCCCATAGCGGCGCTGGCCGCCCTCGGTGCGGCCCGGCTCTGGCATCAGGCCGATCTGTTCGTAATAGCGGATTGTCTGGACCTTGGTGCCTGTCCGTTTTGCCATGATGCCGATGGATAACATGTGTTTTGCCCTCATAGATCTTCGATTGCAGTGCAGGTGTCTGGCTGCGGTTTATGCGTCCGGAAACCGCAAGACAGGGCTTGAACCTACAGCCGCTGTAGACCCTATACCCAGCTTTGACCACGAATCAAATTGGAGTTTCATCATGGCGGACGGTAGTGCAGGGCGACGCGAGTGGCGCGTGACAGGTATGGATTGCGGGTCCTGCGCCGCCAAGGTGCGTGGGGCGGTCGAGCGTTTGCCGGGTGTCGCGGATGTCGATGTCGCGCTGATGACCGAGCGTCTGCGCCTGACGCTCAGCGATGACACAACATCACCCGAAAGTGTTGAAAGGGCCGTGCGTGCAGTTGGTTTTGGTATTTCCCCCAAAGGGGCGCGACCTGAAAAGCCTGCGGGCGCGTTCGTTCTGCCGGATGGGGCTTTGCCCGCGGCTGCGGGATCGTCTGAGTCTGAGGAGCAAGACCCGGCACAAGCTGAAAACGCCTTGACACCGTCATGGTATGAGACCTCGAAAGGGCGGTTGGTCATCGGCACCGCGGCGCTGCTCGCGACGGCTTGGGCATCACGGCTCATATTTCCGGCAGACATCGCGCATTGGGCATTTGTCCTTGCCACCCTGATCGGAGTCGCCCCCGTGGCGCAGCGTGCGTTTGCCATGGCGCGGGCAAGGATGCCCTTCACGATTGAGATGCTGATGACGATCGCCGCCGTCGGTGCGCTGGTGATCGGTGAGCCGGCAGAGGCCGCGCTGGTCGTTTTCCTTTTTGCCGTGGGCGAGTTGCTTGAGGGCGTTTCAGCCGGCAAGGCGCGCGACAGCATTCGCGCGCTCGCAAAACTTGTGCCCAAGACGGCTTGGCTTGAGGTGGGTGGCAAGGTGGGCGAGGTGCCTGCCGATAAACTCGTCGTCGGCCAGATCGTGCAGGTCCGGCCCGGCGACCGCATCGCCTGCGACGGCGAGGTGATCAGCGGCACCTCCGGCGTTGATGAAAGCCCCGTGACTGGTGAAAGTGTCCCCACCCTCAAGGAGCCGGGTGCGGAGGTTTTTGCAGGGTCGATCAATGCGGAGGCACTGTTGCGCGTCCGGGTCACCAAGGCGGCAGAGGACAACACCATCGCCCGCATCGTCCGCCTTGTTGAGGAGGCGGAGAGCGCCCGCGCACCGACCGAACGCTTCATCGACCGGTTCAGCCGCGTCTACATGCCGGCCGTGGTCGGTGTCGCGCTTCTGGTGGCCATCGTCCCGCCGATGGTCTTTGGGCAGGCCTGGGGGGAATGGGTCTATCGGGCGCTGGCCCTGCTATTGATCGGCTGCCCCTGTGCGTTGGTGATTTCTGTGCCGGCGTCAATCACGTCGGCCTTGTCTACCGGCGCGCGCAACGGTCTGTTGATGAAGGGCGGTGCCGTGATCGAGGCGGCGGCACGGACCACCCATGTTGCCTTTGACAAGACCGGGACGCTGACCCAAGGCCAACCCGTCGTGACTGATCTTTTGGCGCTGATCGGGAACAAAGATGACCTGCTGGCCCTTGCTGCTGGCGTCGAAAGCGGCGCGAGCCATCCGCTGGGCCAAGCCATCTGCGCCGAGGCCGAGCGGCAGGGTGTTCAGGCGGCGGCGGCCACGGAAGGTCGCGCGCTGCCGGGCAAGGGCGCTGAAGCGACGATCAGCGGTGCGCTTGTTCGTGTCGGCTCACCCCGACTGGCGGCAGAGCGCGGCGCGCTCGCGGGTGATCTGCAAAGTCGCGTCGCATCGCTTGAAGCCGAGGGCAAGACTGTGGTGGTCGTGCTGCGCGAGGATGTGCCCCAAGGTCTTATCGCGCTGCGTGACGAGCCGCGCAGTGATGCAGCATCCGGCGTGGCGCAGCTTCGCGCCCTCGGAATCACGCCGCTCATGCTGACCGGTGATAACAGGCGCACCGCCCATGCCATCGCCGCGGGGCTTGGAATGGAGCAGCGGTCCGAGCTTATGCCGGAGGACAAGGTCGCGGCGATCCGCGACCTGGCGTCCCAGGCAAAGGTGATGATGATCGGCGACGGGATCAATGATGCCCCCGCGCTTGCGTCCGCACATGTTGGCGTCGCGATGGGATCTGGTACTGATGTTGCGCTGGAAACGGCCGACGCGGCGATCCTGCGTGACCGCGTTGCCGATGTGGCGGGCATGATCCGCCTTGCCCGTGCGGGCATGGCCAATATCCGCCAGAACATCGCCATCGCTTTGGGACTGAAGGCGGTATTCCTTGTGACCACAGTGCTTGGGATCACCGGCCTTTGGATCGCGATCCTCGCCGATACCGGGGCCACTGTGCTGGTCACGCTGAACGCCTTGCGGCTGCTGCTTTTCCAACCATCTGACCCTGCTGTATTGTCTAGCCGATCCACCGAGACCATATCAGACACCGTTCGCAACAACGCATCCGCAACAACCTGAAAGGATATACCAATGACTCTTACCCGACGCGCCATGATAGCTTGCACCGCGAGCTTTGCTGTTGCCGCACCACTTGCGGGGATGGCGCTGTCAGCGCCTGCGATCCATGTCCTTCAAGATCCGAACTGCGGATGCTGCACAGCCTGGATCGAAATCCTGCACGAGGATGGTTTTATCGTCACGACAGAGCGCAGCTTCGGCACACGGTTGATCAAGCACAAGCTCGAGAACGGCATCCCCCAAGGTATGACCTCGTGCCATACTGGCGAGATTGAAGGCTACATGATCGAAGGACATGTGCCGACGGCTGACATTCGCAGGCTCTTGGTCGAGCGCCCGGATGCGGTCGGTCTCGCCGTTCCCGGTATGCCTTATGGATCACCGGGCATGGGGCCCGAAGAAAACCGCGATGCCTATGATGTGTTCCTGATCCGG
Organism: Aliiroseovarius sediminis; assembly: GCF_022678485.1. GTDB lineage: Bacteria > Pseudomonadota > Alphaproteobacteria > Rhodobacterales > Rhodobacteraceae > Aliiroseovarius > Aliiroseovarius sediminis. The sequence goes on from NZ_JALBYP010000038.1 coordinate 131,200, forward strand.
AAGGACGGCAGCACCGAGGTCTTCTCGCACTACGAGGCTGCGTGACGCGAACCGAATGGACAAGTCGGCCATCGGTGACGCGATGATACGCATCGCAATGCCGATGGCCTGTTAAGGTGCGCGCAGGGTATACAGATCGCAGTTAACGCCTGTTCAATTTGGTAATAGAAAAACTGTCACTCGTCCTTGCTGTCCAGATTGTCAGTTATTCGGACTGTGGCCCATCGGTTTAGCCAAGCAAGGCCAGCCAATGAAAAGCCTAAGAACAACAAGGAAAACACGCGGATAAGGCCGCCAAGACCGCGAATGTCCACGAGGAAAACCTTTGCGACCGCAAGCCCGATGAACAGCAGCCCAGCCTTTCGCAGGTAAGCATTCGGACGCGCAAGCGATTGGTAGAACAGGCCTATACCCATCGCCAAAAGGACGACCGTGTAGCTGTATAGCTCCGGTTGTTCGATGCCAGGAAGCTCCAGCCCTTCGGCCCCGCGCCAGAAGTGACGGATCGTCAAACCAAGCCACAACGCTGCAAGTCCCAAGGCGACGCCTGCCGCGCCAATCCGCAGCGGTTTCGGGAGGGCGGAAAGCCACCACGCGCCAAACCCCAGCAGGCCCGCTGGCAATAGATAGCCGGGTATCAAGGTGTTAAGCAGGCGTGGCCCTATAACAAGTGTGTCAAAGTAATTGAGAAGCGGATTTAGCATCGAGACAACAAGGATAAGTTGGATCGCAGCCATCATCAGAAATACCGCTCCCAAGCTAAGTCGGATCATGGCAAGCTTTCCACCGATCTCAATTCTGCGAAGCTGCGCCAGTCCGAGGGCCATCCAAACCGTGGCCCCTATGCCAAGGGCCCAATGGCTCATCAAGGCGTCTTCGCCACCCCAACTGACGATCGCGCGGAACAGCAGCACCGAAATCAATATACCTGTCGAGGAAAAGACGGCACTTTCCAGCAGTATTTCGGATCTCGGGCGCTTTGCAGCCCTGACCAAAACATAGGACACCGCAAATGCTGCGACTGCACCTGCATGTGACATCAACATTTCCAACAGCGGCGCATCTTTTGCCCATTCGATACCGGGATCGATGACCAACCGATAGCCTACAGTCGTGACGCCCGCCAAAATATACAGGCCCATCAGCGGCATTTTGAATTTCCGGTCAAGCCAAGCGGCGGCCACGATGGTCAAAGCAATCGCGATGGTGAGCGCGGCAGAGCTAAACAAAATCACGACGCCAAACGCGACACAGGCAAGGGCGGAAAGAACCGCGACCGACGTACGCTCTCGTTGCTCCGGGCCATCGATGCGCGCAAAACGCTCGGCCATTGCGACCATTACGGCAGCTATGACCATGGCATGCAGCGCCCAGACATAACCACCAAGGGTCTGGGCCGGATTCCAGGTCACTTCTATCGCAACTGCGACCGCCGGTGCGATGAGCGCGGCGCCTACGGCCAAATACAACTGGCTGGCGCCACCGCGCAGCGACCGCCAAGCGGCCGCAATCGACAGCACAATACCAATCCCCACCGCAATGCTTGCTATCAACGGCATGTCAACCTCGGGTGCCAAGGCAGCGTGTTCGTACATCGCCCACAGCCGCGCGCCGCTTGCGAAAACAACAACCAGTGAAAACCCAGGAAAGACAGTGAGATCCACCAATGCCGGCGCGTTTCGCGCCCACACAAGCAAAGCCAGAACCAATATCGACAGCGTGATTACAGAAGCCCAGAATAGATCGGCACGGCTCGTAGGTATCGCGCCCAGCAAGATCAGACCGCTGGCCGCGATCACGGCTGCACCCGCCAGACGGGTTGGAAATTCTGGCCATGGGTCATCTTTGCGGCGCGCAAAGACTGCTATGCTCAGCAGTGTTCCCGAATGATCGGGCACCAGCTTGCGGACGGGAACTGCAATCGCAGCCAGCACCAAGGCAACGCAGTAAATCAAGAAATAGATTTTCACACTTTCGCCTGAGCCGATCATCAACAACGTGCCAGCGCCAAATCCCGTGGCCAGTGAAATCACAGACACCCACGCCCATCGCCGCAAGGTGTCAATCGCTAGACCTGTCACCGTGATGATCGCGAAATACATCAGTAGCAACGATGGATCGTCTGACGATCCACCGATAATAAACGGAGCGACCATCGCGCCGATAATGCCGACAGCCGCAAGAAGAGGTCCATAGAACCAGCCAAGGACCAAGGCTAGAGCGCCGACAAAGGCCATACCGACAAGTGCTACTTCCGGACCGATGAAGCCGTACAACAAGTGCGCCGCTAGCACTGCGCCGAATAACGTGACGATACCTGCACCCGAGAAGGTCGAAGGTAAGTAGGCGGTCGTGCTGTCCTCGCCGTCTCCGAAACGACGGCGAATATACTCACCGGCCAAGATCAAAGCCACACCAAAGGCGAAGGACGCCATTACGCGAACCGATGGCGGGAACAACCCTTGCTCCATCCCGTAGATGACCAGAAAAATGCCAGCCAAACCGAGAGATACCGCAGAAACCGCATAAAACCAGTTCTGCATCAGCCAAGAAACCAGTGCCGTGAACTTTTGGCGGGTCAGAACAACCGCTTTTGGTGGGCCTTTGGATGCCGCCACCATTGCGGGCGCTTTGGCCTTGGCAACTTCTGGCTGGGGAGAAACCCAAGGACCGTCCGATATGGGCTTTTCTGATTTACTTGGCTGAGGCAAAGGGCTCGGCTCAGGTAATGGGCTTGCCAAGGTTTGCGCCTCAAGTGCGGCGACACGTTTCTTAAGCCCGGCGTTTGAAATCAGAAGATAGATAACCGCAATCGGGATTGCAGCGAAAAAAATTGCAGCCATTGCGAGGAGAGATTCCAATGTCATGATCCAACGATTGATTAATGCGGTAGTATGATCAGATAACCGATTTTCTTTAAAACGATGCGCAAAGCTAGATTGCAAATTTTCGCAACATTGCTTTGTTCAGCCCATTGGTACAAGACTCGAAAAGCTAAAGACGAAACGACCGCGCCAAATCAGCAGTATTCTGAGGCTGACGCCTAACAGCGGACATTGCTTGCACAACATTGAATGGCAGCAAAAGTGAACGTTTTATGATGCGGTTAGCGGCGGAGCGCTGGACATTGACGCGACCACGACCCGCAACGAACGTTACAGACCTCACGCAGCACAACCAAAGAAAAGGAACACAAGAGACGCACGACAATTGAGATGATAGAGCAATGTCACCCCGCCAACCAAGACACCCCGTCGAATGTCAGGGACACGTCGTTGTCCGCGAAGCGGTTTGGGACTTGGTCAGCGGAAACCATCAGGGCCAGCAGCCGTGTGCGCTGCGCAAACAGGCCGGACACACGACTGCATCTGACAGGCGCTCATATCAGCTCAAAAAATGTCTTGCTATGCAGGAGCCATCCACACAGGTCATTCGCGGTTTGGCCACAAACATCCGGCTCGCCGTGATCAGGTCAGTCTACGACGCAAAGGTCAATTTCGTCTGACGTCTTACAAGGATTGTGGAACGTCACGAACCTTTGACTCAATCGGCATCCAAAACCTCAAGAAATGCGTAAATCGCGTCATTCAATTCTGACCCAAACGTCAAGCATTTCTGACCTAAAATGAAAAGGGGCCCTTCGTCGAAACCGCAGCGAAGGTGTCGAACGAGCCCGCAGCAAGAAAATGCCGCACCACAGTGGAATTCTAATTTGCAGCGCGGCGAATAGTGCAGCCATTCGTGCAAGCCGCAGCATGAATGAAACGGCGAGTTCACCGGTCCCGGGACTTTTCAGGCACACGCGCGCGAAGCCGATGCAAGTGCAGAAAGCAAAAAATTCTCATTAACAACTGCGACAACAGATGTTGGCTGCCGCAGCAATTTAACCAGACCAGTCGCCTAGAGCTGCCGCCGATGTATCGTTTTCGAGCCGACCCTTCGCTTCATTTTGGTAGAGTTAACAGGACGCGTCATCCCGACAGACTCATCGAGCGGCGGAACAGCGCGAGGCTGGCCACGAAGAACCCACTGCCGAGCGCGGCCATCAGAGACAATTCAAACCAGACGGAACCTAGCCCTGCACCCCGGAACACAACGGCCTTGGCGAAAGCCAGAAAGTGCCGGGACGGCAAAATTGTGGTTAACCGTTGCACGATATCTGGCTGGCTTTCTATCGCGCCCATGCCGCCTGACAGCATGATGATCGGGATGATCACCATAATCACAAGAAGCGCAAATTGCGCCATGCTGCGCGCCATCGTGCCAAGAAACATCCCGATGGCGGCGGCGGCGGCGAGGTAGATTGCTGTTCCCGCCAACAGCAGCGGCACCGATCCCGCGACCGGCACCTGCAACACCTGTTGCACGACGAAAAGCAGCGACAGCGTGAAGGCTGCAAGAACAACGACGACATTGGCCAGCACCTTGGACAGCGCGATTTCGAACGGTGTCAGCGGCATCACCATCAGGTGTTCAATCGTGCCTTGTTCGCGTTCGCACAACATCGCGGCCCCTGTCAGCGCAATCGTCAGCAACGAAAGTTGATTGAGCAGGGACGATACCGCTTTGAACCAGACGGGGTTGCCGTTGGGGTTGAAGGCGCGGCGGAGTTCCAGCCGCAATGCGGCCTCGGGCGCGTCGGGGCTTCCAGAAAGAAAGGCGCGGGTTTCTGAGACGAGGATATTGGCAATGTAATCGGTGCCAAGCTGCGCTTGGCTGACGGCCGTCGCATCGACCTCTAACTGGGCGGCTGGCATCAGGCCTGCGATCACATCCGCCTCAAATCCAGGCGGAAAACTGAGGACGAACATGATCTGCCCCGCGTCCATTTCCGGCGTAACCTGATCAGGGGTTATCATCACCGGCGGCTGAAACCACGGTGGGCCAAGCGCATCAGAGAGTTGTCGGGTCAACGCAGAACTATCCTCGTCAAGAATGGCGATGGCGGCGTTATAGACCGTGTCTCCGGCGCCGCTGGCCTCAAGCAAGACAGCGACGACGAAGGACCACAGGATAAGGATCACCATCACAGGATCGCCCAGAACGCTTTTTAGCTCCTTGCCCGCAAGCCAGAAGATGTTTGTCAGTTGTCGCATGATCACTTCTCCTGCTTGCGCAGGGCCAGAACGGCCAGCAAGGTCAGGCCCGGCCCGAAGGCGGCCAGACGCAGCAGATGACCCGACAGTTCGAAAATGCCAAGCCCCTTGGTGAAAGTGCCAACGCTGATGCCCATGTACCAAGTGGTGGGCCAGAACGTGCCCATAATCCGCGCCGCACCTTCCAGCGAAGATACGGGCGTGATCATGCCGGAAAACTGCAGCGTCGGCATGACGGATAGGATCGCGGCTGCGAATACGGCCGTCACCTGCGTGCGTGTCATCATCGACACGACAAGGCCGTAACCTGTTGCCGCCACCGCATAAAGCAGCGCGCCCAACACCAGCGCCGCCGGATCACCCTTGAGCGGCACACCCAGCACCGTCACCACCAGCGCCGTCAGGATCACGAAATTAAGCAGCGTGATGCCGATATAGACCAGTTGCTTGCCGATCAGGAATTCGGCACGGCTGGTCGGGGTCACATAGAAATTGGTGATCGTGCCGATCTCTTTCTCGCGCGCCACGCTGACCGCCATCAGGATCGCCGGGAACAGCAGCAGCAACAGCGGCGGGATCGAGGGGCCAATCGCAGGTAGGCTTTCCATCGCCGGGTTATAGTGGAAGCGCGGTATCAACTGTGTCGGCGGTGGTGCATCCGGCGCGCTGGGTGTGACCAGATCGGCCAGTGCCAATGCCGATTGCGCACCCGTTGACAGCAAATGCGCATGGGCGCTTTTGACATAGCTTTCGATCGTGCCTGCGCGATTTGTATCAGACCCATCGATCAGCCCGGCGATTTCCGGGTGTTCCCCGCGGCGAACAGCTTTGCCAAATCCCGGCGGTATCTGGATGGCCAATGCCAGTTCGCCGCTTTCCATTCGACTTTTCAACGCCTCGGAGTCGGCAATGGGCGCGCGCTGAAAGAACCAGTTGGAATCCTCGAACCCAGACAGGTACGCGCGGCTTTCGGGACTTCGGTCCAGATCAAAAGCCGCAAACGGAATGTTGCGGACTTCCTGCGAAATGCCGAACGACATGATAAGCAGCAACAAGGCACTGCCAATGAAGGAAAACACCAACCGCACGGGATCGCGCCGCACCTGCATCGCCTCGCGGGCGGTGAAGGCGAGCAGTCGCTGCAAGCTGAACCGAGATGCGGGTTTTGCATGCTTCTGGCCACGACCGGCGGTCAACAGCCCCTCATCCACCGGCGCCTCGGGCGGCTCGGCGTCTATCATGTAGGCTATGAACGCGTCTTCCAGCGTCTCGACACCACGTTTTGCTATCAGCACTTTAGGGGCATCTGACACCAGAACCTTCCCGGCATGCATCAGCGAGATGCGATCGCAGCGCATGCCTTCGTCCATGAAATGGGTCGAGATGAAGATCGTCACCCCATCGCGGTGAGCCAGTTCCAGAAGCATGTCCCAGAACGCATCGCGTGCCTGCGGATCGACACCGGATGTTGGCTCGTCCAGGATCAGGATGTCAGGCGCATGGATCACCGCCACCGCCAATGACAGGCGCTGGCGCACCCCCAACGGCAGTGATGCGGCGCCCTGATCAAGATAGGGTTCAAGCCCGAAACGCGGGACAAGCTCGGCCATCCTTTTGGTAGTCAAATCGCTGCCCAAGTGGAACAGCCGCGCATGTAGCAAAAGGTTCTCGCGCACCGTCAGCTCGCCGTAAAGTGAGAAGGACTGCGACATAAAGCCGACCCTACGGCGCGCATCGAGATTCTGCGCATCCACGGGTTTGCCGAAAATCCATGCCTCGCCTTCGGTGGCCGGCGTGAGTCCGGTCAGCATCTTCATCGTGGTGGTTTTGCCGCAGCCGTTGGAGCCGAGAAAACCGAAAATCTCGCCACGCGCGATCTCGAAGCTGACCGCGTCCACGGCGGTAAAATCGTCAAAGCGTTTAGTCAGATTTTTGGCGCGGATGGCGGGTGGCCCCGGCTCGGCTTCGATATCGGTGTCGGTGCCCGGCACAGGTTTTGGGCGCAAGACTTCATGACTTGTGCTGGCGCCCAACAGCGCCACGTAAGCGGCCTCGACGGTTACGGTTCCTGTTCGCTCCATAAGATCGGCGGGGCTGCCCTCGGCCAGAATCTGTCCCGCATCCATCGCCACCAGATGGCCAAAGCGCGCAGCCTCTTCCATATAGGCGGTGGATACCAGAACGCTCATGTAGGGACGATCTGCGCGGATCGTGTCGATCAAATCCCAGAACTGGCGGCGTGACAGTGGATCGACCCCTGTTGTCGGTTCGTCCAGCAACAGGAAATCGGGGTCATGGATCAGCGCGGCACACAGCCCCAGCTTTTGCTTCATGCCGCCCGATAACTTGCCCGCAGGACGGTCCATGAACGACGCAAGGCCGGTGGCGCGGGTCAGGCGGGAAATTCTTGACGCCCGGTCGACCTTTCCCAGCGCGAACAGCTTGCCGAAGAAGTCCAAGTTCTCTTGAAGGCTGAGGTCGTGATAGAGATTGCGCCCCAATCCCTGCGGCATGAAGGCGATCCGCCGCCCGACATCTGCTCGGTGTCCGGCGCTGGTCATGTCGCCGCCAAGCGTCTCGACATGGCCGGTCTGTAATCTCTTTGCCCCGGCAATCAGCCCCATCAGAGTGGACTTGCCAACTCCGTCCGGCCCAATCAGCCCAATCATTTGCCCGGCGGGTAAGTTCAGCGTCACATCGCGCAGCGCCTGCACCTTGCCGTAGTCGTGGCTTATCCCGTCCAGTCGTGCAGCCAGCGGAATGGGACTGTCGGCGGCATTCATTGGTCAGTGCCGGAAGCCGCCTTGCTCGGCGGCGCAGGCAAGGAGGAAGCGAGAGGAGGCGTCAGACCCTCGGGCCAGTCGGGAACGCTGCCGTCCGACCCTGCCAGCCGCACCCAAGCCACGCCGCGCACACCGGTCTTGACCTGAGCGAGCCGCTCTACGACCAGCTCCTGCGGAATACGCACACGGACGCGGAACATCAGGCTTTCACGTTCCTCGACGGTTTCCACCTGTTTGGGCGTAAATTGCGCCTGCGGTGCTACGAAGCTTACGACAGCGGGCACTGCGACGTCGGCCATCACATCGACAACGATGCGCGCATCGTCGCCCAATTGCACCCTTGGGGCGGCGCTGGCGGGCAGGAAGAACTCCATATAGACATCGCCAAGGCTGACCAGTGTCAGCACCTTGCCACCACCGCCGAGTACTTCGCCTGGCTGCGCGAGACGGTAAAGGACACGACCTGCTTGCGATGCATGAAGGGTGCTGTCGGTAATTCGTGCCTGGATCTCGCGCAGGGCCGCCGTTTCGGCGTCGACAGCGCGTTGCTTTGCCACAACCCCGGCCTTGGCGGCCGCAAGACCCGCCGCGTCAAGTTGCGCTTGAGTGCGGCGAATATCCAGTTCCTCGTCGCTGACGATGCCGCGCTCGTTCAGCGTTCCGGCGCGCGTCAGTTCGCTTTGCGACAACGCTAGCTTGGCATCGGCTTGGGTCACACTGGTCTGCGCCACAGTGACTGCCGCCGCGGCGCTGGCGACGGCCGCTTCGGCTCGCATCTGTTGTGCCTCAAGCTCTGTCGTATCCATCACTGCCAGCACATCACCGGGCTGCACCAGATCGCCCTCGCGGACTGTAATGTCGGCAACTCGACCAGCCAGACGCGTGGAGATATCGACCAGATCCGCCTCGATCCGGCCATTGCCACGGGCAAAACCGTCGGGCGGCAGATCGCTGGGTGCCAACAAGACCTTCCAGGCGGCGTAGCCCAGAAAAGCAGCCAGCACCGCCAATACCAGGATGATGGACAGATTTCGTGACATGAATGGGAAACTCCTTTTGCGGCGCTACTCGCCGTTCTCTGCAGAGGCGATGCCACGTTGATAGATGGCAAACACGCGCGGCGCATCGGCGCGCATCTTTTCCATATCGCCTGACATCAGGGACTGCATGACCAGCCCTTGAATGGTGCCGATGAACAACGTGGCGGCGGCCTGACTGTCCAAATCTTCGGCCAGTTCACCGCGCGCTTTTCCGGCTTCGATGTGGCGGTTCAAACGCGCCCCGTATTGCTTCATCATCTCGCGCGCGAGCCGTTTTGCCGGGGTTTGCTTCATGCCCTGAAGCTCGCCAAACAACATCCGTGGTGCGCCGGGGTGTTCGGACACGAAGGCGACATGGGCCAGAAACATGGCCTGCATCGCGTCCAGCGGTGTGTCGAGCCCCTCGGCGGCCTTGTCGATCCTTGCGATCAGACGCTTGGCCACCCACTGCATGACCGCCTGCCAGATCGCCTCTTTGTTGGGAAAGTGGCGAAACAGCGCCCCTTGCGTCAGATGCATGTGCTTGGCAATCGCAGCCGTGGTGATGTCGCCGGGGTTGGTCGAGGCCGCAAGTTCGATCACCGCCTCGACGGTGACATTGCGGCGTTCCTCGGCGGGAAGGTTTTTTTGTCGGGTGCGTGTTGTCATTGCAATGACTCTTGCCGCCAGACGGCACCTGCACGCCAACCCACGGCCAGAACCATCGAGACACCACCGGCGATCCGCAGTTCCTTGCCCGGTGCGAAATCGCGCAGGAAAATCAGGACGAACCCGTAAAGCATGAAGAGCGTAAGGAACACGAACTTCGTTACGATATTGGCTTTTCCAGCAGGCATGATGACCCTCGGCTTCTGATTGCGGATCAGAAATCCGCTGACGAAATCAGTATGGCTTGAAAAAAGAAAGTAATCAATTACTATCTTTTTGCGACTCACCCACTGGCTTGGCATGGGTCGGCAATTGGGCCGCACAGGCAGAATTGGCCCTTTACACACGACGGGAGGAACGGAAATTGGAAAAATCTGGCGTTCTGGTCGCAGTCTTAGTTGCCTTGATCCCTCTGTCCGCGATGTCAGGTGAAGCCCTGACACAGGAGCAGATTTCCCGTGAGATCATTGGCAAGGACATCACCGCCAAGCGGAAGGGGCTGAATGTGCGTCTGAAGTATCTGCCGGATGGAAACGTGACGATGAAGGTAATGCTGATGTCGCAGTCGGGCACATGGGAATATGAAGGTGACGGCATCTGCATGACCATGACCAGCGGCCCGCGCAAAGGCAGGAATTGCATCACGTTCACACATCTTGGCGGAAGTAAATTCCTTAATTCCGAAGGTCTTACCATGACTGTTCAGAACTGATTATTGGGTGGCGTGTTTCGAAGTCGGCATTCGGGCAACGGCCATCTGAAAATTCAAATGCAGGTTCTGCAGACACGACGGCAAGGCTGAAAACCAGAATATTTCCATGGTTTGCGACGTCAATCGCGAACGGCCAACCCCGTCGGCGTTCCTGCACTAGACAAGAGGAAAATGATCAATGGCTCAAAAAGAAAAAGCCCCGGTTGTCAGGCTGCATGGCCTTGAGAAACATACTGGCGTCAGCCTAGTGGAAAGCTCGCGCGTTGCAGACGAAGCGCAAGTGACAGCAGAAGGCGCCGCCACAGAAAGTGTGAACATGGAGGCAATCGCCGAAACTGATGCTGTTACGAAGGGTTTGCAGCCGGGGCACGGGTCTGGACAGACCATGTCGATCTACGACGTGCTGGATCACACCATGCAAAGCTCAATGTCTCGTCTCACGCACGGGCTGTCACCTGCTGCGTTGATGGGGGCATGGTTCGACTGGGCCACCCACATTTCTGTGGCACCCGGCAAGCAGTTGCAACTGGTCGAAAAGGCTGCTGACAAGGTCCGCCGTCAAACCAGTTTCGCAATCAATTGCGCGACGAAGACCGACAAATCCGAACCCTGCATTACCCCATTGCCACAGGATGATCGTTTCAGCGACGACGCTTGGCAGATCAAGCCGTTCAACATGATCTATCAGGGCTTTTTGCTTCAGCAGCAGTGGTGGCACAATGTGGTTACGGACGTTCCCGGTGTCACGGCCCAGCATGAGCGTGAGTTGCAGTTCCTGACGCGTCAGGTGCTGGACATGTATTCGCCTTCAAATTTCCTGCCCACCAACCCGGAGATCCGGCGCAAAACGCGCAATCAGGCTGGACAAAACCTGATCCGGGGCATGCAGAACTTCGCCGAAGACGTGCAAAGCGCGATGACCGGCGCACCCCCTGCAGGCACAGAGGATTTCCGGCCGGGCCGGGACGTCGCGGTAACACCGGGCAAGGTGGTTTACCGCAATCGGTTGATCGAGCTTATCCAGTACGCCCCACTCACGGAGACCGTACGCCCCGAGCCGATCCTGATCGTCCCGGCCTGGATCATGAAGTACTATATCCTTGATTTGTCGCCCGAGAATTCGTTGGTGAAATACCTTGTCGGGCAAGGCTACACCGTCTTCATGATTTCGTGGAAAAACCCGGACGAAGATGACCGTGATCTGACGATGGAGGACTACCGTCAACTGGGCGTCATGGCCGCACTTGAGGCCATTCAGGCAATTGTGCCGAGCCAGAAGATTCACGCGACCGGCTATTGTCTGGGCGGTACGTTGCTGGCCATTGCCGCCGCGGCGATTGCGCGGGGTGAGGATGACCCCTTTGCATCTGTATCACTGCTGGCCAGTCAGGTCGATTTCACCGAACCCGGCGAGTTGCAGCTTTTTATCAACGAAAGCCAGCTTGCCTTCCTTGATAGTGTGATGTGGAAGCAGGGCTATCTTGATACCACCCAGATGGGCGGGGCGTTTCAGATGCTACGCTCAAACGATCTTGTCTGGTCGCGCGCCGTCCGGGAATACCTGCTGGGCGAGCGTCAATCGATGTTCGACCTTATGGCATGGAACGCGGATGGAACCCGTATGCCTTATAAGATGCACTCGGAATATTTGCACAAACTGTATCTGAACAACGATCTGGCCGAAGGGCGGTTTGAGGTGGGGGAACGCCCGGTGGCGATTTCCGATATCCGCGCGCCGATCTTCGCGGTCGGGACGGTGAAGGATCATGTCGCGCCCTGGCACTCGGTGTTCAAGATACACGCACTCACCGATACCGATGTGACCTTCGTGTTGACCAGTGGTGGGCACAATGCGGGCATCGTCTCAGAACCTGGCCACCCGCGCCGCTCTTACCGGATAGGCACAAATGACGCGATGGATCGCTATGTCGACCCAGAAACATGGCTAACCGAGACAGAGACGCGGGACGGATCGTGGTGGGAAGCATGGGTCGCATGGCTTGGTTCAAGATCAGGCAAACCGACCACACCGCCGGAAATGGGCCGTTCGAAATCTGGCTATCCGGCGCTTGACGATGCGCCCGGCACATATGTCCTGCAACAGTAACCCAGTCGACCCAGAAAACCGACGCCTGGACAGAGAATAGAAAAATGTCTTCAAACCGAAAAACCAGCCTGACCATCGCCGCCGCCGTGGCGCTGGCCTTTGGCGCGCTCACGGTGCTTTCTGGCGGGCGGGCGCTATTTGGTGGGGCGGATGCACGTGCCGCAGTCGGTGACGCCGTGCCGTTCGTATTGTGGTTCAACTTTCTCGCGGGTTTCGCCTATATTGTCGCCGGCATAGGGTTGTTTCTGCGCCATCCCCCAGCGGTCTGGATTTCCATCGGAATTTTTGCAAGCACCGCCTTGGTGGCGTTGGCCTTTGGTTACCACGTGATGCAAGGTGGCGCGTTCGAGATGCGCACCGTTGGCGCGATGGTTCTGCGCACTGGAGTGTGGGCGGTTATTTCCGTTGTGGCTTGGCATCATATCAGGCAGGCACCAGTTATCTGAGGGCGGGGCGTTCAGCCCTTCTGATGGGTGCCCGGCAAGTGAAACACCGCCTCGAACCCGTCGGTTCGACCCTGCGGCGGAGAATGCAGGGTGAACTTTGCCTGCGCCCCGTCGGCAATTGCCTGCACGATGGACAGGCCCAACCCACTGCCCGTTGCGCTGGTCTGCCCTCGTTCAAACCGGGCGGTCAGCTGCGCCAAGGTTGCGGGGGCAACCAGTGGGCCATCATTGATCACGCGCAACTTGCCGTCACTGTTCAATCGCAGATCGACGGGACTGTCGACCTTGCCATGACGCACGGCATTTTCGATCAGGTTACGAACGACGATTGCGAAAACGTCCGGGTCAAGGTCAGACAGAACTGGCGTGTCGGAAACCGTGCTTTGGATACACGCAGGTCCGGCAGATTTGTCGCAGTCAGACAGCACTATGTCTAGCACGGGGCGCAGGTCCGACTTGGCATCGCGGCGCAAACGACCCCCTTCGGCGCGCGCCAATTGCATGAGTTTTTCGGACAACCGCGTCAGCCGCTTAAGCGCAACCTCAATCTCTGCCGCCCGCTGGGTTGTGTTGGCCTCGGCGGTTTCATCCATCAGCCTCTGGGTCTGAGCAAGGGCTGCGGCGACCGGCGTGCGCAATTCATGCGCGGCGTTGGCGGTAAAGCTGCGTTCGGCCTCAAGCGCGCGCGCAAGTCGGTCCAGCACTTCATTCACAGCTTCAGCCACCGGCCTGATTTCGTCCGGAAGGTTGCCGTCACCGACTGCCGATAGATCACGCGCACCGCGATGAGCCAACGCGAGAGAGAAGCGGCGCACGGGCCGCAGGCTGCGCCGGACAATCAACAACACACCGACCAAACCCAGCGGAATGACCACAAGCAGCGGCAAGGCTAGCCCTGCCAAGACCTCGCGGGCGACCTCGTTCCGGTGGGTCAATGGCTCGGCGACAGCGATATTGATGGAACCCTGCAACGCTGCATCATAATAAAGCCGATGGGTCGCGGTTTGCCGGAACCCCATACCATCGAAAGGCGGGAAATCCGCATCTTCGGCATTGTGCGATCGCAGCAACACGCGGCCCTGATCATCGCGCACGATATAGGTAAAGAATTCCTCGTGCCGGCGCAGGGTGGCGATGCGCTCGCTGATCCCTTCTTCCTCGCGATCAAGAATGTCCAGCACGGCCAGCGGTAGGATGCGTTGGGCAGTTTCCTCCAACGTGGAATCGAACACCTCGTCCATCTCGCCGCGCACAAGGGTTGCGGTGGTCCATGCTGTCGCCAGCCATAACAAAGTCAGGCCGATCCCAAGCCACAGCGCCAACCGCCCTTGCAGGGAACGCGGCCCCCTCATGGAGCACCCAGCCGGTAACCCATGCCGCGCACGGTTTCGATCCGCTCGCGCCCCAGCTTCTTGCGCAGCCGGCTGACATGGACCTCGATCGTGTTGCTTTCGATTTCGGACTCGAAGGAATAGAGACGCTCTTCCAGCTGTGCCTTTGACAGAAGCTGCTGGGGACGTTGCACGAAAGCTTCAAACAGCACCCATTCGCGTGCGGTTAGCGACACCGGTTTGCCAGCACGGTGGACCGAGTGCGCGGCCAGATCGACCTGCAGATCGCCCAGTGTGACCAGCGGGTTCGGGTTGCCGGCATAGCGCCGCGCAACCGCGCCAAGGCGTGCCGACAGTTCGGACAAATCGAAGGGTTTGACCATGTAATCATCAGCGCCCGCATTCAGCCCCTCAATTCGGTCACTGATCTGATCCAGCGCCGTCAGGATGATTACGGGCGTTACGTCGCCCCGCTTTCGAAGCGCGCGCAAGAACGGCTGGCCTCGACCGTCAGGCAGCATGAGGTCCAGCAGGATCAGATCATAAGCGGCAACATCTAAGTATTGACCTGCCTCATCCAGCCGCTTAGCCCAGTCGATGGAATGGCCGTCGGCGGTGATTTGGTCGCGCACCGCAGCGCCAAGCACCGTGTCATCTTCGATCAGCAGCACGCGCATGATATTCTGTCCTGTTGTCTTCGCACAGCCTCTATCACCGACAAAGCTGACATGCACCTGAAGCGAAACATGCGCGCCCTTCAGGTCAGTGTCAGGATCGGGCGCAATAAGGAGATACACCCACTGGATACAGGAGATGGGAAGATGAGAAAATACCTTATGACGGCAACCCTGCTTGCGGGCATTGGCGCAACTGGCATGGCATTTGCCGGGGACGACTGTCGTGTGCCCAAAGCCGACTGGCAGCCGCGTGAAGCCGTGCAGGCGATGGCCGAAAAGCAGGGCTGGACCCTGCGCAGGATCGAAACCGATGACGGCTGTTACGAGATCAAGGGCACTGATGCACAGGGCCGCGAGATAGAGGCCAAACTTGATCCCGCCACCTTGGCGGTCGTCAAGATGCAGTATGACGATGGCGATTGCCGCGTGCCGATGGCCGACTGGCAACCGCGCGAAGCCGTGCAAGCTATGGCCGAAAAGCAAGGTTGGACCGTGCGCCGGATCAAGACCGATGACGGTTGTTATGAAATCAAGGGGCGCGATGCACAGGGCCGCCAGATCGAAGTCAAGCTCGACCCAGCCACACTGGACGTGGTCGAGTGGGAGTATGACGACGATGACGACGACTATCGTGGCAGTGGGAACAACGCCGCCCCAACCGGGACCGTGGCACCACCTGCCAACGGGCTGTTTAGCCCCGGCGCGCGCCCTGTCGTTGAACAATGATCCGCGTCTGGGATCCCTTGGTGCGGCTTGTCCACTGGTCGCTGGTCGTTGCTTTTGCAATCGCCTGGCTGACCGGTGACGAAAGCGAAAGCTGGCACATCTGGGCGGGCTATGCTGCTGCTGGGTTGATCGGCTTGCGGCTGATCTGGGGCCTTGTCGGACCTCGATACGCCAGATTTTCGCAATTTGTGCGCGGGCCGGGGACCGTAACGCGCTATCTGCGTGATATGCTGCGCGGACGTGAGGCACGGTATGTCGGCCACAACCCAGCGGGTGCGGTCATGGTTCTTGCGCTTCTCGTGACCCTGTCTGCCACCGCCTTCACAGGATGGCTGATGGTCGAGCCCGCGCGCATGGCGTACCTGCCCGATCTGGCCCAGTTTGTTTCCCCGGCTTTTGCCGATGACAATGCAAAGCGAGGAGGTGACGAGGAGGCGCTTGAAGAGGTGCATGAGATGCTGGCCAACCTGTTGCTGGTACTTGTCGTCCTGCACATAGCAGGCGTCATCCTTGCGTCGCGCCGTCACCACGAAAACCTTCCGCGCGCCATGATCACCGGTCGCAAACGTGCGCCAAGCCCCGAAGATATCGCCTGACCAAAAGGCGATACCCTGCAGACCATGCGTCCCGTTGGCCTGCAGACTGGCCCCGCTGTCATCTCCAGTGCAGCGGGGCTTTTTCTTGGCCGATAAAACCTGACGCCAAGCTGAAGCGAATTTCCCGTTTCCGTCAGGCAGCCATCAGTCGGACCGCTCAAACAGAGCCTGAAACAACCCATATCGGAGAAACCCCATGAAAACCCTGTTATCCGCCCTTGCCCTGACCACCGCGCTGACCGTTCCGGTGCTGGCAACTGCCAAACCGGTCACCCTGACGACCAACATGAACCAGTATGGGGGCGACGGTGCCTATCTCGCGCTGTACGTCACTGATGCGCAGGGCACTTACATGGGCAGCCTGTGGATGGCTGGCGGTAAGTCGAAATATTACGAACATCTGAGTGACTGGCATCGCGCCACCGCCGGCAATTTGGCCGAGATCAACGGCATCACCGGGGCCAGTGTTGGTGCCGGGCGGCAGTTGAAAATCACGCTCGATCTGGCCGATGCGCTGTTTGACGCAGGCTATGAGCTGCATATCGACGCCTCGGTCGAAGACATGCGCGACAGCCCGTCCGAAGTGGTCGTGCCGCTGACCACCGAAGGGGCAGGACAGCCGGTCGCCGGTCGTCGCTATATCCGCGATTTCAACTACGACATGTAAACCACCGCGAAGGAACCTTGCCATGCTGCGCGCTCTGCACAAATTCCCCGGCCTGATTGCGGCCTTGCTGATTATCTTCATGACGCTCAGCGGCGCCGTGCTGAGCGTTCTTCCAGCGTTGGAAGCCGTGCAGGCCCCCGCACAGTCCGACCCAAACTTGACCGTCGCCACACTGGCGGATCGTGTCGCCACCGCTTACCCCGGTGTCGAACAAATCCGCCGCGCGCCTTCGGGGCGGATCACGGCGTTTTATTTTGACGGCGGGCAGCCCGGTTCGGTGATCATTGACCCCGCCAGTGGCGTGGGCGTCGCCGATTATGAACCGTCTGCATTTCAGCGTTGGATGACAAACCTGCATCGTTCGTTGTTTCTGGACGATGCAGGGCGGTTGACCGCAGCGGCAGGCGCGGCGGCGCTTTTGGTGCTGTCGATTTCAGGTCTGATGCTGACTGCGCGGCGGGTTGGCGGCTGGCGGCGCTTCTTTTCGCGTCTGCGCGGCCCGCTTATGGGGCGCTTGCATGTGGAAGTGGCGCGGGTCAGCGTTGCTGGCTTGCTGCTGTCGTCCCTCACGGCGTTGTTCATGACCGCCAGCACCTTCGATCTGATACCGCAAGGCAACGCTGCGGCGTTCCCGCGCGAAGTCAGCGGCCAGACAGGGGCCGCGCCTACCACCATGGATGCGCTGCGAGAGACGCCAGTGGAGGCTCTGCGCGAGCTGACCTTTCCCTATCCGGGCGACGCAACGGATGCTTTCAAGCTAAAGACCACCGCCGGTGAAGGGTATCTTGATCAAGGCACCGGGGCGATGTTGGTCTGGACCGATGCGGGCGGATGGCAACGGGTGACGGAAACCATTTATATGTTACACACCGGGCAAGGCATGGCGTGGTTGGGGCTTATTCTTGGGCTGATGGCACTTGGCGCGCCGTTTATGGCTGTGACGGGTGTGATCTTGTGGGTGCAAGCGCGACGTGCGCGGCCTCGGATCAAGGGCAATATCGCGGTCGGACAGGCGGACACGGTTCTTCTGGTCGGCAGCGAAGGTGGCAGCACATGGGGTTTTGCCGCCACGCTGCACGAGGCGCTGACGCTGGCAGGGCACAAAGTTCACGCCGCCCCGATGTCGCAGTTTTCGCCGGATCGTTACAAACAAGCCGAACGCATCATCGTGCTTGCCGCCACCTATGGCGAGGGCACGGCCCCGGCATTAGCAAAGGGTTTCCTTGATCGGCTGTCGGGTTTGCAAAAGACACCGGTCATGCCGCTGGCTGTGCTGGGCTTCGGCGACCGGAAGTTTCCCGATTTCTGCGCCTATGCCGCCGATGTGGCGCGTGTCGCAAAGGAAAAAGGCTGGGCGCAGCTGTTACCAATGGGAACGGTCGACCGTCAGTCGCCGCAGGAATTCGCCCGTTGGGGGCGCGATCTGGGCCGCGCCCTTGGCCAGTCGCTGGATCTGTCGCACAGCCCGGCGATCCCGCGCAGTCATGCGTTGCCCCTGATTTCGCGCCGCGACTATGGTGCCGAAATGCAGACCCCTGCCGCGATCCTGCGCTTTGCCATTCCCACGGTCGGGTTCTGGGCACGGCTGAAGGCGCGCGGTTTGGGGCGATTCTCGGCCGGGGATCTGCTGGGGATCATTCCCGAAGGCTCGCATGTGCCGCGGTTTTATTCTCTGGCCTCAGGGCGCGGCGATGGTTTTGTCGAGATTTGCGTTAGTCGCCATCCCAGCGGTCTGTGCTCGGGTCAGCTTCTTGATCTAGAGGTCGGCGACAGCGTGCAGGGCTTTATTCGCCACAATCCCGACTTTCGACCGGTTCGAGGGCGCAAACCGGTCATTCTGATCGGCGCGGGTACTGGAATTGGGCCCCTGGCTGGTTTCGCGCGGGCCAACCATTCGCGACGCCCGATGCATCTTTATTTTGGGGCACGGCACCCGGATTGTGATCTGTTTTATGAAGCCGAGATGCAGGGCTGGCAAAAAGACGGCAACCTTACCGCAGCCACCACGGCGTTTTCACGCACCAACGCCCGCGCTTATGTGCAGGATGCCCTGCGCAATGATGCGGATCACATTGCCAAGCTGATCAGTGACGGTGCGCAAGTGCTCGTCTGCGGTGGGCGCGACATGGCCGCAGGGGTGGCCGATGCATTGGCCGATATTCTGATCGCCGCCGGGTTGACCTCCGCCCTGTTGAAAGCCGAGGGACGATATGTCGAAGATACCTACTGACCTTGTGCGTCACGCGCTGAACGGTCCGACGATGGGCACCCGCTGGTCGGCGCTGTTCCATGCACCCATTGGGACCGATCCCGCACCCATCAATGCCGCGCTGGCCGACGCTGTGAATATAGTGGATTGCCAGATGTCCACATGGATGCCCGACAGTGATCTGATGCGCGTCAACTGGGCACCGGTCGGAACTTGGGTGTCCGCGCGCCCCGAACTGATGGCGGTTCTGGCAAAAGGGCTTGAGGTCGGGCGGCTTTCAAATGGTGCATTCGATATCGGCATGGGCGATGTCGTCACCGCTTGGGGCTTCGGGCCGCAAGAGGCTGACCCGCAGGCGATACGTGCCGCGTTAGGTAAGGCGCGACCCCCTGCATATGAAAGTCTTGAGCATGATCCCGACGCGCTGAAAATCCGCAAACTGGCCCCGCTTGCGCTGGATCTGTCGGGCATCGCCAAAGGTTACGCAGTTGACCAAATGATGGCGGTGCTGCGCGGTTTCGGGATCGCGGATTGCCTTGTGGGGCTTGACGGTGAAATGCGGGCTTGCGGTGCGCGGCCAGACGGACGCCCTTTGACCGTTGCTGTGGAACGCCCCGATTACGACGCACGCGCTCCGCTGTCGATCATCGAACTAAACGACGGCGCTGTGGCCACATCCG
This sequence comes from Aliiroseovarius sediminis, assembly GCF_022678485.1. GTDB lineage: Bacteria > Pseudomonadota > Alphaproteobacteria > Rhodobacterales > Rhodobacteraceae > Aliiroseovarius > Aliiroseovarius sediminis. The sequence continues at coordinate 150,918 of NZ_JALBYP010000038.1, forward strand.
GCGACTATCGCCACTGGGTCAAGGTCGGTGATCAGCGCCTGTCCCACATCATGAACCCGACGCGCGGCGGCCCTTTGACAGACGCGCCAGCATCGGTCACGGTTCTGGCCGACACCTGCATGGAAGCGGATGCCTGGGCGACGGCCTTGATGGTCGCAGGACAGGAAAAAGGCACGGCGTTGGCCCTCAAACACGCTTTGACGGCCATATTCATCTACCGCGACGGCAGTGAGTTGCGACAGACCCAGATAGGGGGCGCATGACGAATCCCATATGACGTAGTTCCAGATCACGTCGCGCGCCCATGGACAGCGACGGATTGGCTCTAAAGTATTGAATCTGTAGGGCTTTAAGCCGCAACAGAAGGCGTTACTTTTCTGCGGTAAAGCCTGCGCGAACCTGCTCGACCCGGCGGTTCACACGGCCAATTAACAATCGGTATGCCAACAATTTCAACGGTCCGGGCCTGTTTTTATACATCGCGCTGGCATAGTAGTCGGCAGGGTCGTCCCAAGTCCCATGATCGTCGGTGACCGCGGCCATTTGTTCAAACGCTTCCTCATCGACGCTCAGATCCGCATTGGCGCGACCATCTGCCAGCGCGAGTGAATATCCGACTGTCCAACCGCGCCGCGCCAGCTCGCGTTCGGCGGCATTGTGCAACGGCAGGTCATTGATAAAGCTGTCGATGCGCCGCCATTCCCTTTCGATTTCCACCTCGATCCACGAATGGGAAATGCTTTTAGGCATCAGCCAATAGGCGATCCCGGTAAAGAACCCTCGCTGAATCTCTTTGCCGATAAGCGAGAAATGGATGCGCGCCGGAACCCCACTTGCCCGACAGAGTGCCAGAAACAGCGTCGCTTTGGTGTTGCACTGGCCAAGTTTGGTTCGGAGGGTTTTAGATGCAGGAACAAGATCGCCCTCAACAGGAAAACCAAAAACAATGTCGTCGCGCACGAACAGAAAAATCCGCTCAAGCTTCTCGCGGTCGGTGTTAGACCCGGCGATCAGACGCTTTGCTGCCGCCAAAACTAAGGCATGATCTGCATCTGCCAGCATTTGTGCCATATCGACCTACAATAATTACACTGCCAAAGCAGGTTAACAGGCTCATGCATGGGCGCTATGACTTGCATCAAGATGGCAAACGGCCCGCATCAGCCCACCGGTCCTTCACAGCCTCAAGGCCATGCCAAAGGGCATCATTTGGTGTCCGCGATGTAACCATGACAAGTTTTCCGCATGCGATTTCATGCGTGGCCCCTGTGTAAGTGCAGGCGAGCGTTAGTGTCTCGTCCGACATATCTGCCAGCTTGTTTAATGGCATGATAGCAACGTTCTTTTCGACAAGACGACGCTGGATACGGTCCTGTTCCAACGTGTTTTCGGACCAGGGAGACACAACCGCAGTCGGGGTCACAAAGGTAACCTCCAGTCCCGCATTCGCCAGAAATTCCGCCAGAACGCTCGCCATATAAAAACGGTCGTCATCAACGATCACAACGGGTCTGTCTGACGTGATTACTCCGACACCTTTGGCCATCAAGTCATCGGGGGTCAGCACACGTGCAGGATCGAGGAATTCAAGCGGGAGGCGATGTGCGCGGCCAACACCATCGGCACGCCAAGTTGATCCAGTTTGGTGATCGGGGCTATTAATGCAATGCGGTCAGTGGCCACACCGAGATCAAGGGCCGTTCTGTTCCGCGTCTCGATTGCTGAAACCGAACGCAGCGAAGGGGCAGTTTGAAAATCACCCGACAACGTGGGTTTCAATCACCGGCTTGGCGAAATCTGCTGCACCGCCAAAAGCGAAGTGCCGCAGATGCGAAGGGGTGCCGCGTAAGCATCAGCCACAAGCGCAAAAGTCCGGATTGTCCCGCATTGCGGCTATCGACGACAGGGGCCCTGAATGGCTCGTCTTGCAACCATTGGATGTTTGGCGGCGTCATAACAAACCGCGAACGTCGCTGAACGGGTGTTATGTTAACCGCCCTCAGGTTGAATCGGTCGACCCAATCTGCACCGTGATCCAGCCTATACCTCTCCCCACATTTCGTACAGATAGGCCTTCATGTCGAAATCCGGATCACCTAGCCCAAGCGCCTCGGCGCGCTCCAGAATGAGTTTCAAGCGTTCCAGTAATGGCCAGGGATTTTCAAGGCACCTGAGCTGAAATCGGACCGCATCCAGGATCGCTTCCCCCTTACTTCCAGCGCCGGTCACCGCCATGAGCTTCTGCACCATTCTGGAAATCTCATTTTCTATGTCATCAGGCATGATCGTGTTTCTCCGTCAACTTCTGGCCGTTCGGGTGCTGGGGGTGCCCCAAACTGAATTAGTCGGGCTCATCTGCGTCCTCATCATCGTCATCAAGTGCTGCAAACAGCTCGAACCATCCTTTGCGTTTCATCCGGCGCACCCAACTCACATGCGAGAGCACAAGATCCACTTCATAAGCGTCGCCATCGCGCGCATAGGCTTCGGTAATCAGTTTCAATTGTGCATCCAGATCATCGGCGAGCTCCATGTCTGTCAGGTCTTTGGTCATCGTGCTTCCCTCCGCTTGCTGTTTGCAACCAGTTCCGTCGTGCCGATCGGATAAACCCGGACGTAGCCGGCACGGCACTCAATTGGTTCGACCTGCAGATTGTCGAGCGCACGGGCAACATGGATTGGAGCTTGCCCATTTGCGTGTGCGATTTGCCCCAATGTTTGATAACGCTCTTCGAATTCCATGATACTGGTTTTGGTGACATAGTTTTTCCGAAAATTTGTGTCCGGGTTGACCTGAATGCACTGCTCCAGGAGGCCACCATCACGTAACTTGCGGATCGAGATGACACTGATACGCAGATAGCTTGCTGCCTCTGTTAATGTGAGATCACCCGACAGACAGATATGGCTCGGCTGGAATACCTCTCCGCGCTCAACAAGAATGCCTTGAAGGCCGGACAGTGATTTGTCGCGAGACACCTGACAAAGCCGTCCGGCGCTCCAGTCCGAAATGACCTGGGCCAAGGGCACTTTCTCGGCCCGACAGTATATCTTGAGGGGTAGATTATGTCGCGTGGGTCGACCGTCAGACAAGCTGGCCAGTTTCCGAAGCAAGCGCTGTACCGACGCGGATTTGATGTAGCGCAGGCTTGTGCCGAATGAACGTGCTTCAAGCACCCCTCGTTCTATCAGAGATTTGACCTGAGCAGGCTGAACATTGAGTTGCGCGGCTGCAGATTTCAGATCCTGTAAAGTATCCCAGTAGGCAACCACACGCTCAAGATCCACATGCGAAATATCCTTTGCCCTATGCAGTTCGGTTACGTCAATCCCCTTCAAATGAGCAAGGATGCCACGCACCCGGACATGTCCAAGGCCATATTCTTTGCGTACCCTGTTAAGTGTCAGGTATTTGGGCTGGATCATTTGCGACCCAAGGACAGATTTGCCCACTTGAAGTGGATATTTTTCGAGAACAAAGCTCTCCACATGTTGTCTGATCGTATTTAGGTTCGGATTGTTTTTCCCAGCTTTGAGCCAAGAATAAAACAGCCCGAGATCCTTGGAAAAGTAAGGCCGCTCAGTTCTGTAGTTCACTCGCAGCGTTTCCAGCGTGTTGACAAGGGCGTCGGGACCTTGCGCCAGCAACTCGAAGCCTGAGGCCATCGCGTCACGGCCTTCTCGCCAGTCAAGACTTGAGACCAGCCTTGAAGCGTCACCATTCAATGTCATCCCGAGGGTCAGCGCCCCACGATGAAGATCAGTCAAATCCAACGGATCGAGCCAGTCCCCTCGTGAGCCGTCGAGAATCCTTGCGCAGAGGTATTCCTCGAACCGTGTCGGCGCAAATGTCAGTGTCCTGTCTGCAGCCTCCAATACGCGGTTCTTGAATTTCTCAACCTGCCCAACCACATCGTATGTCACATGCGTGTAGTTGGCGTTGGGAAGCAGCAATAACGGCACATGATGTTTCCTGCAAACGCCTAAGCAAAGCACGAGCCATTCCAATCTCTGAAACGCGCCGAACCGCCCATTGCGCTCCATCGCTTCGATGATGCACTGGGGGCAGATCCGTGTAATGGCCCGTCGAAACGTACCTGTCGTCGCTTGGGACATCCCAAGTTGATATCGGCTTTGCGCAATCAGGATCGCGCCAGAAGCCTTCAGTTTCCTAAGGTCAGCACCGGAAACTTTCGCAAGTCTTTCCAGCTGATCAGCGTGAGACGAGCAGACATGAGGCCAGCGCATTCCCAGATCTGAGCAAAACTCCCGCGGTATTGTCAGATTGCGCCGTGACAGACGGGAGATAAACGAAGGTGGCGTTTCGTTTCTATGGAGCGGAAGCGTAAGAGCAAGCCTGGTCATTCGCTCTCCCCCAAATCGCGCACACGGGTCACATCGATCCGCAGGAAATCCTGAGCGATAAAGGGGTTGAACGCGGGCAAGCACGCTGTCTTTTTCCTAAAGGCTTCGGCGAAGTGATTGGTCGCCAATTCGCGTCCGCCAGTGACCAGGCATTCCTCGATACCGCAAAGGATCATGTCCACGATCAGGCCGAATTCATTTGCCGCTGAATGGATCAAACGCTTGAGGAAATCATCCTCTTGCAAACTAGGCACAACCGGCAAGGCGCTTTCCTTGGCATAACCATGTAAGAAATCGCATACATCAAGTCCGTGGGACACAAATGAAACCGCGCTCAATTGAACCACCCGAACACGACGCTGTAGCTGCCGGTCGGCATTGATCATATGGAGCAGGTCGGGCGTGCCGGAGAGGATCAGCCCAACGGGCCAATCCTTGTTGTTCATGATGGATTTGAGCGTATTCACCACTTCGTTGCGGCCACGGTCCCCCCTCGAAAGGTAAATGTCTTGTGCCTCATCGAAATGAACAAATAACGTCCTGCGTGCCATCAGGAGCTTGCGTGCATGTTGCCAGATCAGAGCAGCCGACTTGTCACGGACCAGTTCATAGCCAAGTGCTTCGGACAAGGTGGCCCCAACGGTTTTCAATGTCGCCGGAGTCGGAACCAGCAACGGGACAATCTCGCAGACATCCTGCCCATGTGAAGGCAGGATGAGATCGTCACGCTTGTTGATGGCGTGATCGACAGCCGTGGTCTTGCCACTGCCGGATGCACCGGTCAAAGCAATTGCCTCGGCCTTGAACGCAGTTCCGGCCTCTAGCGCAGCGCGACGTCTGTTGAGCTGAATGTCGAATTGTTCGCTCAGCTCGTGATAGGCGCGATGACGGATGAACTTGGCGCGCAGCTTGGCCATATGGAGATGGATGTCATTCGTCATCGTGAAAGCTCCAATCACCGCTTCTGCCGCTGCGGTTGTGGTTGCCTTCAGCAGTGTCACCTGTGGGTCTAATCTCCTGAGATTTCTCCACCGCAACCTCTGGGATTATGTGCCCAAAGAGATCTGGCTCGGGCGGAAGGTCAAAAACCTCGCTTTGATCGGGAATGATGGTCAGACCAACAAACAAGTCATCATGGGCACGCCTTAGCCCAGCCGGCGTCTGGGCTTTCAAAACTGTATCGAGGCGCCGTTGCTCTCTCGAGTTAATCTCGATGATCTTTACAATTGCTGCAGCGACAACATGTTCATGAAGTTGCGCGTCAGCCTTGTACTTCAAGCGCAGTTCCCGCGCGGCGTCTTGCCAATCGTCATAGGATACCCCCTCGAAGCATTTCTGAAGCGCGTGGGCCGGGTGCCAGTTCCCGTCGATATGCACCAAGATCCAGCCTAGATCCTCCAGGCTAAAGCGAATCTCGACTTCTCGATCGTGAGAATGGAGAAAGAAATCTTGCAGGGCTGGACAGGCATAATCGATGCCAAATAATTCGACGCCACGACCCGAGACGACGCGACGCTCCCTTTGACCAAAGGCGCGCCTGCGTGTGGTCTCAGCGAGCTTTGGAACGCTTCCTTTTTCTTTGCTTAACCGCGCCCAGCAATTGTTCGGCGTCTCTCCATGCAGCCCTCTGTGAGGCGTGTTGTGATAAACATCGACAACATAGAGCGTCAGGATTTGCATCAAAGTGTCGTCGGTCAACGTCGCGAGCTTTTCGGAAGGGTAGTCACCTCGATCCTGAGTGTTGGAAAACGTACGACCCGCCAGATGCGGCATCAAAGTCGTCCCGAACGTTCCGAAAATGCGCTCAACTCGCCCCCGCAAATGTGGCAAACCACCAGGTGGTGTGTCGGGGTGCCCATGCGCCTCAAGGATCGACATGCGAAACAGATCATCGACGAAAGCTGCACCGTTATCCGTGCAAACCGTCCCCAATCCTCCAAAGTGATGCCAGGTCGATTGGCATCCCGCTGCGATTGCCAGCTCAGTTTTGTCGCGGGTGACATCGCTGAGCAATGCGTAAGCGTCTTCGCTGTTTGGCGTAGCCGCCAACCGCATCCCGACAACACATCGCGTGGCGCAATCAATTGCCAAATACAACCAGCGACGGCCGCGGTCCAACTGTGCAAGTTCTTCATCTGAGAGGTTGTCCAGGGCACCGCGTGCCGCCAAAATAGAAATCAGGTCGACCATCCATTCATCTATCTCGATCCGCTCCATCGGATAGCTGGCCGAAATGCCGGTTTCATAAAGCGCGAATTTACGATTGGCGGCCTCCACACTGTACCTCTGCACGAAAGTGAAATATGGATCCAGTCGCGCGATCGCGCGTTCTACCGCGCGTCGGGACGGAACACGCAGGGCAGGCTTGCCTTCGGCCTCACGGTCTGCATTCAGTTTTGTAAAGCGCAGTTTGCAGAGATCTGCGACCTGCTTCTTGGATAGCCGTTTCCGCGCCAGATAGGCCGATACGCAATCACCAAGCAGTCGTGTCGAGACCAAACAGAACCGATCATTCTTGTTGCCTGAGCGGTGTGTACGCGGCACCAGCGCCAAATACGAACAGTCACCTCGCTCGTATCTTTTGATCCATGTCCGCAAGGTTTTCGAACACGGTGGGTCGCGAAACTGGCTCTTGCGACCTGCGCGGGGCGCTCTCCATTTCCGTTGCGAAGCACGCGCGAGCTCATTCACGTGCGCCTCCATTTGCGGCATGAACTCTTTAATGGAATGATCCGTTTTTTTCATACCGTGCTTAGTCGCGAAATGCACGGCCACCGAAACCCAAGCATATCGCCAGACAACTCGTTCGCAAACTTCCGGTCGCCTGGAGTGGAGGCTTTCCAGGTCGGCATTTAGCCGTGCATCAATTTGGCCGATAAGGAAGAAACCAGGTTCAAACACGACGTCTGATTGCGAAAGCAAGGCTTCAAATTCATGGTAACTGAGGTGAATCTGTGGACCGTCCCCCTCAGAACACTCAAATGCGTACCCTGTTTCGGTCTCGTGCTGTAATCGATAGGTTTGGGCGCTGATTGTTAACCTGTCGTTTGAGGTTACGCGCATACGGCTAGTCATGGCGCTCCTCCAATTCTACCATCGTAAAGAGGTCGATCTCCTTGGTCTTGTCGGCGCTCAGAAGCCCGTCGAAAATCGCCAGAAAGATGGCCCTGTAGCCCTCAGCGCCAGCACCAAGACGGTTTTGCAGTTCGCCCACACTTAGAGGAAAGGCGACCACGTGAATGAGGGCTTTCAACTTCTGCTGTAGGTTTTCGTTGCGGGTACGTACAAAGGCATTGCAGCGCTCTGCATTCAACGCTTCAGCCTTTGTGAAATCCTGATCTGTTATCAGGATCACCTCATCGGCGAAGTCGCTGTTCATTGATGCTCTGATATCTTCAAGCTCGAGCAAAAAATTCTTCTTCTTCACCTCCGCCATTGGTTTAACAGCGACCGCAAGAACCCGGCCACACCTTAGGGTCACAAGGAAGTCGAAGAAATGGTAACTACATCGCCCATCTCGGCCGATGTATTTGAACGCCTCAGGCTGTTCACGTATGTCCCAAACGGCTTTTCTCACCGATATGAGGAACCAAACGCGCTGCTCCAGTTTGCTTTCAAACTGAGTTATCCTTGGTCTGTCGTGACTGGGCAAACAGGCAACAATACGAATACGTGAGCTTGCCTTTGATCGCTTTGGAATGCCTCGCGTTGCGCGGCTGGGGAGCGGAGGGTGCAGATCCTCAGGGTGATTGGTATCGTCTTTCATACTGTCTCGGAGTGCGTGCGCCATCCTGGCGCACGCTAGCTCCACCTTCTTTCTCGGGTTGCAACAGGCAAAGCCGATTGGTTTCGATGCCGAAAACGGCAACGAGTCAGTTGACTTTGTGCTTATGTCGGGGGAAGAAGGGGTATCGGTTCCTATATCGATACTTTGCAAAGGTCTCGCTTGTGTCCAGCATGCGAGGCCTTTTCCTTTTTCCGGGTTCGTTTCTAGCTTACACCATCGTCTGATCCTCCTTTACTGTAACGCTCTGGCCAGAGGAGTTCGGGCCGTGTTCCGAGAGCATCCGCAATAGCGGATTGAATCGCATGTGAACGCCGGTGTCCTTGGGAAACCGCCGATACGCTGCTTTGATAGACACCCAGCTCACGACTGATATCGGCCAGCGATGTGCCGGCGACACGCAGCTCGTATTTGACCCGTTCGTGTTTCGCCAAATCGACGATCAATGCCTGCGCCAAGCGAAGTACTCCTCGGTTTAGCTTCAGAGCTACACGGCGCTGACGAGGAGTCAATTTTCAGAACAATCTATTTTCGGTAAAAACACTTGATCTCTTGAACAACAAATATCCAGCAACACCGAGAACTAGCTGATGCAATCGAGTTGCACACAGTTGATGGCCACCAGGGCGTTATTTGGATACTCTGTTTGGGGGTGTCGAATTGACCAAACACATCGAAAAGATTCGTTTCGACGGTGCCGAATGCATCGTACTAAGGTCATCTGGTGGTGACCTCAGATTGTATTCCGTGAAAGATATCAAGGCCGCGTTCAGCCAATCTTCCAACCACAGGATTTTCAGTGCAGTTTTGGGTATCACCCCTCAAAAGGCACGCAACCTCTTGGATGCGATGGGCTTCGACTACCTCACCACTCTCGCTGAAGAAGTTTCTAGAGGAAAAACATATCGCACAGTGGCCGGCGAAAATGCGATGGACCCTTCTGTGCTTTCCCGGAAGCTCCGAGCAATAGGCGTTCACCGCACACCTGGAAGACCTATGAAAACCGCCACACAAGCTGATCTGGCGCGTGCGATTATCCGAAAGAAGAAGGCGACAATCAACTCGGTAAGCACATTTCTGGGCATGCATTGGAAAGCTGGTCAACGCGTCCTAAAGCAGGCAGGCTGCATGACCTCTGGTGCTACGCTCGTTGACCAGAAATATTTGGAGCGATTTTGCTCGAAGTGGCTTATTTAGTAGGTCTCTAGAGGCGATACTTCGGCCCAAAGTCGCCGTTCGACTGAGATCTATATCGAACAATCCCGTCCCGAAAGCTGTCATTGGTGCAGCCCGCAGCATTGTGACCTGATAGCAGGGGCGATAGAAACACCATGAATACAACTCATTTCAGGCGCACAAATAGCCAATTGGCTTGCTAAGTTTCTAAATACGGATTCGGCTAGGTGGATACGCGGTCTGAATGATCTCTGTTGTTTTCTTCTTTAGCCTTTGTCGGTGAGGTTACTTCGGAAACCGTTCAACCAGCTTGAGGAGCAATATATGTTGAAAAAAACAGAGGCAGTTACATCTGCGCTTGCAGGGATTATCATTTCGGGCTTCATCGCAAGCACCGCGAGCTCAATGGACTATCTGAACACGGTAGTGACGGACGGGAAACGGGACTTTGCCGAAGGTGTGCTCGAGGGATACTTTCTTCAGGCCGATGGCGTTACGCTATGTGCTAATCCCTACGTGATCGGCAAATACGTCTCCTGCAATTCCGCTTTGCAGATAGCTGGACGCGTATACCGTGCGCCCTCAAAGAAGGTCTGGGTAAAGACGAATGGCCAACTGGGCGGGATGGACGTAATCGATGCCCAGGGAAAGGTGCGCTGCACTGGCCCTGTCTCATCGAACAAGTTCCGCGGACCAGACAGCTATATTCACTGTCCTTGAAGACGAAGAAGCGGGGCGGTGGCTAAACGGAACTATCGTTGCGTCCGGCCCATGGACGAAGCCGCTCCGCGGCATTGGCGCGTTTTTTTGATGGAGTGAGCCGCCCATAACGGCGGCATTATGCGATCTGACCGACCTGGCTGACGATTGGGGCCTTCTCAATCATCAGACAGGAGGTTCCCATGACAGAGGAGAGAGTAAGCCCGCTGCGCCAGCGGATGATCGAAGACATGCGCATCCGCGGGATGGGCGACAAGGCGCAGAAGTCCCACATCCGGGCGATCAAGGATTTCGCCGTTTTCCTCGGACGATCACCCGACACGGCGACGCCGGAGGATCTGCGCGCCTATCAGCTGCACATGACGGACAACGGGGTCACCCCCTCGACCTTCAACACGCGCATCGTGGCGCTGAGGTTCTTTTTCGGCATGACCTGCGGGCGTGAAGATATGAAGCGCTACATGCAATTCCGCACCGAACCGCGCAAGCTGCCTGTGGTCTTCAGCGTCGAGGAGGTGTCCGACATCCTGATGGCAGCACCCGGGCCTGGGTTGAAGTATCGCGCCGCGCTCAGCATTTCCTATGGCGCAGGTCTGCGCGCCGCCGAGGTTTGCAACCTCAAGATCGGCGACATCGACAGCGACCGGATGCTGATCCATGTCGAGCTGGGCAAGGGCCAGAAGGACCGCAAGGTGATGCTGTCACCCGGATTGCTGGACTTGCTGCGTGCCTGGTGGCGCGAGGCACGGCCGGAGGGCTGGCTGTTTCCCGGCAAGCCGAAGATCAACCCGATCTCGCCGCGGCAGTTGAACCGAGCCTTCACGTCGGCCAAGCACATGGCGGGCATCAAGAAGGCCGCGACGCTGCACACTTTGCGACACAGCTTCGCCACCCATCTGCTCGAGGCTAACACGGACGTGCGGGTAATCCAGGTGCTGCTCGGCCACGCCAAGCTGACGACCACCGCGCGATATACCCACGTGGCCACCAAGACGATCCGCGACACCGTCAGTCCCTACGAGATGCTGGCCAGGTTGCAGGACCAGACCGTGAAGCGAAGTCTCGAGTGACCGGGCGCCGGGGTGACCCGGCCGAAGCTGGAGATCGCTGACATCTTCCGTGCCCATGGTCCTGCGTGGCGGCGGGCCAATGCCGGGCGTGTCAGCCTGTCCCAGCTCAAGGTGATGTCGGCGATCGAGGCCTGCCGGACCGAGGCGTTCGACGGGCATGTGGCCGGCTGTGCCAAATGCGGCCACCATCACATCGCCTACAATTCCTGCAAGAACCGGCATTGCCCGAAGTGCCAGGGACCGGCGGCGCGCGACTGGATGGAAGCGCGGGCCAAGGACCTGCTGCCAGTGGAATACTTCCACGTAGTCTTCACCCTGCCGCCCCGGGTTCTTCCTGCATGTGCGGGTTCTGTCGCGGCTGTTTCGTCGCCTGTTTCTGGAGGGGCTGAGGGATCTGCACCGGGCCGATCAGCTGACCTTCTTCGGCGATCTGGCCGAGTTGGTCGACGCGAACGCCTTCACAGCCTGGCTCGCCCCGTTCCGCAAAACCGACTGGGTGGTCTATGCCAAGCCACCCTTCGGCGGACCCGAGGCGGTGCTGGCCTATCTGAGCCGCTACACCCACCGCGTGGCGCTCTCGAACGCCCGCCTGATCAGCGCCGATGCCGATACCGTGGCCTTCCGCTGGAAGGATTACCGCATCAAGTCCGGCTACCGGCAAAGGGTCATGCGGCTGGCCACACCCGAGTTCATCCGAAGGTTCCTGATCCATGTCCTGCCCGATGGCTTCCACCGCATCCGGCATTACGGCCTGCTGGCCAGCTCGGCCCGCAAGGCCAACATCACAAAAATCCGTGCCTTGCTCTGCGTCCAGCAGCCCGAACAGGTCGCCGCGCCGAAACCACAGACCGAGATCGCTCCGCTCACCCTGCGCGAGCCGTGCCCCTGCTGCGGCGGCCCCATGCGTATCATCGAGATCTTCCGCCGCGGGCAAAAACCGATGTCGCGCGCCCCGCCAAGGGAGCAGGCAGCATGACACACCGCCTGTCGTCCGCCACAGAACAGCAACGGCTGTGCCTCGCAGATCCGGCCAAGCCCGCGTGCGCTTATCGTTCCGCGGCACGACACACGGCGGCAATCACGGCGCAACCAGCAGCTTTGTCGGGATCACCGAACGAGTTTGCGCCCGTCTCAGGCGCCATGCGAACCTTCAGCCGCACCCCTGAACCAGTCGCTGCCCCGGCCGTCCGCGCACTTTCCCCATAGCATGATCCAAGACCCCCGCGGCTTCCTCCTTGGGAGGTTTTCCAACGCGGGTCGTGGTCGCGCCAGTGCGCAGCGTTCCAAAGCGACCCGCATCAGAAAACCTTCACCATTCCGGACCTTCGACCTGCCCACAGAATTCTGCGGTAGCAGCCCGCTTTGCGGTCATTCGCTGCGCAGTGCGTCAAAACGGAAAGCCGGGCTACAGTCGCGAGAATAGACGAAGTGACAATGACCAAAGAATTTGTTCAGACCTGAATTTCTGCTTGAGGCGCCACTTTCTGTTGGACTTCCGCATAAAGATCCACTTCCGCCTCAGTCGCATCGATTTCAACGACCAATGAGAAACGCGCCATGCACCGCTCAGGGTCCACATTGCGGTTTTCTTTCCACCAGCCCCCAACCGGATAGACCGCAAGGACCCCGCGACGGGCAAGATCGCTGGCAGCGACAGTGAGTGTATCGATGTGCAGGGACCCGACACTCCGGCGATTGTAGCCGAAATCCCATTCGCCACTGTCAGGGCCGTTATCGTCTGGTTGATCTTCAACCGCCGTGCGGCCAACACGTTGCGTGAATGCATCAACCTCTTCATCCGCGCCCTTCAATGCAAAACGAAGGCCATGAGATGCGTACCTGTTCTTTCGGCCACGAGCGACCTCTGATGGGTTCGGTTCGATGAAGGTGCTCAGGGCAACACGCAGGGTAACGTCCTGTCCGACCAAGCTGCGGAGAACGTTCGTCGGCCATGGCAGTTCAAACAACTGCATTTCGTTCAATTTCCGACCTGACCCCTTGTTCTCATAGGGACGAATGGAATCCTCTACGATCATCGTGATTGCGCTGCTAGCACTGTTAAGGGCACGTTCAAGGTTCGGCTGACCATAACCGTATCGGGTGAACATGACATCGTAGGCACCCTTCCGATTTCGATCCGCTGGCGCAATATGCGACCACATCCGGTCGGTCCACTGTGCCGAGGCGACATAAAGGGCGCGGATCGTCTCTGGCCAGAGGTCGGGGTAAGAGGCGCGAAGTAATGCAATTTCACGTGCCGCCAATGCGGTCGCGGCACTGGTATCCGAGATGTGAGTGAAAGACCGTGCAGGGTAGTTCCTGCTCGTTGTAACCAACATCAGATCAGAATGTTGATTGGGCGTTGTTGAAAACCCGTCGTCATACCAATTGCCGCCTTCGAGTACGACGTCAGGTTTGATTGGCCAAGTCTTGGTCCAACTCGCCGTGCGGGACATCGGAGCGAGGTCCCCAACTTCAGCCAACGCCGCACCATGTGTTGGCCCACCAACACCGTTCATTTCGGTCATCGCACCCACTGCGATTGAGTTCCATGCTTGGGAAGGAGACTGAACCTCTCCCTCGTCAAGGTCATCGCATTTGCTTAGGTAGTCTGTATTTCCATCATGTTGGGCATCAATATTACCAATCGAAGTCACGATAAGTCGGCGCTGCTTCACTTCGCCGGACCGACCAGCGGCAAGCTGGTCGAGTTCAGTGGACCAGGACGTGGGTGCACCGCTGTGAGGAGTATCAAGGTCTGTGGTCGTGGCCAAAGCGAAGGTCCGTAACCTATCAGGCTCAACTTCTACCGCGTTGATGGCTTTCTGCGTCCTGTCCCCCAACAGATGATAGGGGTTATGGCCTGCATCTGGGATCACCTTTGCCGACTCCAGCCTAAGAGGGACATTGATTGCCGCGGTACTGTTCAAGTGAGTTCGCAGATCACCAAAGAGCGTCGCCCCTGCCATCCTCGATCCATGACCATGCAGGTCTGCGAGGTCCCATCCAGGCACAGCCGCATGGCGATCTGCTGCGTCAAACGCAGGCTGGATTAGCGGGTGCGCCAACGTGATGCCCGTATCCAAGAGCGTGACATAGGACGCCGCCTGCTGAGCTTGAGGGCCATACTGAGTCCGGCCAAGCACATCTTGCAACCAATCGGCCTGTTCCTCCGCTTCGAGGCCATCCACGAAATCGATAGGGGCACCAAGCGGAGAAACAGCGCGGACCGAACCCGTGCCAATCGCTGTCCTTGCCATCTGGCTAACATCACCTTCAACTAGAATGACTGTATCCTCAGGAAACTCTAAACGATCAGGATAAACTGCTAGGCCTTCCTGCACTGCCCTCGTAACGAATTGGTCCACTTCTCCTGGTTCCAGCCAAACCTCCCAAGGGATCTGGCCAGGGGCTTCGGGGAATGGCTTGGTTGGATGACGCCACAGGTCTCTTAACTCGATTTCGGCAAACAGACCAACGCCGTTTGCCAGGTCAGCATGATAGGGATTTCTGACGCCATTTTGGTTTGGAGGTCGAAGATCACCTGCAAACTCGCGCAGTTTTCCTTTGAGCTGAGAAAGCCCGCCTTCCGAACGGTTGGCTTTGACGATTGCACGACCAGGGATTCGCTGATCGGCATCGGCGTCCTGGGTGTTAAGTAGTGACAGGCCGCTTACATCAAATTTTTCAGGTAGAAATGGTTCTCCAGGACGGCCTTGAACTGCAATATAAGTGGCTCGTGCAGTATCTTCGACTTGAATGGCATCAAGAGACGCTATCAATCGCTGTGCATGGGCTTGGCGATTTTGAACGGCTGATGGACGCGGTGTTCCACGACCGCCTCTGCCGCGAAACTCTTCAGATCTTGAAACCCCATTAAGAACTAAGTGAGGAAGATTCCGTTCTGCCACTGTTTACACCCAACGCCTGCAAGTCCCTTCGGCGACCTATTGAATGCAACAAATCAGCCGACGTTATTGTCTTTTTCGAATCCAATACTGCCCGACGTGCGGCATCCATCGCTGCTTGAATTACATCAGAGGATGAAAGCCCGTGGGCCTGCTCAACCACATCGTCCCAGATAACCTTGGATAAATCAAACCCGATAAGACGACGCGACATAGCTTTCTGCATGGCTTCAGCAGTGGGTAATTCGTACATCAATACAAGATCGAAGCGGCGAAGTATCGCCTTGTCCAAAATCCGTGGCAGATTCGTCGTTGCGATGATCAAGGATGGACCAGTGTCTTCTTCCATGAATTGCAGAAACGAGTTCAGGGTTCGTCTTGCTTCGCCAACGTCATTGTCACCCTCTCTGGTAGCGGCAAGGGCATCGATCTCATCGAACAAGTAGACCCCTCTTTGGGTCCTTACGGCCTCGAATATCGCGTTCAGTTTGGAAGCAGTCTCCCCCATGAACTTCGATATCAATCCGTGCAGTAGCACTGAGTAGAGCGGGAGCTTCAACTCACCCGCTAGTGCCGATGCACTCATCGTCTTTCCGGTGCCAGGTGGTCCCGCCAATAAGACACGTTGCCTTGGCGTCAGTCCATGTTTCTCCAAGATGTCGCGTTTGCGGAACTCGACAACAAGTTGCTCAAGTTCCGACGAAACAGCTTCTGGAAGGATAAGGTCATTCAGTCTGGTCTCCGGATACGCCGTACCAATGATCGAAGCCAACTCGCCCCGCGGCTTGGCGATCAATGTTGGTGACGATGTTTGCGATTTCGGAGTCTGGCCCGCTTCGACCCATTGCCGGAGCTGTTCAGCGAGACGCGTGTGGCCCTTTTGCTCTTCCGCCGAGGCAAGCTGAAGCGCGAGATCGAAGAATCGTTCTTCGTTCCCCTCAACGTGACTCTTCAAGAGTCCAATGAGTTGCTTTGCGGTGGCCACCAATTTCGTCTCCCTATTAAGATCTACCTTAGCCTGTTCAATGGAAATTGCGAATGCGACGTGACGCCATCGAACTGGTTTTTGTGAATTGTTGCAGTCGGCGCATACATCACTGTAAAAGTAGTTTATCAGACCACCTGTTGTATTTTCGTTTCCGAACCAAGAACAGTGTGATCATGCATCCACCGCGAACTTCCGCGTCCCTCCCTACAAGAGGTCGAGTTGATCAGCGGCGATGCACAGTTCATTGAACTTGCGAATAACGGCCAGC
This sequence comes from Aliiroseovarius sediminis, assembly GCF_022678485.1. Classification (GTDB taxonomy): domain Bacteria; phylum Pseudomonadota; class Alphaproteobacteria; order Rhodobacterales; family Rhodobacteraceae; genus Aliiroseovarius; species Aliiroseovarius sediminis. Next base: position 167,197 of record NZ_JALBYP010000038.1, read on the forward strand.
CGCAAGGTTGGAACTATAAGTGTAGGACGCTATGTCGCGGATCGATCCTGAGAATTTCTCCCCGAGCTCATTTGGTGACGCCACCGTTTGCGAAGAGTGTTTTGGTGACGAGGACCTCACTGAACGTATCCAGGCATATGAAACCTCGGGTGAGTGTAGCTATTGCGAAGAAGAGCGCGAGCATGTGGCTCCGTTCCATGATAATGCCGAGTTTATTGGCGAACGCATGGGAGAATTCTACGGTCGTGCCGCAGACCAACTTCCTTACGACACCCGCGAAGGAGGGTATCAAGGGCGGCATGAAGACACCTATGATTGTCTGTTGGAATCCATCGGCCTTGCCATTAACTCGGAGCAGTCAGAGTTATTAGCAGATGATCTGGTTTCTGAAATTGGCGATGACACCTGGTGCGATTACGATTGGCTGTCACTCGAAATGGACGAAAGCCTCCAATCTAGTTGGGATCAGTTCTGTGGCGCAACCAAAGGCCAGAGGCGGTTTTTCTTTCATCACATCGGCGAACCTGAGACCAACCACCCAGATGAGCGTTCAATTTTTGGGTTTCTCAATGAACTCGCAACGCTGATTGAAGCGCGCGGGTTGGTACGAACGCTCCCAGAAGGGACATCTTTTTACAGAGCGCGCGCCAACGAAGATGGTGGCGGATGGTCAACGGCACTGGAACTTGGACCACCTCCCGCAGAGGTTTCTTTGCAATCAAACAGAATGAATCCGCCTGGCATTCCGATGTTTTATGGAGCGGGCACCCCCGAGCTCGCTGTCGCCGAAACCAGACAAGTCGACGTGACAATTGGTAAATTCGAAACGAATAGGCCAATCCGCGTTGTTGATCTGGCCAATCTACCTCCCGTTCCAGGATTCTTCTCTGAAGCTACGCGAGAGCAATTGCAGACGCTGGCATTCTTGCACAGACTTTCAGAAATCATGGCGCAGCCCGTCGCACAGAATAACAGAGTTAATGTCGACTACATTCCCACACAGATTGTGACCGAGTATCTCAGAGATCACGAGTTTGCCGAGGGCCGGATCGATGGAATCAGCTACGTAACCGCAGTAGGGTCGCATTCCTTCAATACGGTGTTGTTCGCGACGCGCGAAAACGTGATTGATAACTTCGGCCTCGCAGTTGGTGAGTCGCGCTGGCTGGTCTTGACCGATACGGAGGTGTGCTCGGGTTGAACGTCAGCTTTTGACAAGTGGGCTCCACGAATCCGCTTCCGCAGCGAAAGTCCGCTCTCCGCCCCGATAAGCTAAGCGAAGAGTGAAACATTCTTCAGATTGGCCAATGGGAATTGGACAAGCCAAACGCCATTAGACTTTAGGGGGAAGACGCTGCCTTCCCCCTCGGGCAACCCGATTAGACAAAACCGTGTCCTCGCTACTCTGCGGGCCGCACCACTTTTGTCGAATAGCATTGCCTCGCCCCCATCCGCGTTCGCCACGTGGCAGATCAGCAGGAACAGGCGGCTTCGCCGTCTGACCTGCAAATCAGCACTGATTTTCCGAAAGGGAAGTCAGAAAAATCGAAACCAAAGGTGGTGCGATGTGGCGTTCAGGGACACAAAAAAGGAAAGGTTCTGTCGCAAATGGAAGAACTATGTGTCGTCTGACAAAGGATGGAGTGGCGCTCTGGGGAGGATTCGAACCCCCGACCCCCTGATTCGTAGTCAGGTACTCTATCCAGCTGAGCTACCAGAGCGCGATAGGGCGGGATTTAGCGGTCTCGCCTGGCGTTTGCAAGGGGTAAATCGGGATTTCGCGAAGTCTTTTGGAGTGGATCTGAGCAGTGCGGATACCATGGGGCTTGGGGGTTGGCTGTACTTAGGACCAGCGAGCCAGGACGTGCGCGACCGGTACGGGTTTCGTGTCATTTCCTGCAACCAGAGTGCCCTTGGACGTGGACAGCTTCGGTGCAGGTGCGGGCTGGATCACGTTGCGAAGCGTGCTGAAGCTGGCGCGGGCTTTGTTGTGGGGATGGGCGGGGGCCTCGGCCAGTGACAGCACGGGCGCGCAGCAGGCGTCGGTGCCTTCAAGCAGCGCCGCCCATTCATCGCGGGTTTTCTGCTTGAAGCGGGCGGCGATGGTTTTGCGCAAGGTCGGCCAGCTTTCGATGTCCGTCTGTCTGGGCAGGTCCGCGTCTTCAAGGCCCAACCGCGACAGAAGCTCGGCATAGAATTTCGGCTCGATCGCGCCGACGGACATATGCCCGCCGCAGGCGCATTCATAGACGCGGTAGAAAGGCGCGCCGCCGTCCAGCAGGTTCGCTTCCCGACGGTCGGCCCAGATTTCGGCACCATACATGGAGTAGATCATCGCCATCAGATGGGCGGTGCCATCGGTGATGGCGGCATCCACCACCGCGCCTCGGCCGGTTTCGCGCGCGGCGTGAAGGGCGGCCAGCATCCCCGCGACTAGGTACATGCCACCACCGCCGAAATCGCCCAGAAGGTTCAGGGGCAGCACCGGTGCGTCACCGCCGATCGCGTGCAGCGCCCCGGTGATCGCGATATAGTTGATGTCATGGCCCGCCGCCTGTGCCAGCGGGCCGGACTGACCCCAGCCGGTCATCCGTCCATAGATCAGGCGCGGGTTGGTTGCGGTGAAGGCGTCAGGGCCAAGGCCAAGGCGCTCCATCACGCCCGGGCGCATCCCTTCGATCAACATGTCGGCACGGTTGATCAGATCGCGGGCGGTTTTGCGGTCGGTTTCGTCTTTAAGGTCCAACTCGACAAAACCGCGCCCCCGGTTCAGCACGTCCACCTTCTGCGGGATAAGCGGTTTGAGGTTCGGGCGCTGAATGCGCACCACGTCCGCCCCCATATCCGCCAGCCACATTGCGGCAAAGGGTGTGGGGCCAAGGCCCTGAATCTCGACCACTTTCAGGCCATGCAGCGGTCCGTGTCCACGCTTTTCAGACATCAATCGACCGTGCGATCAGTTCCTTCATGATCTCGTTCGTTCCGCCATAGATCATCTGCACGCGGGCGTCGGCATAGAGCCGCGCGATAGGGTACTCCATCATGTAGCCATAACCACCGAACAGTTGCAGGCATTCGTGCATGACCTCGTTCTGCACTTCGCTGCCCCAGTATTTCGCCATCGAAGCTGTGGGCGCATCGAGAGTGCCGTCAATCAGCCGGGCGATCCCGTCATTGACGAAACTGCGCAGCACCTCTGCCTTGGTTTTGCATTCGGCCAGCTTGAACCGCGTGTTCTGGAAATCCATCACCCGTTGCCCGAAGGCCGTGCGCTCCTGCGTATAGGCTATGGTTTGTTCCAGCGCGAAATCAATGGCTCCAAGGGCCTGGATCGCGATCAAGAGCCGCTCCCACGGCAGTTGCTTCATCAGTTGATAGAACCCTTGTCCCTCTTCCGTGCCCAACAGGTTGGTCTGGGGGACTTTCACATCCTCATAGAACAGCTCGGACGTATCATTGGCCTTCATGCCCAGCTTTTTCAGGTTCTGGCCGCGCTTGAAGCCTTCGCATTGGCCCGGTTCGACCACGATCAAGGACACGCCTTTCGAGCCTGCCTCCGGGTCAGTTTTGCAAACGGTGATGATCAGGTCGGCCGCCTGTCCGTTGGTGATGAAGATTTTTGAGCCGTTGATCTTGTATTGGTTGCCGTCCTTCTCGGCACGGGTGCGCACGGCCTGAAGATCGGATCCGGTGCCCGGCTCGGTCATGGCAATGGCGCCGACAATCTCGCCCGATGCCAGTCCGGGCAGCCAGCGGGCCTTCTGTTCTTCCGTGCCATAGGCGGTGATGTAGTGCACCACGATGGACTGGATGCCATACCCCCAGCCGCAATCGCCCGTGCGGGTCTGTTCATAGATCACGACGCTTTCAAACCCCATGTCGCCCCCGGCACCGCCGAAGTCTTCGGGAATGGCGCCGCCCATGATCCCGGCTTGCCCTGCGGTGCGCCAAAAGTCGCGGTCAACGATGCCCTGATTGACCCAGCGTTCGATGTTGGGGGTCAGTTCGTCGGCAAAGAAGCGGTTGGTCATGTCTGCGAACATACGGTGTTCGTCGCTGACCCATGCGGCAGAGGGGGTGAAAAGGCTCATGCTCGACTCCGAGTTGGAAATGGTCTGGCCGGATTATAGCAATCCGTATCCGGTTCGGGGTGGTAACGTGACGTTACACCCGCTAGACGGGCGACCAAGTCATTCGTGCATTTGCGCGACAATCCACTGTAAATAACGCCGCATTTGCGGTTTTGCGTGATTTGTCCGTAAGGATCGCGTATCTGAACAAAAAAAGATGTTGAACGGAGATGGCGGTGAACATTTCTCGGGTAGTTTTTCCTAAGTTGGCGGCCTTGGGTCTTGCGGCAACCCCTGCGGTTGCCGATGTCGGCACCCAAACGACAAGCTATACGATCTATGGCACGCCCGGCCTGATCGCTATGCCAACAGCCGAGGTCGCAACAGACAGCGAGCTTGCGTTTACCTATTCGCAGTTTGGGCCAAACGCGAGCGGCACCTTGACCTTTCAGATCACTCCGCGCCTGTCGGGCAGCTTTCGCTATGCCAAAATTGCTGACTTCCACCCGGTCGTGGGCGACTATTTCGACCGCAGTTTCGATGTCCGGTACCGCGTTTTGAATGAAAGCAAGTACTTCCCAGCAATGTCCGTCGGCGTGCGCGATTTCATTGGCACCGGTATTTATTCCAGCGAATATATCGTCGCCACCAAAACAATCGGTGATCGCTTGCGTCTGACCGGTGGTCTTGGCTGGGGCCGCTTGGGCAGTTACGAACCGATTGGCGCCATTGGCGGCGCGCGCCCGGATTGGGACTTCGGCAAGGGCGGCACCCTGAACCTGAGTCAGTGGTTCAAAGGCGATTTTGCCCCGTTTGCCGGTGTGTCCTATCAGGTCAGCGACAAGCTGACCGTGAAGGCGGAATACAGTTCCGATGCGTACGAACAGGAAGTTGCCGCAGGCGTGATGGAGCATAAGACGCCCTTCAACTTCGCGGTGGATTACCGGGTTTCACCCAGCATTCATGTCAACGCCTTTTATCTGGCTGGCGATACAATTGGTGCCAATCTGGTCATCCGTCTGAACCCGCGTGACCCCGTGGCGCGCTCGGGGACGGAAGGTGCACCATTGCCGGTCAAACCGCGTCCGCCACGTTCGAACGCGCAGGCTTGGGGGACCGAATGGATTGCCGACCCCACCAACGAAACCGGTATCCGCAAAGCGGTCGCCGATGCGCTGGGCAAAGAAGGCATCAAGCTGCAAAGCCTTGCCTTGGGCACCACGCGGGCCGAACTGAAGGTGGACAACCGCAAATTCCATTCGCAGGCGCAGGCCATCGGGCGAACGGCGCGGGTCTTGACCCATGCTATGCCACCGTCGGTCGAGATATTCGCGATTACGCTGGTCGACAACGGTATTCCCTTGTCGAAAGTTACGATGCGGCGCAGCGATATCGAGCGGTTGGAGCACGCCCCCGCAAGCGATATTCTGAACCGTGTGGCCATCGACGAAGCGAAGCCGCGCGCTGTGCGCAGGTCGGAAGTGGTTGCGGTCGAAGAACCATTCCGCTGGTCGCTCGCCCCCTATCTGTCGCTTGGTTATTTCGATCCCGACAGCCCCGTTCGCGGTGATCTTGGGGTCAAGCTCAGCGCTTCGTATCATGTGGCGCCGAACTTCGTTATTTCGGGCGCGCTGTCGAAAAGCCTTCTGGGTCGTGCGGATGCGGACGACTATACGCCGTCATCGAACCTGCCGCCCGTTCGGACTCAGGCGGCGCTTTATTCTGCCGAGGCAAATCCAGGCATCTCGAACCTGACGGCATCCTGGTATGGTCGTCCTGGCAAAAACCTTTATAGCCGCGTGACGTTGGGATACATGGAAAGCATGTTTGGCGGTGCGGCTGCTGAAGTGCTGTGGAAGCCCGTTGACAGCAATCTCGCAGTGGGGGCGGAACTCGCTTGGGTCAAGCAACGCGATTTCGATCAGCTGTTTGGCTTTCAGGATTATGATGTCGTGACCGGGCACGTGTCGGCCTATTACGATTTCAACAACGGCTTCTCGGCACAGGTTGATGCGGGCCGTTATCTGGCAGGCGACTATGGTGCATCACTGTCGGTCGACCGGACTTTTGCCAACGGTTGGAAGGTTGGTGCTTATGTCACCAAGACGAACGTTTCAGCCGAAGATTTCGGCGAAGGGTCGTTTGACAAGGGCATCAAGATTTCGTTGCCGTTGGAATGGGCGCTGGGCACGCCAACCCGCAACGCATCCAGTGCGGTTGTGCGATCGCTTGAACGTGACGGCGGCGCCCGCTTGCGTACCGAAGGCCGCCTTTTTGACTGGGTCGACAGCGGTCACGGCGATGCGTTGACCGACCGTTGGGGTAAATTCTGGAGGTAATCCAATGACCGAACCGGCCAAGGCGTTCGTCTCTGTTGCCCGTACGACCCTGCTGGGAACTGCCACAGCGGCTTTTCTGGCTGCCTGCGGTGCTGATACAAGCCAAGGCGAGCTTTCGATGAAAATCTTCGAGGTTGCAAAGGACGCCAGCAAGGATTTGAAGCCCAAGGGCGACGGCTCGCCTGACAAAAAAGGCGGGCAGGGGGCGGCCAACCCCAATGTCATCGTCGCTAAAGCTTTAAAGGCAACGCCCGGTCCGGTGGCGTTGGTTGTGCGCTTGGATACCAAGGCAGTGCTGGCGATGAACCCAGTGGGACGCAACGCGGGTTATGTCACGTGGGGCAGTGCGACGGGGCAGGGGCTGACGTTCAGGAACGGCGTTCTGGCCAATACGCGTGGCTTGGGCGAGGATCTGATGTCATCGCGCATTGACCGCGCGGTTTCCGCGATCACGTCGCGCGGGAACGCGAGCTATCGTCGTGAACATGTCTATCTTGACGGTGTTGGGGAAAGCCAAAGCCTGATCGTGAACTGCACCCTGCGTCGCACCAAGACCGAAAAGGTCGCCCTTGGTGCCATCAATGCGGATGCGGCGATTATGAAAGAAAGCTGCCGTGGGGACGAAGTGGTTTTTGACAACCGTTATTGGGTGGATGGGCGCGGACGCATCTTGAAATCCAGCCAGTGGGTCAGCCAAGAGATTGGCAACCTCGCCATCCAGAACTTGCGTCTATAGCGTCTGTGGCTAGCTGATCATCGACGGGCGTAGACGTCTTCAAGCCGCTGAATGTCATCTTCACCCAGATAGGGGCCGGTCTGCACTTCGATCAGAACTGCATCGCTGGGGCCGTTGTTTTCCAGGCGATGTACCTCGCCGGTGGGAACATAGGCCGATTGGTTGGCAGACAGTTCGACCGTCTGATCCCCGATGGTCACATGCGCCGCACCGCTGACCACAACCCAGTGTTCGGCGCGGTGCGTATGGGATTGCAACGACAAGACACCCCTTGGATGGACCGTGATCAATTTCACCTTGAAGCCCGGCCCGACAACCAGTTCTTCGAACCAACCCCAAGGTCGATAGTCGCGCGGCCGAATGGTCGCCTGCGGCGCATCCTTCGCTTTCAGGTGTTTGACCACGGCGCCGATGTCATTCGCCCTGCTGCGATCTGCAACCAGCACCGCGTCTTTCATCGCGACGGCAACAAGATCGCGCAAGCCAACGCCGACGATGGTTTGCTCGGGTCGTTCCGACATCAGCAAACTGCCTTCGCAATCGATGCTATGGGCATTGCCAAGGGTCACAACGCCGGTCTGGTTGGGGTCGGCGCGACATTCCTCGCGCCAGATGCCCTGCCAACTGCCCAGGTCCGACCAGTGACCGGCAAAGGGCACCGCGCTCAGGTTATCGGCGCGCTCCATGATTGCGTAATCAAGCGAGGTATCTGGCACCGCCTGCCATGCCGCCTTGTCCAGCCGGGTGAATCCGAGGTCCACATCGTTAGGTGCAAGCGCGGCGATGACGGGCGCGACCATCTCGGGTGCGTGTTTGGCGAAGGCGTCTTGCATGTCGCTGCTGTGAAACAAAAAGATGCCAGCGTTCCAAAGATGCCGCCCGCTGGCCATCATCGCAGCAGCGGTTTCCAGATTGGGCTTTTCGGTGAAGGATTGAACTGGAACTGGGTCGTTGTTTGGACGGCGGTCGGCGGCGAGTTCAAGATAGCCATATCCCGTCTCGGGGCGATCCGGGGTGATACCGAACGTCACCAGATTGCCTGCATTGGCGGCGACGGCGCCTTTGTTAATTGCGTCGACAAACCCGTCTGTGTCGTCGATCAGGTGATCCGACGGGGCAACGATGCACAGAGCGTCCCCTGTGCGCTGGGCCTGTGCCATGACCGCCGCCAGCACGGCCCCCGCGGTGTTACGCGAAAACGGTTCAAGCAAGATCAGCTCGGGCAGGGTGCCGATTTCGCCCATCTGTTCGACGATATGAAAGCGATAGCGTTCGTTGGTAACAATAATGGGGCGAGTGAAATTGCGTGATCGGAAACGTTGCACCGTTTGCTGGAACAAACTGGGCGCCTTGCCGATTTTCAGAAACTGCTTGGGATAGCTTTCGCGCGAAATTGGCCAAAGCCGCGTGCCAACGCCGCCTGCCAAAATGATCGGCGTGATCTTATGCAATTCAGAGCATCCTTCGCACCGATGGCCGGGCGTTCATCCAATGGCGGGAACATGAAGCGCAGAACCAAAAACGGCAAGCCCCGAGGGCCTGCCGTTCAAGATCGAACACTTCTTACGAAGCAATCAAATTAGTTGGCGGTCGCAGTCGCAGTCGCGTCTTCGTCGTCGTCCGAAGCGGCGATGATGCCAGCAACGACAGCCAGACCAAGCAGGGCCAGACCGGTGTTACCGATCGAGGTGCCGGCTTCTTCGACAACAACGATTTCTTCTTCAACAACTGCGTCGCCATATGCGCCAGCGAAAGCGGGTGCGGACAGAGCGATCATGCCAGCAGCGGCAAGGGTCATCACTTTTTTCATGTTTCATACTCCATAATTAATTAGCGGGCAGCGCCGATTTGACGCGCCGTCCATATTTGTTTTGCATACCACGGCGGCTATTGGAAGTCTGTTCTTGTATTCCACGCCCAAGGCGCGCAGAAGTTCGCCGCCCTGTGGCAGCGATGCAATACTTGGCCTTATCCAGCAAAGATTTGGGTAAGGAATACCGAACCACAGTATTGCGAACCTGGCTGAATACCGGCCCCAACACCGCTATAGCGCAGCTGTTTGCCAAGGATGTTCTTTCTATGTCCGGGTGATTCCATCCACTTTCGTACAATCAAACTGGCAAGGCTGTTATAGCTATGGCGCCCAACTCTGCGCCCCCCGTTTGCGATGAAATGGCATTTCTGGGATGACCGAATCACGAAGTTGTGGCCGTCGATGGCATAAAGGTGTACCCAACCGATATTTTCTGCCCCTGTGCGGAAGCGAACACCCGATGCGCGCAGACGGTCTTTCAGGCTGCGCTTAAAGCCCCCCGACGCTTTGTGACTAAGCTTCTGGTGGCGGGCCATCCATGTTGAATGTCGCGTCGCCTGCTCTCTTAATCCCGGCGCGGTTTTCACTGGGGACAGGCTGCGTTTGCACCGTTCGGCGTTGACACGTTCAATGACTGCGCGATTTAGCAATGATTGGTTCAAGCCATTGACGGTGATGGCCTTTTCGGCGCCAGAGATTTTCTTTACGGCGCATGAAGCATTGGCCGTCGTTGCAAATGTCATAAACGAAATGCCAAGCGCGACCGCCACGGATCTTAGAGTTGTTTTTTTCATCTGTTCTGCCCGGATGAGTGGTTGTAGAGGGCATTTTAGTACCCGGAAATGACGGACGCACGGCGGAAATAGGGCGATCTTGCGATGGGCGAGAATTCGCCCTGCATTGACAGGGTTTGCGTCATGTATCATCCCGGCGTAGATTACAAAAAAAAGAGGTTACGGGCCGATGAAAATTGCGATGATTGGCACCGGGTATGTCGGTTTGGTTTCGGGTGTTTGTTTTTCGGATTTTGGCCATGAAGTGGTCTGCGTTGACAAGGATCCGGCGAAGATCGAAATGCTCGAAGCGGGCGAGGTGCCGATCTACGAACCGGGTTTGGATGACCTGATGGTGAAGAACGTCGCCGCGGGTCGCCTTTCGTTTACCCAAAACCTGAAAGAAGCGGTCGCAGGGGCAGACGCCATCTTTATCGCCGTCGGGACGCCGACCCGGCGCGGTGATGGTCATGCGGACCTGACCTTTGTTTATGCCGTCGCCGAAGAAATTGCCGATTCGCTTGAAGATTACGCCGTCGTTGTCACCAAATCGACAGTGCCGGTCGGCACCAACCGCAAGGTCAAGGAACTGATCCGGAAGGCGCATCCCGAGCTTGATTTTGACGTGGCTTCGAACCCCGAATTTCTGCGCGAAGGGGCGGCAATCGACGACTTTATGCGCCCCGACCGGGTCGTAGTTGGTGTGCAGAATGAACGCGCAGCCAATGTCATGGCTGATATATATCGCCCGCTTTTCCTGCGCGACTTTCCGATCGTCACGACCGATCTGGAAAGTGCCGAGATGATCAAATATGCCGCCAACGCGTTTCTGGCGACCAAGATCACATTTATCAACGAAATTGCTGCACTGTGCGAACGGGTCGGTGCGGATGTGAAGCAGGTTTCCAAGGGCATTGGCCTGGATGGTCGTATTGGGAACAAGTTTCTTCACGCGGGTCCAGGTTATGGCGGCAGTTGTTTTCCCAAGGACACCAAGGCGCTTGCCCGGATCGGACAAGAGGCCGGGATGCCGATGCAGATCACGGAAACAGTGATCAGCGTCAATGACGAAACAAAACGGCGGATGGTCGATAAGGTCATTGATCTTTGTGATGGTTCGGTTTCTGGCAAGACGATTGCGGTTTTGGGTGTGACATTTAAACCCAACACAGATGACATGCGCGACGCGCCCAGCCTAACCATCGTGCCAACTTTGATCGGACGCGGTGCAAAGGTGCGCGTGGTTGACCCCCAAGGCTTGCGCGAAGGCGAGGCGCTTTTGCCGGGTGCACAATGGTTCGAAGATGCGTATAACGCTGTTCAGAGCGTGGATGCTGTTGTGATCCTGACCGAATGGAACGAATTCCGAGCCTTGGATTTAAAACGTCTTGTCGAATTGATGGAAACCCCCAGAATGGCCGATCTTCGGAACATCTATTCGCCAGAAGATGCAAAAGAGGCCGGCTTTGTCGCATATTGTGCCATTGGTCGGCGTGGTTTCGGGCCGGATGGTTGGCATGGTTGAAGTCTCGTATTCGAAGGTCGGGTTGGGTGAATGGAAAGAAGTGGGGATGAAGCGTCTTTTCGACATCGTGCTTGCGTTTGCGCTGATCGGTCCAGTCATTCCGACACTGGCGGTGCTATATGTGGTGGTAACGCTGCGTGATGGGCGGCCGTTCATTTATCGCTCGCGTCGCAATCAGACCTTCGACAAGACTTTTGATCTTTTGAAGATCCGCAGCATGCGGACGGTGCCTGCGCATGAAAATGTCGGGGTCACCGGTGGTCATAAGAAAAACCGCATCACGCCGATGGGAAAGTTTCTGCGTGCCCACCGTCTGGACGAGCTTCCGCAAATCTGGAACGTTTTGAAGGGCGAAATAAGCTTTGTCGGTCCCCGACCGCCCGAACCGCGTTATGTCGAGGCGCGGCCCAACATCTACCGGCAAGTCCTGAAAGATCGTCCGGGGATCACCGGTTTGGCATCGATCATTTTTCACAGCCACGAAGAAAAGTTACTGGCGGCATGTGACACTCAGGCAGAAGCCGAAGGCGTTTACCTGCGGCGCTGTGTGCCACGCAAGGCCGCGCTGGACCATATCTATCACGTCAACAAGTCGTTGCGGCTGGACTTGTATATTCTTTATCTCACCGCCGCCAAACTGTTTCCCTTGCCCGGTCGGCGTGCAAAACGCATCCGGGGTTAAGCCCGCATCACCCCTAACCCATCCGGCGCGATACACTGGCACACCCGCTAGCCAAAGCCATACCATAACGGAGCCGTATTCGTGAAAGTCGAACAAACCAAATTGGAAGGCGTTGTAATCGTGACGCCTGCCCGCCATGGTGACAACCGAGGTTTTTTTAGCGAAACTTTTTCGACCCGCGCGATGGCGCAGGCGGGATTGCCGTCTGAATTTGTGCAAGACAACCTGTCGCGGTCGGCCAACAAAGGCACTGTGAGGGGCCTGCATTGCCAAGCCCCGCCCCATGCGCAGGCCAAGCTGGTGCGATGTCTGCGCGGTGCTATTCTGGATGTGGCCGTGGATGTGCGGCATGGATCGGACACGTATGGCGAATGGGTTGCGGTTGAACTGTCGGATGACAATGGGGCCGCGTTGCTGGTGCCCGAAGGGTATCTGCACGGGTTCATTACGCTGACGGACGGCGTGGATGTGTTCTACAAATGCTCGGACCACTACGCGCCCGAAACCGAGATGTCGGTGCGGTTTGACGACCCCGATATCGGCATTGACTGGGGTATGCCCTCGGACGAAGCCACGTTAAGCGCGAAGGACAGAGAAGCCGGGAGGTTGGCCGATTTTGTCACACCATTTGATCTAGGCGGCGGTCCGCGTGACGCATAGAAAAACGCACGCAGGAAAACCGGCGTGCGTTCTTTTTTGGGGCGGTAGGTGGTTCAGATCGCGCTGCCGTCACTGACTTTCAGCCACGACGCGCCATCGCTGAACGCCAATTGCGCACCGCCCGTGGCGTCGGACACAAACGCGACCCCGCCGGTGCCTACGGCTGCCGCATCAGGTAGGTTGGCGGTGGCGGTTGGCGTCAGCCGCATGATCCCGTCCACATCCAGTTTTGCCGCTGGGCTTTTCCCGATACCGACATCACCCGACCCGCTGGCCACAATCGCCTGATTCCATGCGCTGCCATCCGGGCTGGTCTTGATGCGGAAATCGTCATCCCCGGTTAGCCCGAATTCGGCGCGGCCTGACCAGTTCGATTGGAACAACAGCGATGCGGTGTCGCTGGTATCGGCCTTGTTGATCTTCAGCTGGTGCGATGTGCCGTTATGCGAAAGCAACGTCGCATCAGCCGAGACCGCCAGCTTGTTGATCGCATCGGCGGCGGTGTTTACCCCGACCAGTTCCAGATTGTTGGTCGACGCCGCCGTGTCGACCCAAGCAGCCCCATCGAACCTCAGCTGTTGCCCGGCGTTGGTCACATCCGCGCGCCAACCGGCCTGAGGGGCCAAGAATTGCCACTCGCCATCCTGAAGCCACGCGATGCTGTGATCTTTACCGACCCAAACCCCTGTGGCGGCGGCGGGCACGATGTGACGATCGCCCTCGTTGGCGGCCACGGGTGGAGCCAGATCATCAGCCGAGATCACAGCCAATTGCACAAGGATATCCAATATCCGGACGGCTTCATTATGCGTTACATGCTTCTGTGCCTGTGCGGCTTGGATCAAAGGAAGGGACAAGATGGGCGACGTATCGGGCATACCGGGAACTCCATGCGAAATTGCTTTCGACGATTGATCGCTTCAAAGAGTTTACGTTTCTTGATGTTGCCGTGCGCTGGCTTGAATTGAATTGGCGCGTTCCCAAGTCGCCATCATAGCAAGAAAACGTTGTCGTGAAGCAAATCAAGCTGGTCAATCCCTTCCACTGTCAGGCTATTTCCATCCCCAAAGTCAAAAACCGCGTCGCCGTCGATGATTTGGGCGTAAGACAGTATTTCCTGCGGGGTCTTATGCCCCCCGCCCCAAAGCCCATCCCATATCCGGATCGTCTCGTGATTTTCGTCAAAATCGGTGATGCGGTCATTTCCGTCATTGAAGGTGAATACATCGACCTGGTCGCCGCCCGTTAGAATATCGTCGCCCCAATCCCCGGACAACACGTCGCGCCCGTTGCCACCTAACAGAATGTCTGTGCCAGAATTGCCATTTAGGTGATCATCGCCGTTGCCACCGTTCAACGTGTCGTCGCCAGAAGCGCCGCGTAGGATATCGTTGCCGTTTCGGCCCAGAAGTCGGTTGTTGGCGCTGTTGCCGATGAATTTATCATCGAAGTCGGACCCAACCAGGTTCTCGACATCAACGAATGTATCCCCCGCCATACTGCCGTATCCTTTACCATGAATAAGTGAGATGACGGCACGCGAAGTCACCCCCGTCATCACAACGGTATCGCTTCCATGGCCGCCATCATATTTCTCGGCCCCCTGACCTGCGACGATGAAAATGTCATCTCCATCTCCGCCATAAAGCTTGTCGTTGCCCCCCATACCTTTGAATCTGTCATTACCGGCGCCGCCGTACAGAGAGTTTGCGCCTCTGCTTCCGATCAGTATGTCGTTGAAATCCGATCCAAAGATGTTCTCGATCGAAAACAGCTTGTCGCCGAATGCACCGCCCGAATGAACATTGTAGATCAAGTTTATAACGACACTGGATTCCGACGTCGAATAGCTGGCTGTATCCCACCCGGCGCCCCCATACAGATGGTCGTGGCCCTTGCCGCCTGCCAGAATATCATGGCCATTCTCACCTTTCAGAATGTCGTCGCCATCATCACCGAACAGTCGGTCGTTCCCGTTGCCTCCGAAAAGACTATCTTGCCCGTTGCCGCCATACAATTGGTCTGCGCCGCCTTGGCCGCGTAGATCATCATTGCCACCGCCGCCGATGATCCGATTGCTGCCATGGCTGCCGATGACAAAGTCGTCATGGTCCGTGCCAATCGCATTCTCGATCGAGCGAAAGCGGTCGACCGAGCCCGCAACGACCCCCTTGCCGTGCTGTAGATTGATCCGCACATGCGAGCCCCACGCAGAATAGTCGACGGTGTCCCAGCCTGTGCCGCCCAAATACCGGTCGTTGCCGCCACTGTCGATGAACTGGTCATGACCGTTGCCGCCCCAGATCACATCATGCCCGGGGCCGCCGACCAACCGGTCATTACCATCTCCTCCGCTTAGCTTGTCATTTCCGCGCTCTCCGGAAATCCAATCGTCGCCTGCGCCGCCAATAAGACCATCGTTGCCATCACCGCCAAAAAGCGTATCGTTACCAGCGTCACCGAGAAGTCGATCGTCACCACCACCGCCGCGAATAAGATCGTCGCCCGCCAAGCCGCGAATAATGTTCACGTTTTCGTCACCTATGATCGTGTCATCGAAAGACGACCCGTTAATATTTTCGATCGAGATCAGGGTGTCCCCAAAGACCATCGTCCGGGCACTTTTCAACGTCATGTCGATCTGGATTGGTCCCATGGCACTGCTGTAATCCGCGCAATCTGTTCCCGATCCGCCATCCAGAATATTCGAACCCTCACCACTGATAAGGATGTCGTCCCCTGCACCGCCCAGAAGGTAATCGTTGCCCGCGCCGCCGTTCAACGTGTCTGCGCCTGCAAGACCGGTTAACGTATTCGCAAGGTGGTTGCCTGTCAGCGTATCGCTATGGGCGGATCCTGTCAGGCTTTCGATGTTGAACAGCATGTCACCAATGGCCGCCCCTGCCGTCAGGTTGTCCTGCAATGAGACAATCACAGCTTCGCCCATCGCAGAGTAGCTTGCCGTGTCCCGGCCGGAGCCGCCATCCAGAAGGTCGGCGCCTCGCCCGCCGTGCAGAACGTCGTTGCCAGCGCCGCCCGTCAGCACATTTTCCAGGTGATTCCCGATCAGGACGTCGCTGAAAGCGGACCCGACAATGCCTTCAATGAACTTGTATTGATCCCCTGCCGCAGCGCCGTTTGAATCGTTGGCACCCAGATTGACCACCACAGCAGAGGGTGCAGCAGCATAGGATACGGTGTCACGACCGGTGCCGCCATTGAAGAAGTCCGCGCCCTCGGACCAAAGGAAGGTGTCGTTTCCATCGCCCCCTTTTAATGTGTCGACACCTTTGTTGCCGACCAGAATATCTGCGCCTGGTGTGCCCTCGACAATCTGAGGGATATAATTGAAACCGCTGGCGGGGCGATCCAGTGCGAGTGTGTCCTTGGTTGTGAAATCTTGTGCTGTCAGCGCAGTGCCTGATGCGCTGTGGACGTGAATAACCTCGTTTCGGTAGATTATGTCAGCGCCCCAGTGACGTGAGATGATGTTGAGTTGATTGGCGTCATACAACATGAAGAAATCGGACAGGTCCAACTGATCGATGCCCGCTTCGAAGTCTGTAATGGTATCCGGCTGATCATCGGCCGTCAGCACGAAAATGTCCGCCCCTGCGCCCCCGGTCAGCCCGTCTTGTCCGGTCCCGTCGTGCAAGATGTCGTCGCCCGCGCCGCCATTGATGTGATCGTTGCCAGCGCCGCCATCAAGAATGTCATTGCGGGCGGTACCGGTCATTTGGCTGGCCGACCCATCGCCCTGGAGGGTAAACCCAATGGAGCCTGGATCAACCTCGAACTGGGTGATGCCAGTCTCCGTTTCGCTCGTAGCATAAACTTGGATTTTGCCACCAACGTATTCCGCCGTGAGCGACGCAATGTTTTGCAGCGCGGTTGCATGGCTGTCAGCAACCGTATCAAGCAAAACAAGCTTGCCATCGGGAAGCAGAGTAAACAGGGATAGGCCGTCATCGGCTCCACCAGCAACCACGAAGAGGCGGTCGTCAACTTGTACGGACGTGACTTCGGTGACTTTGTGAAATCTTGTCCAAAGGTTGTCTATGACATGGTCCACGGGCTCTAACGTGCCATCGGCGTTGACCTTCAAAACCGTAAGCGACGATGTTCCGCTGCTTGCCACGATCGCGAAGGCTTGACCGGCGACGGTCCCTGTTGTCAGCGCCGTCGGAACCGAGATCGGCAACATGGCATCAGCCGAGAATGCAGACACCTCAACCGGGCTGCCACTCTCGTCCAAAGTATAGCTTTTCAGACCATGGGTATGTTGCGACAGTGCGATAAGCACCGGGTTTTCATCGACGCTTAAGACCTCAAGATCTGCGATGTCGGCAGCGCCGGTCCCTGATGGCGTGCTGAGGTTATCCTGAACCAACAACTGATGTGTGCTGTCGATGGTATAATGAACAAAGCCCGTGCTAGTGGCATTGGCTGCGTAGACATGCGCAACGCCGTCGATCGTGGTTGATGTCATCGCGGACAGATTACCTTGACCGCCCGCGTCCCATTCCAGTTGGACACTGCCGCCTAGATGTCCGGCGTGATCGACCTTTATCCCGTCCAGAAGCCAGTCATATCGCCCATAGGTGACAAAATAAGATTGCCCCGCATATTCCAGAAACTCGATTTGCGCCGACGGGGACGCCATCAGCGAATAGGAATAGGCAGTTTGATCGACGGCCTGAGTAACACCACTGTTGGTGATAGAGAAGACGGTCGCGCCGCCCCCATAACCGGTCGTCGAATAGAGGTATGGCGCTCCATCGTGCCATGCGACCTCCAGATCTGTGACGCCCGACACATATTGCAACCCGGCCCCTGCCAGGGTCCCCGACAAAACGAAACTGGACATGCTAACCACCCCACGTGATCGCCCCGCAAGAAATCCTTGCAGATATCAGGGTCGTTCAGAGGTTCTAACAAGTGGTTTGCAAATTGTGGCGGAGGTGCGGAAAGAAACAAAAACTCAAAGTTAACGTCCAAGGCGCGCGCTATCTGAACGTATATCTCGAGATATTCGGGCCCGCCGTGTATCAGAGCCGTTTTGTCAACGCCGCAAACCAAAGGGCGACAGTGCCGATTAGTGTTTGGCGATAGATGCCGGTGCGCCAGACCGTTGCAAGCCGTTGCCAAGCTGGCAATTGGGCCAAGCGGGCGAAATTGTCAAGGATGGCACGGTTTTCTGGCGTAAGTCGGTGTTCCGAGTATCTCAACGCCGCGATATTCGTCTTGTTCCAAACAGCATAATTCCCGCTAAGAAGCATCGACACACGTTTCAGCTTGGCGCGGGTCCCATCATTGGCGCCGATTTCGTTGCCGTCATGCTGACGATACAGCAGCGTCGGTTCGTCATCATGCACCAGCTTGCCGCCGACCCCTGATATTATTTGATAAATCCACCAATCGTGAACGACGATCGCTTTTGGTTCGTGGGCTGCATCAGCAACCAGCTGTGCGGCAGCAGGGTTCAGAAGTGTTGTGTTGCCCGAAGCAACATTCTGCACCAGAGCATTGCGAAAACTCAGCGCACGCGGGCGTCTTGCGGACATGCGCCGGACGTTCAGGCGCGCATCGGTTAACCAGGTCCGGCTGCAATACAGCGCTGGCACACTGTCTTCGACCGGTCCAAGCGCCGCAATACCGCGGGTAAGCCGGTCGGGCAGCCACACATCGTCCTGATCGCAAAACGCCAAGTAGGTTTCGCAGGCGACGTGTGTTCGGTAGCGCGTAAGCAGCGACATAAAGTTCGCCCCGGCACCATGGCACGGGCCATCCAGCAGAGTGATTTCGTGCCCCTCGTCCCCGAAATTGTTAATAATGTCACGGGTTTCATCGGACGAGTTGTCATCGCTGACGATCAGCGACCAATTGGCGAAGTCCTGCACCGCGATGCTTTCCAACTGTGCGCGTAGATTTTTCGCGCCATTATGGGTTGCTAGCAGGATGGTGACATGAGAGGGGTGCGCCATTGCGAGGCCTCGTTTCCTGCGTCAGCGTTTGCCTTTTGCAAGGCCTAGCAAGTAACGACCATAATCGTTCTTGGCAAACAAATCACCGCGCTCTTGCAAGGCATCGGCACTGATCCAGCCCTTCTCGAACGCGATTTCCTCAAGACAGCCTACTTGTTGCCCTTGTCGCTTTTCCAGCGTGCGCACAAAATTGCCTGCGTCAAGCAAGCTGCCATGTGTGCCGGTGTCCAGCCACGCATACCCTCGGCCCATCAATTGAACCGACAAAAGGTCATCTTGCAGATACATCTCAAGCAAGGACGTGATCTCAAGCTCTCCGCGTTCTGATGGTTTGACCCTCTTTGCGCGTTCGGGCGCGGTTCCATCAAGAAAATATAGTCCCGTGACGGCATGGTTTGAAGGTGGCACATCTGGTTTTTCGATGATGGACACGACCTTGCCGTTTTCGTCGAAATCCACAACCCCGTAACGTTCTGGATCTGCCACCTGATAGCCAAAAACCGTTCCACCGATTGTTTGTGCGCTGGCATCAGCCAAGATGGTGGGAAGTCCGTGACCAAAGAAAATATTGTCACCCAGCACAAGGGCCGATGGCGCGCCGTCCAGAAAATCTTCGGCAAGGATATAGGCTTGCGCCAGCCCGTCTGGCGATGGTTGCTCGATATACGTGAAAGACATACCCAATTTACTGCCGTCGCCCAAGACCCTGATGAACTGGTCCTGATCCTGCGGGGTGGTGATGATAGCAACCTCGCGGATACCGGCCAGCATCAAGGCGCTGATTGGATAGTAGATCATCGGCTTGTCATAGATCGGCAGCAATTGCTTTGAGACTGACATCGTGATCGGATACAGCCGTGTTCCCGAGCCGCCAGCCAGAATAATACCCTTGCGGTTGGTCATAATTTGTTTCCTTCATCGAAAAGGGGGGCCGCACGATCATACCCCAAGTCTTTTAAGGCGGAGGCTAACGAGCTCTTCCAGTCGGGTGCCTGTATCCCAAAATCTTGGGTTAGTGCCGAACAATCCAGACGCGAATTCAGCGGGCGGGCTGCGGGAGTCGGGTATTCGCTTGTTGGGATGGCGCTTACCTGCGTGGGTCGGCTGGCTTGCGCAAATATCTCAGTTGCGAAGCCTGACCAGCTTGTATTGGGCGCACCGGCGAAGTGATAGGTGCCGCCTTGCTGGCCCGCCACCATTGATCGCGACATAATCAACAGCGCGTTTGCGATGTCGGCTGCGGACGTCGGCCCGCCGATTTGATCCCCAACAATATTTAGGGCATCGCGGCTTTCAGACAGGCGCAGCATCGTCTTGAGGAAATTGTTGCCGTGTGACGAAAAAACCCAACTGGTGCGTAGGATCGCATGGTTTCCGCCGGACGCGCGAACACCAATTTCGCCCGTAAGCTTCGAGCGGCCATAAGCATTTTTTGGTCCGACCGGATCGTCAACTTTCCAACTGTGATCACCGGTACCGTCAAAGACATAATCGGTCGAGACATGTAAAAATGGGATGCCGTTTGCTGCCGCGGCCCTTGCCATTGCAGTGGGAGCGTCACCATTGACGATGGTTGCCAAGGCCTCTTCTTCTTCGGCTTTGTCAACCGCGGTGTATGCAGCAGCGTTGATCACCACATCAGCGTCGCTTTCCAGTATGACATTAGCACAGGCGTCGGGGTTTGACAGATCCGCCTGATCGCGGCCAAGCGAGACCACGTTGGCTTGTCGCTGAAGTTCTGTTGCCACCTGGCCTGTCTTGCCAAATACCAGCACCTTCATTGCACTATCTCCTGCCTTCTTGGGTTAACCAGTACCAAGCCGTTTGCCGACACCATCTCGATCTTGCAGTGCGCGCCACCAGTCTTCGTTTTCCAGGTACCATTCAACGGTTCTGCGCAAACCTTCTTCCACGGTCACGGATGGGTGCCAGCCCAACTCGTTCCGAATACGCGTGGGATCAATGGCATAGCGCGCGTCATGCCCCGGTCGGTCGGTCACAAATTCGATCAGATCACCATAGCGTCCGCTGTTACGTGGGCGCAATTCATCCAGAATGCCACAGAGCGTTTGGACCAGCTCCAGATTTGTCCGCTCATTCTCGCCCCCGATGTTGTAGGAACGGCCAACTTCGCCATTTTCAAGCACCGTCAACAGCGCATCTGCGTGATCTTCCACGTAAAGCCAATCGCGCACGTTTGACCCGCTCCCATAAATCGGAAGCGACTTTCCAGCCAATGCGTTCAGAATTATGACTGGAACAAGCTTTTCGGGGAAATGGTAAGGTCCGTAATTATTGGAACAGTTCGTCAAGACAACGGGCAGGCCATACGTCTCATGCCAAGCGCGGACCAGATGATCAGACGACGCCTTGGATGCAGAATAGGGGCTGCGGGGGTCATAGGGGGTGTCTTCCGTGAACTGAACAGACGTATCATCGGGCAGCGAACCAAATACCTCGTCGGTCGAAATGTGGTGGAAACGGAAACCTTCGGGGCGGCCTTGGGCCTCCCAATATTTGCGCGCGGCTTCCAGCATGTTGAACGTGCCGGTGATGTTGGTTTCCACAAACTCCGCGGGTCCGTCGATCGAGCGGTCCACATGGCTTTCCGCTGCAAGATGCATCACGGCATCGGGCCTATGTTTGGCGAATATCCGGTCAAGCGCAGCCCGGTCGCGAATATCGGCATGTTCAAAGTTGTAGAGTGCGCTTGAGGCAACACTGGCGACGTTGTCAAGACAAGACGCATAGGTCAACGCGTCAAGGTTAACTACTTCAATGCCTTGGCTCACGGCTTGCCGCACCACGGCCGATCCAATGAAACCGGCGCCACCGGTTATGATAAGCTTCATATCTGCACCCTAAATACGCGGCATAACCGCTGAACAGTCCCGCCCCTTTTGCCAAATGCATGACCAAGCTACCAGACCAAATCAACCAATGCGAGGTGACGCGTCTGCCAAGCCTCACACCAACACAGATGTCGTCTGGTTCCGCGTGATTTACCCCTTGTTACCTTTGAGCACTTTCTTAAGCGTTGCGGCGACCCCGATGTGTTCTTTGCGTAGCAACTCAAACCGCGCGTCAGCCACAATCCTTGCGTGTTCATCCAGTTGAGGCTTGAGGGCGGCGAAGAGGTCATCGGTTTGGTCATGAACCAGTTGCTCGACACGGTAATTCATCTTTTGATCAATGCGTTGGTCCATATGGACTTCAACTTGGTCCAATCCAAATTGTGCTTCTATGCCCCGAGCGGCTTCCAGCGCCACCCGCTGCGCCCCACGCGCGAAAACGTGTTCGTTTCCAATTTTGCCGCCGTTTCGGGTGATCAGCTTTGCCTCGAACGTGGTTGATTTTGTCACCTGTTCGCCCGCAAGGGTCATGACGTCCCGCAACACGCCCGCATCAACGGGGTCAAGATCGCAAAGCTTTCGAATTTCGCCAGTCGTGCTGGTGCCAAGGCACAAGACGCCAAGCCCGTTTGAATGAGTGAAGTTAAAGCACCGTCCGGGGTATTCCTGTTCAAGCTCTTCCCAGAACTGCCAGACGCCAAAGCCGTCAGTTCTAACCATCGTGTCATGAAACAAAACAACGCCGTCAGCCGCCATTTTCGGTAGCCAAGTTTCAAAGTCCTCACGGACAGAAGCATAGTCATGCGCGCCGTCAATGTGCAAAAGGTCGATGGTATTTGCGTCGAACTGCTGGGCGGCGTTGACGAAATAATCCCGAATTGAGCGCGCGCGTGGATCATTGCGCGACGCAAGTTCGTCATGGAACTGCTTGTGCACATCTTCGACATAAGCACCGGTGTGTTGATCACCTTCCCATGTGTCGACGGCCACCAGGTCTTCAAGCTCAGAAACGCTCTGCGCAGCTTGGAGGAACGAGAAGAAACTGTCGCCCCTGTATGACCCCAACTCAACCACGCGGCGCGGCTTGAGGTCGATAATAGCCCATGCCGCAATTGGGGTCAGCCCTTGCCACGCGATCTGGGTCGACCGGTATTCGGGAAAAAATTCGATGATCTGCTCGGACGGAAGAAACATGCCGGCGGCTCCTATTTGGTGACGAAGCGATCGAGCGCTTGGTTGTAAAGCGCGATGTCGTCAGCGCAGTTTTCTTCAATTTTCGGGTAATCCGTCGGATCAAGCGGAATCGCCTTGGTGTTCCAGTCCTTGTCTTTACGCGAATTAATCGGTTGGGCGACCAAGGCCTGAATTTTGGGATGATTGGGGTCGAAACCAACCTTTTCGCAGAACGCCTGAACGGTTTCAGCGAAATTTTCCTGAATAATCGCGTGGAAAAGCTGGTCGACCGGCAGATCTTTCAGGAATTCTGACTGGGCGTTGCCGATGAAGCGGAATTTCGAGAACCGGACCACATCCATTTCGCCATCCATAATCTTACGGTGCCGTTCATTGTTGCGATCACCATGCAACGCGACGTGCCGATATTGCGAAACAACGCGAGCAACGGGGTGTCGTAAGGTTGCAAGAACTGGCACGTCGGCGAACACGTCTGCATATTTGGGATAGTGAAAGTGCCCGTGGATGACATCATACTGCGTGCGAAACTTGGCGGGATTGGCCAGAATATCCGGCGCACAGGTCCGCGCGGTGGTCAGATCCCGTTCAGTGCCATAATCAAAATGGATACGCTTGCCGTAAATCAGGCGAAGCGTCTCGGTGAAATTTGTGCCGGCCGTTTTCGGAACGTGGATAGAAATGAGTGAGAGCATATCGTCTTTCTGTTGCTGTATCGAATTGGGATCAGTCGATCCACATATCCACGAATGATCGTGTCACCTTCCCGACAAGCTCCGCTTTAACGTGGATTTCATCGCCGCCCGTATCAATCCAGCAGTTATACTTGTTCTTGCGTCGATTATCCCGAATTTTGTCACAAGGGATGATATGCGGCTCGGGTTTCTGATCGCCTGAACTAATCTCGTAAATCGGCGCGAGGTCTTTTTCGACTTTGGTCATTTACTCGGCTCCGGTTTTATTAAATATCGCGTGCCCAAGTTTCGCAGGCAGACCCGCAAAGCTCTCCTCCCAACTGCTTGGGTGGTAAGTTTCGGTTGCTGCAAGCCGCGCGTCAATATCGCCCACGCGTGCCGTGGCACGGGCGATGGCGTCGGCAAGCCCGTCGACCGAGGGCGCTCCGGGTTCGAAATTCTCTGAAATGCTGCGATACCATTCATCGGGCCGACGGGGCGTTGTGTTGACGACGGTAATCATGCCCGAGCGGACCATCTCGAACGGTGGAACGGACGGGTGGGGAGCATACATAAGACTAAGCCCCACGTCGAACCCGGCAAGTGTTTCGCGATAGGCGTCATAACCCTGATAGGGTAAGCAGTTTACCCGCACCCCCTCAAGATCGAAGGACTTTCCCATCCGGGACGAGCCCATCATGCAGAACTCCCACGGTTCGGCGTCGAACGCCCCGTTCTTTTTTGCCTTCGCGATTGCCATCATTGCGATCGACATCAGGTTTCGTTTTGCATGATCTTCAGGGCGGCCGTAAAAGACAAACCGACGCGGCGACCGTTTTGCCATCGCCTCGCGGTTAAGGGGGGCAGGGGCGGGCAGCCCTTGTTCGAACACGCCGACAACCGTTTCATTTGACACCAGACCTTCGGCCCGGAAGTGATCAAGCAACTTGGCCGAGTTGCAGATCAACCGTGGCTTGGTTTCGTTCAGGAAAACGCTTTCGGCCAGAAAGCGGTGGCTGTCATTGGGATAAAAACACCGTTCGTCTTCCTGGACGAAATAATAATAGGCCGGATCGTCAAGATGGCGCGACAATGTTGCTGCGGCGATAGACGTCGTCCAGTTATACGACACCATCATGTCCTTGGGGGACATGCTCATGGTCTTGGTGGCGTTCATGTCCGAAATCTCACTTGCCGACAGGACTTTATGCACCAGATTGTTGGATTCGAAAGTCTTGAGCAACGCGGCCACGTTGCCCACAGGGGTCAACACGAAAACGCCGGTTTTCCAGCCACGGTCTTGCAAGAAGTTCATGAACTGGAATAGCGCGGTGTAGCCCCCAAAAATGACCGAGGCGTTAAGCTCTGGCAACACAAACCGAATTCGGGGGGCAGATTTGCGTCAAGGTCAACTTTGATGTCGCGGCAAACATAGCTGAGAAGGTGATAATCCGCCCAGGCTTCAGCCGCCACCCAACTGTCCGTTGCACCATTGGCCTGGTTGCCTAATCTCGACCGAAGCGCCACCTGCGACAACTGGCGGAAAGTGCTGATCTTACCGCGTATTCCGGGGGTCTGGCGCACCCGCACAAGGCCCGCACCGACTTTGTTCCACAGTTTCAAATCGTTTCCTTCATCTGTCAGGCTGGGTGGCTGGCCGATCTGCCTTGCCAGCGTGATTTGCGGGCTGAACCGAATTTCGGGGTGCGTAATAGCGGATAATCTTTTCCTTGTCCGCTTGGGAAATCGAAAGCTTCTTGTTGCCCCAAGAGATACCGCGCAGCGGTGCTTCGAGCGTCTTCCACATCGGCGTATCACCAAGATATTCGGGTTTTTCGTCGATCTTGTGAAATGGTAACTTGTTCCACAGGCGGATAGACTTTTTCGCCGCACGATGCAGTTCAGAGATTGCGCGATTTTGCGATACGTTCAGGGGTTGATCGGCTTCGCCCTGAAGCTCCGCCAACTCGGCTGGATTGAGACGGAAAAGATGTTGCAGGAACTGAGAACTGTCTTGATGCAACTGTGCGAACTCAGCGGATCGAACGGTTGAAAAATGTGCGCCATAAGCATTTTCGATCAGATGCCAGTCAAAGCACCTGATCGCCACGTCCTGCCAATCATTGGTCGGTTGGGAGATCATCTTTTCAAGCCAGCCCGAGAAGCTGCTATCAACCCAAGCACGTGCATAAAGCCAACGATAAAAGCTGCGCAACCCTGATACTGGATCGCGTTTTACGTAAACGATCTCGGCGCTGGGAAACAGCACTGCAAGGCGGCGCGCGATTTCATCGAAGCCTACATTGTCGGTGAAGCACAGACGTTCCTCGGACAATACGCGGGGTAAAAAAGTTCCGTCTGGTTGCCGCTGGGCATTGGGCGCGTGGGCAAGCCAATCCGCCAAGGCCTGTTTGGCCGCCACTTCATCATACGAAGACAGGTCTGCCTTCGTCACGCTGTCAATTGCGCGATGCAGTCCGACGCATTTGTCATAAGGCACGTCCGGATTCCACCACGGCTTGCCCAAGAAACAGATTGAGGACAGGTTTGCCAACACCTTTTCCTGCACAGTTGTTGTGCCGGTCTTTGGCGGGCCAATATGGATGATCGTCTTGGGGGTATCCACCTTACAGACATTCATTTTGATCTTCCGCCTCAACTGACATGACCGCGCCCACGGCGATAGCTCTGCGTTCAGGGCGCACTAATACGTCACTGGAAGCTAGGTTAAAAGGTGTTTTGGGGATCAGGCGTTATCAAACCCGCAGTATGATCTGCAAGGTGCGAGTGTTTCATATCCATACTGGGACCAAGTAATCTTTTGATCGCCGATTTTGGAGGGTGTCGCCGTCAAGTCGTCAATGCCGGTTTTGTCAGACCAAGATCCGGCATTGTTTCACCCTGATGCCGATTAATGCAGCCATCGATGATAGAGAGCCGTCTAATTCTTCAACAAACGACGACGAATAAAGCTCGTGATTTTCACACGCCCGCTTCGCAAATTGGGGGATTTTTCTTCAAGTCGTCTGAACTTCGATTTTAACGTGCCAAGGTTCAACGCCGGTCTTTCTTTCTCTTTGGCGTGATCGGCAATTATCTCGGCGATAACCTGTAGCTGCGCCGTCGAAAAGTTCGCGTCGGAACTTTCGTCTGCGTCAGGCCCATCGCTGATATCACGAACACGATCATAACGCGCATGCTTCGGCAGACGATTGTTCAGATCGTTCAAACTGTCGCTTAGCCTATCCCACAACTGTTCCTGCTGGGCCCGCGTGGGGCGGATATTGTCGCCGCGAATTTCTGGTGTTTTGTTGCACAACGGTCTGGATAGCAAATGACCAGCCTTACCCCCAAAACGTTTGTTGATTTCCAACTGCAAGCGTAGCTCGGATCGGGTAAGAGAACGGTTGACGGTGCCCACACTTGGGGGGACAAGCGCGCCCTTTTGCAACCCAAGCCATTCTTCCGTAATTGCAAGAATGTTTTTGCGATCAACCGAGTAGTTATAAATACTTACTTTTGTATTGGGCAGCGAGTCGAAGAAATCCAGCGTGCCTTTGATCGTTGAAGTGACATCCCAAGTTGAAAGGAAGCCCTCAAAACTGTGCGTCATACCTCCGCCCTTCACTCGCTCTTGGTAATTCGACGCAGCATAATCAATGGGGTCACGCACAAAAAAGAGAACTTCGATTTCGGCAAAATCGTGCTTCGCAACAAAGTGTCGAAAATCTTTCTGAAAGTCGGATTTGGAAAAAGACGCGTAAATCATTTCGCTGCTAAAAAGCAAAGTCTCGCTGTCGTTTAGGTCAAGTTTGCCGCCTTCTACATAAGCTTCAAACTCTTTAATATTGCCCATGGTAACGAAACCTTTGGCGGCTGTTTCCTGAAGCCCAGGGCGGATCGGATAAATAATGTTGTTTTGTTTTAAAACATCCAAGTTGGCCGAGAATGCGGATTGAAGAAAACTTGATCCGGTCTTGTTGTGACCAATATGAAGGAACAGTTTCGCCATTATTATATCCCAGCGTTGTGTTGAAGTTTAAGCGCGCGTGAACGGGGTTATGTAAGTATTCTGCCGGGTTGATAACCATGAACATGGCGTGGGGCAAGGTGATGCCGGTTGGCCCGAAAAGGCTGCAAACCCACCCGATCAGTGTAGCAAGTCACATTGGGCAGAGTACAAAACCGGGATTAATCGCACAGATGCGATCTAACCCTGTCGCGCAACCCAATCGGGTTGCTCGCCCTTCATGGCTGCGGTGTGGACTTCGATGGCTTCCTTAACGTCGTCATAATGATGTGCATGTCCGTTGATCATGACAATGCCAGCGTCGCACATTTTCTCCATCAGCGGCATTGAGTGGGATACGATAATAGCGGCGCTTTCACCGATACGTTGACGAAGTAATGTGGTGCTGCGCTCGCGAAAAGAAGCGTCACCCACCGATGTTACCTCGTCAACCAAGTAGGTGTCGAACTTGATGCCCATGGACAAACCAAAGGCCAAACGTGACCGCATCCCGGATGAGTACGTGCGGAAAGGGGCGTGGAAATGTGCGCCCAATTCGGCAAAGTCCTGAACAAATGCGATCAGTTCGTCAGTGTCGATCCCATACACACGTGCAACGAAACGTGTGTTTTGGGCGCCGGTCAGTTCGCCGTGAAAGCTGCCCGCAAAGCCAACGGGCCAGGATATCGTGCCGTTCGATGTGATTGAACCGCTATCAGGATCCTCAACCCCAGCTATCATCCGCAACAGTGTCGATTTTCCCGCACCATTTCGGCCAAACAAGCCAACAGACTTTCCCGAAGGGAACGTCAGGTTAAGTCCGTTCGCAACAACCTTGGGCGTCCCTTTCACATAATAGGTTTTCCAAAGATCGTGGACTTGAATCATCAGCGGCGATCCTTGATTGCATAATAAATCAAGGCTGCGATTGCCCATGAGAAGGTCAAGAACAAGCCAATCAATGCAAGGAGTAATTTGCGGTCGGGATATTCGGCCCGCTCGGCCAGTGTCGGATTGATATAAGCCGCCAGATATTTGCTTTTCCGTTGCGCTTCGATCAATGATGCGTCGTGCGCCGCGAGCGCCGCCAAATAGGTCTGCTCGGCAAACTCCCGATCCACTGCAAGGCGTTCGTATTCTCCTACAAGCGTTGGATAGTCGATGTCCCCAGTGCTGCTGATCCCATATTTAAGACGTTCTTCCCTTATCCTTTGCTGAATTACTTCAATGCGCAGTTCGGCTTGTGCAAGTCGTGGGTCAGTGGAACCCGCGCTTTCGTTAAGAAGATCATATGCGATCAATGCATCCGACAGTTTGGTTTGAAGTGCGGTCATCATGCCGGTCTGCGCGCCGATCTCGGCTTGGGGGTCGACCATCTGGTTGCGAGACCTGTATTCCGTGACGGCCTGTCGGGCCTCTTTCAAGCGTTCGACGGCACGGTCAAGTTCCTCACGCGTGTAACGCGTGGCATCCGCACGTGCGATTGCGCTAAGGTCGTTGATCTTCGCAGAGCTGTTCTGAAAGATGCTGTTGGCAACATTTTGGGCGTCCTCAGGCTTAAAAGCGTGAACACGCAATTCGATAAGGCCGGTGCCGCTGTCATAAAAGATCTTGACCATTCGGCCCCAGTATTTGGTCAGGTCTTCGATCGTGCCATCATTGTTATACGCAAACACCGGGTCTGTCGCATAGGGTTCGGAATACATCGTGCGAAGGTCAAGCTCCTTGTCGATTATCCCAACGAGCTCGCGGCTTTGGATGAATTCGTACAGGATATCGGCGTCCTCTGAGCCAGCTGATCCAAAAGCTGTTAAACCACCCAGAAGATCGACTGCGGAACTGACGTCTTCTGAACGCACTGAAAACGCTACGTAGGACGCATATTGATCTTTTGCCATCGCATAAAGATACCAGGCAGAAATCGCCAGCGGAGCCAACACAACAATAATGAAGCTGACCATAATCCGCTGATGTCTTTTACGTATGCGCGCAGGTCCGGCCATTGGTGTCTTGACTTCGGTCGCTGGGTTCGCGGTGGCGGCTTGCGCGGGCTGGTTTGCCGGGGCGGTGGCATCTGCCGAAGTGGCTGCGCTTTGCCCGGTTTTACCGTCGGCGGCAGATTTGGGCGACTGAGGCGTTTGGGTCAATGTGTTTCCCATCATTACGAAGCAGCCCGTCTATAACACCGTTCTATTTGCGGTGAAAAGAGCCAGCCATTCGGCTTTATACCTTATTTTGACTTGCGATATACGGTCCTTTGCGGTCAACAGGGAGCATGAGTTTTACGGCCTCAGGACTTCATGCGCGGAGCTTCAAGACACTCCGCACAATTTTTGCGTTGATGATGCGCGAAATGGTGACGACATATGGACGTTCGCCGGGGGGATACCTTTGGGCATTTCTTGAACCTATCGGCGGCCTGACGGTCATGTCGATCGCATTTTCGATGGCCTTCCGCTCGCCGTCTTTGGGGGACAACTTTCCGCTGTTCTATGCGACCGGATACCTTCCCTTCATGATGTATTCAGACCTCGCAGGAAAGCTGGGGAAATCTCTTAGTTTTTCAAAGCCGCTATTGTTCTACCCATCAGTCACTTATCTGGATGCTCTGATTGCCCGTTTTCTGTTGAACAGTCTGACACACTTGATGGTCATTTATGTCATGCTCTTCGGAATTATCACAATCTTCGACACTGGGAACATCCTAACATACCCGCCAATTTTAAATGCGATTTGCATGGCGTTGGCGCTTGGTTTGGGTGTTGGCGTCTTCAATTGCTTTCTGCTCGCCCGGTTTTCACTTTGGGAGCGGGTCTGGGGAATTATCACGCGGCCACTGTTCATCATCTCAGCGATTTTTTACACGATGGAGAGCTTGCCAAGTAAGGTTCGTGATATTCTTTGGTACAATCCCTTGGTTCATGTCGTCGGTGTTATGCGGCGCGGCGTATATTCGACATATGATGCCACATGGGCCAGTCCAATTTATGTTTATAGTATCTCAGTGGTTTTGACGTTCCTTGGGTTGGTGTTTCTTGCCAGATACCATCGCGAACTTTTAAACAATCGTTAGAAACGACGCGGTCAATAGGTGTTGTTTTTGGGGAGCGTCCGCCGCAAGCGGCAACATTGATCTATTTAGCGCAGGGTTTGCTTCTCGACCTTGTGAAGAAACGCCTCACCACTTAAGGTACGGGAAATTTTCTTGATCCGTAAATCGGGGTTTCATGACAATAACGAAGTTGCGTTTGGTCTTGGTTGCTACTGCGTTGTTTGCAATGGCCAGCTGTGGGCTTCCCCGTGGCGGTGCCATTCAAAACGAAGTCATCGGTAAAGAGGCTCAGAAGAACGCGGATATCGCGGTTTATCGGGTGTCGCGTGAGACATTGTCGTCCATTTCTCGCTGGCCCGCGCCTAGCACGGCATCGTCCTGTTCGTGGCCGCGCAAAGGCACGCCCGCTGCCGACAAGCCCATTCGGCCGTTTGATCGCGTCGATGTCGTGGTTTGGGACAGTGAAGAAAACTCGCTTTTGTCGTCGCCCGGTCAGAACACCGTTCGCATGCAGGACATGCAGGTGTCGTCCGCTGGCACTATTTTTCTGCCATTCGTGGGTAGCGTTCATATTGCAGGTCTGCCCCATTCAGCAGCTCGCGCACGTGTGCAACGTATGTATGAAAAAGTGATCCCGACCGCGCAGGTGCAGTTGAACGTCACGCAAGGAACCCGTGGGACGATTTCGATGATCTCGGGCGTCAACCGACCGGGTCCGATTGTGGTCGATGACCCAAATTTCACCGTGCTGAATGCGATTTCTGCTGCAGGTGGACCGTCGGCTCAAATCCAAAATCCGCAATTGAATCTAATGCGCGGAAGCCGAACCTATTGCCGACCACTTGAAAGCCTTCTGAGCGATCCCCAACACGACGCTCTGCTTCTGCCCGGTGACAAGGTTGCGATCAAGAATGATGAACGGTATTTCCGGTCGCTCGGCGCTGCCAGCAAAGAGGCAATCGTGCCGTTCGACAAGGCAAGCATCTCGGCGCTGGATGCCATGTCGCTAATCGGCGGGCTGTCGGATTTACGCGCCAACCCCAAGGGCATTCTTGTTTTGCGCGAGTATTCATCGAAAGCCGTTCGTTCGGATGCCTCGGGCCCCGACAATGCACGTAGTATTTTTGTGATTGACCTCACCACCGCTGACGGACTGTTCAGCGCCGGCAAATTCGCTATCCACCATCAGGATACCGTGCTGGTTACGGAAAGTTCGGTTGCGTCGGCGACCCTGCTGTTCAGCCTGATCCGGCAATTCTCGGCTTCTGCGTTTGATCTGAATCGACTCTGAACCGCGTCGATTATGGACGCCGGAGCGTAGGGCTTACGCTTCGCGTCCCAGATGCCGTTCGCCGCGTGATCTGGCCAAGGCAATCTGCTTCTGACGTTCCCTGAAGCGTTCACGACGGGATTCGTCAAATTCGTCGATACACTGGTGGCAGCTGACACCGTTTTCGTATTCCGGGCGCCCCTTGTCGGCGGGCAGGATGGGGCGTCGGCAGGCGTGGCACAGTTCGTGCGGGCCTTCGGCCAGGCCGTGTTCGACCGACACGCGGTTGTCAAAGACAAAGCATGCGCCATCCCATTTGCTGTCATCGGCGGGCACGTCTCCCAGATACTGCAATATGCCGCCCTTCAAGTGATACACGTCCTCGACGCCCTGACTGATCAGGAAATTGGTGGATTTCTCGCAGCGGATACCGCCTGTGCAGAACATCGCGACCCGCTTGTTGTGAAACCTGCCCTTGTTCTCGTCCCACCATGCGGGAAATTCGCGGAAGGTCTTGGTCTTGGGGTCCACTGCCCCTTCGAACGTACCAATTGCGACCTCGTAATCGTTGCGGGTGTCGATCACCACCACGTCGTCCTGACTGATCAGATCATTCCAATCCTCAGCCATCACGTAATGCCCGACCGAGGCGCGCGGATCCACGTCCGGCACCCCCATGGTTACGATCTCTTTCTTCAGGCGCACCTTCATCTTGCCGAAAGGCTGGTCCTGGGCGGTGGATTCCTTCCACGACAGGTCCGCGCATCCGGGCAGGGCGCGGATATGGGTCAAGATCGTGTCGATGCCCGCGCGTGATCCGGCGATCGTGCCGTTGATGCCTTCGTGCGCCAGCAGAAGTGATCCGGTGATCCCCTCACGCTGGGCGACGTCAAGCAATGGTCCCTGCAATTCGGCGGGGTTGTTGAAGCGGGTGAAATGGTAAAGCGCGGCGATTGTATACATAGCGGCGGCATACGCCCCTATTTTCAAAGGATCAAGTCCGCCATGCGCTTGACCCGCCCCGGTGCGAACCTTACCCATTGCAATGAACGGAGGAACGCCCATGCGTGATGCAAACGAAGCCCTGATTGTAATCGACGTCCAAAACGACTTTTGCCCCGGCGGCGCATTGGCCGTCGAAGGTGGTGACAAGATCGTGCCATTGATCAACGAAATGCTGCCTGATTTTCACGTCAAGGTATTTACGCAGGATTGGCATCCGGCGGCGCACAGCTCTTTCGCCTCTTCGCATGACGGGAAGGAACCTTACCAGACGACCGAAATGCCCTATGGCACGCAAGTTCTGTGGCCCGATCACTGCATTCAGGGTAGCATCGGCGCAAAGTTTCACGACAACCTGCACCGTGACCGCGCCGACCTAATTATCCGCAAGGGTTTCCGGCCAGAAATCGACAGCTATTCCGCGTTTTTCGAGAACGACCAGACCACGCCAACGGGCCTAGAGGGCTATTTGCGCACGCGTGGTGTCGAGAAGCTGACCCTTGTCGGACTGGCAACTGACTTCTGCGTGGCCTATTCGGCGGTCGATGGCCGGCGGCTGGGCTTCGATATCACGGTGCTAGAGGAAGCCTGCCGCGGAATTGATCTGGATGGATCACTTGACGCCGCGCGCAGGGCGATGCGCGATGCCGGCGTGCATGTGGTGGCCTAGATGGTGGATATTGCAACCCGCGTTTATAACCATCATTGGAAAATCGATCCGATTGTGCGGTCGCTGATCGATACGGATTTCTATAAACTGCTGATGTGCCAATCGGTGTTTCGCAATAAACCCGACACGCAGGTAACGTTCAGCTTGATCAACCGCACCAAATCTGTGCCTCTGGCCGATCTGGTTGACGAAGGCGAACTGCGCGAGCAGTTGGATCATATCCGCTCGCTCAGCCTGACGCGCGGGGAAAGCACTTGGCTGCGCGGCAACACGTTCTATGGCAAACGCCAGATGTTCCGGTCAGATTTCATGGAATGGTTCGAAGGGATGCGCCTGCCGCCCTATCATCTGGAACGTGTTGGTGACCAATACGAACTGACCTTCGAAGGTTCGTGGCCCCAGGTCATGATGTGGGAAATTCCCGCCCTTGCCGTGTTGATGGAATTGCGCGGCCGCGCCGTCCTGCGCGACATGGGAAAGTTTGAACTTCAGGTTCTGTATGCCCGCGCGATGACCCGGATTTGGGAAAAGATCGAACGCCTGCGGGAATTGGACGACCTGCGACTGGCCGATTTTGGAACCCGGCGCCGCCACAGCTATATGTGGCAAGATTGGTGTGTGCAGGCGATGATGGAGGGTCTGGGTGATCGGTTTGTCGGCACCTCGAACTGTTCCATCGCGATGAAGCGCGATATCGAGGCGATCGGAACCAACGCGCATGAATTGCCCATGGTCTATGCCGCGCTGGCGGATGATGACACGGAACTTGTCCGCGCACCTTATGACGTCTTGGCGGATTGGCACGAAGAACACGAAGGCAATCTGCGCATCATCCTGCCCGACACCTATGGCTCGCAAGGGTTCTTGGACAACGCGCCCGATTGGCTGGCCGGATGGACCGGCATCCGCGTGGACAGCGGCGACCCCGCGACGGGTGCGGAAATGGCGATCAAGTGGTGGAAGGAACGCGGCGAAGACCCGACCCAGAAGATGGTCATCTTCTCGGACGGTTTGGACACCGATAAGATCATCGAGCTGCATCAGCAGTTTGCGGGCCGCGTGCGCACCAGCTTTGGTTGGGGCACGCTCTTGACCAACGATTTCCGCGGTTTTGTGCCCGGTGACGCGTTGGCACCGTTTTCACTGGTTTGCAAAGCGGTCGAGGCGAACGGCCGCCCAACGGTGAAACTGTCGGACAACCCCAACAAGGCGATGGGGCCAGAAGACGAGGTCGCGCGTTACAAGCGTGTCTTTGGCGTGGGCGACCAAAAAAGGATCGACGTTGTTGTGTGACCCTTCGGTGGGCCGGGCTATCCGCCCAGAAATGCCCGCGCAGCCCTGACGGCCTTGTCAGCATATTCCCGCGCGACCGGGCTGCCCGGCGGATTGCGCGGCACCGCCCAGCCCATCGACGCAAAGCGGCGCATCATGATGAACATGGGCAGCAGGTCTTCTGCCTGCTTTGGGAACGCGCGGTGGGCGCGATAGCCTGCGATGGCGGCGTCGCGGATGGCGTCGGCGGCGGGCTCGTCCTCGTTCTGGGTCATCATCACGGCAAGGTCATAGATGCGGAACCCGAAGCCTGCATCGTCGAAGTCGATCAGGGTCAGATCGCCGTTATGGACGAAGATGTTTTCGCGCAGGGCATCGGCGTGGATCAGGCCGAAATCGGCACCACCGCCGGCAAAGGCGGTCGCCATATCATGCGCCACCGCGCGGGCGCGAAGAACCAGCGCTCGCTCGCTCTCGGACAGCGCAGGACTTTCCCAGAACCTGCCCCAGAATGGATTGTCGCCAAGCAGGCCGGGAATGTCCCAGCGGTGGCGGGTAAACCCATCGGGCAGGGTCATAGCGTCGGTCAGGTTGTGCAGCATGGCAAGCTCGGTGCCGACCTTGTGATAGAGCGCAACTTGTTCGGCTTTAGACCCCGCCAGCGGCACGCCGCCTTCGCCGATGGGCGCGCCGTCGACCCAACTCACCACTGTTGCAATCTGACCCGCGCCCAGATCGGCAACCGTATCGCCGGACCGTGTGGGGATCGGGGCGGGCACGCGCATTCCCGCACGGGCCAACGCGGCCATCCAATCCAGTTCCGACCGGATAGCGCCGGCGGATTGATACCCCGGACGATGCAAGCGCAACGCGGCGGGGCTGCCACCCACGCGCACTTCGTGCACCACATTTTCGCGGTCTTTGATCATGCGGATATCCTGCGCGCCCCATGCCGCCAGCGCCTTTTTCAACGCGCTCATACCGGCAGCGCCTTTAGTGCGTCATCCAGCGTTTCAACCAGAAATTCTGCTTGCGCGCGGTCAAAACACATGGGCGGGCGGATCTTGATGCCGTGGTAGTGTCGCCCGACCGAGTGCAGCAAAACCCCCCTTTGCCGCATAGCATCCACAAGCGCGGCGCAGAAATCGGCGGCGGCTTCGGTATTGCCGTCGCGCGCGAATTCGACGCCCAGAAACAGCCCAGCCCCGCGCACATCGGCGATCATCGGATGATCCAACTGCCCCAGCAAGCCAAGCGCATAGTCGCCCGTATCGCGGGCGTTTTCGACAAGCTGCTCTTCCTCCAGCACATCCAAAACCGCCATCGCGGCGGCGGCAGATACCGGGTTGCCGCCGAACGTGTTGAAATAACCGAACCGGTTGCGGAATTCTGCCATGATCTCGGGCCGGGTGACGACGGCGGCGACAGGGTGCCCGTTGCCCATCGGCTTGCCCATGGTCACGATGTCAGGCACCAGCCCGATTCGTTCGTGGCCCCAGAAATTCCGGCCCGTGCGGCCAAAGCCCGGCTGCACCTCGTCCGCGATGATGATGCCGCCGGCGCGGCGAACCACGTCAACGGTTGGGTCAAGGAAGCCCTTGGGCAGGTCGGGGAAGCCTTCGTTGGCGAAGAAGGGGCATAGGATCAGCGTGCCGAACCCGTGGCCGTCAGCCTCAAGCGCGTTGATGGCCGTCTGGATTTCGTCCGCGAAGGCCTGCGCCTGCGCCTCATGACTGCCGCCAAGCGGCTCAATTGCATCAGGCGAGGGTACTTTCCTGACCCAATCCACCGCCCCGCCGATAGGGGTCTTCTTGGCCGACAGATGCGACACCAGGTCGGTGTTGCCGTGATAGGTGTTGTCGGTGCAGATGATCCCTGTCTTGCCGGTCACGGCGCGGCCCATGCGCAGGGCGATGTCGTTGGCCTCGGATCCGGTGCAGACCATGATCATGGTGTCCAGATCGTTGCCCATCGTGGCGGTCAGCCGCTCGCCGTAATCCAGGATGCCTTCGTGCAGATAGCGCGTGTGGGTGTTCAGCGTCGCAGCCTGATCGGTGATCGCCTGCACGACCTTTGGGTGCGCGTGGCCCACATGGGGCACGTTGTTGTAACAGTCCAGAAACCGGTTTCCGTCGGCATCCCACAGCCACGTCCCTTCGCCGCGCACGATATGGACGGGGTCATCGTAGAATGTCGTCATGTTGGGCCCAAGCAACTGCGCGCGGCGCGTCAAAAGGGTGGCGGTGTCGGACATGATCAAGGCTCCGGTCAGGTTAGTCTTCGTCGATGCGCCCGCGCAGGGCTTTGATTTGGCCACGCCGGGTCTTGGCGTCCAGCCTACGTTTCTTTGACCCCAGAGTCGGCTTGGTTGCAATGCGCCTTTTCGGGGCCACCAGCGCGTGGCGGATCATTTCAACCAGACGGTTCTGTGCAATCTCGCGGTTGCGCGCCTGACTGCGTGTGTCCTCGGCGCGGATCACGATGGCGCCGTCTTGTGTCCATTTCCGGCCCGCTATCCGTTTAAGCCGCGCCTTTACCTGTTGCGTCAGATGGGGCGAGCGTGCGGCCTCGAACCGCAACTCGACCGCCGTGGATACCTTGTTCACATTCTGGCCGCCGGGGCCGGAACTGCGGGTGAAGCTTTCACTTAGCTCCCAATCTTGCAGGATGATATCGTCGGTCACGCGGATCATGTGGGCACCTTAGCGAATAGATCGCGGCGCTTAAATCCCAAACGAAAAGGGCCGCCCGCTTTGGGACGACCCTTTCGAGAATTAAGGAGGTGGGACCGGTTAGACCGCCGGAAAGGCAGGGTCAAAATGGTCCGCATTCCCCACCGGGGGCTGCCCCGGAAAGTCGCGACCTAGATTGTCCCGGCACCTCTCTCCGTTGTATCTCTTGACATGGACACCTCCTTTCTCGCTGTTTCTATAAATAGGAGGTTGCCACATATTTTGTGTTTGTCAAAACTTTTCACGCAGGATTTGGTGAAAGTTTCGTGACAATGAGGCGAAATGGAACCAGTGCGAGCAGCGCAAGTGCCAGTTTTACAAGCCAATCGGCCACCGCCAGCGACACCCAAAGCGGTGCGTTGGGACCAGTGCCCAAAAGCGGCAGAACCTCGCCTGCCCAAGTGATATCGTTCGATGGCTCAAGGAAAGCAAGGCTGGCAGAGAAGGCCACGGTGAAGAAGATCGCGGTATCAACCGAGCTTCCGACGATGGTGCTGGCGACTGGTGCGCGCCACCATTTGCCATGCCGCAGACGGTCAAAGATCGCCACGTCCAAAAGTTGCGCGGTCAGGAAGGCAAGGCCCGACGCCATTGCCACGCGCAAGGTGACAAGTGGGCCAAATTCGCCCGCGATCTGCGTGCCGATGAAGCTGCAAATCACCCCGGTGATGAAACCCGCCAATACGACCTTTCGCGCGGCGGTGGCACCATAGACGCGGTTCATCACGTCAGTAACGAGAAAGGCAAGCGGATAGGTGAATGCGCCCCATGTTAGCCATTGGCCGAACAAATGCTGCACAAGAATGTTTGAGGCCACGACGATGGCGGCCATGGCGATTATGCCGGGAAGAATACGTTTCATCTGTTGATCCGTTTTAGCAAGGTAGCGGAGACTTGGTCCCAACCGGGCCGGGACGGCTGTGATCTAAACGCTCAGCGTGCGTTAATCAAGTGGTCCGCCGTAAGCCCCGCGCCTTCCGGCACCACGTACTCGACGATCTCGGTCACTTGAAAGAACATGAAATTGTCGTCCGAGATCATGGTAAGACGGATCAAACCATCCGTGTCCCGCCAGACGGCCAGCCCTTCAAGATTATCATGGGTGCCGACCTTGCTTTGCAGAAGGATGGTTTCATTGGTCAGCCCGTCGGGCGTGATGTCAAAGCGCCGTACGCGGTTGGTGAAACCAAGGATGCTGCCAAGGTGACGTTCCAGCAGATAAAGGCGGCCATCGGGTCCGATATCGGCCCCGACGGGCAGATAGGGCGCATGTCGCGCGATAGTAAAGCGCGTGTCCCATGTCCGGGCCCCCGGTGCCAAGCGATAGACGACATGCGGTGCGGTCTGTTTGTTCGACCCTTCAGGGATCATGAAAAGCGTGCCGTCACGGTTGATCGCCAACGCCTCTTGCGCGCTGTTGCCGGCCATCCGATCGGTTGCCGGATTCTTTGGCATATTCTGCCCCTTGGCATTCCCGCGCACATATTTGGTGATGCGGTGTTGCACCTCGAAGCTGACATAGACGTCGCCGTTATCTGCGATTGCAAGCCCTTCGCTGTCGGTCCAGATTCCGCGCAGCGGTTTGCCGCGGGGGGATGTCAGTTTGTTCAGCTTGCTATGCACGATCTTTTTGATCACGCCATTTTCGCGAATAAATTTGCCGCGCGTCACGTGGCCGCGGTCGGTCAGGGCGACAAAGGTGGTGCCATCCTCGGTGACCTCAATCCCCGAAAATCCGCCGAACGCGGGGTCATCGCCCCCGTGCCAACGATAGGACGACACGAGCTTTGCTTCGGGCACGGTTTGCGCGCCCAGATCGAGGGTGAAAAACGCGACAAGCGCCGCCAACGCTCCTAGCGCGAGGACAAGACGGTACGGCATTGCTTGGGCAAATCCCCCAGTGTCAAAGGTCCACGTGGCTTGCTTGGTTTCGAAGGTTTGGGCGGCGCTGGTTTCGGGTTCAGGATGTTATTGACCCAATCCACGGCGTCCTGACACCCATCGCCACGCGGCGGCGGGGCCTGATCCACGCAGCCCCGCACCCCTTTCGGACAGTGCAGGCGCACATGGAAATGGTAGTGATGTCCCCACCAAGGCCGGATCTTGCGCAGCCATTTGCGGCTGCCTTTTTCGTCCTTGCACATCTGAACTTTAGCGCCCGGAAATACAAAAATACGCGCCACGCGTCGATCCTTTGCGGCAGCTTTTAATATTTCGTGGTGCGCACGGGTCCAGTTGTTGTTTACGAACGCCCCCTTCGCCCGCTGCATCGAGATGGACGAGATATTCTCGCGCGCATTCACCGACAGGTTCAGTTTGTTGGCGGGCAGCATCCAGATATCGGCGTCCAGTCCGATCTGGTGCGACCTGTGCCCGGTCAGCATGGGGCCGCCGCGGGGTTGGCTAAGGTCGCCGACATAAAGCCCGCCCCACCCCCGTTGCCGGGCGGCCTTGCGCGACAGATCCTGCACGAAATCAACCAGTTCCGGGTGGCCCCAGTTCCGGTTTCGCGACAGCCGCATCGCTTGCCATGTCGGTCCGGTTTGCGGCAATTGAACGCCTCCGGCCAGACAGCCCTTGGCGTAGGACCCGAACGATGCGGCTTTATGCGCTGACCCGCCTTTGATCGCACCAAATAACTGCTTGGCGGCTGGTTCTGCCGCCGCATTGATAGGGTTGGCCAGCGTGATGGCCAAAGCGCCCAGCGCAATCGCTTTTCTAACGAGTCCTGTTTTCATCACCTGCTCTCCGTTACTGCTCACCTTCTGGTTTAACCCAGACCAAAAGCAAAAGCCCCACCGCAAACAATATGATCAGCGGAGAAACGCCGAGCCGCGCGCTGCCCGTCATCGTCGTAAACCACGCAATCAGCGCAGGGGCCATGAAAGATGTGGCCCGACCCGACAGGCCGTAAAGGCCGAAACTTTCAGTGGGCGCCAGCGGGTCGACATGGCGCACCATCATCGACCGGCTGGCCGATTGCAAGGTGCCGCCCATGCCGCCGATCAACATCCCGCACCCGAAGAACAGGATATCCGGCAGGTTCGACCCGTCTGGCAGCGGAATGCCGAAAATCGCCTCGCGCGTCATATTGATGACCAGAAAGCAGACCGCCATCAGGGTCAACACGGCCCCGATAATCACCGGTTTCGGGCCAAGCCGGCGGTCAACGCGCCCGCCCAGCCAACTGAACACCGCCGCGGCCAGCCCCGAGATCACGCCAAAGACGCCCACCAGTACGATGGGCCAGTTCAGGACCAGGCTCGCATAGACTCCGCCGAACCCGTAAAGACCGTTGAGCGCGTCGCGATAAAACATCGAGCTGCCAAGATACGCCGCCAGGCTTCTTTTGTGCCGCAACCCGCGAATGGTGCGCCCAAGGATGGCAAAGGCGCCGGACAGGCTGTGCCGCCCGCCGGGCTTGGGCACATCCTTGACCCACAGGGCATAGGGGACCATGAAAATCATGAACCACAGCGCAACAAACGGGCCGACGAAGCGCGTGCCCTCGCGTGCCTCGGCATCCAGCAGCCCCAGACCGGGCGCAAGGCCGATCAGGGTCTTCCCGTTGGGTTGTTCGACGAACAGCGTCAGCATGATCGCCAAAGCGACCAGCCCGCCAATATAGCCGAAGGCAAACCCGGACCCCGACACCTC
Organism: Aliiroseovarius sediminis; assembly: GCF_022678485.1. Lineage (GTDB taxonomy): Bacteria > Pseudomonadota > Alphaproteobacteria > Rhodobacterales > Rhodobacteraceae > Aliiroseovarius > Aliiroseovarius sediminis. The sequence goes on from NZ_JALBYP010000038.1 coordinate 208,160, forward strand.
GCCCACCTCGGCTTGACCGGCAAGGCTGGGCAGTTGTGAATTGGTGAACACAAGGGCGAATTCCGCGCCGATGAAGCCGATGGCAAACATGACGATCATCGCCCACATGTTCGACCCGTCCGGCTGCGTCCACCACAGTGATCCCGCGCCGACCACGTAAAGAAGGCCAAACACTGCAACCCAAGGACGCACCCGCCCGGCTGTATCGGCCAGCGCACCCATGATCGGTGCGCCAAACCCGATGATCAGGCCAGCTGCCGCCAACCCCCATGACCAAATGCTTTGCGCCTTTGCATCGGCGGCAAGCTCGGTCATGCCTTCAGCCATGAAGAATTCGGTCGCGACGGCAGCAAAGAACGGGCCGAAAATGAAAGTCAGCAACAATGTGTGATAGGGCTGGCTGGCCCAGTCGAACCAATACCAGCCCCAAATCCGCCTGCGCGGTGATATTTCGGCCATGCCTGCTCCCTGTTTGAAACGATCAAACAGGGAAACCTACTTGCGGGCAAGGGGTGTTACGCCTGCGGGGGCCACGGGCGCACAGCATCCGCGTCGATCCACGCCTGAACCCATTTCGGCAACTCGGGCTGCGGGCCTTCATAACGCAGTGCATCGACCACCCTGGCAGTTGGAACGATCCCACTACGATCCGTCACCGCCGAGCGATAAACGATCTGGTTCGCGCACTCGCCGCCCAGCCACATGCTTTGTTCGACATAGATGAACCTGTCGTCCCATCCAACGACACGGCTGTGCATTTCAAACCGGACAAAGGTGCGAATGCGTTTGCGATACCGCACGCTGGCCCCGGCCATCGTCAAACCCCAGCGGTTCTTGATCAACATCCGGGTCAGCCCTGTGCGCCCCGCCAGCGGAATGCGTCCCAGATCATACAGCGTAAGCGTGCGTCCGTTGTTCAACTCGCGCCACAGGTCGATGTCCCATGGCCAGCACATGTGATGGCTGACATGCGTGCCAGTGATCGGCAGGGGCTTGGCCCGTGCGTTTACGATCAGCTCTTTCGTCATACGCAGAAAGGGATACATGGTGCCTCCTTCAGGTTGTGGCTGACCTGCCCAAGCCCCGCGCAAACGTCAACCGGAACCGCGCGTCACTCTTGCCCTGCCGGGCAACCTTCCCTAGATGGATGTGGCAACCCCGAAGGAGCTTTCATGCAGTCCCTGTTTCAAATCCTGATGCTGATCGTGGATATCGCCTGGTTCATCCTGATCGCGCATATCGTGATGTCCTGGCTGATTAATTTTCAGGTGCTCAACCTGCGGCAACATATTGTGGCGCAGGTCTGGTATGGCCTGAATCGGCTGCTGGAGCCCGTGTATTCCCGCATTCGTGCCTTCCTGCCCCAGACGAGTGGCCTGGACTTTGCGCCGTTGGTCGCGCTGATCGCGCTTTACGCAATCCGGATCATTCTGATCAACAACGCGTCGGCATTCTACTAAGCCCCTTGTCCCTTGCGGTTGCGCATGGGATTGTGCCCTCAAAACACCGAGCAGCACACATGCCCCGCGATCTGGACCTTTTGAAATCCGTTTTCGGCTTCGATGAATTTCGCCCCGGACAGGCCGAAATCGTCGAGGCCGTTTCGCGTGGCGAAAACACCTTGGCGATCATGCCAACCGGCGGTGGTAAATCCCTTTGTTTTCAACTTCCTGCGCTGATCCGTGACGGCGTGACCGTGGTGATTTCACCCTTGATTGCGCTAATGCGCGATCAGGTGCGTGCGCTTCAGGCGGCGGGGGTGAACGCTGGCGCCCTGACCTCGGGCAACACGCAGGATGAAACGGATGCGGTATTTGATGCGCTGTCACGCGGCGATCTGAAGCTGCTTTACATGGCGCCCGAGCGGCTGGCATCGGGCGGGACGCTCAATCTGCTGCGCAATGCCGGTGTAACCCTGATCGCGGTGGACGAGGCGCATTGCGTCAGCCAATGGGGCCATGATTTCCGCCCCGACTATCTGCGGATCGGCGAGTTGCGGCGCGCACTGAACGTGCCCCTCGCCGCCTTTACCGCCACCGCCGACGAAGAAACTCGCGTCGAAATTATCCAAAAGCTGTTTGACGACGCGACGCCACGCACCTTTCTTCACGGCTTCGATCGCCCGAACATCCATCTGGCCTTCGCCGCCAAAGACAGCCCGCGCAATCAGATCCTGAACTTTGCAGCGGCTCGCAAGGGGCAATCTGGTATCGTCTATTCCGCCACCCGCGCCCGCACCGAAACGCTGGCCAAGGCACTGCGCGATGCAGGTCATCCGGCGGTCTATTACCATGGCGGCATGGACGCCGACGACCGGCGCGAGGTCGAGCGCCGTTTTCAACAAGAAGACGGCCTGATCGTCGTCGCAACAGTCGCCTTCGGCATGGGCGTCGACAAGCCCGACATTCGTTGGGTCGCCCATTCTGACCTGCCCAAGTCCATCGAGTCCTATTATCAGGAAATCGGCCGCGCCGGTCGCGACGGGGCGCCCGCTGATACGCTGACGCTGTTTGGGGCTGATGATATCCGGCTGAGGCGGTCGCAAATCGACGAAGGTTTGGCCCCACCCGAACGGCGCGCGGCCGATCATGGTCGCCTGAACGCCCTTCTGGGTCTGGCCGAGGCGCATGGCTGCCGCCGCAAACAGCTTCTGGCCTATTTCGGGGAAGATGCCACACCCTGTGGAAACTGCGATCTGTGCGCGACTCCGCCCGATCTGTTTGACGGCACCGTGGATGTTATGAAGGCGCTGTCGGCGATCCTGCGCACGGGCGAATATTTCGGCGCGGGCCACCTGATCGACATTCTGCGCGGCACGATGACCGACCGTATCCGAGACCGGGGCCATGACCAATTGCCGACTTTCGGGGTTGGCAAGGATCACGACAAACGTATGTGGCAGGCGATTTTCCGGCAAATGTTGGGGTTGGATCTGGTGCGCCCTGATCCCGAACGCCATGGTGCGCTGCGCATCACCGAAAAGGCCCACCCGGTTTTGCGGGGCGAGGCACAAGTTGAGCTGCGGCGTGACACCCTTAAAAGCACCATGCGGCGGCCAGCCGCCAAGATGATGGTAGCGGACGAAGACGCGCCGTTGTTGTCAGCCCTGAAGGCCAAACGTCGCGCGCTAGCCGAAGCCGCCCGCGTTCCGGCCTATGTCGTTTTTAACGACCGCACGTTGATCGAGATGGCCGAAAAGCGCCCCTCTGATCTGGACCAGATGGCCGGAATTGGCGGCGTTGGCGCCAAGAAACTGGAAAGCTATGGGCGCGATTTTCTGGCGGTGATCGCGGGGGCCAAGGCGCCCGATCTGCACCCGCAACGGCGTAAACTGGCAGGCCGCGATGCGGGTGGTGTGTTTGATCAATTGCACCTGATTGCCACCGATCTGGCGCGGGGCGAGGACGGCACCGGCAAATATCTGAGCGTGACGGCATCCACTCTGCGCCAGATTGCTGAACGCAAACCCATGACGGTCGGTGATTTGGGCCGTATTCCGGGTATGAATGAACAAAAGGCGGACCGGTTTGGCACCGCTTTCATCGACGCACTGACACAGGAGGCTTGATATGTTGGTTGTTGTCTCTCCGGCGAAGCGGCTGGACGAAACACCTGCGAAAATTGACGAGGGGACGCAGCCCGTCTTTCGCGATCAGGCGGAAATCCTGGCCGAAACGGCGCGGGAATTGTCCGGTGATGATCTTGAGAAGCTTATGCGTATCTCGCCTGCGCTGGGCACGTTGAACGCGGCACGGTTTGCCGATTTTGGCAGCGGAGAAGGCGAGAAGCCCGCGATCGAGATGTTTGCTGGTGATACCTATGCCGGGCTGGATGCCGCCAGCCTTGATGAAGACGAAATGCGCTATGCCCAAGATCATCTTGGGATCCTGTCCGGGCTGTATGGCCTGTTGCGTCCGATGGACAAGATTGCGCCGCACCGCTTGGAAATGGGTACACGCATGAAGAACCAGCGCGGCAAGAACCTTTATGAATTTTGGGGCGACCAGATCGCGAACGAGCTGACGCGACGGGCCAAGGCAACGTCCAGCAACATTCTTGTCAACTGTGCATCGGTCGAATATTTTTCAGCGGTCGATCAAGACGCGCTGGACCTTCGGATCATAACTCCGCAGTTTTTGGATATGAAAGCCGGTCAACCCAAGGTCATCAGCTTCTTTGCCAAGAAGGCACGCGGGGCAATGGCGCGGTATATCGTGCAAAACCGGGTCCGGGATCTGGATGGGTTGCAAGACTTTGACCTTGGTGGATATCGGTTTCAACCCGATATGGGGGACGAGGACAGCCCGGTTTTCCTGCGCGACGAAGGTTAGTCGCAGCCGCCCGCAATTGGGCAGCGTGCGTCGGCGGGGCAGTTTTCAAGGATTTCGTGCAGGATTTCCGGCTTTTTCAGTGGTTTGGTCAAGTGTTGGTCAAGGCCGTGCGTTAGAATTTCCCGATCATCGCCCGTCAGCGCGTGTGCCGTCAACGCGACGATACGAGTGCGCGGCACGCCTTCGGCCTGTTCAAGCAGGCGGATGCGTCGCGTAGCCTCCTTGCCGTCAACTTCTGGCATTGAAATATCCATGAAGACAATATCGGGCCGGAAGTTCAGAAAAGCCTCGACGGCTTCCACGCCATTGCTAACAAAATGAAGGTCTATATCCAGCTCTTTCAACAGTTTGGTAAAGACCAGCTGGTTGGTTTGGTTGTCCTCGGCGGCAAGGATACGCATTTTGCGTAACCCCATCCGTGTAATGTCTACATTAGACCGGCGCGCATTGCTGATGGCCTTGGTTAAGACGGATTTTTTCTCGGCAGGCTTGCCGATTTGACTGATGATATCAAAGACCGAGTGGCGAGTCAGTGGAAGCCGCAGCACGCGTGTCGCGAAGGCGGCGTCCCTGCTTGGTTTCGCGCTGGTCAGATGCGGAGAGGTCAGAAAATAGATCGGTGCGGTCGCGTTTTGCGCGCGCAAGATCTGGATAAGGCTGAGGCGGTCTTGTCCATGCGATTTGGCGCATTGTTCATCGACCAGTATCAATTGTGCTTCCTGCACCATTCCGATTTGCGAGCGGTGAGGATCGAATAATTCAGTGCGCAAGCCGGTTGCTTCGAAGCGTTTTTCCAATATGGCGCGGTTCAGCCTGTCTTCCATCGCCAACACAACTGTGCCCGAGTCGCGCGGCAACATAGGCGGTTCGACTATGCTTTCGAAAGGCAGGGTGATGTGAAACCCAAAACATGATCCGATGCCTTCCTGGCTGTCGACCCAGATCTCGCCGCCCATCAGTTCAACCAGTTGTGAGGTGATGGCAAGACCAAGCCCGGTTCCTTCGAACTTGCGGTTGCGTTCGGTGTCAATCTGGTTGAATTCCCCGAAAATGTGGCTCTGCAAGTCGTCTGGTATACCAATGCCGCTATCTTCGACCGTGATATGCACCTTCTGTTCCTTATCGTCGTCCAGAGGCAATCCGATTGCCCGCACCAAGACATGCCCGGTAGATGTGAACTTGACCGCGTTACCGATCAGGTTGGTTAATATCTGACGTATCCGCACCACATCGCCGATGAAACTGGCCGGCATGAACAGGTCGAAATCCAGTAGCAACTGAATGCCTTTTTCCTGCACTGTGGGTTGCAGCAGGGTCATTACATCCAGGATCATCCGCTCCAGATCGAAGGGTTCGGGATGCAAGGTCAGTTTCGCGGCTTCGATTTTCGAGTAATCCAGCACGTCGTTGATGATGGTCAGCAAGGCTTCGCCTGATTTGCGGATGGTGCTGACGTAAAGCCGCTGTTCATCATCCAGATCGCCTTCGGCCATTATCTCGGCCATCGAAACGACGCCGTTCATGGGTGTGCGAATTTCGTGGCTCATATTGGCAAAAAATGTTGACTTCGCGCGGTTGGCCGCTTCGGCGCGGTGGCGGGCGTCGCGAAGTTCGGCCTGATAGGTGATCGTTTCGGTGATATTCAACCCAAGGCTTACCATGTCGCCGTCGCGTGAACGTCGGTCGACCATCTTGATATGGGTGCCATCCCACAGCCGCAGCACAATCGGATCACGCGAGGCTGCGCGCCACCGGTCCAGCATCATGTCGCGCCATTTCAGCGGGCGCATGTCGCCGATATCGACAATGCCTTCATCCGTCGCGATATGCAAAATCTCGTGATAGGGGATGCCCGGCGTCACGCAAGTCAGCCCGTCAAAAGGTTCCAGATAGGCGCTGTTGGCGGCGATCAATTTGTCAGTCTGGTCGAAGACTGCGAACCCGTCCTCAATGGTTTCCAGCGAATCCCACAGGCGTCGTTTGGCGATGACGACCTCTTCGTTCGCCTTCTCAAGATCGGCGCGCACTTGCGAGTTTTCGCCCTTGATTTCTTCGACCGCGACGCGGGTCTCAAGAATCTCGTCGGACAGGGTCAGCGCGTGTTTTGACAACATACGATTTGCGTTGGTCAACTCGGCCTGTTTCTGAGCCAACATCCGTTCAGCGGCCATTCTGGCTCGCCGTTCCTGAGCAAGGATATTTTCGATCTTCATCCCCGGTTCTCCGAGTTGCATGTTCTGACTTGGACAGCATTGCGCAACAGGGTGAACAGGGTCTTAACAGCGGATCAGAAATTGCTGACCAATGAAAAACCCCGGCGTTGGGCCGGGGTTTCGCTTGATCCGCGTGAAGTCAGTCTTTTTTGTCTTCATCCTCGTCGGACTCGTCATCATCACTGTCCGGCAGGTTGAAGAAGCTGTCTGCATCGGGCAGTTCATCTTCTTTTTCGTCGTCCGGCGGGCCGGAAAGGGTGAATGTCTCAAGCCCCTCAATCGCGCTGGGCATTTTTGGCTCGGGGTCCATTCCAAGGCTCTGCTCGGTCGACACCAGTTTGCGGCGTTCGTCATCCGACATCACGCCACCTTCCTTGGCTTTCTTGGCGGCGGCCTTCTGCACGGCAAGGTCCAGCTCGCTTTGCTTGCACAGCCCCAAGGCCACCGGATCAATCGGTTCCATGTTCTGGATGTTCCAGTGCGTGCGCTCGCGAATCGACTGGATCGTGGGCTTGGTTGTGCCGACCAGTTTCGCGATCTGACTGTCGGCCAGTTCGGGGTGGAACTTGACCAGCCACAGGATCGAGTTCGGACGGTCCTGACGCTTCGACAGCGGAGTATAGCGCGGGCCACGGCGCTTTTCTTCGCCCGTGGCAGCCGCATAAAATTTCTGCTTCAGCTTGTGCAGCGGGTCTTTTTCGGCCTTCTCAATCTCGCCTGCGTCCAACTGGTTGTTGGCCACGGGATCGAACCCTTTGACGCCGGTCGCCACATCACCATCGGCAATGCCCTGAACTTCCAGCTCGTGCAGGCCGCAGAAATCGGCGATCTGCTTGAAGCTGATTGTCGTGTTGTCCACCAGCCAGACGGCGGTGGCTTTTGCCATGATCAGTTTGCTCATCTGAACTCTCCTTAAAAACTGACCCCGGATACAACTTTCCCGCGCCCTGGCTGGGCTGCCTGTGTCGCGTGGACTTTATCAGGCCGGTTTCCGTTGTCGGGGAACTTGGGGCCTATATAAGGGGGAAGACGGAAAGAGGGAAGGCAAAATGCAACAGGTTCTATTTGGCAGCTTTCTCTGGCTGGTTTCGGCGGTTGCGTTGTGGGCGGATGGCGAGCCGGCGGGCGATTTCGACTATTACGTTCTGGCGTTAAGCTGGTCGCCAAACTGGTGCACCGTTGAAGGCGATGCACGCGGGGCCGAACAATGCGACGCGGACCGAGACCTTGGCTGGGTCGTCCACGGTCTTTGGCCGCAATACGAACAAGGCTGGCCCAGCTATTGCCACACATCTGCGCGCCCACCGTCCCGTGGTTTGACAAACGCGCAGGCGGACATTTTCGGTGCGGGCGGTGCTGCGTGGTATCAATGGAAGAAACATGGCGTTTGCGCGGGGCTTGAAGCGGCGGAGTATTACGACCTCGTCCGGCGCGCCTACGACATGGTGAACCGCCCCGAGGTGTTGCGCAAACTGACCAACCCCGTCCGCCTGCCAGCGTCCGTGGTCGAAGAGGCCTTCTTGCAAGCCAATCCCGACTGGCACCCCGACATGCTGACCATCACCTGTAAAGCCAACCGCATTCAGGAAGCGCGTCTGTGCCTGACGCGTGACCTTGAGCCGCGTGTTTGCGCCCGGGACGTGCGCACAGATTGCCGCGCGCAGAAGGCGTTGCTGGAGCCGGTGCGGTAGTTATCTTGCGTGTCGCCGCGTGAGGGCCAGACATGTCGCCGTTGGGTGGGCAAGCGATAAAGTCAGCTTTGAGCCCACTTTACCGATTTTCGATGCTGCAGCTAAAGCCTGTTTTTAGAGAACCAGAAGATCGCTCGCGGATTACCGGCCCAAACCCGCTGTTGGGAGTGTAATCAATCTCTAGGGTGCGGTTTCCCGATACCAGACATTTGATTACAGCGCAGCATTTTGATCTGATGAGCGGACTCACTGCGGACATTGCTGTCCTTTGCTCATAAAGTGCTTGTAGACGTTCAAAAGCAATCGCTTCTGCGGCTCGTTTTTCGCCACCGACTTCAGATCCGTTTTGCGACCTCTTCAAGCATGACCTCGGTCGCGCCGCCACCGATGGATTGCACACGTGCATCGCGGGCCATGCGTTCGATGGTGCTTTCGCGCGTGTAACCGGTGCCGCCATGGAATTGCACACAGTCATACATGACCTCGTTAACCAATTCACCACAGAGCGCCTTGAGCATCGAGACCTCTTTGACAACGTCTTCACCGTTCGCATCACGCGCGGCTGTGGCATAGACAAACTGGCGCGCAGCTGCCACGCGGGCCGAGAGCATAGCAAGTCGTTGGCGGATCGCTTGTTTCGACCAAAGCGGTGCACCAAAGGCCTGACGCGTTTTGACATACTCAAGCGTCAGATCAAGCGCAGCTTGGGCCTCGCCCATGGCCATCGCAGCGATCACGACACGTTCGTTCTGAAAGTTCTTCATGATTGCATAAAAGCCGCGCCCTTCCTCTCCCAGAATATTTGCTGCTGGTATGCGGCAATCCTGAAGGGACAGCTCGGCTGTGTCTGATGAACGCCAACCGGTTTTGTCGAGCGTGCGGCTGACGGTAAAACCTGGCGTGCCTTTCTCTACCAGAAAGATGGTGACAGATTGGCTGGCTGGCCCTTGTGTGTCAGTTTTCACCGCAACGCAGTAAAGATCGGCATGGACACCGTTGGTGATGAACATTTTTGACCCATTCAGCACGAAATCATCGCCATCACGGCGGGCATTGGTGCGGATGCCTTTCACATCCGAGCCCGCGTCAGGCTCGGTGACCGCCACGGCAACAATTTTGCGCCCCGCGATGATATCAGGCATAAAGGCTGCGCGCTGTGCGTCCGTGCCAGCGTTGAACAAGTGCACCGAGGCCATGTCGGTATGCACCAATGCCGTGATCGCAAAGCCTGAATAGGTCGAGCGGCCCAGTTCTTCGGCAAGAACAGCTGTGGCGCGGGTGTCCATCGCGCTGCCACCATATTCCTCAGGATAGCGAATGCCGAACAGGCCCAGCTCGCCCATCTCGCGCAGGATTTCACGCGGCACAAAGCCGTCTTTTTCCCACTGGTCGGCAACGGGATGAACCCGCTCGGCAACAAAGCGACGGATTTGGTCACGTAGCATTTCGTGTTCATCGGTCAAAAACAGATGTTGGGTCATTTTAGGGCCTCCATTGGGGTGATTGATGCGAGAAGGGCGTGTTTTTCGACGGTGTCTCCGGCGCTGTAGTGAACAGCATCAAGCATTCCATCACAGGGCGCGGTAAGCGTTTGCAACAGCTTCATGGCTTCGATCACGATCACAGGATCTCCGGCGCTTACCTGCGCGCCTTTGGCTTGCAGCACTTCACTCACAAGGCCGGGCATTGGCGCAATGATCTCCCCATCACTGTTGCCCGTTCCGCGCGATTGAGCCAGTAGGGCTTCTTCGGCATTCAGAACAGCGACGCTGACTCGGTTGTGCGCGCCCGAGAGATAAAATTGCGTGCCGTCGCACGCAATCCCCACATCATGGCGCTGGCCGTGCAGTTCAAACGTCAAACGTTCTGCTGACCTGCTGATATGGCTGAAGTCAAAACGCTCTGCGCCGTCGATTTCTACGCTCATGCCACCGTTCGTCTCAGCAATCGTGGTGGCCTGATCGTCCAGAAAATAGACTGCCATGCCGCGTCTGCCACCAACAGAAACCGAGCGCCAAGCCCCAAGGTTGTGCCACGGAGTCGTGCCTGTGGGACAATCATCAACGTAACGCGCCAGAACGGCAGTCGCGCGCAACTCGGCCGTGGCAGCAAGAGGTTGCCAGCCGCTCGGATACAGCGCCGTGATCGTGCCGGTGCTGTGAGTGCCATCGGCAAAAGGCTCAGAGCGCAGTAGATCGTTGAGAAATGCGATGTTGGTTGTCACGCCGCCGATCTGCAGTCTGGTTAGCCCAGCAGAAAGACGTGCTATCGCGCCCGCGCGGTCACTGGCATGGGCGATCACTTTGGCCAGCATGGAATCGTAATGATGTGACACGATTGACCCTGCAACAACGCCGCTGTCTGTGCGGCAATCGGCTGGATTCACAAAGGACGTGATCGCACCCGTTTCCGGGCGATACTCCTCAGCAGGGTCTTCGGCCGCGATGCGGGCCTCTATGGCCCACCCGTTACAGGTAATGTCCGCTTGCGCAAACCCCAGCGGCTCACCCGCGGTCACACGCAACTGCCATTCCACAAGATCGATGCCTGTCACGGCTTCGGTAACAGGGTGCTCCACTTGCAGGCGCGTGTTTATCTCAAGGAAATAGAATTCGCCCCGTGTCTCATCCAGAAGATACTCAACTGTGCCAGCGTTCTGATAGCCAACCGCGCTGGCAAGCTTCACAGCGCTGATCAGGATCGCGTCACGCAGCGGATTTGGCAGGTTGGGTGCAGGGGCTTCCTCGATCACCTTCTGGTGGTTGCGTTGCAGCGAGCAATCCCGCTCGTACAGATGTACGACATTGCCGTTGGCATCACCCAGAACCTGCACTTCAATATGTCGGGCAGTTTCGACATAGCGTTCCAGCAACAGTGCAGGATCACCAAACCCTGCCTGTGCCTCGGCCCGTGCGGAGCCGAGAGCGGCGGACAGGGCACTGGCGTCTTCAACCACGCGCATACCGCGCCCGCCGCCGCCTGCACTGGCTTTGATGAGCAGGGGAAAACCGATTTCTGCAGCTTGCGCGCACAGCGTTTCATTTGATTGATCCGCGCCATTATAGCCGGGAACGACAGGCACACCGGCGGCGATTGCCTGTGTTTTGGCTTGGATCTTGGAGCCCATCAGGCGGATCACATCTGCCGACGGTCCGACAAATCTTAGGCCTACTGCAGCGCAATCGGCGGCAAAATCAGCGTTTTCAGACAGAAACCCATAGCCTGGATGCACCGCATCAGCGCCCGCCTTTTGCGCCACCTCGATGATGCGCGCGGCGTCAAGATAGCTAAGTGCCGCCTCGGACGGGCCAATGTGAAAGGCAGTGTCGGCCGCACGGACATGCGGCGCGTCGCGATCAGCGTCGGAATACACTGCGACCGTTTTGATCCCCATATGGCGGGCTGTGCGGATGATACGACAGGCAATCTCGCCGCGATTGGCGATCAGAAGTGTCTTGATCCTCATACGCCTGACCTCCAGCGCGGCAAGCGTTTGGCAAGAAAGCTGGCGATGCCCTCGCGCCCGTCGTCCGTTTCCCACGCGTCGGCAAGCGCCTCTGACGTGTAATCTTTGGCCGCTTCGATGTCGTGGGTGTCCACAAATGCGATCAGCTTTTTCGTTGCGGCAACGGCACTCAGCGAGGCTTCCAAATGGGCTGCGACCTGCGCATCGACAGCAACGTCCAGCGTCTCGGTGGCCTCATCAATCAAGCCAATCTGACAGGCGCGCTCGGCCCCGAATAGGGCACCTGACAACATCGTGGCGCGCGCCTTGGCAGCACCGATCCGCGTCACAACATAAGGCGAGATATTTGCAGGGATCAGCCCCAAACGCACTTCTGTCAGGCCAAAACGTGCGCCGTGATCGGCAACCGCAACATCGCAGACTGAAATCATCCCTGCGCCGCCGCCATAGGCCGCACCATTGATGCGCCCGATTAAGGGCTTGGGCAGGCTATCAAGCGCGTGTAGCATTTCCGCAAGCGCGCGGCTTTCGGCGATGCGGCCTTCACGGTCCATCGCCAGCGTGTCGCGAAACCAGCCAACGTCGCCACCTGCGCAAAAGCTTTTGCCAGCGCCGGTGAGAACGACGATGTGTATGCTGTCATCCTGCGCCAGTTTCACGGCAACATCATGCAGCTCGGCAATCATTGCACGGTTCAGCGCATTGTGGCTTTCGGGGCGGTTCAAAGTCACCGTGGCAACGCCGCGCGCGTCCGCATCTAGGATAAGTGTTTCATATTTCATTTGCAGCTCCTCACATCCGGAAAACAGGCGTGAACCCGCGGGGGTCGGGCCGGCTCAAAAAAAGCGAAAGGCACAGCCCCAACACATCGCGGGTTTGCTCGGGCGTGATGATCCCGTCATCCCAAAGCCGCGAGGTTGCATAATATGGATCGCTCTGTTCGCCATATTGCGCGCAGGTGTCTGCTTGAATTTGGTCAAGATCAGCCTGTGTCGCTTCGGGCAGGCGCAGATTGTTCTGGCGCAGTTCCAGCAACACGTTGGTGGCAATATCCGCTGACATTGTTGCCAGCTTCGCCATGGGCCACGCAAACAGGAAATCAGGCCGGAAGCCGCGCCCGCACATGCCGTAGTTGCCCGCCCCGTAAGAGCCGCCGACGATCACCGTTAAACGCGGCACGCGGGCTGTGGCCATGGCATAAACCATCTTGGCGCTGTTCTTTGCGATCCCGCCGCGCTCTGCCTCCGAGCCGACCATAAAGCCGGTGATGTTTTGCAGAAACAACAGGGGGATGCCGCGTTGATTGCAGAGCGAAATGAAATGAGCGGCCTTAAGAGCACTTTCCGATAGCAGCGCGCCGTTATTGCCAAGAATGCCAACTTTCATCCCGTGAATGCGCGCTGTGGCGCAGACAAGCGTTTCGCCCCAATCGGGTTTGAACTGTTGAAAATCACTGTTGTCGACCAGCCGTAACAATATCTCGCGCACATCATAAGGCGTCTTGGCATCGGCGCTGATGATCCCGCCAATATCGCTGGCAGGGTGACAAGGCGCGGTCACTGCGTCGACGGCGACCTCCTTGCGCGGCACGTTCACATCCCTCAGCAGCCGTCGCGCCAGTGCCAGCCCTTCGTCTTCGTTCTCCACAAGGTGATCCGAGACACCGGAAATCGAGGTGTGCATCTCTGCGCCACCCAGTGTTTCGCCGTCGATATCTTCGTTGATTGCGACCTTAACAATCGACGGCCCGCCAAGGTGAATGCGCGCATTACCGCGCACCATGATCACCTGATCCGACAGCGCCGGAATATACGCGCCGCCCGCCGTGCACCCGCCAAACACAACCGAGATTTGTGGCAGGCCCTGTGCCGACATCTGACACTGGCGATAAAATGCATTGCCAAAATGATCGCGGTCGGGAAACACGCGATCTTGTTCGGGCAAATAAGCGCCTCCGCAATCAACCAAATAAAGACAGGGTAGCCGGTTTGCCTCGGCTATTTCCTGCGCGCGGGCGTGTTTCTTGACGGTTTCGTGAAAGAAACTGCCGCCCTTTACTGTGGCATCATTTGCAATAATCGTTACTGGCTGACCATAAACCATGCCGATGCCCGTCACGATCCCTGCGGCGTTTACGTCGCCGCCATATTGCCCCCAAGCCGCCAGCGGCGAGAGCTCAAGAAACGCTGTTCCCGGATCGATCACCCGATCAATCCGGTCGCGCACCAAGAGCTTTCCGCGTGCGCGATGGCGTTCGCGCAACCGCGCGGCACCGCCGCCAATGGCCTGTGCCATACGGGTTTGAAGCTTGGCTGTTAGCGCATCTGCGGCGGCCTTATTGGCGACGAACTCTTCACTTTGTGGGTGAATTCCGGTTTGAAAATGTGTCATTAATCACCCTTCTTCAAAGCGCCATTGGCCAGCATGTCCGCATAACGATCAGCAAGGTCACTGATGTTTCCAAGTGCGGGGTCGAACCATTCCAGCGTGGCATTCAGCGCGCCGATCAGCATCAGGCGCAGGCTGCGCGGATCCACATCGTTGCGCAATTCGCCTGCATCTTGCAGCTCTTGCAAAAAACCATCCCACAACGCCTCATAAGCGCGCCGCACCTCGAGATTGCTGTTTTGAATTTCGTCAGGAACTTGTCGAAAAATGCGCACATTGGCCGAAGTGAAAGAACTGTATTCCAGAAGCGTATGCAGATGCCCGGAAATCGCTCTCTTAAGCTTGTCGATCGCCGTGGCCCCAGCGGGCGCATCAGACAGGGACCTGGCCACAGCGGCATGAACCTTCTGAATTCCAATGTTCAACACTTCGGTCAAAATCTGATCTTTGGAGGCGAAATGATAATAAAGACTCCCCGCCTTCATCTCGCAGCTTTCGGCAATCTTTCGCATCGAAACACCTGCATATCCATGTTCGCGAAACAATATAGCGGACGCGCTGAGAATTCGGTCCCGGCTTTTGTCTGTTTGAGGAGCTTTTGGTTGCATACTTAGTCCAAGGATATTTCTAACAAACGTTAGGTAGGAGGTGTGCGCTCGTCAAGCGAAGAATGGTGTGTTCGCTCTAGACTGGTCCTCTAGGCCGTATTGCAGCCTCTAGATCGCCGCGAGGCGTGGTATGAACGGCCACTTTCTGGAAGCCAAAAGCAGCGCATTATCGATCTGACCAGACCGCAACAATTGTAAGTCTGGACTAATTGCGGACTTACGGCAGGTAAGAGGAAGGCCCGGAGACTAGATCATCTGAACGTCAGCTTTCGCGGACAATCTTTCTGGTTCGCTCCCTCAGAGGTCCTCTGCAGTCCGCCGATGGTGTTTTTCACTGCTGGTGCAGTATTTGATAAGCGGCCGCTGACCGTGCGAACGGCAATGTCGGGTTTGTCCCGCTCAGCTGACATTTGCGAATGGGCACATATGAACCGCAGCCTAGGGACAATCTGTAAACCTAAACCTCCAACACAATCTTCCCGATGTGCTGGCTGGTCTCCATCCTAGTGTGCGCTTTCGCGGTGTCCTCCAGTAGAAACGTATGATCCATCACAGGCGCCACACGGCCTGCATCCAGCAGGGGCCAGACCTTTTCGGCCAGATCATCAGCAATCCGCGCTTTGGCGAGGTCGGATTGCGGGCGCAGGGTTGATCCGGTGATTGTCAGGCGTTTGGCCATGATCAGCGCGAAGTTGATCTCGGCCTTGGGGCCGGACAGGAAGGCGATGTGGACCATGCGGCCGTCGATCGCTAAACATTTGATGTTACGCGCGATATAATCGCCGCCCACCATGTCGAGGATCAGGTTCGGCCCGCCCTCAAGCTTCATCACCTCGACGAAATCTTCGGTCTTGTAGTTAATGGCGCGCTCGGCCCCCAAATCACGACAGACGGCGCATTTCTCGTCCGTTCCAGCCGTGGTGAAGACCCGCGCACCGACTGCGTTGGCAAGCTGAATAGCGGTTGTGCCGATGCCGGAGCTTCCGCCATGCACAAGGAACCGCTCGCCCGCTTGCAGCCCGCCACGCATGAAAACGTTTGACCAGACGGTGAAGAAGGTTTCGGGCAGGCAGGCGGCCTCTTTCATGCCCATACCATTGGGCACACGCAGGGCGTGGGCGGCTGGGGTGGTGACATATTCGGCATATCCGCCACCGGGCAGAAGGGCGCAGACCTTGTCGCCCACAGCCCACTGGCTGACCCCATCGCCCAGCGCGACAACCTCGCCCGACGCTTCAAGCCCGGGCAGGGGGCTGGCGGTGGGTGGCGGCGCGTATGACCCCGCGCGTTGCAATGCGTCGGGGCGGTTCACCCCGGCGAAGGCCACACGGATCAGGATCTCGCCGGGGCCGGGGGTTGGGATCGGCTGTTCAGAAAGTTGCAGAACCTCGGGGCCGCCGGGTTCGGTGATTTCGATGGCGCGCATGGTGTCAGTCATTCTTTGTCCCCGTGTCCTCAGGCTCCCAGCGCCCCGGATAATTCGGGTTGGGCGCGCCGGGTGCTTTGATTGTGTCCAGTATTTTACCCGGCCCTGACATGAACGCCTTGTAAAGCGCGCTGTCGCGAGCTTGGCCTTTGATTTTCTCTATTTGCATCACATCGTCGATGCGACGGTCAAGGAAGGCCCAAGTGGCTTCGTTGCCTTCGCTTTCATCACCCAGCCAGAACAGCACGACGGACGAATAGACCGCCGATAGCGTCGCGCGTTTGGTATACCAGTTCAGGTCGGTCGAACTGTCGCCCAATGTCTCCCAAATCAGGCCGCAGGTGGCCCACAACGCGGCAGCCCCATCGCCTGCGTTTTGGGGCAGCGCGAAGAATGCCATGCCCTTGCGCACAAGCTCCTTGTCCGCAACCTCAAGCCGATACCGAACGCCTGCTGCGATCCGGTCACGAAACCGCATACCATCCAACTCTGCAGCGTTAAGGCGGGCCACCATATCGGCGTCCCCTTTGCGGTGATAGGCCAGCGCGAGATCCAGCGCGCCACGGGGAAACATGGCGCGGGCCTCGGCCTCGGTCAGGTCGCAATCGCGCGCGGCGGCGATCAGGGTTGCATCGCTCCACCCATCGAAGGGAACGTGGGCAATGGCGGCTTCAAGCAGTCTTTCTTTTTCGGTCATAAGATGTGCCTTCCCGTCTAAGCGTGAACTGGACAAACGCGATCATGAGTGTTAAGTCAGCGCTTCCTGCAATTTATGCATACTCTAACTTAGAAAGGTGGTGACAACCACATGCAGGTTTCGGTTCGCGATAACAACGTAGACCAGGCGCTTCGTGCGCTGAAGAAGAAACTTCAGCGTGAAGGTGTCTTCCGCGAGATGAAGCTTCGGCAACATTTCGAGAAGCCCTCCGAGAAGAAAGCGCGCGAGAAGGCTGAAGCGATTCGGCGTCAGCGCAAGCTGGCTCGGAAGAAAGCACAACGCGAAGGCATGATGTAAATCACGCCCAAGTGTTTCGGCAGGCGGGTTGTCAACCGCTTGTCATGACGACCCCCGCGGCTTTGCTTCGGGGGTTTGTTGTTTCTGGGCCTACAGGTCCGCCTTGTCGATCAATCCAAGCGCGGTCAGATGATCCGCCCACCCATTCGGCCCGCTGAAATGGTGGGTCTGCCAGCCGCGCGCGGCGGCGGCGTGGATGTTGTCGGCGCGGTCGTCGACGAACAGCAGGCCGTGGGGGGCGACGCCGCAATCGGCCTCGACCATCTCGTAAATCCGGGGGTTGGGTTTGATCACCCCCATATGGCCCGAGATATAGCGGCGGTCGAATTCCGACAGAAAATCGAACTTATCAAGGGCGAGCGCGAAGGTCTCGCGCCCGAAATTCGACAGGGCGAACACCGGCACACCTCGCGATCTGAGCGCGCGCAGCGTCCTGACCGACAGATCAATCGCCGGGTCGGCCATGTCCAGCCAGCGATCATGCCAAAGGCGAATGGCGTCGCGGAACTGTGGATAGGCATTGGCGGTGTCATAGATGATCTGGCGAAACCCCTCGCCCCGGTCGACACGGTCGTTCATGCCGTGAAGATCGACAGTGTCGAACATCTCGCGCCGCCGTGCGGGGCCGATCCACTGGTCATACAGATCCTCGGGTTGCCAGCGGATCAGCACATTTCCGATGTCAAAGACAACGGCGTCGGGGCGGGTGTTTTGGGGGGCAATTTCGGTCATGCCCGGACCCTAGCGCGGCGCAAGGGGTTTGCAAGCCCATGGCAGCGCCGCAAATGTCATTGTCTTTTGCACCGATATCCGGTTGAACCCTGATCAGGCGAAAAAGGGCGTGTGATGACCACAGGTGCAAAGCAGCGCGATCACGGCGGGGGGCTGGACGCCGCAATGGCGCGGTTCGGTGGGGTGCGTGGTGACTGGCTGGATCTGTCCACCGGCATTAACCCGCAGCCTTACCCCGTCGACCCCATCGCATCCAATGCTTGGACCGCGCTGCCCGACACCCGCGCCTTTGATCGGTTGGAAGCCGCCGCGCGCACCTTCTGGTCCGTGCCCAAGGGGGCGGTGGTGCTGGCGGCCCCCGGTGCGTCATCGCTGATCGCGCGCATTCCAGCGCTGCACGGGCCAGGCCGCGCGGTGATCCCTGGCCCGACCTATAACGAACACGCCGCCGCCTTTCGCGCGCAGGGGTGGCAGGTGGCTGACAGCGGCACGGGCGATGCCCGCGTTATCGTCCACCCCAACAACCCCGACGGCCACCTGTGGCACGCGCCGGAGCTTGACCAGCCGCTGACCGTGATCGACGAAAGCTTCTGCGATGTGGTGCCAAAGGCCAGCCACATGCAAGCCGCATCTCGCCCCGGCGTCTTGATCCTGAAAAGCTTTGGCAAGTTCTGGGGGCTGGCGGGGCTGCGACTTGGCTTCGTGATCGGAGACCCCGCGCTTGTCGCCCGGATGGGCGAGGCGTTAGGGCCGTGGCAGACCTCGGGCCCCGCGCTGGAAATCGGTGCGCGGGCTTTGTCCGACCATCGCTGGGCGGATCACACAAGCGCGCGACTGGCCGATGACGCCGCGAGGCTGGACAGACTGATGACGAACAAAGGGGCGGCACTGGTCGGTGGCACGTCGCTGTTTCGGCTTTATAAGGTGGATGACGCCGCGGTGTGGCAGGAACGACTGGCCAAGGGGCACGTCTGGTCGCGCATCTTCCCATATTCGCAACGGTGGTTACGCTTGGGTCTGCCACCCGAAACCGGCTGGACCCAGTTGGAGGCCGCGCTATGAGCACCCCCGCCATCCTAGCCCTGGCGCTGCTTCTGGACGCGATGCTGGGCGAACCCGATAAGCTGTGGAAGCGCGTGCCGCATCCCGCGGTCGTGATGGGTCGTACGATTGACTGGCTGGACGAGACTTTCAACAAAGGCGACAAACGCATTGCGAACGGCGCGCTGGGCATCATGGCGTTCTGCGTGATTGCAGCGATGATAGGCTGGGCGATCGAGGATATATCGCCGGGCGGCCTGCTGGAGGTGATCGTGGTCGCCATCCTTCTGGCACAGAAATCGCTGGCGCAGCATGTGCAGGCGGTCGCCGATGCGCTGCGGCAATCGGTGGCGGATGGGCGCCGCTCGGTCGCCATGATCGTCGGGCGTGACACGGCGGACATGGACACATCGGCCATTTCCCGCAGCGCAATTGAAAGTGCCGCCGAGAATTTCTCGGACGGCGTGGTGGCACCCGCGTTCTGGTTCCTGATCGCAGGGCTGCCGGGGATACTGGTCTATAAACTGGTCAACACGGCTGACAGCATGATCGGCCACCGCACCCCGCAGTACGAGGCATTCGGCAAGTTCGCCGCGCGACTGGATGATGTGTTGAACTGGGTGCCCGCGCGTCTGACCGCGCTGTTGTTCATGGCAACCCGCAGATCGCTGTCGGCATGGCCTGCTATCCGCCGCGACGCGCCCCTGCACCGGTCGCTCAACGCGGGCTGGCCCGAGGCGGCGATGGCCGCAATCCTTGGCGTCGCCCTGTCCGGCCCCCGGTCATACGACGGTGAAATGCGCGACTATCCGTGGGTCAATGGCGAGGGCGCGCGCGAGATTGAACCCAAGGAAATCGACCAGGCGGTGGATGCGCTTTGGTCCGCTTGGTGGGTGATGTTGGGCCTGGTCGTCCTGCTGGCGGTTGTCACTTAGCATTATTCAGGTAACTTGCCCTGTAGTTTACCGATCACAGGGGTTCACCATGCACAAGATCCTGACCAGCGCCGCATTGGCGATCTGTCTCAGCGCCGCGCCGTCCTTCGCGGGGCTTGTGAAATGCGGGGGCAGTTTTCAGAACTTCACCGCCGCGATGAAGCAAGAGGCAATGCGCCGCGGGTATGACAAGGCTACGGTGGACAAGTTCTTTTCGACCGTCCGGCACGACAAGGCCACGCTGAAGGCCGACCGATCACAGGGCATCTTTCAACGTCCGTTCATCGACTTTTCGCGCCGTTTGATCAGCAATGACCGCATGTCGCGCGGCAAGTCGATGATGAAGAAATACGACAGCATCTATCGGGTGATGGAGCAGAAATACGGCGTCAGCCGTGGCGTTCTGACCGCTTTCTGGGCGTTCGAGACCGATTTCGGTGCCGTTCAGGGCGATTTCAACACGCTGAATTCGTTGATGACCCTGTCGCATGATTGCCGCCGCCCGCATCTGTTCCAGCCGCAGGTTTTCGCCGCACTTCAGCTTTTCGAGCAGGGCAGCTTCAACCCCGCGACCTCGAAGGGCGCGTGGGCCGGCGAGATCGGGATGGTTCAGATGCTGCCCGGCGACATTATCGACGCCGGTGTTGATGGCGACGGGAGCGGCACGGTCGATCTGCGCACATCACCCGCCGATGCGCTGTTGTCAGGTGCCAATATGCTGCGCCGGCTGGGCTGGCGCGCGGGCGAGCCCTGGTTGCAAGAAGTGGTCGTTCCGCAAAATCTGGATTGGTCCACGACCGGGCTGAACCATAAGACGAGCGTTTCCCAATGGGCGAAACTGGGTGTGAAACCGCGGCAGGGATCGCTTGGCCCATCGCAGTTGAAAGCCTCGATCCTGTTGCCGCAGGGGCGCAAGGGGCCTGCCTTCATCGCCTATCCCAATTTTGATGTCTATTTCGAGTGGAACAAGAGCTTCGTTTACGTGATGACCGCCGCCTATTTCGCGACCCGGCTTGAAGGCGCACCTGTCTATCAGGCCGGCAACCCCGATCCTGCATTTTCCGGCCAGCAGATGAAAACACTTCAGGAAAAGCTGAAGGCACATGGTCATGATGTTGGCAATGTCGATGGTATTTTAGGCGCAAAAACCCGCGCTGCTGTCCAGAAAGAACAGGCCCGGCTTGGCTTGCCTGCTGATGCATGGCCGACTGCGCAACTGCTTCAAGCGTTGTAATCGCAAACCGTGACGCCTTGCCCCGATGATGGGGCAGGGCGGATCAGGCGACCAGCGCCTCGGCCTTCTTCAGGTCAACGCTGACCAATTGGCTGACTCCCATTTCTGCCATTGTCACCCCGAACAGGCGGTCCATCCGCGCCATGGTCACGGCGTGGTGGGTGATGATCAGGAACCTTGTGTCCGTGCGGCGGGTCATTTCGTCCAGCAAATCGCAGAACCGCGCAACGTTGGCATCATCCAGGGGCGCGTCAACCTCGTCCAGCACACAAATGGGGGCGGGGTTGGCCAAGAACACCGCGAAGATCAGCGCCAGCGCGGTCAGCGTCTGTTCGCCCCCTGACAGCAGGCTGAGCGTCGATAGCTTCTTGCCTGGCGGCTGGCACATGATCTCAAGCCCAGCATCAAGCGGGTCGTCGCTTTCGACCAGAACCAGCTTTGCCTCGCCGCCACCAAACAGGTGTTTGAACAGGTTGCCGAAGCTGCCATTCACCTCTTCAAACGCTGTCAAAAGACGTTCGCGCCCTTCCTTGTTCAGGCTGGCAATACCGCTGCGCAGTTTTTTGATCGCCTCTTCCAGATCGGTCTTTTCTTTCAGCAGCGTGTCGTGTTCTTCCTGAACCTCTTTCGCGTCCTCTTCTGCGCGCAGGTTGACGGCCCCCAAGGCATCCCGCTGGCGTTTCAGGCGGTTGACGTCATGTTCAATCTGCTCGGCGGTCGGCATCTTGTCGGGGTCGGCGTCAAGGCTTTCCAGCAGCGCGTCGGGCGTGGTTTCCATGTCCTCGGCGATGCGTTCGGCGGCATAGGTGACGGTTTCGCGGGCGGCATCCGTGCGGGCTTCGGCACGGGCGCGGGTCTCGCGGGCTTCACCGGCGGCGCGTTCGGCGTCACGCTCAGTAGTGGTTGCCTGACGCTCGGCGGTTTCACCTTCGGCCAGCTTGTCCGCTGCCGCCTTGCGACGGGTCTCTGCCTCGTTGATCGCGCCTGCCAGTTCATCCCGCTTGGCGGCAAGTTCGTCAGGGGCGGCGTTGGCATCGGCCAGTTCGGCTTCGCTGTCGGCCTTGCGTTCTTCCAATTCGGCAATTCGCTTGCCTGCGGTTTCAAGCCGATGCTTCCAGCCCGAGATCTCCTTGATGATTTCCTGACTGCGGCGCGTCCGCGCCTCGCCTTCGCGGCGCAGTTCGTCATGGGCCGAGCGTTTGGTCATCATCGTCATGCGCGCGGCTTCGACCGCCATCTTGACGTCCTCGACCTGCGCCCGCGCCGCGTCCAGATCGCCCAGATCGGCCATGCCGCGTTCGGCTTCGATCAACCGCTGGCGCGCGCCCATGGTTTCTTCTTCATGGCGTTTCAGCGCCATGCCAAGGTTTTCCAGTTTGCCATCCGCGATGTTGCGGTCTGCTTCGGCGCGCGACAAGGCGCGGTTGGCATCCGCCATCGCGCGGTCCGCATCACGGCGGGCATCGCGCGCGCGCTTGTCGGCTTCGGTGGTTTCAACCAGCCGGGTTTTCAGGGTTTCATGCGCTGCACGGGCCCCGTCGGCACGGGCTGACGCGTCCTCAAGATCCTGCTTCAGCTCTTGCAGGCGGTTCAACTGTTCCAACCGCAAGGCCGCGGTCGAGGGTTGATCTTCGGCACCCGCCCGAAACCCGTCCCAACGCCACAGATCGCCGTCCATCGACACCAACCGCTGCCCCGGTTTCAGATCGGCTTGCAGGCGCGGCGCGTCAGCGGCGCTGACCAGGCCGATCTGGCTCATACGGCGGGCCAGCACCTCGGGCACGGTGACGTAATTGGTCAGCGCATTCACACCATCTGGCAAGGATTGCGCCTGCGCGTATGCTGGCAACGAGGCCCAGCCGGACGGTGCGTCACCATCAATCGCAGGTGCGCGCAGATCATCGGCCAGCGCGGCGCCCAGTGCTTTCTCGTATCCCGGTTTGACGCGCAGATCGTCCAGAACCTGCCCGCCTTCGGACGCATCACGTTCCACCAACCGCGCCAGTGCCTGAACCTCGGCATGAAGCGCGTTCACCTCGCCCTCGGCCGAGGAGCGGGCGGCGCGGGCATCGGCCTCGCGGGCTTGCGCCTCGGCGCGCGCGTCATCGGCGGCGACCAATGCAGCTTCGGCGTCTTCGGCGGCTTTGTCGGCGGTGGCTTCGGCGGTTTTGGCGGCGTCATAGTCCACGCCGGCCTTGTCCAGCGCGGCTTTTGCCTCGTCCATCGCGGCGCGGGCGCGTTCGGCCTCGGCTTCGCTTTTTTCCAGCGATTTGCGGCTGTCGTCCAGCAAGCGGTGGGCCGATTGGTGACGAGCCGACAGGCGGGCCACATCTTCGGTCAGTTGTGACAGGTCGCCTTCGCGTTCCTGCAAGATCGCCGCACTGTCGCGGGCGTCCGTGCTTGCCGCCTCGACCGCCGCATCGTGCCCATCTGAGGCTTTGGCAATCTGCGCCTGCTCCCATTCCAGCCGCTCGATCGTTTCGCCCGCATCCTTGTTCAGCCCGCTTTCGCGGTCAATGTCGCGGGTCAGTTGAGTGATCCGGGCCGTCAGGGTTTCGATCCGCTGGCGGGCCTGGGCTTCCTGATCGGACAACTGGTCGCGCTGAACTTGCAGACGTTGCAGGATGGCCGCCGCGACCGCCTCTTCCTCGCGCAGCGGGGGCAGACGGTCTTCGGCCTGTTGCCGGGCTTTGGCGGCGGCGCGGGCGGCACCTTCGGCACTTGCAGCAGCTTTCACACGTTCGGTCAGTTGGGCTTCGGCCTCGGCGCGGGCGGCGTCGGCTTCCTTCCAGCGGCGATACAACAGCAGCCCTTCGGCGCGGCGCAGATCGTCCCCTATGGTGCGATAGCGCGCGGCCTGACGGGCCTGACGCGCCAATTGCCCCAGTTGCGAGGCCAATTGCTCAATCACATCATCGACACGCGACAGGTTCGTCTCGGTGCCTTTCAGCTTCAACTCGGCCTCGTGTCGGCGTTGATACAGGCCCGAGATCCCGGCCGCTTCTTCCAGAATACGCCGACGCGACTTGGGCTTGGCGTTGATCAGTTCGGAAATCTGCCCCTGCCGCACCAGCGCGGGCGAATGCGCCCCCGTGGACGCATCGGCGAACAGCATCTGCACGTCGCGCGCGCGCACATCCTTGCTGTTGACCTTATAGGCCGACCCCGCATCGCGGGTGATCCGGCGCACGATCTCAAGGTTATCATTATCGTTGAACCCCGATGGGGCCAGTCGTTCGCTGTTGTCCAGAAGCAGCGCGACCTCGGCAAAGTTGCGGGCAGGCCGGGATGACGCACCGGCGAAGATCACATCTTCCATCCCGCCGCCCCTCATCGCTGTGGGGCGGTTTTCGCCCATAACCCAGCGCAGCGCTTCCAGAAGGTTGGACTTGCCGCAGCCGTTCGGTCCGACCACGCCTGTCAAACCGTCCGCGATCACCAGATCGGTCGGGTCCACAAAGCTTTTAAAGCCATTCAGGCGGAGTTTTGAAAACCGCAAGCGGTCTGCCTCATCATTGATTCTTCATTAAGTGCCGATTTTTTCGGGGGAATGGGGGCGAGTCAACGATGGTTGTCGATATATAGGCGAAATGGGCGGGTTATCCACAAGATATTGCAGAAAAGACGGCGTTGAATGGGTGCGTCCGGCTCACCTACAGTCGATTTCCGCGCTTTGTATTGCCTGATCGCCGGATAGTGATCCCGCGACGACGCGGCAACCCGTCGCCTGTTCGATGGCTTTTTCCGAGCGGGCGAGGATCACCGGAAGACGCGGCAAAGCTTCGATGCTGGTGCGATAAACCTCGACCCGGTTTTCGCGCCGGTGGACGGAAAAGGTTGAGCCATCGACGCTGGCCTTCTTCACGGTGGTATCTGCGGTCATGAATTGCGGGCTGGGGCTGTCGCAGGCGGCCAAAAACGCGCTCAGCCCCACGATCACGATGACCTTAGACGAATGTGACATGCTGTATCTCCCTTCTGCCCCAGAGTGCGCCGGGATTGGTTAACAACTGGTAAACCGCGGCACGGTTTTGCCCGCCGGGTGCGACATCTTGAGCATCACCGAGGGCTTGCCGCAGCGGCAATTCGAGTCTATAAACATTCACAAATATGAATGTGAATGGAGAAATCCCATGCAACCCAATCGTCCGGCGGACAAGTACTCTCCGCTCTACTTCCTGGCCTCGGTCGGGGCCGGTGGCCTGTCGGTCACGTTTTTCATGTACATCATGTTCTGGGTGCCCAAGCACGGCACGCCCGTCCCGGTGTTCGAGGATATTCTGGCCGCCTTCACCATGGGCAGCCTTGGCATGAAGCTTGCCATTATCACGGCTTGGGCGGGGATCGCGACCTTCGTGTTCCTGAACCTGAAATACCTGGTGTGGAACCTCAAAGCGTTCTCGGCCTTCCGCAAGACCGAGGCATTTACCAAGCTGAAAACCACCAACGCGGAAACAACCATCCTAGCCATGCCACTGGCCTTGGCGATGAGCGTGAACGCCCTGTTCGTCGCCGGCATCGTCTTTGTGCCGGGGCTGTGGTCAATCGTCGAATACCTGTTTCCCTTCGCGATGGCGGCGTTTCTGGCCATCGGTATTCTTGCGCTGATGCAGATCGGCGATTTCCTTGGACGCGTGCTGACCAAGGGCGGGGTGTTTGATGTCACGGCGCACAACAGTTTTGCGCAGATGCTGCCCGCCTTTGCGCTGGCGATGACCGCCGTTGGCTTTTCTGCCCCTGCTGCAATGAGCACAAATACCGTCGTGGTCGGCGTCGCGCTGGTCGGATCGACGTTCTTTGGTGTCGCGTCCCTGACCTATGCGGTGCTGGCGTTGTTCACCGCCTTCAACTCGATGCTGCATTACGGCACATCCAAGGAAACTGCACCCACGCTTCTGATCGTGATCCCGTTGATGACCATTCTGGGCATCATGGCCATGCGCCAGAACCACGGTCTGCACGAAACGTTTGAAGTTCAAGCCGCCGCTGGTGAGACCATGATTTTCCTGGCGCGTTTGGTCGCTGTGCAGGTCCTGTTCGGACTTCTTGGGTTGGTGATGCTGGCCCGGCACGATTACTGGAAAAGCTTTGTGTTCGGGTCCGAGACGTCGCCGGGTTCCTATGCGTTGGTCTGTCCCGGCGTTGCCCTGTCGGTGTTGTTGCAGTTCTTCATCAACTCGGGACTGGTGGAGGCTGGTGTGCTGACCAAGTTCTCGGTCGCGTATTGGGCTGTGACCGCAATTGCACTTGCCTTCCAAGTCGCCATGATCGCGCTGGTGGTTCGGTTGAACAAACAGCATTTTGGGCGGACCACGGTGCAGGCCGTGCCGGCTGAATAATCTAGCTCAAACTCGATTAAGGGGGGCGCGTCGGAAACGATGCGCCCCTTTTACGTTTTACCCCGCGCCGCCTCGCCCTGAGCGCGCAAGGCATCAAGGGTCAGGCCGGGGGTCGCGACTTGCGGGTCAAGCACAAGTTCGATGACAGCAGGGCATTGCGCCTTTCGCGCGCGTCCGAACGCTGCCGCAAAATCTGCGCCATCCGTGACCGTTTCCCCATGCCCGCCGTAAGCCCGCGCCAGTGCCGCGAAGTCGGGGTTTGCCATGTCAGTGCCCGATACGCGGCCCGGATAGCTGCGTTCCTGATGCATCCGGATCGTGCCGTAACGTCCGTTATTGGCAATGATCGCGATGGGCTTGGCGCCGTGCTGAACGGCGGTCGACAACTCGTTCAGGGTCATCTGAAACTCGCCATCGCCAAGCCATGCGACCACCGTGCGATCGGGGTGTTCAAGGCTGGCGGCAACCGCAGCGGGAAAGCCGTATCCCATGGAGCCTGAGATTGGGGCAAGCTGCGTTCCGTGCTGTTTGAAGCGGAAATAGCGATGCAGCCAAGTGGCATAATTCCCCGCCCCGTTGGTGACAATGGCATCGTCGGGCAGGTTATCCGTCAGCCAAAGCACGACCTGTTCCAGCTTGACCTTGCCGGGCGTGGTGGCGGGGGCCTGAAACGCCTCGTAATCCTGCCGCGCTGATTTGCTCCAATCGGCCCAACGCGGCGATTGGGTGCCGCCCGCCTTCACCAGCGCCTCAAGCGCATCGGGTGCGGTGGCGGCAAGGGCCAGATCGGCGTGATAGACCCGGCCCAGCTCGTCCGGGTCGGGATAGACATGCACGATGCGCTTGCCCGTCGCTTTGGGGTCCAGAAGCTCGTATCCGCCCGTGACGTTGTCGCCCAACCGCGACCCCAACACGATCAGCGTGTCGGCATCTCGCAGGCGCGCGCCGAGTTTCGGGTTCATTCCGACGCCCAGATCACCGGCAAAGTTGGGGTGCCGGTTGTCCATGACATCCTGCCGCCGAAAGGCGCAGGTGACAGGCAGATCATGGGCGTTAGCGAAGTCCGCCAGATTGCTGGCTGCGTCCTGCGTCCAGCCCGGCCCTCCTGCAATGATCAGCGGCGTCTTTGCCTCGGCCAGCATTTCCGTGATCGCCAGCGCGTCCTGCGCGGTCACATGCCCGGTCGTGCGCGCCATCGCCGGGCGATCCGGCACATCGGCACGCGCACTCAACATATCTTCAGGCAGGGCGACCACCACTGGACCGGGGCGACCCGACCGGGCCATGTGGAACGCACGGGCAAGGTACTCCGGCAGGCGATCGGTCTGGTCGACCTCGCACGCCCATTTGGCAAGCGAGCCGAAGACGGCGCGGTAATCAACTTCCTGAAACGCCTCGCGGTCACGGTGGCCGCGCGCAATCTGACCCACGAAGATCACCATCGGCGTGCTGTCCTGCTGGGCCACATGAATGCCGGAGGCTGCGTTGGTCGCGCCGGGGCCACGGGTGACGAACAGAACGCCTGGGTCACCGGTCAACTTGCCATGTGCTTCGGCCATCATCGCGGCACCGCCTTCTTGACGACAGACGATGTTTTCGATCCCGCTGTCGTGCAATCCGTCCAGCGCCGCAAGGAAGCTTTCACCAGGCACCGAGAACACGCGGCGCACCCCTTCGCTTTTCAGGTGATCGACCAGTATTTGTCCGCCATGCCGCATGATTATGCCCCCCAGCACGGGATTTCGCCGTTGACCTTCGGTTCTACACACAGCACCTTGCGCGCGCAAAACAGGAGGTCGAATTGTCCACACATCGTTTGCTTGGCATGTCCGGGGCATTGCGTAAAGACGCAACCAACCGTTTTTTGATCCGAAACGCGGCACGCCTGTATGGTGACGCCGAGTTTGCCGAAGCTGATCTTCACCTGCCACTCTACAATGCCGATGACGAGGCCGAGCAGGGTATTCCCGACCCCGTTGCGCGTCTGGTGGACCAGATCGCGGCGGCGGATGCGGTCGTTATCTCAACGCCAGAATACAACAAGATGCTGTCTGGAGTCCTGAAAAACGCGCTGGATTGGGTCAGCCGGGTCAAGCCCCAGCCCTGGGTCGGCAAACCTGTGGCGGTGATGTCGGCGGCTGGTGGAAGGGCGGGGGGTGACCGTGCGCAAACATCGCTTTTGTCTGCGATGACGCCCTTCCAGCCGCGTCTGGTTGTCGGCCCCGAAGTGGCGATCGCCGCAAGCGGTCAGGAATTCGATGAAAACGGGCATTTGACCAGCCCAAGATACGAGGCGGCGCTGGCCGCTTTGATGGAAAAACTCCGCACCGAGGCTGATCGCGGCTAAAGGCTGGCTGCGA
The DNA here is from genome assembly GCF_022678485.1 of Aliiroseovarius sediminis. Classification (GTDB taxonomy): domain Bacteria; phylum Pseudomonadota; class Alphaproteobacteria; order Rhodobacterales; family Rhodobacteraceae; genus Aliiroseovarius; species Aliiroseovarius sediminis. Next base: position 236,939 of record NZ_JALBYP010000038.1, read on the forward strand.
CCTTGAAATCCTCGGGGATGGTGTCGCGGTCGTCCAGCACCAGATCCGCCATGACCTCGCCTACGTTCGGCCCCATGCCAAAGCCGATCTTGAAGCCGCCATTGGCGATGAAATGGTCCGGCCTGCCGGGGTAATGTCCCAGCATTGGCGCCCGGGATTTCGCGCGCGGGCGCACGCCAGCCCAGCGTTCGATGACAGGCGCCTCCGCGATGGCCGGGCAAACCGCGCGCGCACGGGCGATCACATCGTCCAAAGCGTTATCGCAGCTTGCAGGATCGTCGAAGTCGCGTTCACTGGTGGACCCGACCGCGACTGTGCCATCCGCATGAGGGATTATGTGCACACTATCGGCAAAGATCTGCGGAAGGGTCGCAGCGTCGTGGCGCAGCAGGGCGCTTTGCCCCTTCACGCCGTTGCCGACGGGCTTGCCCAGCTGGTCCGACAGTGCCAGCAACCCTTGCCAGCCGGTCGCCCAGACGATGCGGCCTTCTTCGCGTCCCTCGACCACGACCTCGCCACCCTTGGCGCACACGGCGCCAGCCAGTGCCTTTGCGGCCAGTCGCGGGTTCATCCGTGCGGTCAGCGTGTCGTGGATCAGGTATCCAGTCGGGCTGTCCGGTGCCCAGCCCGAAAAATCAGAGACGGGCCGAACGTCCCACTCCGCTTTCCCTTGCCACAAACTCGCGGCCTCGGCCTTGCGGTCGCGCGCAAGGGTCAGGGCGCGGTCGTCCGCGATGGGTTGCAGCCGCCCTGTGCGCCCATACCCCGACGATTGGCCCGAGGTCGCCTCGACCATCTTCCAATAGCCTTCCGCCATGATCAGGCTGTCGAATTGAAACGCTTTCTTGGCGTTCCAGCGTTCCGGCACATGCGGGGCCAGCGCGCCGACCAACCCGCCAGATGACCCGGCCCCAACGCCGTGTGGGTCGATCACCCGCACCTTTGCGCCGCGCGCAGCACAGCTCCACGCCACGGACAGACCAAAAATCCCTGCGCCGTAAATGGTAACATCCCTGATTGCCAAAACATCGGTCCTTCTTCATGGTCACGCGCGTTAATCCAACGTCTAGGGCATGTCATGACGAAGAGCCAGATTGCAAAGATCGCGTGGAAACCTGATGGCGTGCCGGTGGCGACGCGGTTCGATGACCCGTATTTCTCGCTTGAGGATGGACTGGCCGAGACGCGTCATGTGTTCCTGAGCGGCAATGACCTGCCTGCCCGGTTCGCGCCGGGGTTTCACGTGGCCGAACTGGGTTTTGGCACGGGGTTGAACATGCTGGCGGCGTTCCTGTCATGGCGGGATGCGGGGGCGCCACAGGGCGTGCGCTTCACCTCGTTCGAGGCCTTTCCCATGGCCGCGGACGACATTGCCAAGGCGCTGGACGCCTTTCCGGAAGCGCGCGCCGTTGCTGCGCCATTCCTGTCGGCATGGGCAGATGGCGTGCGTGAGTTCGATCTGGACGGTTTTGCCGTCGAGGTGATCATAGGAGATGCCCGTCAGACCTTGGCCGCGTGGCAAGGCAAGGCCGATGCGTGGTTTCTGGACGGGTTTTCGCCCGCCAAAAACCCCGAGCTTTGGGGCGATGGCCTGATGATGCAGGTCGGCGCGCATACCGCCCCCGGCGGCACATTCGCGACCTATACCGCCGCCGGTTTTGTGCGCCGGGCGCTGGACGCGGCTGGCTTTGACGTGGAACGCGCACCGGGATACGGGCGCAAGCGGCATATGAGCCGCGGCACCCTGCGCCGTTGAGGAGCCACCAGATGGATCAGAACACCCGCGCCGGTATCCTGCTGATGATTGGTGCGACTTTCGTTTTCGCCATGCAGGACGGCATTTCACGTCATCTTGGCGGCGCCTATAACGTTTGGATGATCGTGATGATCCGGTATTGGTTCTTCGCGGCCTTCGTCATCTGGCTGACCCGCCGAAATGGCGGTCTAAGGAACGCCCTGCGGCCTGCCCGCCCGTATCTGCAAGTCTTTCGCGGCGCGCTTCTGGCGCTGGAAATCTGCGTCACGGTGTTGTCTTTCGTGCTGCTGGGACTGGTGGAAAGCCATGCGATTTTCGCCTGCTACCCGTTGCTCGTCGCGGCGTTTTCGGGTCCGGTGTTGGGCGAAACCGTCGGCTGGCGGCGGTGGCTGGCAATCGGCATCGGTTTCATTGGCATTCTGGTGATCCTGCAACCCGGCGTTGGCGTTTTCGCCCCCGAGGCAATCGTGCCCCTGATCGGCGCGCTGATGTTCGCGCTTTATGGGCTTCTGACTCGGCTGGCCGCGAAAACCGACAGCACCCAGACCAGCTTTTTCTGGACCGGCATTGTCGGCGCGGTCGTGATGACTGCTATCGGCGCGTCGTTCTGGGAACCGATGATCGCGCGCGACTGGGCGTGGATGGCCCTTTTGTGCGTGACCGGCGTGCTGGGGCATTGGCTCTTGATCAAATGCTATGAATTTGCCGAGGCCAGCACCGTGCAGCCCTTCGCCTATCTGCAACTCGTCTTCGTCTCGATCCTTGGCGTGTCCCTGTTCGGCGAAGAGCTTCGGACAAACGTGGTGATCGGCGCGGCCATCGTGGTCGGCGCGGGGATATTCACACTGATCCGCAGCCGACGCGCGATCCGGCCTATTGTTTAAGCTCTTTTGACAGCGACAAGGGTTCGGTCTTGCCGGTCAGCCGCGCGCGATAGACAGGCAGGCTTTCGGCCACCCGCATGACGTAGTTTCGCGTCTCGCGGAACGGAATATGCTCGATCCAGTCGACGATATCAGTTTCGCTCGCGCGCACGTCGCCCAATTGTTTGGTCCACCGCGTCGCACGGGTTGGCCCCGCGTTATAGGCCACCGAGACCAGAACCGGGTTCATGCCGAAATCCTCGATCAACTTTGCAAGGTATTCCGACCCCAACCTTGTGTTGTATTCCGGGTCGGTGATCAGGCGCGACTTGGAATAGGGCATGTCCAGACGCTTGGCCATGTCCGACGCGGTGCCGGGCATCAACTGCATCAATCCACGCGCGCCCACGCCCGACATGACGCCGGGGTCAAATTCGCTTTCCCGCCGCGCGATGGCAAGCTCAAGCGCGCGGGGCACGGTGCGGTTGCCGCGCCCAATGTCGGGCGTCGGGTAATAGGGACGCGGGATCGTGATACCGACGCGGGCGGCCTGCTTGGCGATCATCAACTGCAAATGCGGCTCGTCCACGCTTTCGGCCCATGCGCCAAGTTGCCCGATTTCCTCGCGGTTCAGGCTTTCGGCCAGATGCACGGCAAAACGTTCGGCCCAATAACGCTCGCCTGCCGCTTGCAGAAGACGTGCGGCCTCCATCACCGTGCCCCCCCAGAAACCGGCCTGTATGACGGGGGGGAAGGGTTCGGCCCCGGTCAGAGACGGGTCCATCGCCATCCCGGCGCGTTCGGCGGCCAGAAGGCCATAGAAGCTGGTTTGATAGTCGCCCCCCAGTTCATAGGCGGCCTTGGCTGCCACCGCGTCACCTGCGGCTTCATGCGCGCGACCCAGCCAATAGCCGGCGCGCCCCATACTGATGGGGGTGTCGACGCTTAGCCGGAAGGTCCGGAAATGTTCAAGCGCGGTGATCGGGTCATCCAGTTTGCGCAGGGCGACATAGCCCGCGATCCACTCAAGATCATTCTGGTTCGAGCCGCCCGACAGATGATGGAACGCCGCCAGTTGATAAGCCTGCTGCGCCTTGCCTTCGCGCATCGACCAACGCGCCAGAACGCGGCGCCAACTGGCCCAGCGTTCAGGATGGCCCAACGTCATCGCGTTCTTCGAGCGTTCCAAAAGCAAATCAACCGCATCCTGATTGCGTCCTTTCGACGCCCGCCACAGGAATCGTTCATAGGCAAGGCCCGGATCGCTTGCCAGCGCGTCCGGGACAGCCGCGATCAGGGCATCGACACCATTCTTTTTCTTGCGCAGTGCCAGGCGGGCATTTGCCAGCGCCTGCTGGTCTTTTCCGACAAGCGGCAACATACGCGTGGCTTCCGTGGTCTCGCCGCGCCACAGCAGCATGTCCAGCCGATCCCAGTGATAGGATTTCAGCGCATCGCCATAGCGCGCCACAAATGCGTCGTGTTCTTCTTCATCCAGTGAAAGCGTAGTCCACGCCAGAATGATTCCGTCCCGCGCCAAACCGGAGGCGCCTGTGGCGGTGCGGGCTTCGGCCAGGCGCAGGGCGCCACGACCGGTCTGCGGTGGCTGCGGTTTGAAGAAGGCCAGCACCTTTTCAGGGTCATAGCGATGCGGGATCGTCTCCTCGGACTGTTTGCGAAGATATTTCAGGCCCGGCCAGTCGGGATGTCTGGCCAAGAAGGTGCGCGTATCCTCGAAACTGCCTTCGCCGCGGCGCAGGCGGTGCCATTCGACGATGTCGCGCACAAGGCCGCCGCCCACCTTCGCAGTGGCAAGCGCTTCGGACCAATTATCAGACCGGGCGTGCTGAACGGCCTTTTGTAATGCGCTGACCGCGCCCGCGTCTTGGGCAAATGCCCCCGAAGGTGCGGCGATGAAGGGCAACAGGGACAGGGTCAAGGCCCCGAAAGTGTGTCTTATTTTTCTGCTCATGGCGAAAAACTAGTTTCGCCAGCGCAATACGCAACACACAAACTTGGCATTTGTCGCGAACCCGGCTAGTTTCCGCCGCGTTTGCGGGGCGATTCAAATCCTGCGCCGCAGTAATCGAATTTAACAGAATTGGAGCGTGTCATGTTCAAAGGATCTCTTCCTGCCCTGGTCACGCCGTTCAAGGACGGCGCAGTGGATTTCGACACGCTCAAACGCTTGATCGAATGGCATATCGCTGAAGGCTCGCACGGATTGGTGCCAGTGGGCACAACCGGTGAAACCCCAACGCTGAGCCACGAGGAACATGAACAGGTGGTCGAGGCTGTGGTGACAACTGTCGCGGGCCGTGTGCCGGTAATTGCTGGGGCGGGGTCCAACAGCACCGCCGAAACCCTGCGTTTCGTGGAACATGCCAAAGACGTGGGCGCAGATGCGGCATTGGTCGTGACGCCCTATTACAACAAGCCGACGCAAAAAGGGCTGATCGCGCATTTCACCGCGGTGGCCGAGGTTGGCATACCGATCATCATCTACAATATCCCGCCGCGGTCCGTGGTGGATATGTCGGCCGATACGATGGGCGAACTGGCGAAGCTGGACATGATTGTGGGGGTAAAGGATTCCTCGGCTGATCCGGGACGGGTCGCCATGCAGCGCATGACCTGTGGCAAGGATTTCATCCAATTGTGTGCCGAAGATCCGGCGGCGGTTGGCTATAACGCAATGGGCGGTGTCGGGTGTATTTCCGTCACCGCGAACGTGGCGCCGAAACTGTGCAGTCAGGTGCAAGAGGCGACACTTGCGGGCGATTTTGCAGCGGCGCTTGAATTGTCCGACAAGCTGATGCCGCTTCACCGCGCCATCTTTGCCGAGCCGGGTGTATCCGGCGCGAAATATGCGCTGTCCAAGCTTGGCATGTGTGGCGGAGAGCTGCGGTTGCCGATGCTTGAAGTTGGTGACGACACCAAGACGCAAATCGACGCGGCCCTTCGGCACGCCGGTTTGCTGGACTGAAATACCGGCCCGGCGACGTGCGATTTGCAGGTGCCGGGCTGGACAGTGTCGGGGCAAAGCCCTACATCCGCGTCATGGCCAAGACGAAAGACGACCCCAACTATAAGGTGATCGCCGAAAATCGGCGCGCGCGGTATGATTACGCGATCGAAGAAGATGTCGAATGCGGCATCGTTCTGATGGGGTCCGAGGTCAAATCCCTGCGCCAAGGCAGCTCTAATATCGCAGAAAGCTACGCGGCGGTTGAAGATGGCGAACTTTACCTGACCAACGCCTATATTGCGCCCTATAAACAGGCTGTGACATGGGGCCATCTTGAGCGTCGCAAGCGCAAGTTGTTGGCGTCAAAGCGCGAGATTGCGAAGATGTGGAACGCGACCCAGCGCAAGGGCATGACCCTGGTGCCGCTGGTGATGTATTTCAATCACAAGGGTTTGGTGAAGATCAAGATCGGCATCGCCAAGGGCAAAAAGGCCCATGACAAGCGCGCGACCGAGGCCAAGCGGGATTGGGGCCGCCAGAAGCAGCGGTTGTTGCGGCACGGGGATTAGGGGCTTTGCCCCTCTGCGCTTTGCGCATTCACCCCAGGATATTTTAGGCCAGAAGAAACAGTGGGTCAGGTCAGTCCGAAGCCCGTGTAGGGCAGGAAGCGCACTGATGTTCCCGGTGTGATCTTCAGCGCCTCGTCTGGCAGTTCGACAAGTCCCGTGGCCCAGCTGAGGCCGGAGATGCGGCCTGAGCCTTCGGATTTGAACACCTCAACTTGGCCTTCATCGTTGATCCGCGCGCGCAGGTATTCGCGGCGTCCGGCTTTCTTTGATTTCGAGAAGCCGGCGGGCAGGTCAAAGGCTTGTGGGGTGAGCCATGGGCCTCCGGCGAGTTTCGAGAAAGCCGGACGGGCAAAGATCAGCGTGGTGATCAGGGCGGCAACAGGGTTTCCCGGCAGGCCAAAGACGGGCGTGCCATTCCATTGGGCAAGCGCCAGGGGGCGGCCCGGCTTGATCGCGATGCGCCAGTGGTGCAGCGATCCGGTCTGTTCAAGCAGGGCCGAGACATGATCTTCGTCGCCCGCCGATGCGCCGCCGGAGGTCAGGATGACATCGGTTTTTGCTGCTGCATCGTCAAAGGCTTGGCGCAGCGTGTCCCGGTCATCGGCGACATGGCCAAGATCGACAGGCAAATAGCCCCAGTTCTCAGTCAGCGACAGCAGCATGGGGCGATTGGCGTCATAGGTGCGGCCAACGTCCAGCGTGGTGCCGGGCTCTGCCAATTCGTCGCCTGTGGACAGGACACCGACGCGCAGGCGGGTGTGGACCTCTGCCTTTGGCAGGCCGAGCGCTGACAGAAGCGCCACATCCGGTGCGCGCATCTTGTGACCTGCGGGCAGGGCAAGCTTGCCTGCTGCCACGTCTTCGCCAGCGGCGCGGGCGTTTGCGCCGGGTTTCACGCCAGCCGGGAAGCTGAGGGTTGAGCCGTCAACTTGCACGTCTTCCTGCATGATCACTGTATCGACCCCATCGGGCAACAAAGCGCCTGTCAGGATGCGGATGGCATGGCCCATTGGCACGCTGCCTGCAAAGGGTGCGCCCGCCGCGGCACGGCCTTCGACGAGGGGCAGTTGCACGCTGTCGCCATCGGGCAGGCCCGCATAGGCGAAGCCGTATCCGTCGACCGCCGCGTTGGCGCCGGGCGGATTGGCGCGGGCGGCCATGTGGTCGGCGGCAAGAATACGGTCACGGGCATCTGCCACCGGGATCGTTTCGGTGCCGGTGATCGGGGACAGGCGGCTTTGCAGGGTCTTCAGCGCCTCGTCGACCGGGGTCCAGTGCACGCCGGGGGGCAGGGCGAAGCAGTCATTTGCCAGCTTGGCCGACGATCGTCGGGTCATGCCGGTTGCGACCTCGATGAATGCGGCGATGGCGGCGGTGTCATCAAGGTCGAGCACCGGCAGTTTCAGATCCGGCAGGGGGGTGTCGCTGGCAATCGCGCGGATGGTGTCGTTTTCCGGCGCCAGCAACGTTGCGCCCGTCGCCGCGCGGTGGGCTTCGATCTTGGGGTGGGGGGCGGATTTGAACCCCTCGATCAATACCAGATCGCAGGGGGTCAGCCGGGCGATCAGATCATCTAGCGGCGGCTCACCCGTGTCGCGCAGCTCGTGCAGGATTGTCACGCGAGCCGACGAGGTTAGCACAACCTCTTGCGCGCCGGCTTCGCGGTGGCGGTGTGTGTCGGTGCCGGGGTGTTCCAGATCAACACCATGATGGGTGTGTTTCAGGGTTGAAACCCGCAGTCCCTTGGCGGTGAAATGGGCGATCAGGCGTTCCATCAGCCCGGTCTTGCCGGAGTTTTTCCAGCCGGTGACGCCGAAGATTTTCATGGTGCGGACTCCAACAGATATTGAGCGCGGGTCAGGTCTTGGGGGGTGTTCACGTTAAAAAACGGGTCGAACGGGTCAGGGCCAAAGACGGCCTGTGCCGCGCCGTACCCGTCGGTCCACTGGACCACTTTGCGCAAACCGTCTTCAAGGGCCGCGCGCAGGTCATCGCGTAAGCTGACGTCCCACAACCCGAAAGTCGGCTGACGCATCGGGCCGCGTTGCGGGTCAAGCGTGGCGGCAAGGGCAATGGGGGCGTGGGCGTCATGGGCCGCCTGCGTCAGCCGATCCACAAGATCGCGTGGAAAGAACGGCGTGTCGGCGGCGACCGAGACAACATGGGTCGCGCCCTGCGCCGCTGCCCAATCAAGCCCGGCCAGGACACCGGCCAAAGGCCCGGCAAAGCCGTCGATGCTGTCGGGCAAAACGGGCAGGCCCAGATCTGCAAACCGCGACGGGTCGCCGTTGGCGTTCAAAGCGATGGCCCCCACTTGCGGCGCCAGCCGGTCGATGACCTGCGACAGAAGTGTTCCATTCCCCAAAGGCAGCAAACCCTTGTCGCCCCCCCCCATGCGCGTGGCCAAACCGCCCGCCAGTATAATGCCGACAGGCTTGGTCATGCCTTCGCTCCTTTGCGGCGGTGCTTGCGATCCTCGTGGACAACATGCGCGGGGTCGATGTCGCGGATCAGGCGGTCTTCGCCGGATAGGCAGGTGAAGCGCTGTCCGCGCATCCGCCCGATCAGGGTCAGGCCGACCTCACGCGCAATCTCGACGCCCCAAGCGGTGAAGCCGGACCGCGAGACCAGTACGGGGATGCCCATTTGCGCCGTCTTGATCACCATCTCGGATGTCAGGCGACCGGTGGTGTAAAGGATCTTGTCCGCGCCCGCGACCGCTTCGGACAGCATCCAGCCGGCCACCTTGTCGACCGCGTTGTGGCGGCCCACATCCTCCATATACACAAGCGGGCGGTCTTCCTGGCACAGGACCGTGCCGTGGATGGCACCCGCTTCGAGATACAGCGACGGGGTGCGGTTGATCGTCTGCGCCAAGGCGTAAAGCCACGAGGTTTTCAATGGCGCAGGGGGCAGGGTTAGCCCTTCCAACCCCTCCATCATGTCGCCGAAAACGGTGCCGACCGCGCAGCCCGAGGTGCGCGTCTTGCGGGCCAGCTTGTCTTCGTAGTCCGTCTCGACCGCGGTGCGCACCACGACCGTGTCGATGTCGTCGTCATAGTCCACGCCGATGATCCGGTCATCGTCCGACAGCATCCCCTGATTGCGCAGAAACCCAAGTGCCAGGTATTTGGGGTAATCCCCGATGGTCATTGCGGTCACGATCTCGCGCTTGTTCAGGAAAATGGTCAGCGGGCGTTCCTCTACCACGGAAATCGTGACCGGCGCGCCGGTCTCGTCATGCCCATCGACGGCGCGGGTCAGGCGCGTGGCCAACGGATCCGGTGCGATCAGGTATTGGGAAGAAATGTCGTTCGTGGTCAATTGCAACTCCTGTCGCGAAACCGTATGCGTGTGGCACAATCTAGGACCCGATGATGACTTCGTCCAACCCCAAAAGACACTTCTTTCGCGGTGCCGGTGACGCGCTGCCCTTCGTTCTGGTGATCGTGCCATTCGCGCTTTTGTTTGGCGTGGTCGCGTCCGAGGCTGGGCTGAACGTCGCCGAGGTCATGGGCTTTTCCGTTCTGGTCATCGCAGGGGCCGCGCAGTTCACCGCGGTGCAGATGATGTCGGAAAACGCGCCGACGGTGATCGTTATCCTGACGGCGCTGGCGGTGAACATGCGTATGGCCATGTATAGCGCGTCGTTGACCCCCTATCTGGGCAAGGCGCCGATGTGGCAGCGTGCGCTTGCCGCATACTTGATGGTCGATCAGGCCTATGCCCTGTCACAGATCAAGTACGAGATGGAGCCGGACCTGACCGTGCCCGAACGTGTCGCCTATTACGTCGGTTCTGTCTCGCCGCTGGTGCCGTTGTGGTTCACTGCCACCTATATCGGTGCGGTGGCGGGCACGCAAATTCCGGCCAGCTTTGCGCTGGATTTCGCGCTGCCGATCACGTTTCTGGCAATGATCGCCCCGGCGCTTCGCACGCTGGCGCATGTGGCTGCGGCTGTGACCTCGGTCGGGTTGGCGTTGTTGATGGCGTGGATGCCCTATGGCTCGGGCCTTCTGGTGGCGGCGATCGGGGCGATGGTTGTCGGCGCGCAGGTCGAGGTATTTCTGGCAAGAAAGGCGACCCGATGAGCATGGATCACGGCACCGTCTGGCTTGTCATCGTGTCACTTGCGGTGGGCAGCTTCCTGATCCGGTTCAGCTTTCTGGGCCTGATCGGCGATCGACCGATGCCGGAATGGGTGCTGCGCCATCTGCGCTATACGCCCGTCGCGGTCTTGCCGGGGCTGGTGGCCCCGCTGGTGCTGTGGCCCGCCGCGACAGGTGGCATCCCGGACCCGGCGCGGCTGGCGGCGGCGCTCGTCACGTTGTCGGTGGGGTATTTCAGCCGCAATGTGCTGACCGCGATCCTGTCGGGCGCGGTCACGCTTTACGGTTTGCTGTTCTTGCTGGGGTAGGCGCGCGGTCAGATGCCGCGCGTCAGAATCTCGCCGTTTTCTTCGGGATCGTTGTCAAAGAACTTCTGCTCGGTCACGCCCGGCAAAGCACCGAATTGCCTCATGATTTTCTTCGGCAGCATGGTGGTCGAGATCGACTGGAACCCCGGCAGGCTGTTCAGAATCGAACTGACCGCTGTGCCGCATTGCGTCTTGGGCACTGCACCATAGCGTTCGACCGCGCGAATGGCCATTTCGGCCACTTGCGGGCTAACGACAATGTCCTGCTGCACCATGTGATAGGTCACCCGCGCGTGGTAATCGATATAGAAATCCACCGCCTTGTCGGTCATTCCGTAATGCACGTCGTGACGTTCCGGCAGGTTGGGGTGATGCCACGACCCCGCGGGGTCGAAAACCACCCGCTCGGACCCGCTGATCAACAGGGCGGAATGTGCTCCCGCGCCGGTCTTGTTCGAGATCACCGTAAGCAACGTGATCGTAGGCGGGCCGGGGTGGCGATAAGAGGCCTGCGCAACCGCCTTGTCGCTGGCCCAAATATTGTCAGCCGCGCCACAGGCAGCAAGGGTCAGCAACAGTGACAATGCCATGATCAATCGCAACATTGGAACATTCCGAATTTAGGGGCAAAAAGGAAGAGGTCAGGCGTTGAAAATCGCCAGAAACACAAGAATCGCCAGAAAGATTGCAACGGCGCGCGCGGAGATCTTCACAAACCCTTCGAAGGTTTTTTCGTGTTCGCTTGTGTCCATTGTTCCGACAACGTGATCATCCATTTTGGTTTTTCCCTGTTCCGACATAGTGCATTCCCTTTCGCATATCCGATTTGAAACCGTCTGTCACGGGTTCCGACACGTGTTAAGTTGTGGGTGTGTCATCCCCTTCAAGTTCCGCGGCAAGACGGAAGCCGATACGCTTGGGGGCCGCGCTGTCCACCTGCTTGGGAAGGGCGCGCAACATGACCGACAACTGGCTGATATGCTGGATCAGCTGGGTTTTCGCCCCTGTGCCGTCCGCGCCATAAAACGTCAGCACATCGGGGTCGAAATAGCCTATCCCTTCGATGCGAAGCACCCCGGCATCGCCGCCGGTGAAGCCCATCGCGACCTCGTGTTCATTGTCCAGTTGTTCTTCGAAGTTCTTGATATACAGGATCAGCCGCTCATAAGCCCATTGGGCCGGGCTTTTCTGTTCCAGCGGCGTGTCTGCGACTTTCTTCGGCAAGGGGTGGTCCTCGACGATCACGGGACCATCTTCGCGACATTTGGCGGAATGCCCGCGTGGGGGGGTGGGGGTGGTGCCTGTGGTTTCCTTGGTCATCTGACCTCGCTTCGATTTAGGGCGGTGAAGTCATTTGTGGCACAGACGCGGGTTGGCGTCACCTAGCGATCATGTGATCGGGTGCGAAGATCAGTTGACCCGCTGCCACAGCCACGCCCCATCGGCGCGTTGGCCGCGCGTCACCCGCCCCTGATGCAGGAGGTGGTTCAGGTGGCCGACCGCTTCAACCAGTGCCAGCCCATATTCACCGCCAGAGATCTGGCGCTTGAACAGTGGCGCAAAGCAGTCACCCGCGACGTGCGGCGTTTCAAGAAATGCCTCAAGCCGGTCAAGTGCGCTGTTATGATTTCCGATCAACTGCCGCATCCGCGTGGGCAGGCCGGCGAATGGCAATTTGTGACCCGGCAGAACCAGTTGTTCGGCGGTTGCGAATTGGGACAGGCGTTCGCAAGCCTCAAGCCAGTCGCCGACCGGGTCGGCCTCGGGCTCGGTGGCATAGACGCCAAGATTGGGGCTGATCGTGGCCAGAAGCTGATCGCCGCCAATCACCAGCGCGCCATCGGTGGACCACAGGGTTGCATGTTCGGGCGCGTGGCCGTTGCCGATGCGCACGTCCCAATCCCGCCCGCCAAACTGAATTCGGCTGCCTTCCTTGATGCGTTTGAAGCCAAGGGGCATGTCAGCGACGATGTCGGCATAGTTGAAGGGCCGTTCGGTCAGCCGCTTTTCGTAGACCTCGGGTGCCATGCCCGCCGCCCGCCAGAAAGCGAGTGTTTCATCCACCGGCACCATTTGCTCGTCCAGCAGCAACATCCGGGCAAACAGCCAAGCGGTGCGCGTGGTCACAAGCTCGGCCCCGTGGTCGCGTTGAAACCACCCGGCCAGCCCGACATGATCGGGATGGTGATGCGTGACGATCACCCGCACCACGGGTTTGCCACCCAACGGACCCGCCAACAGTTTTTCCCAGATGCGGCGCGTCTTGCCGGTGTCAAAACCGGTGTCCACGATGGTCCAGCCGTCGGGATCGTCAAAGGCAAAGACGTTGACATGATCCAGCGCCATCGGCAGTGGCAGGCGCATCCACAACACGCCCTTCGCCACCTCGATCGCTTCGCCTTCGCCGGGTGCGTCGGGGAACGGAAAGCGCAGCACGTTTGTGGTCGGTTTGTTCACAACGCCAGATCTTCCGGGCTGAGGGCATAAATCCCTGCCGCCCCCGCGCGTGCCTGCGCGAACTGCGCGGTGTGTTCCGGCAACAGGCGGTTGATGTGGAAACGCGCAAGCGCGGATCGCGGACCTTTGCCGCCTTCGGCAATCGCAGCGCGCAAGTGGTAATGCGCGCCCAGAACACGTGCAAAACCCATCAGGAACGGCACTGCCCCTGCAAAGCGGTCCTGCATGTCGGATTGCTCGACCATCCATTCGGTGGTTTCGCGCAATTCCTCGGCCGCCGACCAGACCGCTTCGGTCATGTTGGGGAAATCGGCGCGGGCGGCTTCGGCCTGCGCTTCGATCTCGTCCAGCAGGCGGAAGGCGGCCTCGCCCCCGTCCATCATCTTGCGGCCGACAAGATCCATCGCCTGAATGCCGTTCGTGCCCTCGTAAATCGCGGTCACGCGCACGTCGCGGGAATGCTGCGCGGCGCCGGTTTCTTCGATGAACCCCATGCCGCCATGCACCTGCACGCCAAGATGGCTGACAAGCATCCCGACCTCGGTGCCATAGGCTTTGACGATGGGAGTCAGAAGGGCGGCGCGCGCCTTCCATTCCTCGTCGCCCGTCGCGCGGGCCATATCAATCGCAAGCGCCAGCGACATCCCCATCGAACGGGCGGCAAAAAGTTCGGTGCGCATCTGGGTCAGCATGCGCCGCACGTCAGCAAAGTCGATGATTGCGCCAGTGCCCGCCTCACCCAATGGTGTGCGGCCCTGCTTGCGCTCCAACGCATAGGCCAGCGCTTCCTGATAAGCGCGCTCGCCCACGCCGTAGCCCTGCACACCAACACCCATGCGGGCGTTGTTCATCATGGTGAACATGGCGGCCATGCCTTTATGGGGCTCGCCCACCATCCAGCCTTTGGCGCCTTCGAACGACATGACGGCGGTGGGGCTGCCATGCAGGCCCATCTTGTGTTCAAGGCTGACGACGCGCAGGCTGTTTGGCTCGCCCGGATTGCCGTCCGCATCGGGGATCAGCTTCGGGACGAGGAACAGGCTGATGCCCTTGGTCCCCGGCACCCCATCGGGCAAACGCGCCAACACAAGGTGGCAGACGTTCCCGGTGATGTCGTTGTCGCCCCACGAGATAAAGATCTTCTGCCCAGTGACCGAGTAGGTGCCGTCGCCATTATCCTCGGCCTTGGATGACAGCGCGCCCACATCCGACCCGGCCTGCGGTTCAGTCAGGTTCATCGTGCCCGCCCATTCGCCGGAAATCAGTTTCGGCAGATACAGGTCTTTCAAGGTGTCCGAGGCATGATGCTCCAATGCCTCGATCTGGCCTTGCGTCATCAAGGGGCAAAGTTGCAGCGACAGGCAACTGGCCGACATCATGTCATTCACGGCGGTTTGCAGGGTCAGCGGCAAGCCCATGCCGCCAAATTCGGGGTCAGCCGCCATGCCGATCCAGCCACCTTCTGCAATTGCCTTGTAGCCATCCGCAAACCCCGGCGACGTCCGCACCACACCGTTTTCCAACGCCGCAGGCGACAGGTCGCCGTTGCGGTTCAGGGGGGCCAGTATGTCTTCGCACATCTTTCCGGCCTCGGTCAGAACGGCCATCGCAACGTCGGGGGTTGCGTCTGCAAACAGCTCGGTTTCGGGCAGCTGGTCATAGCCGATGACATGGTCAAACAGGAACTGGAAATCGTCAGTTGTCGCGCGGTAGGTCATGGTCGGTCCTTGGCAAATCTCTCGGGCAAATCTCTTGGCAACGGGGCAATAGGTCATTAACTGGGCCTTCATTCCCCTTACCGAAGGTCACGGGGCCGGCAAAGGAAAACGCAGCGTCATGAGCGTGGATGGACTGAAAACGGAAACCCTGTCCGCAGACGCGGGCGGTATCGCGCGGGCGGCAAGTCTGCTGCGCGACGGCGCCCTTGTGTCCTTCCCGACCGAGACGGTGTATGGCCTGGGCGCCGACGCCACCAATGATCGCGCGGTGGCCCGGATATTCGAGGCCAAGGGCCGCCCCCGTTTCAATCCGCTGATCATCCATCTGCCGACGCCCGAGGCGGTGGCAGATTTTGCCATCCTTGACGGGGCCGCGCAGGATCTGGCGCAGGCGTTTTGGCCGGGGCCGCTGACGCTTGTGCTGCCGATGAAGCCCGGTGGGGGCTTGTCCAAACTTGTCGCGGCGGGCCTGCCCACCGTGGCGGTGCGCGTGCCTGCCCATCCGCTTGCACAAGAGCTTCTGATGGCCACGGGTCGGCCCATAGCGGCGCCGTCTGCCAATCCGTCGGGCCGCATCAGCCCCTCGACCGCGCAGCATGTGCTGGACGGTCTGTCAGGTCGGGTCGAGGCGGTGCTGGACGGTGGCCCCTGCGAGGTCGGGTTGGAAAGCACGATCGTCGGGTTTGATCCCGAGCCCGTTTTGCTGCGCCCCGGCGGCCTGCCAACCGAGGCGATCGAGGCAGCCCTTGGCGGCCCCATCGCCACCCGTCAGATCAACGCAGGCATCAACGCGCCCGGTCAGCTATCCTCGCATTACGCGCCGGACGCGGCATTGCGTCTGAACGCCGAGACCGCGCGACCGGGCGAACGCCTGCTGGGGTTTGGTCATGTCGAGGCCAACCTGAACCTGTCCCCATCCGGTGATCTGGTCGAGGCCGCGGCCAACCTGTTTCGGTATCTGCACCAATTGGACGCCGAAGGGGATGCACCGATTGCCGTGTCACCGATCCCCGATCACGGGATGGGCCGGGCGATCAATGACCGTTTGCGCAGGGCGGCAGCCCCCCGCGACTAGGGTGCGACTAGGCGTGCCCGCCTTCCGCCGACAGAAGCAGCGGGTCGATCCCCAGCTTCGCCAGGGCGGCTTTCCATTTCCCGTCGCTGTCATCTGAAAACACGATGGCCTGTTCGGCATCGCAGGTCAGCCAGGCGTTTTGCTGGATCTCGGCCTCCAACTGACCCGGTGACCAACCGGCATATCCCAGCGCGGCCAGCGTGTTTTCCGGCCCTTCATCATTCGCCATCGCTTCAAGAATATCGCGCGTCGCGGTCATCGAAAACGCATCGTTGACCTTCAGGGTCGAGGCATCGTTGTCGTATTCGCCCGAATGCAGGATGAAGCCGCGCGCGCCTTCCACCGGGCCGCCGAAGAACACATGCGCCGTGTGGCTGGTGCCGATTGGCTCGATATCAAGCTGGGTCAGAATATCGCCAAGCGACACGTCTGGCGCGGGCTTGTTGACGATCAGACCCATCGCGCCTTCGGGCGAATGGGCGCACATGAAAACGACCGAGTGTTCGAACCGCGGATCGCCCATACCGGGCATCGCGATCAGAAGCTTGCCGCTCAGGTCCATTTTTATGTCGTCGGTTGTACTCATGCCTTTAGAAAAGCGCCGCTGCGCGGGAAAGGCAAGGTCGGAAATGGGGGATGGTGTCACGATCTCTCCCCTAAAAGTGATTTCCCTTTATGGGGGCCGCATTTATGTATCAACGCATGAGGAAGACCATCGCCCTATTCGCGTGCCTGATCACGCTTGCCATAACCGCCACCGACGCGCAGGCAGGGGGTGCCATGCCGCCAGCGCCCGAAGATGTGGTCAAGATCGACGTTTTGCCCGGTTGGCGGGACGCCGACGGGCACCATGTGGCGGCCCTGCGCATTCGACTGGCCGAGGGCTGGAAAACCTACTGGCGCGCACCGGGCGAGGCCGGCATCCCCCCGACGCTGAACTGGCAAGGCTCGGACAATCTGGCGGGCGTCAAGTTCCACTGGCCGGTTCCCGTGGTGTTTGACACAAGCGGGATGCAGACCATCGGGTACGCCGATGAACTGGTGCTGCCGATGACGCTGGTGCCGCGGGTCGCGGACCAGCCGATCACCTTGTCGGGCCAGCTTAATCTGGGGGTCTGCCTGAACGTGTGTATGCCGATGGACGCCCGCATCTCGCTCGTTCTTCCGGTGGACAAGGCCGGAGCCAAGGCCCCCATCCAGCGCGCCCTGCGCCAACGGCCCGACACTGCGCAAGAGGCCGGCTTGCGCCGCGCGGTCTGCAAGGTCGAGCCGATGGCGGACGGGCTGCGTGTGACCGTCACTTTGGACATGCCCGCCGTGGGTCCGAACGAAGTTGTGGTGGTCGAGATCGCCGATCCCTCGGTCTGGGTGTCCGAGCGGTCGACCTCGCGCAAGGGCGGCGCTTTGACCACAGTGACCGAACTGGTGCCAAGCGCAGGCAAGCCCTTCTTGTTGAACCGCGCCGATCTGCGTATGACCGTGCTGGCGGCTGGGCGCGGCGTGGATATTCGCGGCTGCACCGGCGGCTGAACATGGCCCGAGCCGTGGCGCCCCCCCCGACGGTCGCCGCCGCCGATGCAAAGGCCGCGGACCAGTCTGAGGAGGCATCATGAACACCCCATGGCTTCACATCGTCGGCATTGGTGAAGACGGCATCGCGGGTCTGACCCCCGCCACCCGCGCCGTGGTCGAGGCCGCCGAGGTTATCGTGGGCGGCGCGCGCCATCACGATCAGATCAACGGCAACGCCGAGCGGCTTGATTGGCCGTCAGGGTTCAGCGATCTGATGCAGGCGCTTTCCGAACGCAATGGCAAACGTGTTGTGATGCTGGCGACGGGCGATCCGCTCTGGTTCTCGGTCGGGGCCAAGATCGGGCGGCATATTGATCCCGCGCAGATCGTCTATCACCCGCAGGTGGGCGCGTTTCAACTGGCGGCGGCGCGTATGGGGTGGTCGATGGCCGACCTTGAGACGCTGACCGTGCATGGCCGCCCGGTCGAGCAGATGATCGCCTTCATCCAACCCGACGTGCGCCTGCTGATCCTGACCACCGGCGAGGAAACACCGGCCCAGATCGCCCGGTTCCTGACAGAACGCGGCTTTGGCAAGTCGCGGATGACCGTTCTGGCCCATATGGGCGGCGCGGACGAGGCGCGGTTCGAAGGCCATGCGGAAAGCTGGGATCATGTGGTCCCGGCCTTCAACACCTTGGCGGTCGATTGCGTCGCCGCGCCCGATGCTGCCCTTCTGCCCCGCGTGCCCGGCCTGTCTGATGCGCTGTTTCAAAGCGACGATACCCTGACCCGGCAAGAACTGCGGGCGATCACGCTGGCCAAGCTGATGCCGATGCGCGGCGCGCTGTTGTGGGATATCGGCACCGGCTGCGGGTCGGTCGCGATCGAATGGATGCGCGGCGCCCGCTATGCCCGCGCCATCGGGATCGAGCCGCGCGCCGACCGCCGCGCGATGGCTGCCGCCAACGCGCTGGCGCTGGGCGTGCCAAAGCTTGACCTTGTGGACGGAAAAGTGCCCGATGCGCTGGCCGGGCTGGCCGGGCTGGCCGCACCCGACGCGATCTTCATCGGTGGCGGGCTGTCGGAACAGGTGTTCGGTGCCGCGTGGGACGCGCTGAAGCCGCTGGGTCGGATGGTGGTGAATGTCGAAACCGCTGAAAGCCAGTCCTTGCTGGGCGCGCTTTATCACAAGCATGGCGGGCAGTTGGTCACGCTGTCGGTTGACCGCGCCGCCCCGCCGGGTGCGAAGCAAACGTGGACCCCTTTGCCGCCCGTGACCCAGTGGAGCTTGATCAAGCGATAGCGGTTGCGATCTGATCCAAATGCAAACGGGGTGCGTAAGAAAGACATGACCCGCCCCGGCCCAAGGACAAGCGATGACAAAAGCCCAAGCCTCGAATGCGATCCTTCTGTTTCGCGATGATCTGCGCGTGTCGGATCATCATGCGCTGTGCGCGGCGGTCAAGGCCGGGCACCGGCTGACTTGCGCCTTCATTCATGACCCCGACGCGCCCTATCCCCCCGGCGGTGCGCGGAAATGGTGGTTGCACCACGCCTTGGCGGCGCTGGCCGATAAGCTCGCGGCGCTGGGCGGCTCATTGGTCCTGCGCCAAGGCGCCACCGCCGATATGCTGGCCGACCTGCGCGATGAAACCGGTGCGTGTGATGTGTATTGGAGCCGCCGCTACACCCCGGACGAGGTCGAGGCCGACACCAATCTGAAAGCCGATCTGACATCGCAGGGCTGCACCGTCCACAGCCATCCAGGGCGCTATCTATTGGAGCCGTGGCAGGTTTCGACCAAGGCGGGCACGCCTTTTCGAGTGTTTTCCCCCTTCTGGCGGGCCAGCCGCGAACAAATCCGCGCCGCCGGGCTGGGCGATCCGTTGCCCGTGCCTGACGGGATCGCGTTTGCGGACGATGCGCCATCGGAGTCCCTCGATGATCTCGACCTGCTGCCAACCGCGCCCAACTGGGCCAAGGGGTTCGAACCCCTGTGGCAACCCGGCGAAGATGGCGCGATGGCGCGGCTTGATGATTTTTTGGACGGTGGCGCGGATGGCTATGCCAAGGGCCGCGATTTTCCCGCCGAACCCCATACCTCGCGCCTGTCGCCCTACCTGCAATCGGGCAATATCAGCCCCCGGCAGGTCTGGGCCGCCGTCGACCGCGCCGAGCATCTGGGCCAGATGTCCGGCCGCGACGCCGAGAAGTTCCGCGCCGAACTGGGCTGGCGCGATTTCGCGGCCTATCTTCTGTTCCACAACCGCGACTTCGAAGATACCGAGTTCCAACCCAAGTTCCGCGACTTCCCGTGGCGCTATGACAAAGACGATCTGGCTGCTTGGCAACAGGGCCAAACCGGCTATCCCATCGTTGACGCCGGGATGCGCGAGCTTTGGCAGACGGGGCACATGCACAACCGGGTGCGTATGGTTGTGGCATCGTTTCTGGTGAAACATCTGCGTCTTGACTGGCGGGCGGGGCGCGATTGGTTCTGGGATACGCTGGTGGATGGTGATCTGGCCTCGAACGCGGCCAGTTGGCAGTGGGTGGCGGGTTGCGGGGCTGACGCGGCCCCCTATTTCCGCGTGTTCAACCCGATGACCCAGGCCGAGAAATTTGACCCCGACGGCGACTATATCCGCACATATGTTCCCGAGATTGCCGACCTGCCCGACCGCCACCTTGCCGCCCCGTGGAAGGCACCCGACGACGTGCTGGACAAGGCGGGTGTCAAGATCGGCAAGACCTATCCCGCCCCGATGGTCGACCATGCCAACGCGCGACGCGCGGCGCTGGATGCGTTCGAAAATCTGCCCTCGCCAGATGAAATTGACGGCTAGGGGCTGCCAACGGCCAGAAAGCTTTACTTGACCGAAACCTATTCCATGCCATCATAAGGACCGGGTTGGAGGTGGATATGCTGGAATTCTTGCCGAAAGAGGTGCGCGAGGGGCTGGAAGCCGCGCGCAAGAAAGACCTCAAGAAAAAAAGCCGTCTGCGCATTCGCGTGAATGAAGAGGTGTTCCCGATCCTCAAGTTTTGGGACACGGGGTTTGCGCTGGATGCTGAACGCGCGCCGCATCTGCGCGGACTTGTCGACCTGTATGACGGATCGCGCCACCTGTACCAATGCCTGATCATCGCGTCCGAGGAAGAAGACGGACAGATGAAATACGATTTCAAACGCAGGGCCGAGGCGCATGACCGCGTGCCATTGGATTTCGCACCCGATGAAAACGCCCCCGTCGCGCTGATCGAAGGCGAAACCGCCAGAACGCCGCGCGGCAAGCGTTAGGGCCTGATCTCGACTTCGGTGCCAATGGGCGTGATGGCCCACAATTCTTCGATCTCGGTATTGGTCAGGGCGATGCAACCCTCGGTCCAGTCGCGGTCAAACGAACCCGTATCCCGCTGGTTGTTCGGTAATCCGTGAATGAAAATATCGCCCCCCGGATCGGCACCATCAAGCTCTGCCCGGGCGGTATCCTGCGGCCTTGGGTAATTCAGGCCAAGCGACAGGTGGAAGGCGCTTTCCTGATTGCGACGGTTGATTTGAAACAGCCCCTCGGGCGTTTTTCCATCGCCTTGGATCATCTTGTCGCCAACCGGCGCGAAGCCCAGAGCGATCTTGTATCTGCGCAAAGGCTCGCCGTTTCGAAATACGGTCAGGCTCCGGTTGGATTTTTCGACCAGAATACGGTCGATCTGGCCTGTAATCGGATCAAGCGTCGGGGCCGGTGCAGGCGGTGTATAACGATCCCACAGCATCATACTGATCACCCCTATAAACACCAGCAACGCGAGTCGTGAGAAAAGTCGAAACAATCCATTCATCCCGCGCATGTGCTGTGCTTCGCGCAGGTGTTCAAGTAGGGATTGTGGTTGTCGGCAAAGCTCTGCCGGTTGGCGTTATTGCAGGTCGCCGAAAGCGTGTTTCATGCGTGCCACGGCCTCTTCTATGCGCGCGCCTTGGGTGGCCAGGTTGAACCGCTGAAACCCGTCACCGCCGGTGCCGAAGCTTGGGCCGGGGCTGACGGCGATCCGGGCGTCGTCGCGAATACGGGCCGTCACCTCGTCATGGGACATCCCGGTGGCCGAGAAATCGACCCATGCCAGATACGTCGCCTGCAAAGGCATCGATGAAAGGCCGGGGATGCTGTTGATCCCTTCGTCAAACACCGCCTTGTTGCGTGCCAGATGCTGCATCTGCTGATCAACCCATACGGCCCCGTCTGGCGAATAGGCGGCGGTGATCATCGCGACCGCGATCATGCCGGGACCATAGTCCAGCGTGTTCAACCGTTTGCGCATCGCGGCGCGCAGGTCCGGGTCGGGGATGATCATGTTGCCGGTGCGCTGGCCTGCAATGTTAAACGTCTTTGACGCTGCGGTGAGTGTCACCAGACGCGCCAAGCCATCCGGCGCGGCCAGCGCTGTCGGCCGGAAGATGTTGCCGGGATAGATCAGGTCGTGGTGAATTTCGTCCGACACCAGCAACAGGTCATTACGCTGGGCAAATTCTGTCACGGCGCGCAGTTCATCATCGCTCCAAATCCGGCCCGACGGGTTTTGCGGTGAACACCACAAGATCATCTTTTCATCCCCGGTCAGGCGCGACTGGGCGTCGTCCAGATCCAGTTCGTACCGGTCGCCGTTCAAGGCCAGCGGGCACTCCACCACCCTGCGGCCATTCTTGCCGATCTTGACCGCGAATTCGTGATAGACGGGCGTGAAGATCACCACGCCGTCGCCCGGATCGGTCCATACATCCAGACACAGGGCAATTGCGTTGCCCAAACCTTGGCTGGTCAGCACCCAATCAGGGTCCACGTCCCAGCCATGCCGGTTTTTCATCCACCACGCCACGGCGTTCAGGTAATCAGGGTGTTCCCACGAATAGCCGAAGACGCCGTGATCTGCGGCGCGTTTTACTGCGTCAATCACACAAGGCGCGGTCGGATAGTCGCTGTCGGCGGTCCACATCGCCAGCCCATCATCCGGCGACACGCCGAACAGGTCCTGCATCTTGTCCCATTTGGCCGAGTTCGTGCCGCGGCGGTCGATGATCGGGTCGAAATTCATGTTGTTTCCTTCTTTACGGCACGGTAGCGGTTTGGGGATGCGATGCAAGCGGCCCAAATGTTGTGGTTTGCGAGGTAATTGTTCCAGAAATAGGGGTGGTATCGCAATGCTTTTCTGGTATTTAGTTTAATAATGGGAATGGTGTCTAATACAAGCTCCTCATTTGGGAATATTTCCCGCACCCTTTGGTGTCCTGTTGCACGCCCGGGAACATCCGCCCCATTGCACCAACCCAGCCCATACCCTAAATCGACCGCATGAGCATTAAACCTATCCTTATTCATCCTGATCCGCGGCTCAAGAAAGTCGCTGATGCGGTGCCTGATTTGTCCGATGACTTGCGTCAATTGGCCGACGACATGTTGGAAACCATGTATGACGCGCCAGGCATCGGTCTGGCCGCGCCGCAGGTGGGTATTTTAACCCGGCTGATCGTGCTGGATTGCGTGCGTGACGAGGATGAGCCGCCCCAGCCCATGATCATGTTCAACCCCGAGGTCATTCTGTCGTCCGACGATCTGAACACCTACGAAGAAGGTTGTCTGTCGATCCCCGAACAATATGCCGAGGTGACGCGCCCGAAAGAGGTCTCGGTTCGTTGGGTTGACCGGGATGGCAACGTGCAGGAGCGCGATTTCGACGGGTTGTGGGCAACCTGCGTGCAGCACGAGATTGACCACCTGAACGGCAAGCTGTTCATCGACTATCTGAAACCGTTGAAGCGTCAGATGATCACGCGAAAGATGCAGAAATTGAAACGTGAAATGGCGCGCATGTGACCCATCGCCCGTTTCTGAGATATCCGCACAAATGTCTGCGCTCGGCTGCCGATCCGGTTGACGCAGTCACCGATGATACCCGCGCCATCTGGGACGAGATGATCGAGGCGATGGACGCTATGCCCGGCGTTGGTCTGGCGGCCCCTCAGTTGGGGATCATGCAGCGTCTGGCCGTCGTCGATGCCTCGGACGAACGCGGCAAGGCCGTGCGCATGGCGAACCCCGAAATCCTGCACCGCTCGATCGAGTTTCGGGACCATGAAGAGGCCAGCCCGAATCTGCCCGGTGTCTCGGCCGTGATCAGCCGCCCGCGCGCGGTGACGGTGCGGTTTCTTAACGAAGACGGTGCAGAGCAGGAACAGGATTTCGTCGGCATCTGGGCCACGTCCGTCCAGCACCAGATCGACCATTTGAACGGGCGGATGTACTTTGACAACCTGTCCAAGGTAAAGCGGGACATGCTGATCAAGAAGGCAAGGAAGCTCGCGCGATGAGAGTTGTTTTCATGGGCTCGCCCGATTTCTCGGTGCCGGTGCTGGAGGCTCTGGTAGATGCCGGTCACGACATCGCCGCCGTTTACTGTCAGCCGCCCCGCCCTGCGGGTCGTGGCAAGAAAGATCGCCCCGGCCCGGTTCATGCCCGTGCGGACGAACTGGGGTTGGACGTGCGCCATCCGGTGTCTTTGAAAGGTGCTGAAGAACAAGCGGCGTTTGCGGCGTTGAACGCCGATGTTGCGGTGGTCGTGGCCTATGGCCTGATCCTGCCGCAGCCGATCCTTGATGCGCCAGCGCGGGGATGTCTGAACATCCATGCGTCGCTTCTGCCCCGTTGGCGCGGTGCGGCGCCGATCCATCGCGCGATTATCGCGGGCGACGCGGAAACCGGCGTTTGCATCATGCAGATGGAGGCCGGATTGGATACCGGTCCCGTTCTTCTGCGCGAGGCGACACCGATTGGCGCAGAGGAAACCACCGCCCAGTTGCATGATCGGCTGTCCACCATGGGCGCGCGTCTGATTGTGCAGGCGCTGGACCGGCTGCCGGACCTGACACCCGAGCCGCAATCTGACGATGGCGTCACCTATGCCCACAAGATCGACAAAGCCGAGGCGCAAATCGACTGGAGCCGACCGGCCGTCGAGGTGGATCGCCTGATCCGCGGGCTGTCGCCGTTTCCCGGTGCGAAATGCGATATGGGGGGCGAACAGGTGAAACTGCTCGCTTCGCGCATTGCCGAAGGGGCGGGCGCGCCGGGGCAGGTTCTGCACGATCTGACCATCGCCTGCGGGGATGGCGCGGTCGAGGTGCTGCGCGCCCAACGCCCCGGTAAACGCGCGATGGAGACAGATGATTTCCTGCGCGGCTTCAAGATGCCCGAGATCGTGAAATAGCCCTTACAATCCGGCCCGCCCAAGCCCATATTCCAAGCATGCCTGTTATCATGCTGATCATATTTGGTGCGGCCGCCGGGTTTCTGGCGACGCGGATCATGGACTTGCGCACCGACGTGCCAACCACCATTGCAATTGGTGTCGCGGGGGCGTTGCTTGGCAGCTTCGTGCTGCGTTTCATTGCGATGATCGGCGGGCTGGCGTTCGGTTTTGTCGGGGCGTTGGTCGGTGCGATCCTGATCATCTGGGTGTGGCAGAAATATAGCGGGCGATCATAGAGCCGTCGGCGTGATGTCCGAAAAGGGTTTCGCCGCGAAACGTCCTTATTTTACAGTACTTTATTAACCATTGGTTAACCATTCACCGCCAAGCTGACCATCATGATGGCGCGCCTTCCCGTTTTTGCTCTGGCACTGTTGATCGCAACCGGCGATCTGGCCCACGCAGGCGCATGGCCGCGCGACAAGGGGGATGCATTCGCGTCGGGTCAGCTTCGTATCGACGCCCACCAACCGGACCGCCCGCCCGATCTGTCGGTTTACGGCGAATACGGCCTGACCGATCAATGGACGGTGGGGGGCAAGCTGGAATATGAACGGGCCACCAAGAACATCACGGATATCAAGGCGTTCGGGCGTTGGCATGTGCCGGATCAAGACGGGCCATGGCAGAAGGCGCTGGGCGTGTCGGTCGAAGGGACGCCGGATGCGCCGTTCGTGACCCCGTCGATGCATCTGGGGCGGGGGGTTGACACGCCGCTTGGCCCCGGCTGGCTGGATGTGCAGATGACGGCCAAGACGTCGATCCTGAATGCGCAGGCCGATTTTGGCGCTTTTGGCCTGTTCGGTGTCAAGCCCTTCAAGCGGCTGATGACGATGATGGCGCTGGATGTCAGCGCGGCGCAGGGCGGCCCGCAGGCGGATGTCATTCCGTCCCTTGCCTGGCAATACATGCCCGGCCAGCATCTGAGCGTTGAATGGACCCACGCAATTGCAGGCGCGGTTAAAGACCAAGTGGCGGTTGGGTTGTGGTTGGAATTCTAGGGCAGGTCAGCCCTTGAATGGCTCCATCCCCGCGCGGGCCAATTCATCGGCACGTTCGTTTTCGGGGTGTCCAGCGTGGCCCTTGACCCATTTCCATGTCACATGATGGCGGGCTTGGGCTTCGTCCAGCCGCTGCCAAAGCTCGACGTTTTTCACGGGCTTCTTGGACGACGTTCGCCACCCGTTCCGTTTCCATCCATGTATCCACCCGGTCACACCGTTCTTCACATAGGCGCTGTCGGTGACAACGGTGATTGCGCAGGGTTTGCCAAGGGTTTCCAGCGCCATGATGGCGGCCATCAGCTCCATCTGGTTGTTTGTCGTCCCGGCCGCGCCGCCGTTCAGCTCGCGTTCTTTGATGACCGCGCCGTTCTCGTGGGCCTGCAACAACGCGCCCCAACCGCCGGGGCCGGGGTTGCCTGAACAAGCGCCGTCTGTGAATGCGAAGAATTCAGCCATGTGCCAATATCACCATCCAGTCTGAAAGGGTTCCGTCCAACCCGCGCCCCGTGCCGGGGGTGCACGAGATCAGGGTGAAGCCACTGCTGGTCAATGCCTGTTCAAGCTCGTCGGGTTGGTAATAGCAATAGAACCGCTCCAAACCATCGCGGCCCTCGCCGTCGCCCAGTTTCATGCCGATATGAAACAGCCCGCCGGGGCGCAAGGCGCGGTGCAGGCGGGCAAGGGTGGGGGCAAAATCGGGGCGCGGCAGGTGCAGAAGGCTGAAATTGGCCCAGATGCCGTCATAGGCGCTGGTCGCGTCGATATCGGTGAACAGCGCCTGTCGGGCGTTCACGCCGTTCAGTTGGGCGCGGACAACCATTGCAGCCGATCCGTCGACAGCATCGACCGTATGGCCCGCTGCCTGAATGGCAACGGCGGACAAGCCCGGCCCGCAGCCAAGGTCCAGCACATGCGCGGCGGGGGGCAGGTGGTCCAGAAAAGTGCGCAGGCCGGGGGACGATTTCTCGGCTATGCGGGCCTCATAGGCCGCAGCCTCGGCGTCATAGACGTCCAGCGTTGTTCGGTCGTCTGTCATGCGGTTTCGCGCAGGGCACGGGGCACCTTGAATTCAACATTTTCTTGCGCGGTTTCCACCCGTTCGACGGTGACATCGTAACGGTTGCGGAACGCGTCGATGACCTCGTCCACCAGCACTTGCGGGGCCGACGCCCCGGCCGTCAGGCCGACCGTTTGGATGCCGTCGATGGCGCGCCAGTCGATCTCGTCCGCGCGCTGAACAAGCATGGCATAAGCGCAGCCATTGGCGCGCGCGACTTCGACCAAGCGGCGTGAATTGGAGCTGTTGGGCGCGCCGATCACCAGAAGCGCGTCGACCTTGGGGGCGACAGCCTTCACGGCCTCTTGCCGGTTTGTGGTCGCGTAACAGATGTCTTCCTTGTGCGGGCCGACGATCTGGGGGAAACGGGCGCGTAACGCCGCAACGACGCCCGCAGTGTCATCCACAGACAGCGTCGTTTGCGTGATATAGGCAAGCTGCGCGGGGTCGCGCGGGGTCAAGGTCGCGACATCTTCTGCGGTTTCGACCAGCAGCACCTCGCCTTCGGGCAGTTGCCCCATCGTGCCGATGGTTTCGGGGTGGCCTGCATGACCGATCATGACCATCTGAAGGCCGTTCTGGTGGTGCCGCTCGGCCTCGATATGCACCTTGGAGACAAGCGGGCAGGTGGCGTCGACATAGACCATCTGGCGGCGGTTCGCTTCGGCGGGCACGGCTTTGGCGACGCCGTGGGCCGAGAAGATGACGGGGCGATCATCTGGCACCTCGTCCAATTCCTCGACAAAGACAGCCCCCTTGGCGCGCAGCCCATCGACCACGAATTTGTTATGCACGATTTCGTGGCGCACATAGATCGGGGGGCCCCATTTCTCGATCGCCATTTCGACGATCTTGATGGCGCGATCCACCCCGGCGCAGAAGCCATTGGGTGCAGCAAGATAGAGTGTGAGAGCAGGCTTGGTCATCGTGTCCTCCGATGCCGGGATGGGTACGCATTTTGCGCCCCAAGGTCCAGTCCCAAGCGGAAATCGGCGGATAAACGCAAAAGGCCGGGACCTGCCCCGACCTTTTTGCGTTGATCGCGGGTGATGGTCTAGTCGTCGGCGCGGTCGCTGCGATCCATGTCACGGGCGGGGCGTCCGATGACATCTTTCAGTTCTTCCAGCTCGATGAAATTGTCGGCCTGACGGCGCAATTCGTCGGCAACCATTGGCGGTTGGCTGCGAATGGTCGACACGACCGATACGCGCACACCCTGACGTTGCATCGCCGCGATCAGGGGTCGAAAATCACCGTCGCCGGAAAACAGAACCGCGTGGTCGATATGCGGGGAAAGTTCCAGCGCGTCCACGGCCAGTTCAATATCCATGTTGCCCTTGACCTTACGCCGCCCCATCGAGTCGGTGTATTCCTTGGCAGGCTTCGTGACCATCGTGAAGCCGTTGTAATTCAGCCAGTCCACCAAGGGGCGGATCGGGGAATACTCTTCGTTTTCAAGAAGGGCGGTGTAGTAAAATGCGCGCAGAAGCTTTCCGCGCCGCATGAATTCCTGCCGAAGCAGTTTATAGTCGATGTCGAAACCCAGCGATTTGGCAGCTGCATAAAGGTTTGAACCATCGATGAACAGCGCAAGCCGTTCGTCCCGGTAGAACATAATAATTCCTTTCCAATTCGCTTCGCCGAAAAATCCCGTGAGTGGTAATTAAGAAACTAATCAACGAAGAAGCAGATTCGCAATTTAGGGAATCAATGCGATGCCGCAAGCAGATAAAATACAAACAACCTGTCCAAAAGGACTAGTTTCACTCGGAAGTAACGCAACGTCAACTACACGAGAATCGGCTAAAATAATACACGACGCAGTTGATTTTATAGCGCAAAGTAATCTGAGAATCACCAAAATTAGCGACTTTTACAAGACGCCTTGTTTCCCCCCCGGCGCTGGTCCCGATTTTGTGAACGCAGCGATTGAAGTTCAGACCGATTTGCTGCCCCATGATCTGCTGCAATTCCTACACGAAACCGAGGTGCGGTTTGGGCGTGAGCGCCCCTCGCGTTGGGCGCCCCGCACGCTGGATATGGACCTGATCGCGTGTGGCGACGTGGTGTTGCCGGACCGGGCGCTGTTGCAGCATTGGATGGATATGCCGCTGGAGGATCAGAAGAAACTGGCGCCCGAACAGTTGATCTTGCCCCACCCGCGTGTGCAGGATCGTGCTTTCGTACTGATTCCCCTTGCCGACATCGCGCCCGATTGGCGCCATCCGATCATCGGCAAAACGGTGCGCGAAATGGTTGCCGCGCTGCCGGACGCTGAAAAAAAGGGGGTTCAGCCCTATGTTGCGCCCTGACGGGGCGGTGTTTTCGCTTGTAACTGCCGGGCAACGGCCCTAGATAAGCGGTTCACATCCCCTTGCAAGGAATGGAGTTTGATTATGGCCCGCGTGACGGTTGAAGATTGCGTAGATAAAGTCCCGAACCGGTTCGAGCTTGTGATGCTCGCGTCGCACCGCGCCCGCGAGATTTCGGCGGGTGCCCAGATCACCGTAGACCGCGACAACGACAAGAACCCCGTCGTCGCATTGCGCGAGATTGCGGACGAAACGCAGACGGCTGACGAGCTGCGCGAGCGCATGATCGAAAGCAACCAGACCCAGATCGAAGTTGACGAGCCGGAAGAAGACAGCATGGCGCTGTTGATGGGGGCTGAAGCGGCTGACAAACCCGCCGATGATGACCTGTCGGAAGAAAAACTTCTTCGGGCTTTGATGGAAGCACAGGGTCAGGGCTAAGCCGATTTCTGACCTCCGCGGGGTGGCGGACCGGATGCACGACCTTCCTGATCTGGACCTTGATCTTGATGGGCTGATCGAACGGATCGGTCGGTATAATTCTAAATCCAACAGCAATTTGCTGCGTGCGGCGTATGAATACGGCGCGCGCATGCATGACGGACAGACCCGACATTCCGGCGAACCGTATTTCACCCATCCCTTTGCGGTGGCTGAAATTCTGGTCGACATGCAGTTGGACGACGCCACGATCATCACCGCCCTTTTGCACGACACGATCGAGGACACCCGGTCCACCTATGGCGATGTTGCGCAAGTGTTCGGGCCCGAGGTGGCCGAACTGGTCGACGGCGTCACCAAACTGACCAATCTTCAGCTAAGCTCGTCCGCGACGAAGCAGGCCGAAAACTTCCGTAAGTTATTTATGGCCATGTCCAAGGACCTTCGGGTGATCCTGGTCAAGCTGGCCGACCGCCTGCACAACATGCGCACGATCCGCGCGATGCGGCCTGACAAGCAGGTGCAGAAAGCGCGCGAAACGATGGATATCTATGCCCCGCTGGCCGGTCGCATGGGTATGCAATGGATGCGCGAAGAATTGGAAGATCTTGCGTTTCGGGTGCTGAACCCGGAAGCCCGTAACTCGATCATGCGGCGGTTTTTGCGACTGCAAAAGGAAAGCGGCGATGTGATCGAGAAAATCACCAGCGACATTCGGCTTGAGCTGGATAAGGGCGAAATAGATGCCGAGGTGTTCGGGCGCGCCAAGAAACCTCATTCGATCTGGCGCAAGATGCAGGAAAAAAGCCAGAGCTTTTCGCGCCTGTCCGATATCTATGGTTTCCGCATCATCACGGAAAACGAGGCGGATTGCTATCGTGTGCTGGGCGTCATTCATCAACGCTGGCGGGCCATTCCTGGGCGGTTCAAAGATTATATCAGTCAGCCGAAATCCAACGGTTATCGGTCAATTCATACGACGGTATCCGGGCGCGATGGCAAACGGGTCGAGGTGCAGATCCGAACGCAGGAAATGAACGATGTGGCCGAAACCGGCGTGGCCGCGCATTGGTCATACAAGGACGGTATTCGCACGGAAAACCCTTTTGCGGTTGACCCGGCCAAGTGGCTTTCATCGCTGACCGAACGGTTCGATACCGCCGAGGATTACGACGAGTTTCTTGAGCATGTGAAGCTTGAGATGTACCAGGATCAGGTCTTCTGTTTCACTCCGAAGGGCGAGGTTGAAAAGCTGCCGCGGGGGGCAACGCCGCTGGATTTCGCCTATGCGATTCACACCCGGATCGGTGACAGTTGCGTGGGCGCCAAGGTTGACGGCATCCGCGTGCCGCTTTGGACCCGCATCAAAAACGGACAATCGGTCGAGATCATGACCGCTGAAGGCCAAAGCCCTCAGGCGACATGGTTGGATATTGTTGTCACTGGGCGGGCCAAGGCCGCGATCCGCAAACGTTTGCGCAGTGTCGACCGCGAACGATACGTCCGTCTGGGGCGCGAACTGGCGCGGGTTGCGTTCGAACATGTAGGGCGCAAAGCGACCGACAAGGCGTTGGCCACTGCCGCAAAACAACTGCGCCTGAAGGATGTCGACGAACTGCTGGCCCGGCTGGGGTCTGCTGAATTGCAGGCGCGGGATGTGGTCGCCGCCCTCTATCCTGAAAGCGTCGAGGCCAAGGCAGAGGTCGACAGTGACTCGGTCGTGGTGGGGTTGGAAACGGGGCAGGATTTCGCCCGCGCGGACTGTTGCCAGCCGGTGCCGGGCGAACGCATTGTCGGCATTACGTATCGTGGCAAGGGCGTGATGGTCCACACAATCGACTGCGACGCGCTGGCGGATGTGGACGAAGACAGTGCGCGTTGGGTTGATCTGCATTGGCATTCCGGCCAACATCCGGCCATTCACACAGTCAGTATCGAATTGACGATCTCCAACGATGCCGGGGTTCTGGGGCGCATCTGCTCGCTGATTGGCGAGCAAAAGGCCAACATCTCGGATTTGAAATTCCTTGACCGAAAGCCTGATTTTTACCGCCTTCTTATTGATGTCGATTTGCGCGATATAGAACATTTCCATGCCATCATGCTGACATTGGAAGCAGATACCAATGTTGCCGAAGTGCACAGGCACAGGGATATCGCACGCAAACCGTAACTTGCCAATTCTGGCCGAAAGGGATCATCCGTGTTCAAAAGAAATCCGCGCTCATACCTGCGTGCTATTGCGGAATTCTTCTATCCACGGGGCGGCTGGTATCGGGCGTCACGCTATGTGATCTATCGCGTCAGGCGTCTGCCGGACCCCGCGCACCGGATATCGCGCGGCATCGCGGCGGGGATATTCGCGTCCTTTACGCCGTTCTTCGGGCTTCATTTTCTGACCGCAGCGATTTTGTCATGGATCATCCGGGGCAATGTGCTGGCATCGCTTCTGGCGACCTTTGTCGGCAACCCGCTGACATTCCCGCTGATCGCTGAAGTGTCAGTCAATCTGGGCAACTATATTCTGGGGCAGCCGTCCAGTATCCACCTGCCGCAAATCATCACGCAAATCGCTGCTGCCACGTCGGATTTTTGGTCCAATATCACGGCGCCGATTACCGGAAAGGACGTAGATTGGGCGCGTTTTTCCGTTTTTTACGACCGCGTGTTCCTGCCCTATCTTGTGGGCTGCATCATTCCGGGCACGATAGCGGCCTTCGCTGGCTATGCGCTGTCCAACCCCGTCATCCATGCCTATCAACGCCGCCGTATCAAGAAGCTGAAAGAGCGGTATGAGAAACGTCTGAAGGCAGGCCCTGACGAGGCTGGCACACCGCGCGAAAAAACGTAAGACTGGGGTTCACAGGTGGCCGAATGAACAAAAGGGACGCGACATGAACGATCAGACCGGAAAACTGCGCTTGGGCGTCAACATTGACCACGTGGCAACGGTGCGCAATGCGCGCGGCTCGGCTTACCCTGATCCGGTGCGCGCCGCGAAGCTGGCAGAAAAGGCCGGGGCCGATGGCATCACCGCACATCTTCGTGAAGATCGGCGGCATATTCGGGACGACGATATTGACCGGCTGGTTGCGGAACTGTCGGCACCGCTGAATTTCGAATGCGCCGCGACGGATGAAATGAAGGCCATCGCGCTTCGTCACAAACCCCACGCCGTTTGCCTTGTGCCCGAAAAGCGCGAGGAACTGACCACCGAAGGTGGGTTGGAGGTCGCAGGGCAGGACAAAAGGCTTGCCGACTACATCGCCCCCTTGCGGAACGCGGGGTGCCGCGTGTCTTTGTTCATTGCACCCGACCCCGACCAGATCAACGCGTCGGCCCGTGTTGGTGCAGCGGTGATCGAACTGCACACGGGCGCCTATTGCGACCTGCACGCCGAGGGTCGGTTTGATGAACGTGACGCCGAGCTTGCGCGTCTGCGCGAAGGCGCGGCGCTGGCGCATTCGCTGGGGCTTGAGGTACATGCAGGCCACGGCCTGACCTATGACACCGTCGCCCCCATCGCGGCCATGCCCGAGGTGATGGAGTTGAACATCGGCCATTTTTTGATCGGCGAAGCGATCTTTCGCGGTCTGCCCGACGCCATTGCCGAAATGCGTCGCTTGATGGATGACGCGCGTGGCTGACACTCGCGCCCGCCGCCGCAGGAGGTCTGGATGATCCTTGGTATCGGCACCGATCTTGCGAATATCGAGCGTATCGCAGGCACGCTGGACCGCTTTGGCGACCGGTTCCGCAATCGCGTGTTCACCGAGATTGAGTTGGCCAAAGCCGCCCGCCGCCGTGACGAGGCTGGCACTCTGGCCAAGCGCTGGGCCGCCAAGGAAGCGTGCTCAAAAGCGCTGGGCACTGGGCTTGCGATGGGGATCAGCTGGCGGGATATGGCGGTCAGCAACCTGCGCACCGGGCAACCCGTGATGGCCGTCACCGGCTGGGCTGCCGACCGGCTGGCTGAAATGACCCCGGACGGGCACGAGGCGATCATCCACGTCACCCTGACCGACGATCACCCCTGGGCGCAGGCCTTCGTGGTGATCGAGGCGCGGCCCATCGAAAAGGCGCCTGCAAAGGCGTGATGCGCCCTGCGAAACTTGACACTGCCCGCGCATCCGCTCATATCGCCACACACCCCCAATGGGCTGGCATAGATCGGTCCGATGAAAGAGGCAGACGTGAACATGGCTGAAAAGAAACAAGACGGCATCTGGGAAACGATCAAGACGATCTTCTGGGCGCTGATCATCGCGGGCGTGTTCCGCACGCTGTTCTTCCAGCCCTTCTGGATTCCCACCGGGTCTATGAAAGACACGCTTCTGATCGGCGACTTCCTGTTCGTGAACAAGATGGCCTATGGCTATTCGCGGCATTCCTGCCCGTTCTCGTCCTGTCCGATCTCGGGCCGGTTGTTCGGCTCGGAACCTGAACGCGGCGATGTCGTGGTGTTCCGTCACCCGTCCCTTGGCACCGATTACGTGAAACGTCTGATCGGCCTGCCTGGTGACAAGATCCAGATGAAGGATGGCGTCCTGTTTATCAATGGCGAAGAGGCCACGCAGGTTCCCGACGGCACGTTTGAGGAAATCAAACGCGCGCAAGGCCGGTTCGCCACCTTCCCGCAATGCGCCAACAGCCCAGTCGGCGAGGGCGGCAACTGCATCAAGGAAAAGACGATTGAGACACTGCCGAACGGCGTCACCCATTCGGTCTTGAATGTGCGCAACACGCGGTTGGACAATACCAACGTGTTCACCGTTCCGGCGGGCGAATATTTCTTCATGGGCGACAACCGCGACAACTCGACTGATAGCCGTGTCAGCCCGAACGCGGGTGGCGTGGGCTTTGTGCCTGCTGAATACTTGCTGGGTCGCGCGGATCGCATCATGTTTTCGGCGGCGGGTAAGCGGTTGTTCTATTTCTGGACTTGGCGCTCTGACCGGTTCTTTAAGGCGATCGAGTGAAACTGTCCGGCGATCTTCGCGCCTTTCAGGGCCGCATCGGGTATGAGTTCAAAGACCCCGAACTGCTGATCCGCGCGCTGACGCATGGCTCGTTTTCGTCTGCCACGCGGCCTGACAATCAGCGGTTGGAGTTTCTGGGCGACCGGGTCTTGGGGCTGGTGATGTCGGAAACATTGTTGCGGGCCGACCCCAACGCCCCCGAAGGTACGCTGGCGCCGCGTTACAACGCACTGGTGCGCAAAGAAACCTGCGCCGATGTGGCCCGTCAGGTCGATCTGGGCGCGGTTCTGAAGCTGGGCCGGTCCGAGATGAAAACCGGTGGGCGGCGCAAGCTGGCCCTGTTGGGCGACGGAATGGAGGCGGTGATCGCAGCCGTTTATCTGGACGGGGGGCTGAATGCCGCTCAGACCATGATACGCAACCTATGGGGCGACCGGATCGACCGGGTCGAAGACGATGCGCGCGATCCCAAGACGGCGTTGCAGGAATGGGCGCAAGCGCGCAAGATGCCGCCGCCGCGCTATGTGGAAACCGGCCGCGAAGGGCCGGATCACGCACCGATGTTTACCATTAAGGCTGAACTGTCCAACGGACGGTCAGCAGAAACCCAAGCCAATTCAAAACGCGCCGCTGAACAAGCAGCTGCCCGCACACTGCTAAAGCAGTTGGAGAGCAAACAATGACAGACCAACCGCAACGTGCCGGTTTTGTTGCCCTGATCGGTGAGCCCAATGCCGGGAAATCGACGCTGACGAACCAGATGGTGGGGGCCAAGGTCTCGATCGTGACGCACAAGGTTCAAACGACCCGCGCGCGCATTCGTGGCGTGGCAATCGAGGGTAACGCGCAGATCGTTTTCGTGGACACGCCCGGCCTGTTTCAGCCGCGCCGCCGCCTTGACCGCGCGATGGTTGCTGCGGCTTGGGGTGGGGCTGCGGATGCTGATATCACCGTTCTGTTGGTCGAAGCGCATCGCGGCGTGACCGAGGGCGTGAAACGCATTCTTGAGGGGCTGGATGAAATTGGGAAAGGCCGCACTGTCGCCCTTGCCATCAACAAAATTGACAGGGTCAAGGCCGAAACTTTGCTGGGGTTGGCGAAAGACCTGAATGACCGATTTGATTTTGCCGAAACTTTTATGATCTCGGCTGAAAAGGGTCACGGGGTGCAGGCCCTGCGAGAGTGGCTGGCCGATC
The DNA here is from genome assembly GCF_022678485.1 of Aliiroseovarius sediminis. Classification (GTDB taxonomy): domain Bacteria; phylum Pseudomonadota; class Alphaproteobacteria; order Rhodobacterales; family Rhodobacteraceae; genus Aliiroseovarius; species Aliiroseovarius sediminis. The sequence continues at coordinate 272,565 of NZ_JALBYP010000038.1, forward strand.
AACTGCCCGAAGGGCCGTGGCTCTATCCCGAAGACCAGATCGCGGATTTGCCCATGCGCATGATCGCCGCCGAAATGACGCGCGAAAAGCTGACCCTGCGTCTGCATCAGGAACTGCCCTATCAGCTGACGGTCGAAACCGAGAACTGGGAAGAACGCAAGGATGGTTCGGCCCGTGTCGATCAGGTGATCTATGTCGCCCGCGACGGCCATAAGGGCATCATTCTGGGCAAGAAGGGCGAGACGATCAAAGCCGTCAGCCAATCCGCCCGCGCCGAGTTGGAAGAATTCATGGGCCGCAAGATCCACCTGTTTTTGCAAGTGAAAGTGCGCCCCAACTGGCTGGATGAAAAAGAGCGGTATTCGGAAATGGGCCTTAACTTCAAGGACGGGAACGCTTGACGCGACTGACCGCTGAACTGTGGGTCGCGGCCTATCTGACGCGCTTGCGCCTGTCTGACATCCCCGCCTTCATCACGCAAAAAGGCGATGCGACCGCCGGTGCGGTGCTGGTCAAGCTGAACACGCTGAACGGGCAGGCGGTGGCCTATCAGCGTAGTTTCGACCTGATGACCGGGGATCGGCGTTGGATCGCTCTGGCCGAAGGGGATGAGGCCGAGGTTGACGCGGCGTTGAATCGCCAGAAGGGCTTTGACCCCGACCTGTGGGTGATCGAGGTCGAAGATCGTGCCGGGCGGCATCTGCTGGATGAACCCGGCCTGTCCGACTGACCCCATTGCCAACAGCGCCCCGCGCGCTAGTCTGACCGCAGGAGGGTGACAGGCATGGATTGGCGGGATCAAGGCGCGCTTTTGTCCGTGCGCAAACACGGCGAAACGTCAGTTATCATTGATGTGTTCACGGAAAAGCACGGTCGTCATGCGGGTGTTGTGCGTGGTGGCACCAGCCGCAAAATCGCGCCGATCCTGCAACCCGGCGCGCAGTTGGATGTTGCGTGGCGGGCACGGCTGGAAGAGCACATCGGCAGCTATAGCGTCGAACCCCTGCGTAGTCGGGCAACGGTTCTGTCTGACCGCACGGCCCTTGCTGGGCTGAACGCCATCACCGCGCTTTTGACCTTTGCCCTGCCCGAACGCGAGGCGCACCCGATCCTTTACCGCCAAACCCAAGCCATGCTGGATCTGTTGGGGGCGAACGAGGCATGGCCGACCGCTTACCTGAAATGGGAACTTGCCGTACTGGATGAGTTGGGGTTCGGGCTGGATCTGAGCGCCTGCGCGGTGACGGGGGGGATGGATGATCTTGCCTATGTCTCGCCCAAGACCGGGCGGGCGGTGTCCGTCGAAGGCGCAGGAGACTGGGCCGACCGCCTGTTGCCTTTACCGCCCGACTTGCTGGGCGCCGGCACCGGCGGGCGCGACAACGTCGTGGCGGGGCTTCGGACGACAGGTTTTTTTATGACCCACTGGTTGGCGCATTCGCTGGGAAACAAGCCCTTGCCCGAGGCGCGCGCGCGCCTGATCGACAGGCTAAAGCGGGAAGTTCAGGACAGGGTGGGGTGACGATCAGCGCTGCGCCAGAAACACCATCTGCCGCCCGGCTTCGTTCGACATGATCATCATGTCGCCCTGTACCTCGATCTGGCGCATTTTAGTCAGGGCGTTGAAATACCGCGTTTCTTCAGCCTGCGCAGGGCAGGTCATGCGGGTTGCGGTGATGGGCCCGATCTCAAACCATGGATAGGGGGCTTTCTGTTCGGACGAATAGCTGTTGCAGGGCGCCTGGCCGACGATCTTCCCCGGTTTGGGAAACGCGATTGTCGCGTCAGCATCGAACGGCTTTCGGTCAAGTTCCAGCAGTTTCCAAACAGCCTTGCGGTCGGCAAACCCCGAGATTGTTTCATCTTTGCACGCCATCAGTGACAGGGCAGCAAACGTGGCGGTGATCAACAGTGTCTTTTTCATGCGGCCATCTTATGGATGATGGCACCGGTTGCCAACGCGACTATGCGTCCCGTAGGGCAAGAATGGCGGCCATCAGGGTCGACATAGCGTTTCGGTTGTCCTTGGGTCCGGTGGATCGGGCGGCAAGCCCGATCCAAGCCCCGTGGATGATGTGCGCAAAATCGGGGTTGGTCAGGTCAAGGTCGCTCAGAATGTCTTGAAGGGCCGTCATCCGCTTTTCGTCAACATGTTGCACCGTCTTGGCGACCCGCGCATCACCATAGGCCCAGGCGCGGATGGCGGGTTCGGCCTTTGCTGCGGCGCGTTTACGGCTGACCGATCCGGCACTGTCCCCAATTCGATACAACCGCTTTACCGGATCATCCTCTTGCGCGATGGTTTGCGCGATAGCGTCCGCCGTCTGGTCCTGCCACGCGGCAAGCAGCCGGGCGTGAAAATCTGGCACATCTTTGAAATGCCAATAGAACGACCCCTTCGTTGTGTTCAGGGCGCGGGCAAGGGGTTCGGCCTTCAACGCTTGTGGTCCTTGCGAAACCAAGGCGCGAAAACCTGCATCAATCCAGTCTTCCGCTTTCAGACGTGTTTGCACTTGTGACATACAAGGCCTCATTTGTTGATCTTGGGGAGGCTGTCTAACCTTTGGGTTGAGCGTGAAGCATGTGCAAGGGCATCCTGTGTAATTGTGCCGAGTGAGCGGGTCATTGCCGCGACGTCACCCCGTCGCGCGACTTAGCCCAGAAGACGGCGGGCGATGACCTGCGCCTGAATCTCGGCCGCTCCTTCAAAGATGTTCAGGATACGTGCATCACACAACACGCGGCTGATCTGGTATTCCAGCGCGAAGCCGTTGCCGCCGTGAATTTGCAGCGCGTTGTCTGCGCAGGCCCAGGCGACGCGCGCGCCCAACAGTTTCGCCATGCCTGCTTCAAGGTCGCAACGTTGGTCGTTGTCCTTTTCCCAAGCCGAATAATAGGTCAGTTGCCGCGCGACCATGATTTCCACCGCCATCATCGCCAGTTTGTTGGCAACGCGCGGGAAATTGATTAGCGACTTGCCGAATTGCTTGCGGTCTTCGGCATATTGCATCCCGATTTCCAGCGCATTCTGGGCCACACCGATGGCACGTGCGGCGGTTTGGATGCGGGCGGCCTCGAACGTTTTCATCAGTTGTTTGAAGCCTTGACCTTCTTCGCCCCCCAATAGGTTTTCGCCTTTGATCTTGAAGCTGTCGAACCCCAGTTCGAATTCCTTCATGCCGCGATAGCCCAGCACCTCGATCTCGCCGCCGGTCATGCCTTCGGTGGGGAAGGGATTGTCATCATCGCCGGGTTGTTTTTCGGCCAGAAACATCGACAGGCCGCGGTGGTCGGTGGATGCGGGATCAGTGCGCGCCAGAAGCGTCATGACATGGGTTCGCGCGGCGTGGGTGATCCAGGTCTTGTTGCCCGTCACCTCGTAATCCCCATTGGCGGTCTTGACCGCGCGGGTACGCAGGCTGCCAAGGTCAGATCCGGTGTTGGGTTCGGTGAACACGGCGGTCGGCAGGATCTCGGCGGACGCGATCTTGGGCAGCCAATGATCCTTCTGTGCGTCGGTTCCGCCCGCCAAAATCAACTCGGCCGCGATTTCCGATCGGGTGCCCAGCGAGCCGACACCGATATAGCCACGGCTGAGCTCTTCGGACACCACCACCATTGAGGCCTTGGACAGCCCCAACCCGCCGTATTCTTCGGGGATGGTCAGGCCGAAAACGCCCATTTCGGCCAGCTCTTCCAGAATTTCCATCGGGATATAGTCATCCTTCAGATGCCAGTCATGCGCGTGCGGGGCAACGCGGTCATCGGCATAGCGACGGAATTGGGTGCGGATCATCTCAAGCTCGTCATCAAGGCCGGATGCGCCGAAAGTGGCATGTCCCGCGTTGTCGCGCATCAGGTCCACCAACCTTGTGCGGGCGGCTTGGGTGTTGCCACCAGCGATCAGGGTGTTGACAGCGTCGGTATCCAGTGCGGCCCCATCCACGTCCATATCGGACAGGCGGGCAAATTCGTTCTGGCTCATCATGATGCCGCCCCTGATCTGGGTCAGGTATTCGCCGAAGGCGATTTGCAGGATCAATTGCTCCATCTCGCCCAGTTTGCCGGCGTCGTTCAGACCTTTGGCCCAGGCGTGCATCTGACGCAGGCTTTCAGCATAGGTGGCAAACCAAGACAGGGCATGGGCGGCGGCCTGATGGTCTTCGAGCTTCGCCGCCGAGATCTTTTCGCCGTCAATAACCATGTCCCGGACCGCCGATTTGGCAGCGGTAAACACGGTATCAACCGGAGGCAGCGCGTCTGCGGTCACGGTCAAAAGATTGTCGATCAGGGGGGTTGTCATCGCTGTCTCCTGTCACGGTGTGGCCGGGATTCGGTAAGGCATTATGCACCTGCAGAGAGATAATCACTTTGCACGCGCAGCGCAATAAAAATACACAAAAACAACCGTGAGCGAACAAATGTGACGCAGCGATTTGATGGTGCAGCCGCCGCGCCGCTTCGTTAGAACGGGGTAACAGGATGCGACGCAAGGGGAAAGCCCGTGGGAATAGTAACTGAGCTTCCGCAGATCGCGCTGCTGCTGATCGTTTCGGTCGCTTTGTTTGCAGGGTTCGTGAAAGGGGCGGTGGGTTTTGGAATGCCGCTGATCATGATCTCGGGGCTGGCGACGGTGCTGCCTGCCGATGTGGCGCTGGCCGCGTTGATCGTGCCGACCGTGGTCACGAACGGCTATCAGGCATTTCGCCACGGCGTGCATGCCGCGTGGGAGGCGGTCGCGAAATTCCGCGTTTTCCTGATCGCCCTGCTGATTTTCCTGGTGATCAGTGCCCAGTTGGTCAGCGTGTTGTCGCAAGAGCTGCTGTTCATCATCATCGGTCTGCCTGTCGTGGCGTTCTGCCTGCTGCAGCTGAGTGCGTGGAACCCGCAGTTGAAGCAAAAGAACCGCGTTCGGGACGAAAGCCTGATCGGTGCTTTTGCTGGGATGACCGGGGGCATGTCGGGTGTCTGGGGACCGCCCACCATTGCCTATCTGACCGCGATCAACACGCCCAAGACGGAACAAATGCGCGTGCAGGGGGTCATTTACGGGCTGGGGGCGGCTGCGCTGTTTCTGGCGCATTTGAAATCCGGCGTGCTGAACGCGCAGACGATCCCGTTATCCGTTGCGATGCTGGTACCGTCGTTGGCGGGGATGGTTCTGGGTGGGCTGGTGCACGACCAGATGCCGCAAGCCACGTTCAAACGCATGACACTGATCGTATTGACAGTTGCCGGGCTGAACCTGATCCGCAAGGGGCTGGTGGGTTAGCGGCGGCTGTTGGCGTTTTTCGTAGAGGCCATGCAAAAACGCCTCGGCACGAGGCCGAGGCGTTTTCAATCTGTTTTACCGGTGTCAGCCGAGTGCCACGGCCTTCACATCGTCATCAATATCGCTTTCATACTGCACGAAGTTTTCTGAGAACATATCGACCAGTTTTTGCGCTTGAGCGTCATAGGCGTCTGCGTCATGCCATGTGCGGCGGGGGACCAGCAGAAGATCCGGCACGCCTTCGACCGTGATGGGCACTTCGAAGCCGAAATTGTCGTCTTTGCGGAACTCGGACTTCGCAAGCGATCCGTCCAGTGCTGCGGTCAACAGGGCGCGCGTGGCGCGGATCGGCATGCGTGACCCGGTGCCATAGGCGCCGCCGGTCCAGCCGGTATTGACCAACCAGCACGTCGCACCGTGCTTGGCGATCTTGTCACGTAGAAGCGCGCCATATTCGGCCGGGCGGCGCGGCATGAAGGGTGCGCCGAAACAGGTCGAGAATGTGGGTTCCGGCTCGGTCACGCCCTTCTCGGTGCCGGCGACTTTGGACGTGAAGCCGGACAGGAAGTGATACATCGCTTGCGCAGGTGTCAGCCGCGCGATGGGGGGCAGCACGCCGAACGCATCGCAGGTCAGCATGATGATATTCTTTGGGTGCCCACCAATGGCCGATTTCGACGCGTTCGCGATATAATGCAGCGGATAGGCGCAGCGCATGTTGGCGGTCAGGCTGTCATCCTCGAAATCCAGAGCTTTGGTTTCTTCGTCATAGACCATGTTTTCGATCACGGTCGCAAACTTGGTGGTCGTGGCGTAGATTTCGGGCTCGGCTTCGGCAGACAGGTTGATGGTCTTGGCATAGCAGCCACCTTCGAAGTTGAAGGTGCCTGTGTCCGACCAGCCGTGTTCGTCATCGCCAATCAGCGTGCGATCAGGATCGGCGGACAGAGTGGTTTTGCCGGTGCCGGACAGGCCGAAGAAGATCGCGGTGTCGACGGGGTTGCCCTTGGCGTGGTTGGCCGAGCAGTGCATCGGCATCACGCCTTTTCCCGGCAGGATATAGTTCAGCAAGGTGAACACGGATTTCTTATTCTCGCCCGCATATTCGGTGCCGCCGATCAGGATAATCTTGCGGTCGAAGTTCAATGCGATGACCGTTTCCGACCGGCAGCCGTGACGTTCGGCGTCGGCTTTGAAGGTCGGGCAGTTGATGACGGTGAATTCGGGCTCGAACTCGTCCAGTTCATCACGGTCGGGGCGGCGCAGCATGTGACGATTGAACAGGCTATGCCAGGCCAATTCCGTTATCAGGCGCACGTCCAGTCGGTATGCGGGGTCGGCGCCGCCGAACAGATCCTGAACATAGTAGTCGCCACCCTTCATGTGTTCCAGCATGTCTTCATACAGAACATCGAATTTTGCAGGGTCCATCGGCGGGTTGTTTTCCCACCAGATATGCGGCTCGACATTCGGGGTTTTGACGACAAACTTGTCCTTGGGGGACCGGCCCGTGTGTTTGCCGGTCGATACCAGAAACGCACCGCCTTGACCCAGCGCCCCTTCGCCCCGCGCAAGCGCGGCCTCGATCAGAGCAGGCTCCATCAGGTTGTAATAGACATTGCCCAGCCCCTTGATGCCTTGATCTTCCAAGCGGCGTTCTGGGTTCACCCGTCCAGTGGTCATTTTATGCTCCAGTCGCCGGTCCGTCTGCGTCCGGCGTGTTTTGGTTTCACATGCGAGCGCGCGGCACCCACCGCGCGCGCCAACCCTCATGTGAACGAGGGCCGATAGTCGCGCTATAGCATGGTGCCTTTCAGATGGAACAGGCCGCTTTAACGCAGTTAGCGCAACCAAGCGTCTGTTTGCGCAATCATGTTGCGCAGCCGGTTGCGCCAACCTGCCGTAATTTCGCCAACTTTCGGTGCGAAACGTTGCCGCTGTTAACGTCAGGACGCGCAATTCGCAGTTCGTTGTTGATTCGCATGGCTTAAAACAGGACAATGCCGGAAATTTGCCGAAACAAGCAGCGCAAGGAGACACAATGTCAAGAATCGCTCTGGTGGATGATGACAGAAACATCCTTACGTCCGTTGCAATGACCCTGGAAGCCGAAGGCTTCGAAGTGGAAACCTATAACGATGGTCAAAGCGCGTATGACGCGTTTATGCTGCGATTGCCCGATATGGCGGTTCTGGACATCAAGATGCCCCGAATGGACGGGATGGATCTGTTGCAACGTGTGCGCCAGAAAACCAGCACGATGCCGGTGATTTTCCTGACCTCGAAGGATGATGAAATCGACGAGGTGCTGGGCCTTCGTATGGGCGCGGATGATTACGTGACCAAGCCATTCAGCCAGCGCCTTTTGGTCGAACGCATCCGCGCGCTGCTGCGCCGGCAAGAGGTGATCGCGCGCGACGACGCGGGCGATGTGGAGGAAAGCAAATCGCTGGTGCGCGGTGATCTGACGATGGACCCCTTGCGCCACGCGGTGTCGTGGAAGGGCAAGGACGTGTCACTGACCGTGACCGAGTTTCTGCTGCTTCAGGCACTGGCGCAGCGCCCCGGTTTTGTCAAAAGCCGCGATCAGTTGATGGACGTGGCCTATGACGATCAGGTCTATGTGGATGACCGCACGATCGACAGCCATATCAAACGCCTGCGCAAGAAGATGCGGACGGCGGATGATGAGTTTTCGGCAATCGAAACGCTTTATGGTATCGGGTATCGGTATAACGAGGAATAGCGCCGGGTGCGCCTGAGAATATGGTGAAAAGGGTGAAGGACACCAAGACCGCATCCGAAGGCGATCTGGTTCTAGGGGAAGACTGGGTTTCGCCAACCGGCGAGATGGATCACGAAATGCGCGCCACGCGGGCGCAGCGCAACCTGATCTCGATCAACCGCTCGCCTCTGGCCCGCAAGATCATAACCTTCAACCTGCTTGGGTTGGTGGTTTTGGTTGCTGGTGTTCTGTATCTAAACCCTTTCCGCGACAGCCTTTTGATTCAGCGAGAGCGTGGATTGGTCGTCGAGGCGGAACTGATCGCCGATGTGTTTGAGGCCCAGTTAGAGCAAGCAAGTGATATTCAGGCGGCGACCGAACAGCCTGAAGCGGCCGGAGGTGCGGGTAACGCGCCAACTGCCAGTACGGATGATAATCCCAAGCCGATTGTTCCCGCCCAAGCGGTAGAGCCCGATTTTTCCGAAACGCTGATGGATTTGCAACTGCCCGTTGGCCTTGAAGTCTTTGTCTTTGATGCAAACGACGGGCTGATTGCGCGTTCGGTCGGGGTGCCGCAAACTGAGCCTGACCCCACAGACGAGCTTCGGCGCGGTGTTGGATCGACCGTCATCACCGACCTTCTGAATTCGGTATGGGAGGCCGTATCAGGTATCGTCGCGAAGGGCGCGGGGCAAAATCTGCCGCTGGATCCCGAGGTCATGGCACGCACCTTGTATCCGGGTGCCATGAAAGGAAAGACGCGGGTGTCCAACGGGGTCGATGAAAACGGCGGAACGGTGTTTTCCGTGGCCACGCCGATCCTGCAAGACGGACGGCCTGCGGGGGTGGTCGCAATCACCAGTGCAGCGGGCGAGCTGGACCAGCTTGTCCGGGCTGAACGCGAGCAGTTGTTGCAGATGTTCGTCATTGCGATCCTTGTGTCAATTGGCCTGAGCCTTGTTCTGGCGTCGACCATTGCAAACCCACTGGCAGACCTAGCCACCGCCGCCGAATTGGGGCGCGACAAAGACACCAACAGCGTGCGAACCGGGCGCGTGCGCATTCCTGATCTGACGGCTCGCCCCGATGAAATCGGACGCCTGTCCGGCGCACTAAGAGGCATGGTGGCTGCGCTTTATGACCGGATCGATTCAAACGAACAATTTGCAGCCGATGTGGCGCATGAAATCAAGAACCCGTTAGCCAGTCTGCGGTCCGCCATTGGCACGCTGCGGGTTGCACGCAAGGATGAACAGCGGACAAAGCTTCTGGAAGTCATCGAGCATGATGTGCGCCGTCTGGATCGGCTGGTCAGCGATATCTCGAATGCGTCGCGATTGGACAGCGAATTGGTGAAGGAGGAAGAAGAAGCTTTCGACCTTCTGAAAATGCTGCGCAACCTGTCCGACTATTTGGGCAACGAGGGGCGGGACAAAGGGGTTGAGTTCATCACCGACATGCCCCCTGATCCCATCGTCATTCGCGGGCTTGAGGCGCGGCTGGCGCAGGTTTTCGTCAATCTGATCACCAATGCGCTTAGCTTCTGCGACGAAGGCGATGCCATCCGTGTCTGGGTCCGCCGGCGTGAAAACCGCGTTCTGGTGGTGATCGAAGATACCGGGCCGGGCATTCCCGAACAGGCTTTGAGCAATATTTTCAAACGCTTTTATTCCGAACGTCCCGAAAAACAGTTTGGCAACAACTCGGGCTTGGGGCTGGCGATTTCAAAACAGATCGTCGAGGCGCATGGCGGTGTGATCTGGGCCGAGAACATCCGGCCCACCGATGCCGATGTAACCTCGGACCCGTTGGGAGCGCGGTTTGTGGTTGGTTTGCCGGTGTGACGGGGGGCAGCCAGCAGGGTGCGGAGCGGTTCCATGCGACCTCGGTCGCGGTTGGTGATGCGGGCGCGTTAATTGTTGGCCCGTCAGGGTCTGGAAAATCCTCGTTGGCGCTGCAACTGATCGGGCTTGGTGCCCGGCTGGTGGCTGATGATCTGACGCGCGTATCGGTAGAAGGTGACGTGGTGACGGTCCATGCCCCCGACAGATTGCAAGGTGTGATCGAGGCGCGCGGCGTGGGCCTGATACACGTCCCTTGGATGCAAACGGCCACGCTTCAACTTGTCGTTGACATGTCCAAGGACGAAGTCGCCCGTCACCCGCGATCACGGAGGCTCACAACCGTTGCCGGATGCGACATCGACCTTGTTTTACGGGTTGATGCGGCCTATTTCCCTAGTGCTATCTATAACCTGCTTCACCATGGCAGGTATTCTGACACCACATAGGCAACAGTGATGACGGATGAACAAAACAACACCGGGCAGAAGCTTGTTCTGGTCACCGGGCCTTCGGGCGCCGGGCGGACGACTGCCATTCGTGTGCTTGAGGATATCGGATACGAGGTCATCGACAACCTGCCCCTGTCGCTGATTGGTCGGGTGCTGGGCGGGCCTGCGTTGGATCATCCGCTGGCGTTGGGCGTGGATGTGCGCAACCGCGACTTCTCGACCGAGATGATGTTGCAGGTGATCGAGGATTTGCGCGAAGACGATAGTCACGATGTTGATGTGTTGTATCTGGATTGCTCGCGCGATGTGTTGATCCGCCGGTATTCGGAAACGCGACGGCGGCATCCCTTGGCGCCTGCCGAAACGCCCGATCATGGGATCACGCGTGAGATCGAGTTGCTGCAACCCGTGCGCGGGCGGGCCGATGTTCTGATCGACACGTCCGAGCTGTCGCCGCATGACCTGAAAGAAGAACTGATGCGCTGGCTGTCGCAGTCGGGTGCGGAAAACCTGGCTGTGTCGGTCCATTCGTTTTCTTACAAACGCGGCGTGCCGCGGGGGCTGGACATGGTTTTGGACGCTCGATTTTTGCGTAATCCCCATTGGGAACCTGCATTGCGGTCCTTGGATGGCCGCGCCCAAGCGGTTGCCGACTATGTCGCGCAAGACGACAGGTTTGATGAATTCTTTACCCGCGTCGCGGAATTGGTTGATTTCCTGATCCCCGCCTATGGCGATGAAGGCAAATCCCATCTTGCGATCGGGTTTGGATGCACCGGAGGGCAACACCGCTCGGTTACCCTTACGGAAAGGTTGGCAAAGACGCTTGCACACAAGGGCTGGCAGGTGTCAATTAGACATAGGGAACTGGAACGCCGGGCCGAAGCGGGGCAGGCGTCGAAGCAATCGAGGTAACGAGCGTGATCGGCATCGTGATCGTCGCGCATGGCGGGCTTGCGAGGGAATATCTGGCTGCGGTCGAACATGTCGTCGGCCCGCAAGAAGGTGTGCGCGCTATTTCGACCGCGGCGGATTGTGACCGGGATGACAAGCGGGCCGAAATCTCGGAAGCCGCGGACGCGGTCGATCAAGGCAACGGTGTCGTCGTTGTGGTTGATATGTTTGGCGGCTCGCCTGCGAACCTGTCGCTGCCGGCTTGCGCAAAGCCCAAGCGCAAAATTCTTTATGGTGCCAACCTGCCAATGCTGGTCAAGCTTGCCAAGACCCGGCACCTTCCGGTTGACATGTCGACGCGCAAGGCGCTTGCGGCTGGGCGAAAATACATCGACTGTATCGATGGTATACAGGAGTTGTAATGCATGAGCACCAGTCGTGAGCTTGAGATCAAAAATGTCAAAGGGCTGCATGCACGTGCATCCGCAAAATTTGTTGATACTGTCGAAAACCATGACGCCATGGCGCGCGTCTCGAAGGATGGCATTGATGCCGAGGGGGATTCGATCATGGGGTTGCTGATGCTGGCCGCGTCGCAAGGCACGACGATCCAGGTCGAGACATCTGGCCCGCAGGCGGCTGAGTTGATGAACGCCCTGAGCGACCTTGTCGCCAGCAAATTCGGCGAAGGCATGTAACGTGCGCGGTTTGATGAGGTCGTGTGGTGAGAATGGGACAGGATGTAGTGAACAACGTCGACCGCGACATGGCCGATAGGGGACAGGATGACTTGTCCCATGACCATTATGACCGCCGCAGTCTGACCTATGCCAACTCGCTGAACAATCCGGTGCAATCGTTGGTCATTCGCGTGGTTGAATGGCTGACAGGCAAGATTTCGATCCTGCGAATGGTGCGCAAGCTGGAACGGCGCGGCGCGCCAAAGGGGCAGGCGTTCTGGGGCGCGTGTCTGGATGTGATGGGCATCCGCGTCGACACGCCCAAGGCACAGTTGAACAATATCCCACCCGATGGCCCTGTGATCGTGGTGGCCAACCACCCCCACGGGTTGGTCGATGGCATGGTTCTGGCCGAACTGATCGGGCGGCGGCGACAGGATTATCGCATCCTCAGCCGCTCGGTTCTGGATGGGCTGGATCAGGTGGCATCGTCTTACATGATCCCGGTGCCGTTTCCCCATGACCCCGACGCGCAGACCAAGATGGTTCAGATGCGCGCGCAGACCATGACGCATTTGAAGGCGGGGGGGCTTGTTACCCTATTTCCGTCGGGCGTGGTCGCGTCATCTGACAGCCTGACCGGCCCCGCGATCGAGCGGGAATGGAACGTCTTTACCGCCCAACTGATCCGTCGTTCAGGCGCGAAAGTCGTACCGATTTTCTTTCCCGGTGCGAATTCGCGCTGGTATCAAATGGCCAACCGCTTGTCGGCGACGATGCGGCAGGCCCTTTTGCTGCACGAGATCGTGCGAAGCTGTAACCGGCCGCAGAAACCAATTGTCGGCGAAGCTTTGAGCGATGAGCAGATGGAGAAGTTGCACACTAACCCGCGCGGTTTCATGACATGGCTCAGGGCGCATACGCTGGCGCTGGGTGAAAACGGACGGACCTAGCGCGTCGGCACAGGCTCCTCACCGCGATAGTCATAAAATCCGCGCTTCGATTTACGACCCAGCCAGCCCGCTTCGACATATTTGGTCAGCAAAGGGCAGGGGCGGTATTTCGTATCCGCCAGGCCGTCATGCAGCACGTTCATGATCGCAAGGCAGGTGTCCAGCCCGATGAAGTCAGCCAGTTCAAGCGGCCCCATTGGATGGTTGGCGCCCAGTTTCAGCGATGTGTCGATGCTTTTGACGGACCCAACCCCTTCGTAGAGTGTGTAAACCGCCTCGTTGATCATCGGCATCAGGATGCGGTTGACGATGAAGGCGGGGAAGTCCTCGGCGCTGGCGGCGGTCTTGCCAAGACGTTCGACGACCTCGTGGCAGGCTTTGAAGGTCGGTTCGTCCGTCGCGATACCGCGGATCAGTTCGACCAGTTGCATCACAGGCACTGGGTTCATGAAGTGAAACCCCATGAACCGCTCGGGGCGATCCGTGCCGCTGGCCAGCCGCGTAATCGAGATGGACGAGGTGTTCGAGGTCAGAATGGTATCAGGCTTCAGGTGGGGCAAAAGGCCGTCGAAGATCTTTTTCTTCAGCGCCTCGTTTTCGGTTGCCGCTTCGATGATCAAATCGGTTTCGCCAATATCGGGCAACTGCATCGTGGTCGAAATCCGACCCATCGCCGCGTCGCGATCATCGGCGGTGATGGCGTCACGTGCGACTTGCCGTTCCATGTTCTTTGCAATGCGGGCCATGGCAGCATCCAGACTGTCCTGACTGATATCGTTCAGTCGCACATGGTATCCTGCCAGTGCCATTACATGCGCGATGCCGTTGCCCATCTGCCCGGCGCCCACGACGCCAATCGTCTCGATGCTCATTTCGTCCCTTTCTTTATCTTGCGACAGAGTATGCGGCGCTGCGGCACCGGTGCAAGGGTTAAGCACAGCTTAAGAAAATTAGCTGCATTTGAGGGTTAGCCAATTGGCAAGGGAATTGTGAGAATCATTGTCTTGGCAGTGTTTTAACGGAACGGATGCGATGGCTTATGACACCCTGGGCAAGGGGGCCCTGAATTATCAACCTTGCAGATATGGCACCTCGAAATTCTTGTTCCGTGGGCCCCGAAAAACACTGACAGCGCCCTATATTGCCGTGCTGGGCGGGACCGAAACATATGGCAAATATGTCCAGCATCCCTATCCCGACTTGTTGCAGTTAGAGCTTGGGATGCAGGCGGTGAATTTCGGTTGTCCGAATATCGGCGTTGATGCGTTCGTGCACGATTCGGGATTGCTGGCCCTTGCCAACGCCGCCCGTGTCACCGTGCTTCAGGTGCCCGGCGCGCAAAACATGTCCAACCGCTTCTATGCTGTGCATCCGCGAAGAAACGACAGGTTTGTGCGGGCCTCGGCGTTGCTGAAAGACCTGTATCCAGATGTAGACTTCACGCAGTTCAACTTTACCCGGCATCTTCTATCCGTATTGCAGAACCAGTCGGCAGAGCGATTTGAAGGGGTCGTTGATGAGTTGCGGACCGCTTGGGTGGCGCGAATGAAGCTTCTGATTTCGAAGCTGGATGGCGATATTGTGCTGTTATGGTTGGCGGATCACCGGATACAGGATGGTGCAGCAGCTGGGATTCACGGCTCGGACCCGCTATTCGTCACGGGCAAGATGATGCAACAAATCACGCCCTTCGTGCGAGCGTTGATTGAGGTTGTGCCAACCTTGCAGGAGCAATCCGTGGGGCGCGAACGCTTGGTTTGTCCCGATATGGAACATCCGGCGACGCGTGACATGCTTGGCACCATCGCGCATCAAAAGGCCAGCCGCGCCCTGAGTGGTGCCATTTATCGACTGTTGTGACTGGGTGTTGAATCAGCAAAGGCCCGCCAGGTGGGGCAGGCCTTTGTTTGGTTTGTTTGGATGGGTCAGAGCTTTTCGGTCAATGCCGGAACAGCGTCAAACAGATCGGCAACCAGACCAAAATCAGCGACCTGGAAGATCGGTGCTTCTTCGTCCTTGTTGATCGCCACGATGATCTTCGAGTCCTTCATACCAGCCAAGTGCTGAATGGCGCCTGAAATACCGACGGCGATGTAAAGATCAGGGGCGACGACCTTGCCGGTCTGTCCCACCTGCCAATCGTTCGGGGCATAGCCCGAATCGACTGCCGCGCGCGACGCGCCAACGGCGGCGCCCAGCTTGTCGGCCAGTTTTTCGATCAGGGCGAAGTCGTCTTCAGACCCCACGCCACGACCACCGGACACGACAACACCGGCCGAGGTAAGCTCGGGCCGGTCGCTTTCCGCGACCTTGTCTTCGACCCATTCCGACAGGCCCGGATCAGCCGCAGCTGACACGGTTTCGACCGGTGCCGAGCCGCCTTCACCCGCTGCATCGAAGGTCGATGTGCGGAAGGTCACAACCTTCTTGGCGTCCGAGGATTTGACAGTCTGCACTGCGTTGCCAGCATAGATCGGGCGTTCAAACGTGTCTGCATCGACCACGCCGGATGCGTCCGAGATCACCATAACATCCAGCAACGCGGCCACGCGGGGCATGACGTTCTTGGCGTCGGTGGTGGCAGGGGCGACGATGTGTTCATAGTCACCTGCCAGCGAAACGATCAGCGCGGCGGTCGATTCCGCAAGGCGATGGCCCAGAGTGGCATCTTCGGCGACTAGCACCTTCGACACACCATCAATCTTTGCGGCGGCTTCCCCGGCTGCGGCGGCTGATGCGCCTGCGGCCAGAACGGTCACATCACCCAAAGCTTTCGCGGCGGTGACAGCCTTGGCGGTGGCATCCATCGCCAGTTCGCCATTGTTGACTTCTGCGAGAAGAAGAACAGCCATTATACAGCCCCCGCTTCTTTAAGTTTCTCTACCAGCTCGTCGACCGACCCCACGATGATACCGGCGGCACGCGCGGCAGGTTCGGCAGTCGAAACGATCTCAAGACGTGGCGTGACGTCGACGCCGTAATCGGCGGCAGTTTTTTCGTCCAGCGGCTTTTTCTTCGCCTTCATGATGTTGGGAAGCGAGGCATAGCGCGGCTCGTTCAAGCGAAGGTCGACGGTGACGATGCTGGGCATCGCGACCTTGATGGTTTGCAGACCGCCATCCACTTCGCGGGTGACAACGGCCTTGTCGCCGTCAATGTCCAGCTCAGAGGCGAACGTGCCTTGCGACCACCCCAGCAGGGCCGACAGCATTTGGCCAGTGGCGTTCATGTCATTATCGATGGCTTGCTTGCCGGCCAGAACCAGGTCGGGCTGTTCTTCTTCAACAACCTTCGCCAGGATTTTCGCGACGGCCAGCGGTTCGATATCGTTATGAACATCGTCAGCGGCCACCACCAGAATGGCACGATCTGCGCCCATCGCCAGCGCGGTACGCAGCGTTTCCTGGCTTTGCTTAACGCCGATGGATACGACGACGACTTCATCCGCCTTGCCAGCTTCTTTCAGGCGAATGGCCTCTTCCACGGCAATCTCGTCGAAGGGGTTCATCGACATTTTTACGTTTGCAAGATCGACACCGGAACCGTCCGCTTTTACACGAACCTTCACGTTATAGTCGATCACGCGCTTCACAGGCACAAGCACCTTCATTGGCGTGTCTCTCCCAATTATGCCCCGGATGGGGCGGTCTTAGTTCCACACCCGTTTACCGGGTCGGGGCCGCTGAAAACAGCGAAAAATCGTCACGCCTCGTCTTTTCGACGCCGCGTTTTTTGTTTTTTGCGGGTGATTTATTGCGAGAATGTTTCCATGCCCGCAACATGCTTGGCAAGGCGCGCGACTTACCGGTTCGCGCCCGGCACCCAAAGAACATCCGCTTTTCCGTCATCATTGGATACGCGCGCGGCCACGAAACACCAGTCCGACAGGCGGTTCAGGTATTTGACGGCGGCCGGGTTCACGTCCTCGACGGCGGCCAGTTCCGTCGCCATCCGTTCGGCGCGGCGACTTACGGTCCGTGTCAGATGCAGATAGGCGGCCAGCGCGGACCCACCGGGCAGGATAAAACTGCGCAGAGGTTCCAGCGCCTTGTTCATCGCGTCGATTTCGGATTCAAGCCGGTCAACCTGACCCTGCGCCATACGCAGCGGCGGATATTCGGCGTCGGCATCTTTCGCCATCTCGGGGCGGCACAGGTCCGCGCCCAGATCAAACAGGTCGTTCTGGATCCGCGCCAGCGCTTGATCCATGTCGCCATCTGCATGAAGGCGCACAAGGCCGATGGTGGCGTTGGTTTCGTCGACCGTGCCATAAGCATCAACTCGGGCTGAATGCTTGGGGACGCGCGACCCGTCGCCCAGCGCGGTTTCGCCCGCGTCACCGGTTCGTGTGTAAATTTTGTTAAGAACAACCATCAGCCGTTTCCTCCTCGTAGCCAGACAAACAGCAAGATCAGAGCGATCGCAATGGCTTGCGCATAAATCCGATATCGCATGAAGCGATTCGAATGTTTGCGCGATGTCTCGCCGCCGACGCCGAACGTGCCGATGCCCATCAGAAGGATGATGAGAACCGCACCGACGGCGACAACAACCAGAACAAAAAGCGGATCGTCGAACATGCTGTTTCCTTGGTTCAATCTATTGCGCTTGAATACCCTTGAACGCCACTGATGGCGAGGGGCAATCGCCCCGGGCTAGCCGTTGGGCGTCAGTCGGTCGCTCATGCGGGTTGACAGAAGCCTGCGCGCGATACCGGCGATCCGCGTGGCGGTCGTGATGTAATAGCGCGGCTTGGGATTGGGGCTTTCAAGCGCGTGGATCAGCCGCTTGGTCACAGCCGAGGGGGGCAGTTCGAACCGGTCGGGCGTGCCGCTGTCGTCATACAATCGGCCCTGTAATTTCCGGTAAAGCCCTGCGCGGGCGCTGTTTTCCCTGTCTATCCAGCGTTCGAAATGAGGGATTGAGTTCTGGCGGATGCGGCTGGTGATCGGCCCAGGCTGGATCGTGATAATTTTGATGGGCGTGGCACGCATTTCCAGCCGCAACGTATCGGTCAGCCCCTCAAGTGCGAATTTGGTGGCCACATAGGCGCCGCGCCACGGCAAAGCCGCCATGCCCAGAACGGACGAATTATTGATAATCCGCCCGTGGCCTTGCGCGCGCATCACCGGAATGACCAGCCGTGTCAGGTGGTGATAGCCGAACAGGTTGGTTTCAAAAATCGTGCGCAGCGCGTCTGTCGGTAAATCCTCGACCGCGCCGGGAATCGCGAAGGCTCCGTTGTTGAACAGGGCGTCCAGTGTGCCGCCTGTGCGATCCAACACTTCAGCCAAGGCGGCTTCCATGCTGGCTTGATCTGCGTGATCCAGGGTGAAGCTCTCCAACCCATCTTCACGAAGGCGATCACAATCGGCCTGTTTTCGGCAAGTCGCAAAGACACGCCATCCACGATCATTCAGCGTTTTGGCCGCGTCATATCCAATGCCTGATGAACAGCCGGTAATCAGGATAGATTTGCCGGTATCGGCGCTGTTCTTCGTCATATACTGGTCCTGTGATCGCGTGGGCGACACTAACGCCGGTGAACTGGCCAGGGTCAACCAGAAAAGGGGTCGACCCTTTCCGCGCGCAGGATCACAGTTCAGGCACAAGAAAGCGCGTGGCCATGAAGCCGCGCGTGCCGGTGTCGGCGACCTTGATCTGGCTCCACCCGCCGCCCGCTGGCCCCATGTCGATAACCTCGGTGCCGCGGGTCAGCTTTGCGACGACGTCATGCTGGGTCGAGGGACCTGCGCGCATGTTGACGGTGCTGCCGCTGACGAAAAGCGTGTCTTGTACGGTGGTTAGTAAGGTTGCTGGAGCGGGCGCGGTTGTGTTTACGCTCGCGGCCATCTGGCGCGCGGCTTCCTCGGCCCGCTCGGCGGGGGATTGCGGTGTTGCGGTGTCGTCGGGTGTGACCGGTATAACGGTCAGCCGCACTGATGTCGGTACGGTTGCCAGTGGTGCAGGCGCCGCGTTTGCGGTAGCGATCATTTCACCTGCTGGTATGTCAGGCGATGCCGATACAGGCACGATCGTTTCCGGCGCGATTGCAGGTTCCTGTCCGATGCGGTCGACGGGCAGATCGGTGTCACGCCCGAAATACAGCATCGAGACACCTAGAACGCCCACTGTGAGTAGGCTGATTTTAAGTATCCCCATAATAATTCCCCCTGAACTATATACATTTAACGAGACCTTGATGGCCTTCTGTTCAATTCACTAACGCTTAAATCCCGGACAGGTTCCCAAAGCCCCTTCTGCTTCCGAATGCTCCAATCCGATTATCGTCTTTTCGATGTAAACAGCATACACCAATATCTGTAAAAAATCCGGGGAAAGTTGGTGTTCCGTTCCCGCAGCAGCTTTACCCTGTTCACGGCACTCTATACACAGCATCTATGACCGATTTGACCGATGACAGCAACATGAAGTCCCTTTCCATGTCCGAGCCGCTTCGCCGCGCCATCGGTGATCGTTATCTGACCTATGCGCTGTCGACCATCATGCACCGCGCCTTGCCTGATGCACGTGATGGGCTGAAGCCGGTTCACCGTCGGATTTTGTATGCGATGTCGCGGCTGAAACTGGCGTCGGGCGGTAAGTTCCTGAAATCGGCCAAGATTTCCGGTGATACGATGGGGGATTTCCACCCCCACGGGGACGCCGCAATCTATGACGCGATGGCGCGTTTGGCGCAGGATTTCGCAGTGCGTTATCCGCTGGTCGACGGGCAGGGCAACTTCGGCAATATCGACGGGGATAACCCCGCCGCCAGCCGATACACCGAAGCGCGAATGACCTTCGTTGCCGAAGCCATGTTGCAAGGGCTGGATGAAAACGCGGTCGATTTTCGCGATAACTATGACGGTCGACTGACTGAACCCGTGGTGTTGCCCGCCGAATTTCCGAATCTGTTAGCGAACGGTTCGTCGGGCATTGCGGTCGGCATGGCGACCAATATTCCGCCGCACAACATCGCGGAACTGATCGACGCCTGTCTGCATCTGATCAAGGTGCCCGATGCGCGCGACGATACGCTTTTGAACTATGTGCCGGGTCCGGATTTTCCGACCGGCGGCGTGATCGTCGAGCCGCGCGAAAACATCGCGCAGGCTTACCGCACCGGCCGCGGATCGTTCCGCCTGCGTTGCAAGTGGGCGGTCGAGGATCTGGGTCGCGGACAGTGGCAGATCGTCGTGACCGAAATCCCCTATCAGGTTCAGAAATCCAAGCTGATCGAGAAAATTGCCGAGTTGATCCAGACCAAGAAGGTTCCAATTCTTGGCGACATTCGCGACGAAAGCGCCGATGACATTCGCATCGTGCTGGAGCCGAAAACCAAGAATGTGGATGCCGAGCTTTTGATGAATCTCATGTTCCGCAACTCGGACCTTGAGACGCGGTTCAGCCTGAATATGAACGTGCTGATCGACGGGGTGACGCCCAAGGTGTGTTCGATGAAGGAAGTGCTGCGCGCTTTTCTTGATCATCGCCGCGACGTGCTTCTGCGCCGTTCCGCCCACCGGATGGAAAAGATCGACCATCGGCTTGAGGTGTTGGAAGGCTTTATCGTTGCGTTCCTGAACCTTGATCGCGTGATCGACATCATCCGCTACGACGACGATCCCAAGCCCGCCCTGATGCGCGAGGATTGGAGTGTCGACCACCCCCGCGCGATGAACGAGTCCGATTATGTCAGCCCGGGGCCCGGCGAAGGTGAGTTGTCCGAAGTGCAGGTCGATGCGATCCTTAACATGCGTCTGCGCAGCTTGCGTCGTCTTGAAGAAATCGAGCTTGTCCGCGAACGTGACGCCTTGATGGAAGAACGCGCCGGGCTTGAAGATTTGTTGGACAGCGAAGACCTGCAATGGGCGCGGATTTCCGACCAGTTGAAAGAAACCAAGAAGCTGTTTGGCAAAAACTACGAAGGTGGCGCCCGACGCACCCAATTCGCCGAAGCCGGTGAGGTCGAAGACGTGCCGCTGGAAGCGATGATCGAGAAAGAGCCGATCACCGTGGTCTGTTCGCAAATGGGCTGGATTCGCGCCATGTCGGGCCATATCGACTTGTCGCGCGAGCTGAAGTTCCGCGACGGCGACGCGCCCCGCTTCGTCTTCCATGCCGAAACCACAGACAAGCTGCTGGTATTTGATTCGAACGGCAAGTTCTTCACCCTGTCCGCCGCCGCCTTGCCGGGCGGTCGCGGTATGGGTGAGCCCTTGCGCCTGATGGTCGATCTGCCCAACGAGGCCGAGATCGTGGACCTTTTCATCCACCAGCCGGGCCGGCGTTTGCTTGTGGCCTCGACCGCGGGCAATGGGTTTGTGGTGAATGAAGACGACGTGTTGGCGCAGACAAAGAACGGCAAGCAGGTGCTGAACGTGGGCGATGCACGTGCGCGGATCTGCAAGCCGGTCGAAGGCGATCACGTGGCAATCGTTTCGGAAAACCGAAAACTTCTGGTGTTCCCGGTGGCCGAGATCAACGAGATGACACGCGGCAAAGGTGTCCGGCTTCAGAAATACCAAAGCGCGCGGGGCAAGCAGGGTGTGCTTGAACTGGATGGCGGGCTGTCCGATGCCAAGACGTTTGATATGGACACCGGCCTGTCCTGGCCCGCCACCGGCGACCGCACCCGGACCGAGCCTGATATGACCCCTTGGTTGGGCAAACGCGCAGGTGTCGGCAAAGCACCGCCCCACGGTTTTCCCCGCGACAACAAGTTTCAGTGACAATGCCGCCGGCCAGACTGAATATCACTTATTCTGGCCGTAAAGGTCCAATCTTTGGGCTGGCGCTTAAGACTGGTATTCTGACCGTTCTGACCCTTGGCATCTATCGGTTCTGGGCCAAAACTCGTCTGCGCAGGTATTATTGGAGCGCCATTCGACCCGGTGGTATCCCCTTGGAGTACGCCGGGGAACCGCTTGAGAAACTGTTGGGCTTTCTGGTCGCGGTGGTGTTTCTGGCGTTCTACATCGGGGTGGTGAACCTGATCCTGATGTATTTCAGCTTCGCGCTGCTGAACGGAAACGTCGCGGCTTATGTGCTGAGCTTTGCAGGATTGGCGCCCATCATCTTCTTTGCGCAATATCGCGCGCGGCGATACATCCTGGCCCGCACCCGTTGGCGGGGCATTCGGTTCGGGCTAGAGCCCGGCGCGTGGGGCTATGCGTGGCGGGCAATGTTGCATTGGCTTTTGGCCATTGCAACAATTGGACTGCTGTGGCCGCTGACCACGCTCTGGCTTGAGAAATACAAGGTTAGCCACACCTATTACGGCGACCAGATTTTCGTGCAGGGCGGGCGGCGTGGGCTGTTGTTCGGGTCAATGAAGCATATCTATTACCCGCTGGGCCTGTCTGCTGTGGTGCTGGCGACGGGGGTCTGGTCCAGCAATCCTGCATGGTTTGCAATGATCATGCTGACCGGGCCATGGTTCGTTTATGGCTTGGCTTATTGGCGGGCCGACAGTTTCAAGCGCATGACCGAAGAAAAAGAACTTGGCCCGATGCGGTTTCGCGCGGACCCAAGCGCGTGGACGGTGGTGGGGATCTATGCGCTGGGCTGGTTTCTGATCAATTTAGTGTTCAGCGGTTTTGCGCTGTTCATGATGGTCCCTGCCACAATTATTCTTGGCAGTGTCGGCCCCGATCTGGCAAATTTTGAACAGTTCGAAGCCATGTTGGCGGCCGCTGCGCCCCTTCTGATCTTCGCCTATTTCGCGATTTTCCTTGGTTATCGCGCTATGGCCCATGCGTGGATCACCCTGCCCATCGCCGCGCATTTTGCCGAAACGACCCGAATCCTGAATGCCGAAGACCTGCACCAGATCGCTCAGCGCGACCGGGACGAGTTCGCCGAGGCCGAAGGCTTTGCCGAGGCTCTGGATGTGGGGGCAGCGATATGACCGGGGCGGCGGCACAGACCGAGACATTTGCCGATTTGGTCGCGGGTGATCGTGCGGTTCTGACCCGCGTTGGCGTACGCATTACGCCTGATGGGGTGCAGTTGATGCTGCCTGATGGTCGCCCTGCGCTGTGGCACTGGGCCGATCTGCGTCGGCTGCCTGATCAGGCAGACAGCACCGTGTTGGTGCTTGGCCGGGTCGGGGACCGGGTCGGGCGCCTGTATCTGCGCGATGCTGATTTGCAAACGCAGATCCGCGCGCGGGCACCGAGGCTGTCCAAGCGTGACCGCGTGATGCCTCTGTCCCGGCTTTTTGTCTGGGCTGGCGGGGCTGTTGCGTCGGTGGCGGTGATCATCTTTCTGCTGGTACCGGTGATGGCCGCGCAGCTTGCGGTGATGTTGCCTGCCGAGGGCGAAAAGGCGCTGGGTGACGTGACCTTTGAACAAATCCGTGTGGCGCTGGACGAAACCGGCCTGCTTGGCGTCCCGATTTGCGAGGGGCGGCAGGGTAATGCGGCGATGCGGGCGATGTATGATCGCCTGAACCCCACCCCGGACCTGCCCTATGACGTGCGAATCCATGTGCTTGACCACGATATGATCAACGCCTTTGCCTTGCCCGGCGGTCGCATCGTTTTTTTTCGCGGGCTGATCGACCAAGCGGAAAACGCGGAAGAGATCGCAGCCGTGCTGGCCCATGAAATCGGCCATGTCGTCAACCGCGACCCGACCCGCGACGCCTTGCGGTCGGCCGGGTCGCTTGGAGTTCTGGGCCTGCTGTTTGGCGATTTTGCGGGCGGCACGATTGCGCTGTTTCTGGCGAACCAGTTGATCAACGCGTCCTACAGTCAAACCGCCGAGGCGACAGCGGATGTTTATGCACACGCCATGCTGGACCGCGCCGACGTGTCGCCAGCGGCTTTGGGCGCGATGTTTGAGCGGCTGCTGGAAGAACACGGTGATGCGGATGGTATTGTCGCGCATTTCATGTCTCATCCGAAGATGGCGAAACGGATCGCAGCGGCGCAGGCGGCGGTGGTCGACGGGCGGGACTATGGCGCGATACTGGACGATGACCAGTGGGAGTCCTTGCAAACGGTCTGCGACGATGAGGGGGGCGGAGAATAAGGGCGCATGCGCACCTTTGCGACCTGTCTGGATGCGCAAATCAAACAATCGAAGCTTTCGCATCGTTCGGCGTGAGGGAAGTCTTGATTTTCCCCGCGCGACCGAGTAGTGAGCGCGCGATAATGAATCCGGGTTCGGCGGAACCCCATCAGATACAAGGCTTATGGCACATGGCTAAGGAAAAGTTTGAACGCTCCAAACCGCACGTCAACATTGGCACGATTGGGCACGTTGACCACGGCAAGACGACGCTGACGGCGGCGATCACGAAGTATTTTGGTGATTTCCAGGCATATGACGCGATTGACGGTGCGCCGGAAGAGAAGGCGCGTGGGATCACGATCTCGACCGCGCACGTGGAATATGAAACCGACACGCGCCACTATGCGCACGTCGACTGCCCCGGCCACGCTGACTATGTGAAGAACATGATCACCGGTGCGGCGCAGATGGACGGCGCGATCCTGGTTGTGAACGCTGCTGACGGCCCGATGCCGCAGACGCGCGAGCACATTTTGTTGGGCCGCCAGGTTGGCATCCCGACCATGGTCGTGTTCATGAACAAGGTTGACCAGGTTGACGACGAAGAGCTGCTTGAGCTGGTCGAGATGGAAATCCGCGAACTTCTGACCGAATACGACTATCCGGGTGATGACATTCCGATCATTGCTGGTTCGGCTTTGGCTGCACTGGAAGGTCGCGACGCGAATATCGGCGAAGACAAGATCCGCGAACTGATGGCGGCTGTTGACGACTTCATCCCGACCCCGGCGCGCCCGGTTGACGGTGCGTTCCTCTTGCCGATCGAAGACGTGTTCTCGATCTCGGGCCGCGGCACGGTTGTGACCGGTCGTGTTGAGCGTGGCGTTGTGAACGTTGGCGACGAGATCGAAATCGTCGGCCTGAAGGACACGCAGAAGACGACCTGCACGGGCGTTGAGATGTTCCGCAAGCTGCTTGATCGCGGTGAAGCTGGCGACAACGTCGGCGTTCTGCTGCGCGGTATTGATCGTGAGAAGGTCGAGCGCGGGCAGGTTCTGTGTAAGCCGGGCTCGGTGAACCCGCACACGAAGTTCGAAGCCGAGGTCTATATCCTGACCAAGGAAGAGGGTGGCCGTCACACGCCGTTCTTCGCGAACTACCGTCCTCAGTTCTACTTCCGGACCACCGACGTGACCGGCACGGTTGAGCTGCCTGAAGGCACCGAGATGGTGATGCCGGGCGACAACCTGAAGTTCGGCGTTGAACTGATCGCCCCGATCGCGATGGAAGACGGCCTGCGCTTCGCCATCCGCGAAGGTGGCCGCACCGTTGGTTCGGGCGTTGTGTCGAAGATCATCGCTTGAGGTTAAATTCCCTCCGGGAATTTGACCTGGGCGACAGGCGATTTGGCGGCAACGCCTAATCCGCCGAGAGCCTAACAGCGAGAAAACGGAAAGGCCGCCCAACGGGCGGCCTTTTTGTTGTTGG
>NZ_JALBYP010000039.1 GCF_022678485.1 Aliiroseovarius sediminis
TGCAAGCGCGCCGAGCGCTTGAGCAATTTGAGGGCTCCGCGCCCGGCGCGCTTGCCCAAACCGAAACCCATGAGTATCAAAATCAAACCCGCAGATTCTCGTTATGAACGAGGGACCAGCGGGGGGCAGGTCACGGCAGCCACCCAAAGGCTGCATTCATCATACGGATCGCGGGTCGCAATATTGTTCGCACGATTATCAGAAAATCCTTCGCCAGCAGGGCTTCCAGGTGTCCATGAGCGGTAAGGGTAATTGCTACGATAATGCCGCCGTCGAGACGTTCTTCAAGACCATCAAGGCTGAACTGATTTGGCGGCATCCTTGGGAGACACGGCGGAAAGCTGAAATGGCGATCTTCGAATACATCAACGGCTTCTACAACCCACGCCGCCGACACTCAGCACTGGGCTGGAAAAGCCCAGTCGCTTTCGAACGGAAAGTGGCCTAAACGAGCACTTGGGGCGGCACTAAAGCGCGACAGGTCCACCGTGGTCAGGCTGGGCTGCCGCTGGAACTCCGGCGCTCACTGGCCAGCACAAGTATCATCGATTCCATGAACAGCGTCATCCGGCAGGTTTGCCGGAATGTGAAACGCTGGCGGAATGCCAAGATGGCCTTGCGCTGGACCGCCGCGGGGATGTTCGAAGCCAAGAAGGGCTGCCGGCGCCTCAAGGCCTACAAGCAGCTGCCAATCCTAAAGCAGGCCCTTATCGACCACCGCCAAAAGGCCCAGCTTGACCAGATGAAGGACGCCGCATAACCTCGCATCAAGCAGCGCCGCTCAGGCGAGTTTCAACATCAAGCGGGACATTCCCCATCCTTGAACGGACCCCATTCCAGTTGCAGTCGTTCCATGCCTTCAACATCCGTGACGGCAAGTTTCCAGGTTTCTGCTGTTGCTGCAAAGGCAGACACAGCGGCTAGGCTTACACCCAGCAAAAAGGATTTCAGTTTCATAGCACCCTCCAGGTTTGATCATCTGGATGAATAATTCGGGTGCGTATCAATGGCGCTACAGTTTCATCAAACCTTTGTGACGTATGCGTTCGCACCTCCAAAAAACCTTAACCAACTTTGTTGCCTTGGCTCCAGACGCCGCGGAGCAGAGGCGTTTCGCCGATTTTGCGCACACGCAGAACATCACCGCGCAATCCTGTTTTCAAAGCACCCCGGTCATTTAACCGTACGGCACGCGCAGGGTTGCTGGTCACGGTAGCAATAGCGCGGGGCAGATCATTCCAAATATCTGCAAGGCGGAAGGCTGACAAAAGCAGCGCTGAAGGCACGTAGTCAGACGAGACAATGTCTAGAAGATCGGCTTTTGCGAGAGCCTCTGCTGCAACATTGCCGGAGTGGGATCCGCCGCGGATCAGGTTGGGTGCGCCCATCATCACGGCAATGCCGTGGATGCGACAGGCGGCTGCGGCTTCAACTGTTGTGGGAAACTCGGCAAAACCCACGCCGTTTTCCGCAGAGGTTCCAACATGATCGGCCGTGGTATCATCATGGCTGGCCAGAACTGCACCCAAGCGGCGGGCCTCTTGCACTGCGCCCGTCTCGTGCTTTGACCCAAAGCGTTTTTGCAGACCCAACATGGTCTCAACATGTTCGGCAAACTCAGCGTCGTTCATCCCGCGTTTCTTGGCGACATAGGTTTTCAACGCAGTCAGATCGCGGAACTGGCGCTGGCCTGGGGTATGATCCATCAGGCTGACGATGCCGACCCTGTCTGAGGGTCCGAAGGCCGCCAATTCTTCAAGCAACGTCCCGGAACAGATTTCGGCCCTGAGATGGAGGAAGTGACTGATTTTGAAATACCCTTGATCACGCGCCGCCAAGAGTTCGTCTGCCAGCTTTCGGGCGTACTCGATACAGCGGTCTTGGCCAGTATCATGAATGGATCCGACCCGCATGGCGTCAAACACCGTTGTGATGCCTGTGGATGCCAGCTCGGCGTCATGGGCAAGAAGCGCAGGGAGACCAGGCCAGTCCACCTCTGGGCGCGGTTCGATATGGCGTTCGACATTGTCTGTATGCAGTTCGACAAGACCGGGAATAACGAGATCACCAGCACAATCCAGGGCACCGGTTGGGACATGATCCCCTTCAGTAATGTCACAAATGACGCCTTGTTCGATTGTTACCGCACCAGTGAGCACCTGATCTTCCAACACAAGCTGTGCATTGGCGAGACATAGGTTGCTTGACACATCGCTGTCACAAGCCGTTGTCAAAGAGGTCGTGGGAAAAGGGGAATTCATGTCATACTCTCGATTCGCAATTTACTATGTGCCGCCGGTAGGGCCCTTGGCCGATTTCGGAGCGTCTTGGCTGGGCTGGGATGTTGTTCAGGGCTGCGAGGCGCGTCAGCCAAGTTTGAACGGTTTGCGTGACATCACGATGACACCGCGCAAATATGGGTTTCACGGAACGTTGAAGCCGCCGTTTAGCCTGGTCAAAACGCACACAATTAGGGAATTGGAGCAGGCTACCTCGGAAATGGCGGCATCGCTTGCCCCCGCGATCTGCGATTGTTTGCAGCTGACGACGCTGGGCCGGTTTCTGGCGTTGACGCCACAGGGTGGAGAAGAGGCCGTACAGCGCGTTGCGCAGACTTGCCTTCATGATCTTGACGGTTTCCGCGCACCGATCGGGGAGCAAGAGATGGCGCGTCGCCGCGCGGCAGGGTTGAGTCGACGTCAGGACGCGTTGCTCGTTGAGTGGGGATACCCTTACGTGATGGAAGAGTTCAGGTTTCACTTGACCCTGTCGGTGCGTTTGCCCAACGCTGCTATCCCAACTTGGACCGAGAATGTAAGCCGATTTCTGCCCGACTTGCCCACGCCCTTTGTCCTTGATCAGATCGCCTTGTGCGGTGAACGGGAAGACGGTCGGTTCGAGATGTTGCATCGCTACACGCTCGCCGGTTGAAGCAGCGCCGCCCCCCGAGCGATGGTCTGGGACAGCGGGCCATCATTGGCGAGGTTGATCACCTTGAGCCCAGTCGGCAAGGGCTTGTCAGCCTGGGCAAGGCGTTTGCTGATCTCCTCCTCTGTCTCGCGGGCCCGCGCAGCGAGACGGTGCGCAAGCGTTTCCGGTTTCGCGGTGATGTTGAGAACGACGAGGCGCGGGAAAATCTCGGCCGCTTGGGCCAGAGCTTTGCGGGAGAAATTGACAAGGCAATCGGTACCTTTGCCAAGTTGATACTTGATGGTGATCGGGATTCCATAGTGCAGTCCGTGCGCGCGCCAAAACACAGCAAAAGCCCCATCTTTAACCAAGGCATCAAATTGCAACTCTGAAACCGCATCATAATCCTCGCCGCCCAATTCGGGCGCACGTGTGATTATGCGGCGGCCAAGATGCAAATCTGGCATGACACTCTGAAGTCCCGCCATCACGCTGTCTTTGCCGACACCTGATGGGCCCACAACCGCGATAAGGCGCCCCCCAGTTTTTGAGGTAAGCGTCACGCTGCCAATCCGGGGGTAAATTGGGCAACATCAATTTCGCGATCACAGACTTGGGCGCGGGCCGCTTCGTCATGGAAAATTCCGATGATGGCCGCGCCGCGGGCTTTGGCGTCTTCGATGAGCGACAGCACAACCTCGCGGTTCGCAGCGTCGAGGCTTGCGGTGGGCTCATCAAGCAGCATCGCAGGATAGGCATGGGCAAAACCACGGGCGATATTGACGCGCTGTTGCTCGCCGCCCGAGAAGGTTGTGGGGGACAAAGACCACAGCCGTTCGGGAATGTTTAATTGTTTCAGAAGCGCCGATGCGCGGTCGTGCGCGTCGATTTCTGGTATGCCCAACGCGCGCAGCGGCTCTGCAACCACGTCCCGCGTTGGCACGCGCGGCACGACACGTAGGAACTGGCTAACATAACCCAACACATCACGGCGCAATTTGATAACGTCGCGCGGCTCGGCCTGTACGATGTTCAAACCGCCAATGCGAATTTGACCTGCCTGTGTCAGGTAATTGCCGTAGATCATCCGCATTAGGGTGGATTTACCAGCACCAGAGGCGCCAGTGAGCGCCACGCATTCGCCAGGGACAACCGCGAAGGACACATTGCTGATCACCTTGATCACGGCACTGCCCTGATTGTGCAGGGTAAAGGTTTTGGAAACGTCGCTAAGATTGATCATGGTTCAAACCTGTAAAACGGAACTGACAAGAAGCTGGCTATAGGCATGCTGCGGATCGTCCAGTACCTGATCTGTCAGGCCCGCCTCGACCACCCGGCCTGATTTCATAACCATCAGGCGGTCCGCCAGAAAGCGAACCACAGCCAGGTCATGGGTCACGATGATCGCTGACAGCCCCATGTCGCGCACAAGCCCTCGCAGCAGATCAAGCAGTCGCGCCTGAACCGACACATCAAGACCACCAGTGGGTTCATCCATGAACACCAGACGCGGGCCCGTGACGAGGTTGCGGGCGATCTGCAAGCGTTGCTGCATCCCACCCGAGAATGTTGTCGGGCGATCATCTACACGGGACGCATCAATCTCGACCCGCCCCAGCCAGTCCGTAGCCTTGTCGCGGATATCGCCGTAGTGGCGCTCGCCCACGGCCATCAAGCGCTCGCCCACATTGCCGCCGGCACTGACGCCCATGCGCAGACCGTCGCGGGCGTGTTGGTGCACAAAGGCCCAATCGGTTCGACCGAGCATCCGCCGCTCCGGCTCTGACATGATAATTGTGTCGCGCGGGCCCTCGGTGCGAGTGTCGAATACCACTTGTCCCGCATCAGGGGTCAGATGCCCTGCCATGCAATTTAACAAAGTGGATTTGCCTGACCCGCTTTCGCCGACGATCCCCATTACCTCGCCGGGGTAAAGATCAAACGACACATCGGTGCAGCCAATATGCGCACCATATCGCTTGGTGATGCCCTGAACGGAAAGCAAAGGTGTCATGCTGCGTCCTTTCCTTTGTGGCCAGCCGCCTGGCGCGCCTCGCAGTAATCAGTGTCGGAACAGACAAACATCCGCCCACCTGCGTCATCAATGATCAACTCATCCAGATAGCTGTCTGTCGCACCGCACATCCCGCAGGGGTGATCAGCCTTGGACGCCTCAAACGGATGATCCTGAAAGTCGAGGCTGACCACTTGGGTATATGGGGGCAGCGCATAAATACGTTGCTCGCGGCCTGCGCCAAAAAGCTGGATTGCGGCCATATCACCCAGCTTGGGATTATCGAATTTGGGGATCGGCGACGGATCCGTCACATAGCGTCCTTCGACCTTGACCGGATAGGCGTAAGAGGTGGCGATATGACCGTGGCGGCTGATATCTTCGTAAAGTTTCACATGCATCAGCCCATATTCTTCAAGGCTGTGCATCTTACGTGTCTCGCTTTCACGGGGTTCAAGAAAACGCAGCGGTTCGGGGATCGGCACCTGATAAACAAGGATTTGACCCTCGTGCAGCGGTTCTTCGGGGATGCGGTGCCGGGTCTGGATCACAGTGGCATCACTTGTCGCAGTGGTCGTCGCAACACCTGCTGTCCGCTGAAAGAAAGTCCGTATTGAAACTGCGTTTGTTGTGTCATCGGCCCCTTGGTCGATCACCTTGAACGTGTCCTTGGGCGTCAGCACCGCTGCCGACACCTGCACGCCACCTGTTCCCCAGCCATAGGGCATTGGCATCTCACGAGAGGCGAAAGGGACCTGATAGCCGGGAATGGCAAGCCCCTTAAGGATTGCGCGGCGGATCATGCGCTTGGTCTGTTCGTCCAAATAGGCGAAGTTATACTCGGTCATTCCGCTGCCTCCTGCACCTGTTGCGCACCCGCTTCTCGACGGAGCTTGCGCACCAGTTCCAGCTCGGACTGGAAATCGACGTAATGGGGCAGTTTGATATGCTCTAGAAACCCTGTCGCCTGAATGTTGTCGGCGTGATACAAAACGAATTCTGCGTCCTGTGCGGGTGCACCAACGTTATCCTCGCCCAATTCTTCCCAGCGTAGCGCGCGATCGACCAAGGCCATGGAGATTGCCTTGCGCTCGGTCTGGCCAAAGACCAGCCCATAGCCGCGCGTGAACTGCGGCGGCTCGGTTTTCGAGCCGGTGAATTGGTTGACCGTCTCGCATTCGGTCAGGATCACTTCTCCGATCTCAACGGCAAATCCCAGTTCGGGGATGTCCATCTCAACCGGCACCGACCCGATCCGTAGCTCGCCCACAAAGGCATGGTTGCGCCCGTAGCCGCGCTGCGTGGAGTAGGCGAGGCCAAGGGTAAAACCTTCGTCCGCGCGGGTCAGCGCTTGCAGGCGCAGGGCGCGTTCGGCGGGCATTTCCAGCGGTTCGCGGGTCAGGTCTGGGGGCGGCGTATCGTCATGGGGGGCCTCTTCGATCAGCCCTTCGCGGTTCAGGAATTCGGTGACATGCGGGACAGTGCCTGTCTCGGCGCCACGAGATGGAGCCTTGGGCACCTCGCCATCAGCGGCCAGTTTGAAATCAAGCAAACGGTGCGTGTAGTCAAATGTTGGGCCCAGGACCTGCCCACCGGGCAGGTCCTTGAACGTGGCCGAGATGCGCCTGTCGCAGGCCATAATGCCGGTATCGACAGGCTCGGACGCACCAAAGCGCGGCAGAGTGGTGCGATAGGCTCGAATGAGGAAGATCGCTTCGATCAGATCGCCACGCGCCTGCTTGATTGCAAGTGCCGCAAGGTCCGGATCATAAAGCGACCCTTCGGCCATGACGCGATTGACGGCAAGACTTAGTTGCTCGCGGATTTGCGCAATGCTGAGCTCCGCGATATCCGTGTTACCGCGGCGTTCTTCGGCGAGCCAGGCATGGGCATTCTCGATTGCCCGCTCTCCGCCTTTGACTGCTACATACATCTCAGGATACCTTGGTTGACCGGGGCAAAGCCGCGAGGCGTTCGCCACAAGTGAAAATGAAATCCAGCCCCAACGGGAACAGGGTTGGGTTGACCTGAAACGCTTCCACTTCCGGCAAGGAAAGCGTTGCCTGATCCTTGATGCCGGGACCCGTCAAAGTTGCGCCTGCCGCAAGTTCGGAACATTCGACGATGAGCGTGGTCGAGCGGTCAGGGTACTCGGACGTGCCGATCGGATAGACCGCGAGCGGCGCGAGCGCGTCCCACTTGCCAACCGCAAACATACAATGCGCGGGGCCAACAAAATGGGCACCTGTGTGAAAGGCCAGCCAAGCCCGCGCCGCTTCGCAATCCATATCGCCAGCCAGATAAATCGGTGTTTCCGTATCGCAGAGCGTCAGCAGAACGGCGCCCATCGCGGGCGACAGCGGGGCAGGGGGTGCTGCCCCTTCGATATCCTGAATGGTGCCCGGACGCGCCATGGCCTCCATTACACTGCGAAAGGCGTGGGCTGACTGGGTGGCTGGATCGGCAAAGCCGCCGGACAGGGTGTTTGCCTGCATCAGTCTTCTCCTCGGGTCATGGTAAAGAAATCAACCTTTGTCGCGGCTGCCTTGGTCGCGCGGGCGGCTTTCATGGTGGCCATCCCTGCTTCCAGAGGCTCAAGGAGCGTCTCGCGCAGCCTACTTGCCATTGCGGTCTGCATAAGCGCATCGACTAGAGCGGCGACCTCGGCATCTGCTTTGCTACGCCCTTGAATGTAGCTGTGCCCGACTTCGCCGGTTTCCAACGTCAAAGCGCAGCGGGTTATAGTCATCTCGCCCAGATTGAAGGGTGCGCCGGTGGCACCAGCGCGTCCGCGGACCATCGTGCTGCCAATCTCTGGTGCACGCAGCCACGTAAAAGCAGGGCGCGATATTTCAGCATCCAAAAGTGTAGCCACACGGCCTTCGGGCGCTTTAGCCAGCAGACCCATCCACGCCTTGCGGGGATTATGTTCGCTCACAGTGTCTTTCATCTCGACAACTTGTCTCTTTCCTATACAACTATACATATCTTATTATATTGATGTCCTCTTGACAGAAGAGTTTTGTGAAATTTGTGTGACAGTTCCGACAAAACCCCGATCTGGAAGGCCATCGCTAACGCATTGCGCAGTGACTTGGCTGAAGGACGCTATGCGCCGGGGGACAAGTTGCCGACTGAGGCTGCGCTGGCAGACCGCTTTGGCGTGAACCGCCACACGGTGCGCCACGGGATTTCGGTATTGGTTGAGGAAGGGCTGGTGCGCACCCGTCGCGGTGCAGGGGCCTTTGTCGCGGCCACACCGACCGACTATCCGATTGGCAATCGGGTGCGGTTCCACGAAAACCTGATCGCCGCAGGCCGCAGACCGGAAAAGCGCATGCTCGCGTTGGGCGAGCGCGCTGCGACGATTGGCGAGGCTCAGGCGTTGCAAATTGAGGCGGGCAATCCGGTCTGTGCTTATCATGGGCTTTCATTGGCAGATGGTCAGCCAATTGCCGTATTTGAAAGCCTGTTCCCGATCCTGAGGCTCCCAGGAATTACCGCGGCATTGACAGAAACAAGTGGCGTCACCCGAGCGCTGAGTATTGTGGGTATCGACGACTATACGCGTGCCTCAACCCGGCTGACGGCAGTCCGCGCTACCGCAACACATGCGCTACTTTTGAATGTTGGTGAAGGCGATCCTTTGCTGAGATCGTCAAGTGTCAATACATGTGCGATTGGTAAGCCAGTAGAATACGGTCGCACATGGTTTGCAGGGGATCGGGTCACACTAACGTTAGAAGACCAATAAGGGCATTGCCTCGGTGGCGAGTGCGGCACCGAGGCCGCGATTGCTGCCTGTGATCAGGATGCGTGCCATCAGTCTTTGCGCCCGATCAGCTTGCCGCGCAGCCAGCCCGAGAGCCAGTCCATGAACATCACCATGGCAATGATCAGCACGATGTAATAGGCGACCTCTTCCCAGTCTTTTTGCGTCTGGATCGCTTGGGTCAGCATCAGCCCGATACCGCCACCCGTAATGGCACCAATAATTGTGGCGGAGCGCGTGTTTGATTCCAGAAAATAGAGGATTTGCGCCAGCAGCACAGGCACCAGCTGAGGGATCACGCCAAAACGGTAGCGTTGTAACGGCTTGGCCCCTGTGGAGGAGACCCCTTCGATCTGCTTTTGATCCACGTTTTCCAAAGCCTCGGAAAAGATTTTGCCAAAGGTGCCCGTATCCGTGATCAGGATTGCCAGTGCGCCTGTCAAAGGGCCCGGGCCGAACGCGCGAGCCAAAACTACTGTCCAGATCAGGGCATCCACACCGCGCATAAAGTCGAACAGGCGGCGGGTGGCGGCACGCAGGATCATAATTGGTGAAAAGCGCTTGGCCGCGAGAAAGCCCAGCGGCAGTGCGATGATCGCAGCGCCCATGGTGCCTAGAAACGCCATCAGGATCGTCTCACCGATGGCCCAAGCCACGTCCTTGTGCCGCCACATGGCGTTGTTCCACCAGTCAGATATCGCACCCGAGACATTCGGGCGCGCAGGGTCCACACGCTCTCCGAACAGGATCGTTGAGAGGCTTTGACCGTGGTAAGGGCTGTCGAGGGTGAACCAGAACAACTCCCAACCCGGGAAATAGTTGAACACTTCGGTGCGCGCCCCTGTCAGGGTAATGCGGCCCTCGGGCGTGGTGATGCCGATGCGGCGACTTGAGGCTGAAATCCAGTCAGGCAAGTCATCAGGTAGGTTCGTGGTCAGGGCCCGACCCTCTGCCTGCACCTCGATCAGCGGAAAGTTTGGAATTTCAATCTCGGTCCGGTTGTCAGGCAGGTAGCGAACGATGTGATCGCCGCCCAGATCAATGGTGATGACCTCGTCGCCGGTAACCCATGCGGGCCGCGCGCCTTCGGGGTAGCGGCCCTTGCGTTCGCCCTCAACGGCATAGCTGATCTCGCCCGAGCGGTTGTCACGGGTCACATGTACCTTGTGAGACCAGCTGTCCGAGACCAGCGTGACGGCGTTGTCCATATTGGCGCGTCCGGCCAGACCTGGCAGGTCGAAGGCGAAGAAAATATAGGTGAGATAGGCAAGGATCACGGCCGGAATGGCAAAACCCATCAGCCGCTTGCGCTGAAACAGCCTGTCGGCTGTAAGCTTGGTGGTGTCCAGATCAATAGCGGTCATGGGCTTGGTCCTTCAATGCTTAATGTGTCTGACCATCGGTCAGCTTGTTGCGGTAGCGGCTTGAAACCTGATCAAAGAAGATAATCGTGCCGAAGAGCAGGATGAAGATCGCCGCCGCTTCGTCAAAACGGCCCGGCCCCCACGCCATGGCATTGCGCAGCTCGTAACCCAGACCACCAGCGCCCACAAAACCCAGAATGGCAGAGGCGCGGATGTTGACCTCAAAGCGCAGGAGTGTGTAGCTCACGTAATTTGGAGCGACCTGCGGCAGCACGCCGAGCAGCATCCGCTGGAGCCATGTCGCCCCCGTCGAGGACAGTCCCTCGACTGCTTTAAGGTCGGTATTCTCGGAGACTTCGGAGAACATCTTTGCCAATGCCCCAGCCGTGTGGATAGCAATGGCGGACATCGCAGGTACAGGCCCGCCGCCCAGCACAAAGATCAGCACCAGCGCGATCACGATTTCGGGCACGGCGCGCATGATGTCAGAGATACGGCGAAACAGCGGGATCAGGCAGGGCCATTTGGCCAAGCCTCTGGTGCCCAGCAGGGAGAGGAACAGCCCACCGATGGCCCCAATCAGCGTGGAGACGGCGGCGATGTTCAAGGTCTCGACCAACGCGGGGAAATATTTTGCAGTCAGGGCAGGCAGGTCGGCACGTTTCTCCCAAGCCTCTGACAGAACATCGGCGGGATAGTCACCAACTTGATGCAGCCCGTTCCAAAAGCCGCCAGCGTTGCGATCATCGGCAATGTTGAATCCCGAGACCATCAGGATCACAAATATAAGAAGCGTGAGACCACTATAAAGCCTGCGCCGCTGCACCTGCGCCATATAGCTGGACTGGATTGTGCGCACCGTCTGCGCCGCGCCGCTGAGTGAGATATCTGCCATGTTGCCCCCAGACAAAAAAATTCCGGCAGCCCCGAAGGGCTACCGGATGCGCCATAGAAATTGATTAGCCGCCGATCTTCGCTTTGCGGGCTTCGACGATTGAAATGTAGGTATCATGTGTGACGGGCTGGAAGCCGAGCGTGTCACCAGAGGCCACACCGTAGGCGCACTCAGGATCGGCTTCAAAAAGACCATCAACCAGCGCAGTCATCTTTGTCCGTACGTCCGCTGGCAAGGCTTTGCGCAGAACAACTGGGCCTTCGGGGATCACTTTGGATTTCCAGATCTGAACCATGTCGTTCATGTCAACGAGACCCGCATCAACGGCCTTGCGAAGCGCGCCCGAGTTGTAGCCGTCTTCCCAGTTGCCCTGAGCGTCGGCCCATGTCACGCCGCCGTCAATGTCACCGTTGTTTACGGCTACGATGGTTTGCTCGTGACCGCCCGTGAATTTCACTTCGCCAAAGTACTCGCCGCTCTCCATGGTCACGCCGTCTTTGTGCTGAGGGATCTCGATGGAGGGGATCAGGTAGCCTGATGTGGAGTTCGGATCACCAAACCCGAATACTTTGCCTTCCATGTCGTCCAGTGATGTCACGCTGCTGTCTTTGCGGGCAAAGCCGATAGAGTGGTAGCCGACGGAGCCATCTACGTTCACTTTGATCAGCACAGGCTCTACGGCTTCCGGATCTTGCAGGAATGTGGCGGCATAGGCGGAGGCACCGAGCCAAGCCATGTCGATGTTACCGCCCAGCAGGCCCTGAATCACACCGTTATAGTCGGCAGGGGCAAAGAGCTTTGTCTCGACGCCGAGGGCTTCGGTCGTGTAGTCCGCCAAGCACTGATAGCTGTTCATGCGGTCTTGGGCGTTTTCACCGCCAAGGATGCCGATGCGGAATTCGGTGATCTCTTGGGCAACAGCGCCCGTGGTGAGCGCTGTTGTAGCGGCAAGTGCCAGTGCAAGTGTCTTTTTCATCGTTTTCTCCGTGGTTGATTGCCCGAGTGCCTAACGGCTTTGAGGGCTGGTTATGTGAGGGTAGAAACTGGCTCAGACGTAGGCTCCAGCCTCGCGAACCTCTGGTCTGTCCAATGTTTCAATTTCGGTAGAGGTGGCCGCTTCGGAAAAATCCGCGCCTGCGCCGTAGATATCGCGGGCAACACCAGTGGTTAGCTGCTCGGGCGCGCCGTCAAACACGATCCTGCCATCGCGCATGCCGATCACA
Source organism: Aliiroseovarius sediminis (assembly GCF_022678485.1). Classification (GTDB taxonomy): domain Bacteria; phylum Pseudomonadota; class Alphaproteobacteria; order Rhodobacterales; family Rhodobacteraceae; genus Aliiroseovarius; species Aliiroseovarius sediminis. The sequence continues at coordinate 12,182 of NZ_JALBYP010000039.1, forward strand.
CGGTCGCAATAGCGGCGCGCCGTATCCAGTGTGTGCAAATTGGCGATGACCGTGCGCCCGTCTGCCTCATGGATGGCGCGCAGTGATTGCATCACCACTTGCGCATTCATTGGATCAAGAGAGGCAATCGGCTCGTCTGCGAGAATGATCTTGGGATCCTGCATCAATGCCCGGGCAATCGCCACGCGCTGTTGCTGGCCTCCTGACAAGGCCTCGGCGCGCTTGGGCGCCTGTTCAGCGATGCCAAGGCGGTCGAGAACTTCGATTGCTTTGTGAATATCAGCCTGTGGATAGAGGTTGAACAGCGTCGCAAGTGTCGAGCGTTTGTTCAGCGTGCCGTGGAGTACGTTAGACACAACGTCCATGCGTGGTACGAGGTTAAACTGTTGAAAGATCATCGCACAACGCGATTGCCAGTTGCGTCGCGCGGCACCGCGCAGAGATGTAATGTCCTCGCCCTCAAATGTGATCGTACCGGATGACGCATCACTGAGACGATTAACCATCCGCAAAAGAGTGGATTTTCCCGCACCTGACCGCCCAATTATGCCGATCATGGATGGTGCGTCTACGGAGATGTTGGCCGAATCAACGGCTGTTTTGTCTCCGAAGCGTTTCGTTAGTGTATCGATTCTAAGCATATCGCCCCCATGTTTGGGGGGCGAATACGCGACGAACATCACAGACTTGCGACGGCTACGATTCAGTTTCATGACAATTGAGCAAAGATACTGTGACAGTGCCTTTGGAGCTTTGCTTTTATTGGTGGGTGCGCTGGAACATACATCAAATCGCACACCCGAAACTTGTTTGTCTCTTGGTTGGACTGAAAGCTATGGATGCCCTAAGGAATGGATTCAGGAATGCAATCAGGCGGCACCTGTATTGGAGAGGTCCAAGATGAATGATGAAATTCTTAATGCTCTTTTGGCTGCTGTTCCGCTCCCCAGCCTTGCCATTGATGGTTCCGAGCGCATCATCGCGGCCAATACTGATGCTCTGACACTCATCGGACAACAGGCGCGGGGCCAGAATTATGTCACGATGTTGCGTCAGCCGGCCCTTCTTGAGGCGATCGAGGCAACGCTGACGGACGGCATCGCGCGCGCAACACAGTATCTCAGTAATGATGGTGCACAGGACACGACGTTTCGGGTCAGTTGTCGCACGGTGCGGGGTTTTGGCCAAGACGCGGCAGGCGTCGTGCTTGTTACCTTCGAGGATATGACAGACAAGGAGCAGGCGAGCCAGATGCGCCGCGATTTTGTCGCAAATGTCAGCCACGAATTGCGCACGCCTTTGACGGCGCTCATGGGGTTTATTGAGACGCTGCGCGGCCCTGCGCGCAATGATCCAGAGGCGGGCGCACGGTTCCTTGATATTATGAAAACCGAGGCAGAGCGGATGAACCGCCTTGTGGGTGATCTGATGTCTCTCAACAGGGTTGAGGGGGACGAGTGCGTGCGGCCCACACAAAGTGTGGTGTTAAATGATATTCTAAATTCGACGCTGCACACCTTGCAGAGTTTGGCAAGCAAGGCGGAGGTCACTTTTGAGACTGAATACCCAGAAAATCCTGTCTATATGATTGCGGACGGGGATCAGCTCAAACAGGTCTTCACCAACATTATTATGAATGCGATAAAATATGGCGGATCGGGGGGGTGCGTAACAGTTCGGGTGATCGAGAGTGTCCGCGAGCCAGTTTTGCGTGCGCCGGGCGTGCGCATCCAGATCATCGACTATGGCGCGGGCATTGATCCGATCCATCTGCCGCGTCTCACCGAGCGATTCTACCGCGCTGATGACCACCGCAGCAAGGAGCTTGGTGGGACCGGTCTTGGGCTTGCGATCGTTAAGCACATCATCAACCGTCACCGCGGCCGCCTGCGTGTTGAAAGCGAACTGGGTCAAGGCACAACATTTACCGTTATTCTACCTATTCAAGAAATTTCTTGAGCGATAGTCAGGCATTTCGCCCATTGTCATAAAGATGTAATGTAACTGTCATAAAGACGTTACGTAGCCTCCGTAGACGGAGCGGGAGATTCCCATGGGGGGGTCGCTTCTTAATCTACAAACAGGAGACAAGCATGTCTTTCGCAAAACTCGCAACTTCCGCACTGGCACTGTCCGCGATGGCCGCAACAACTGCTGCAGCACGGGATCAGGTGCAAATCGCTGGTTCGTCCACTGTGCTGCCCTACGCGTCAATCGTCGCCGAAGCGTTTGGTGAAAACTTTGATTTCCCCACGCCCGTTGTTGAATCCGGTGGTTCAAGCTCGGGCCTTAAGCGGTTCTGCGAAGGTGTTGGCGAAAACACTATCGACATTGCCAACGCATCCCGTGCAATCCGTGAAAAAGAAGTCGCTGCATGTGCCGAAGCCGGTGTAACTGACATTATTGAAGTACGTATCGGGTATGATGGCATCGTATTCGCAAGCCAGATCAATGGCCCTGCCTATACTGCGTTCCAGCCTGCCGACATTTTTAATGCTCTGGGCTCCAAGGTTCTTGTGGACGGTACGATTGTCGATAACCCGCATAGCCAGTGGGCAGATTTCAACGCCAACCTACCAGCAGCAGACATCTTGGCATTTATTCCTGGCACCAAGCACGGCACACGCGAAGTATTTGAAGACAAGGTGCTGCTTGAAGGCTGTGAAGTGACAGGCGCTATGGAAGCGATGATGGCCTCTGGCATGTCTGAGGATGACGCAGAAGACGCCTGCATCGATGTGCGTCAAGACGGCGCATCCGTTGACATCGACGGCGATTACACCGAAACGCTGGCGCGCATCGACACCAACCCAAACGGTATCGGCATCTTTGGTCTGGCGTTCTACGAAAACAACCAGGACAAGCTGAAAGTGGCGACAATGGGCGGTGTTGCACCTTCCACAGAGACCATCTCCACGGGTGAGTACCCTGTATCGCGCCCGCTGTTCTTCTACATGAAAAAAGCGCACATCGGCGTGATCCCGGGCCTCAAAGAGTTCGCGTCTTTCTTCGTAGCTGACGAAATCGCAGGACCTGATGGCCCACTGTCCGCTTATGGTCTGGTCGCAGACCCCGAATTGGCCGCGACACAAACTGCTATCGAAGCAGAAACACCAATGGGTGGCGGTAGCTAAGCGTCACAAAACTGGAGATGGCGTAGAGCGCCATCTCCACCTCACAAAAATGATGCCTCTCGATTGAGGCATTGCTACTTTGGATATCTCGACGATTGGAGCCGACATGCCGTTTACATGGCTGGTATTGATCCTTATCACCATCGCCACGGTCGGTTTTATAACGGGCCGCAACCGCGCACTTCGAAGTGCGGGTGGTGACAGTCGGGATTTGCATTCCTTACCCGTATATTACGGCTCCAATGTGGCTATGTGGGCTATTGTGCCCGCTGCAATCGTTCTCATTATCTGGATGCTGGCGCAGCCGTTTTTCGTAAACTCACGCGTTCTTGGGACACTTCCCGATACGATGGTATCCGAAGGCAGTTCCATCGGTCTTGTGATGAGTGATGTGCGGCGGGTTGCTGACGGTTTAGATACAGCTGTTGAACAGGCTGCCATGACCCGCGAGGAGGCTGCATCCATAAGCACGGAGACTTCTGATGTCCGCGAGCTTCTCGGTGAAGTTGGGGTGGCCCTCGGATCCAACGTAAGCCCTGAAGTTCTGCAGGGCGCGCAGCTTTATCGCGCGCTGAATGCGACTAGTTCTACGATCATGACCGTGGTTGTCCTGCTTATTGCACTTGGTGGCGCGGCCTATTCCTACTCTCGCTCCAACGCTCAATTCCGCGCCCGAAACACGGTTGAACGTGGTATTCTGGCACTGTTAATCGCCGCTGCTTCTGTCGCGATCCTGACCACCATCGGCATTCTGTTTGCGCTGCTTTTCAACACGATCGAATTCTTCAAGCTTTATCCTGCGGCCGATTTCTTTTTTGGGACCAATTGGGCACCCAGCTTTTCCGGGCGTGGCGGGGCGTCTGACCTTGGCGTTCTGCCGCTGCTTTGGGGTACGTTCTATATCTCCTTCATTGCCCTTCTGGTCGCGGTGCCGATTGGTCTGTTCTCCGCGATTTATCTGTCGGAATATGCAGGCCCAAAAGTGCGCGGTATCGCAAAGCCGCTGATCGAAATTCTCGCGGGTATTCCCACAATCGTCTACGGGCTGTTTGCATTGCTGACTGTTGGCCCGCTGCTGGCGAGCATGATTGGCAAAGATACGCTGGGCTGGATGCAGGGTGGCACCGCCGTGATGACGGCTGGCCTTGTGATGGGCATCATGCTCATTCCCTTTGTATCCTCGCTATCTGACGACATTATCAATGCTGTGCCTCAGGCGATGCGCGACGGGTCTTACGGGCTTGGTGCGACGAAATCCGAGACGATCCGTCAGGTGATCCTGCCCGCAGCTCTGCCTGGCATCGTGGGTGCAATCCTGCTGGCGGCCTCGCGCGCTATTGGCGAGACGATGATCGTGGTGCTGGGGGCTGGGGCCGCAGCGCGGCTGTCGCTCAACCCGTTTGAGGCCATGACCACCATCACCGCAAAGATCGTGAGCCAGCTCACGGGTGACGCCGATTTTGCCTCGCCCGAGGCGCTTGTGGCTTTTGCCCTCGGCATGACCCTCTTTGTCCTTACGCTAGGGCTGAATGTCTTTGCCCTTTATATCGTGCGCAAATACCGGGAGCAGTATGACTGATGACTGACGCAAGCATGACACCCGCCACCGCCCCGAAGAAGAAATCCAGCCTGCTTGTTCAGGATGCGCGCACGCGCCAGCGCAACGCTGCTGAAACCCGTTTCCGCATGTTTGGCATGGCCGCGATTGGTGTGGGCCTGCTGTTTCTTGTATTCTTGTTTACATCTATTCTTCGGTCCGGTCTTCCGGCCTTTACCCAGACCGTGGTGGAAATCGAATTTACGATGACCCAAGAGCAGTTTGACACGGCAGAATCCAAGATGCTCAAGACGGGCGAATATCAGAAGATATTCGTGAATGCGCTGACCGAGCAGCTTGATGCCAGCGGGTTGGACGTTGCGTTCGACGGCAAAGCGATTGAGCGAATTGTGGGCAAGCCCGGCGGCACCATCCGCAGCTTCTTTCTTGAAAACCCCGACCGCATCGGCACACCTGTGTCCTTCGAGCTTGCCGCATCATCGCGTGTTGACGGATACATGAATGGGCGGATCACGCGTGATACGCTGGTGGACAGCCGCTTTTTGATGGCGGCGGACCTTGATCTGGTGGACGCGCTTGAAGATGCGGGGATCGTGAAGGGCGCGTTCAACTGGAACTTCATCACGGGCACGGACTCTGGTGTGGACAACCCTGGCGGGGCGGGGCTCGGGGCCTCTGTGATCGGCTCATTTTTTATGATGCTTGTGGTTTTGTTCCTGTCGCTGCCCATCGGGGTGGCTGCTTCCATCTACCTTGAGGAATTTGCCCCCAAGAACCGCTGGACCGATCTGATTGAAGTAAACATCTCGAACCTTGCCGCCGTGCCTTCCATCGTGTTCGGTATCCTTGGACTGGCTGTATTTATCCAATTCGCGGGCTTCCCGCAGTCTGCGCCGCTGGTCGGCGGGCTTGTCCTGACCCTGATGACGCTGCCGACAATCATCATTTCAACACGCGCCTCATTGGCTGCTGTGCCGCCCTCCATCCGTGATGCGGCCTTGGGCGTAGGGGCCTCCAAGATGCAATCTGTGTTCCACCATGTGCTGCCGCTGGCTATGCCGGGCATCCTAACCGGAACAATCATCGGGCTGGCGCAGGCCTTAGGTGAAACGGCTCCACTCCTGCTGATCGGTATGGTTGGTTTTGTTGCACGCGAATACCCCGAGACCTTCCTCGGCGGCTTGACCGACGCCAACTCGGCCATGCCCGCGCAAATCTATACATGGGCCAGCCGCGCAGACCCGGGGTTCTATGAGAAAGCTTGGGGCGGCATTATCATTCTGTTGCTGTTCCTGATCACGATGAACGCGATTGCCGTGCTGTTGCGGCGGCGTTTTGAACGTCGATGGTAGGGAGCGGGAACATGAACGATATGAGAATTATGGAGAGAAAAGTGGACACCAAAGAGGTCAAGATCGCAGCGAAAGACGTACAGGTCTATTATGGCGACAACCATGCCATCAAGGACGTGAGCGTCGAAATCGAAGACAAGACTGTGACAGCCTTTATCGGGCCTTCGGGTTGCGGCAAGTCGACCTTTTTGCGCTGTATTAACCGGATGAACGACACGATTGATATCTGCCGTGTGACGGGAGACATCATGATCGATGGCGAAGACATCTATAACCCGAAAGTCGATCCTGTGCAGTTGCGCGCAAAAGTCGGCATGGTGTTCCAAAAACCGAACCCGTTTCCGAAATCCATCTACGACAACGTGGCTTATGGACCCAAAATCCACGGTCTGGCCAAGAACAAAGCAGATTTGGATAACATTGTCGAAAACTCCCTGCGTCGTGGTGCGATCTGGGATGAGGTAAAAGACCGCCTGCATGCGCCAGGCACGGGCCTTTCCGGTGGCCAGCAACAGCGTCTTTGCATTGCGCGTGCTATCGCAACAGAGCCCGAAGTACTGTTGATGGATGAGCCATGTTCGGCCCTTGACCCTATCGCCACGGCCCAAGTCGAGGAGCTTATTGACGACCTGCGCAAGAGCTACTCGGTCGTGATAGTCACACACTCAATGCAGCAAGCAGCACGAGTCAGCCAAAAAACGGCCTTTTTCCACCTCGGCCACCTTGTTGAGTATGGTGAGACGACCACCATCTTTACCAATCCAGTCGATCCACGCACCGAAAGCTACATCACTGGCCGTATCGGCTAAGGAGTTAAAAATGCACGATAAACATATCGCATCAGCCTTCGACCGTGATCTTGAAGCGATCCAGGCACAGATTATGAAAATGGGCGGGCTGGTAGAGAATGCCATACTTGAGGCCGCGATCAGCCTTGAGACGCGAGACGAAGAGCGTGCAGAAGCGGTGCGCGTCGCAGACAAAGCGATTGACGGCCTTGAAGAAATAATCAACGAAGAGGCCGCGCGTGTGATCGCCTTGCGTGCGCCTACGGCCATTGACCTGCGCGTCGTGCTCTCTGTCATCAAAGTTAGTGCCAACTTGGAGCGCATTGGGGATTACGCTAAAAACCTCGCCAAGCGCACGGGCGTCCTTTACCAAATGGAGCCTGTGAATGGCAGTGCGGGTGCCTTGCGCCGCATGGCCAAAGAGGTCGAGGGGATGCTGAAAGACGCCTTGGATGCCTATGTCGCACGGGATGCCGAACTAGCTCAGGACGTGATCGACCGCGATATTCAGGTCGATCAAATGTACAATGCGCTTTTCCGGGAATTCCTGACCTTTATGATGGAAGATCCTAGCAATATCACCGCCTGTATGCACCTGCATTTTATCGCCAAAAATATTGAACGGATGGGGGACCACGTGACCTCTATTGCCGAACAGGTTGTCTACCTCGTTACTGGCGCGATCCCGGATGAGGCGCGCGCCAAAGGCGACAAAACATCATCGCCAAGCTAAGGAGACCAAGCAGATGTCCACTGATCAGCCGCGTATTTTGGTCGTAGAGGATGAGCCAGCTCAGTTGGAAGTATTAGCCTATAATCTCGAAGCTGAAGGGTTTGCTGTAAGCCGTGCGAGAAACGGCGAAGAAGCGCTTTTGGTTATCACTGAAGACGCTCCTGACATCGTTGTGCTGGACTGGATGATGCCGAATATGTCTGGCATCGAAGTGTGCAGGCGCCTCAAGAGCAAGCCCGAGACGCGCTCTATTCCGGTAGTCATGCTCTCTGCGCGTTCTGAAGAAGTGGATAAGGTGCGCGGTTTGGAAACGGGCGCGGATGATTACGTAGTAAAGCCCTACTCGGTGATTGAGCTGATGGCGCGGGTGCGGACCCAGCTGCGCCGCGTGCGGCCTTCTTCGCTTGGCCAACAGCTTGCATTTGACGATATTATTTTGGACGGTGAAACGCACAAAGTCACCCGCGGACCAGATGAACTGAAGCTGGGGCCAACGGAATTCCGGCTGCTCACCACGTTCATGGAAAAACCCGGGCGCGTCTGGAGCCGTGAGCAGTTGCTCGACCGTGTATGGGGGCGGGATCTATACGTCGATACTCGCACGGTAGATGTCCACATTGGCCGTCTGAGAAAAGCACTATCACAGTATGGTGGTGCCGATCCGCTTCGGACAGTGCGTGGCGTAGGATATGCGCTTGGCTAGCCCAAGCAGACAGGCGATCTCGGCCGGTTCAGGAAATTTTATGGTAGTGCCCCGGGAGATGGTGTAGGAGCTGGCGTCCACCTGCTTCTTCATAGCTGGTGTCGCTCGTTCACTGAGCGGCGATCATCGCCGTCTCATCGTCATGGTTACATATAGCGGTCAGCTTTTCCACCGGCATGTAGCGGCGGGAGACAGCCCATTCATCGTTTTGCTCTAGCATCAGCGCGCCCACCAGCCGGATGACGGCATCACGGTTGGGGAAGATCCCGACCACGTTGGTGCGCCGCTTGATCTCCTTGTTGATACGTTCCAGTGGATTGGTGCTGTGCAACTTGCTGCGCAGACTCTCGTCGAAGGCCATGTAGGCCAGCACGTCATGCTCGGCCTCATCCATCAGTTCGGCAACGTCCGGGAACCGATCGCGCAAATTATCGGCTACCTCGCGCCACCGGGCGTGGGCCTGGTCGCGGTCCTTTTCGGCGAAGACGGTCTTCACCACGGCGCTGACCACGGGCTTGTTGGCTTTGTTAACGCGGGCCAGGAGATTGCGCTGGAAATGCACGCGGCAGCGCTGCCACCCGGCGCCCAGAACCTTACGTGCCGCCGCCTTCAGACCCTCATGCGCGTCGCTGATCACCATCTGTATACCGCGCAGGCCACGCCGCGTCAGCGAGCGCAGGAACTCGGCCCAGAAGGTTTCAGCCTCGGATGGCATGACAGTGATGCCAAGGATCTCACGACGTCCGTCCGTGTTGACCGCGACGGCTACTATAACCGCCATGGACACAATCCTCCCGCCCTCGCGCAGCTTTACGTAGGTGGCGTCGAGCCACAGGAACGGCCAGTCGCCTTCAAGTGGGCGGTTCAGGAATGCCTGCACCCGTTCATCTATTTCCTCGCAGAGGCGAGACACCTGGCTTTTCGAGGTGCCCGTTATACCCATAGCCTGCACCAGATCATCGACGGCGCGCGTGGAAACCCCTTGGACATATGCTTCCTGTATCACCGCCATAAGCGCCTTCTCGGCAGTCTTGCGCGGCTCAAGAAACGTCGGGAAATAACTGCCTTTTCGGAGTTTGGGAATATTCAGGCCAATAGTGCCTGCGCGGGTATCCCATCGACGCGTCCGGTAGCCATTGCGCTGGTTCTCTCGCTCCGGGCTGCGCTCACCGTGCCCGGCGCCGCAGACGGCGGCCACCTCAATATCCATCAGTCGTTGGGCAGCATCCTGGATCAGGTCGCGCAAAAAATCAGCGTCATCGCTCTTGGCGATTACCTCAGGAAGGTTGATTATAGAATTGGTCATCGTGTTCTCCTTCGTCGTCGTTGGTCTTTGAACAACCTCAGACTACGAAAAAACACGGTGGCCGCCAGACCGGCCGCGCGCTGCGCTAAGCCAAAGGCTTCGCGCGCGGCCTCCTACACCACGACCGGGGGCACTACCCCGCCCAGCCGATGATACGACGGGAATGCAAGTCCAGGATCACAGCAAGATACAACCAGCCTTCACGGGTCCAAACGTAACTGATATCACCAGCCCACTTTTGGTTTGGCATATCAGCGGTAAAGTCACGGTCCAGTAAGTTCGGTGCGATATTGAACTTGTGGTCGCTGTCGGTTGTGACCTTGTGTTTGCGGGTTCTAACAACAGATATGCCGTTCTGGCGCATCAATCTGCCAACACATCGGTGGCCAACATCCAAGCCGATCTCCTTCAGCTCTTCTGTCATTCGTGGGCGACCATAGCTGCCCAAACTGAAACGGGACTGTTCCTTGATGTGGGCCAACGTGACCAGATCAGACCGCTGTCTGCGACTGGCAGGCCGACTGCGGAAGGCCCGCAAGCCGCGCGGGCTGACGCCAACGACACTGCACAATCGTTTGATTGGAAAGCTGGTGATGTGTTCCTCGATGACTCTAAACCTCATGGCTTTTGACCCGCGAAGAACTGGGTGGCCTTCCTAAGAAACAGCCATGTCGGCCTCCAGTGGTAACTCTTGCAAATCATACCCGAATGACTTGGCTCGACGTTTGAGATTGCCAAGCACTCGATTGCGGTATCGTTCTTCATAATGGGATGCGCCGGGATCTTTGTAGGTCATGCCGTGTCGGAGGGTATTGTAGAATAGAACGGCAATTTTGCGCGCGGTGGCCGTGACTGCTTTGGCCTTGCCCGCGCGTGCTGCCAGTCGGCGGTAGAAAGCCCCAAGAGCGGTATCGCTGCGCCCGATCGTAACCGCAGCCAAACGCAAGAGGGCTGCAGCGCGGCTGGATGATCGCCGCGTTCGAGATGACAACACCTTACCGCCAGATATCTTGTTCCCCGGTGCTAGGCAGAGCCACGAGGTGAAGTGTTTGGCGCTTGGCCATGCGCGCAGGTCAGTGCCACATTCGCCAACCAATTTGAGTGACAGAGACGGCCCCATCCCGTGGATTTGGGTCAGATCAACGCCAAGGACGGCGAACAGTGCGGCCCGTACATCAAACGAAGGCGTGCTGACTTGCTTGGCCTTTGTGCGCGGGCGTGGCAACTCACTTGGGTCATGTTCGGTATCTGCGCCCAATGCCGCAAGCGTCGTCTCAAGATGGCGATCACATTCCAGCATCTTGGCCTGATAGAAGTCATAGAGTTCGAGCGACTGGGTCAGCCCGAAGATGTGTTCGGGGCGATCATTGCCATTGAGCGCGGCTTTGATTGTCTCTGTTGAAGCCTTGCAACGCACGTCGCGATACGCGGCTAACACGTCCAAATCCCGTTCGCCCGCAACAATCGCACGGATGATCTTCATCCCCGTCACGCCGGTGATATCAGAGACGACATGATGCAGCTGCAAGTTCATCTCCATCAGAGCCTTTTGCATGTGTTGGATGTGAGCAGCTGCATATTCCACCAACCGTTCGCGCTGGCGCAGATAAGCCCGCAACGTCGCAATCTCAGCCGTTGGTCGAAAGCTGCCACGCAGGAGCCCATATGAATGCAACTGCCGCAGCCAACTTGCGTCGCTGACGTCCGTCTTCCGACCTGGGACGTTCTTGGCGTAGCGGGCGTTGACCAGTATAACCTCGAAGCCGTGCTGTTCGAGTATCTCGTAGGCTGGGATCCAATACACGCCCGTGGATTCCATCGCGACGCTGGTCACACCGTGCGATTTGAACCAATAGGCCAAATCATGCAGATCATGCGTGAAAGTTCCAAACGCACGCACGGGTGCATCTGTCACGTCAGGGTTCACCGCAGCCATGTGTTCTCGTGAACCGATATCAACAGCGGCAGCGCCAATGTTGACGGTCTCAATGGTAGGGGGCCGTTCGGTCTTTTGCTTTGCCATCATCTATTCTCCTGTCGGCAACAGAAGGGCGTGGGCTATGCAAATCCGTCATCTTCCTAACCGGGATCGCCGCAAAACGGCGTCACCACTCTCAAGTTCGCACCAACCCATGGACCACGTTTTTTAACGGGGTTCCGCCCTTAGGCGGATCACCAATAAGCGAACGGCCGCTGCCCTTCATAGCGCAACATAGCACAGGCTGTTGCTACCGCGCGCAGGCGGGCTCCAACCCGGAACGGTTTTTTAGGATCTCCCTCTCCTCCTTGAGAAGACGGTTCTCACGTCGAAGCCGGTCATTCTCTTGAGCGAGGTTTAAATCCTCTTTCGACACCACATCAGTGTCCCGGTGCGCCATAATCCATTTGTTCAGCGTCGACATGCCGACACCCAAATCATCAGCGACCTGCTTACGCGTTAGCCCGCTTGTCAGCGCGATGCGCACCGCATCTTGACGAAATTCGTCCGTCCGTTTCAGTCCCATAGTCAGTCTCCTTTGGTGCAGTAAATGCTATCAAAGGAGCGGCATCAAACCGCGACAGGTCCAGTTCGTCCGAAACACGTGCGGTAGCATCGGTGTTGTGCTCGCGGACCTCACAGAACCCTCCAGATTCAGAGTAGTGAGGCCTTATGCGGGAGAAAAGCGCTCCAGACCTTGCAATGCTTCATTTGCCGAGGCTCAGTCTCAGGACGTCCGCCACGATCATGTCGTGGTCGGAAAGTGGCGTGCCGTCGGGAGCGATCGAAGACCGGATCTCGACCGGACCCAAGGTGACGCCCCGGGCTAGGAACCAGTCTAGCTTCATTGCGCGCTCCGGCCAGCGGGTAATCAGGCTGGGACGCGTGGTGGGGACTGCTTCATCCCCGCCATGACGGGTGAAGCCCGCAGCTTCGGCCAGCGCGAATAATCCCTCGGCGCGCCAGTTGCCGCCCGCATGGTTGCCGGTATTCAGGTCGCCGCCGATCAGCGCCGGAAGCCCCGGGAACTCGGTGTCGAGCGCGTCGATCAGCCCGGCGATCTGCGCTTGACGATGGGCGGCGGAACAGGCGCTTTCGAGGTGGGCGGCAATCAATAGCATGGGACCCGCCGCAGTCTCGACCCGAGCACCAATTGCGATGCGTTCACCCACCCGCGGCTGTTCGGCGTCGTCGAACCACTGTCGATGGCCGTGCAGGCGCAGGGCGAATGGTGCGCCCAGGTCTGCCCGCGACAACACAGCATTGCCGTGAAAGCCGATAGCGTTCTGAGTATCGGCGCAAAATTCCGCCTCGATGGGCGAACCCAGCCCGGTTTCGACGAATTCGACCGCGTAGGCATAGCCCATGTCGAGTTTGCCGGCGACCTCCGCCGTGGTGTGGGACTGGCCGGTGCGCGCCATGCCGCAATCCATCTCGGACAGCAGCAGCACATCACAATCGCTGGCATGTGCAGCCGAAGCAGGTGGAAAAAGACAACGTTCGAGGTTCCAGGCCCCGACCCTGAACGGCAGTGCAAGCGGCGCAGTCGCCGGCCCCTGCCGTAGTTCGATGGCATGCAGGGCCGCCACTTCTGAGGCATGGGCGTCATGGGTGGCTACGTCGCGCGTGAGCCCGTCGATGTCGCGCTGCGCGGCGCTCGGGACGGGAAGCGTGGCGACCGTTTCGCGGATCACGCGGGCACCGCGACAGGTTGAGTGGCGGCCTGCGGCACGCGGTGCCCGGTTTGGAGGTCAAAGAAGTGCAGCGCCAAAGGATCGACGGCAAGGCGCAGATCAGCTGGTAGCGATTCTGCTCCGGTTTCAGTCACAGCGACTTTCTGGCCATCGACGAAACCGTGAACGATCCGCTGGGCACCCAACTCCTCGATGTAATCGACGCGCATCGACAGCGCCCCGTCCGAGGCGATGCGCAGACCCTCGGGCCGCAGGCCCAGCGTCACCTCACCCGCAGGAACGGCGGTGGGCGCCACGGCTTTGTCGCCAATCCAGACTCGGCCCTCGGCCACCTTGGCGTCCAGAAGGCTCATCGCGGGCGAGCCGATGAAGGCCGCGACAAAGGCTGAGGCCGGGCGGCGATAGATCTCTAGCGGGGCGCCGATCTGCTCCACCGCGCCGTCACGCAAGACGATCAACCTGTCAGCGAGCGTCATCGCCTCAAGCTGATCGTGAGTAACGTATAGCGACGTGGTGCCCAGCCGTTTCTGCAGTCGTCGGATCTCGCCCCGCATGGACACCCGCAGCTTGGCGTCGAGGTTCGATAGAGGCTCGTCGAACAGGAACGCCGCCGGCTGGCGCACGATTGCGCGGCCCATCGCGACCCGCTGGCGTTGACCACCCGAGAGCGCGCGCGGCTTACGGTCGAGGTATGGGCCAAGCTCCAGCATTTGCGCGGCCTCTTCCACGCGCCGTGTGATCTCGTCTTTCGGCGTGCGGCGGTTCTTGAGCCCGTAGGCCATATTGTCCCGCACGGTCATGTGCGGGTAGAGCGCATAGTTCTGAAACACCATGGCGATGTCGCGGTCGGCAGGGTCGAGCGTGTTGACCGCTCGGTCGCCAATGCGCACATTCCCCTCGGTCACAGTTTCTAGCCCCGCGACCATGCGCAGAAGCGTGGACTTGCCGCAGCCCGAGGGGCCAACCAGCACGACGAATTCGCCGTCTTGGATATCGACACTCACGTCGCGCACAGCATCGACGCCGCCCGCATAGGTCTTACCGACATTCGAAAGGGTTACAGTTGCCATTATTTATCGCTTTCCGTTAGGCCCTTGATGAACATGCGCTGGAACACCACCACCACGATGACGGGCGGGATCATGGCCAGCACGGCCAGTGCAAAGGCTTCGTTGTAATCGGGGATCTGGCTGCCCACCCAAACCTGCAGGATCGACTTGATTCCGCGCATCAGGGTGTAGAACGACTCGTCGGTCGTCATGATCAGCGGCCAGAGGTACTGGTTCCAACCGTAGATGAACATGATGATGAAGATCGCCGCCATCATCGTCTTCGAAAGCGGCACCAACACGTCGAGAAAGAACTTCCACGGTCCCGCCCCGTCGATCCGTGCGGCTTCGAGCAGCTCGTCTGGGACGGACTTGAAAAACTGCCGGAAGAAAAAGGTGCCGGTCGCCGACGCAAGTAGCGGCACGATGAGCCCGGTGTAGGAGTTCAGGAGTCCCAGCGTCGACATCACCTGGTAGGACGGCATGATCCGCACTTCGAGCGGCAGTAGAAGCGTGGTGAAGATCGCCCAGAACATAAGCGTGGCAAAGCGGAAACGGAAATAGACCAGCGCATAGGCCGCGCTCATCGACAGCACAATCTTGCCCACCGCGAAGCCGATCCCCATGATCATCGAGTTGCCCAACATCAGAAGGCCGGTGACGTCACCGGTGAAGCCGCCACGCGCTGTCAGAACCTTGGTGTAGGTCTGCGCGGCGTCGTCGCCGGGCGTGAGGTAAAGGCCGCTGCTATGGATCTCGATCGCTGAGTGGGTCGAGGACATGAACGCCACGATCACTGGGAGCGCCATGAAGAGCGCGCCAAGGATGAGGACAAGGTGGTCGAAAGGTTTCACACGTTGCATTTCATCACCCGTAGTGGACGCGGCGTTCGATAAAGCGGAACTGCACCACGGTCAGCGCCGCGACGACCACCATCAGGATCACCGACTGGGCCGAGGATCCGCCGATGTCGTTACCTTTGAAACCGTCGAGATAGACCTTGTAGACCAGCGTCATCGGGTTGTTGGCGGGCTTGTCCTTCACCACCACATCGAAGATCGCGAAGGTGTCAAACATCGCATAGGTGATGTTGATGATCAGCAGGAAGAACGCGGTGGGCGCCAGAAGTGGCATCACGATATCACGAAACCGCCGCCAGCCCGACCGCGCGTCGATCAGCGCGGCTTCGCACACCGAGACGGGCACGGTCTGCAACCCCGACAGGAAGAAGATGAAGTTGTAGGGGATCTGTTTCCAGACCGAGATTGTGGTGACCGCGATCGCGGTGTCCCAGTAATTCACGCCGACCCGCAGGTCGTGGCCGAAGAAGGCGAAGAGATCGGTCATCGGCCCGATGTGCTGGTCAAAGATCATCATGCCGATCATCCCTGCGACCGGCGGCGCGATGGCGTATACCGAGATCAGCACCGTTTTGTAAGGTCCCGCCCCGCGGATCACCTTGTCGGCCTTCACGGCAAGCAGAAGACCGATGCCCAGTGACAGAGCGGTGACGACGACGCAAAAGAACGCCGTGAAAACGGCGGTCGCCTGGTAGCGCGAATTGGTCAGCGCGTCGGTGTAGTTCTCCGTCCCCACGAAGGTCGCGCCGAAGCCGAAGGGGTCTTCGATGTAGAACGACGACAGCACTGCCTCGACCGAGGGCCAGTAGAAGAAGATCACGACCACGGCTAGCTGCGGGGCCAGGAACAACCACGGCGTCAGTGGCCGGTTGAACTGGACCCGTTTCTGCGGCGACGAGACGCCGGCCCGTGCAAGGCCGCGCATAAGCCGCGCGAAGGGCCGGCGCGGGGCTTGGGCGGATGAATGGGTGTTGCTCACGTGGGTTTCCCGAAAGTCGAAATGAAAGAAAGGACGGAGCGGCAGACGCTCCGCCCCAGTGCTGTGGCAGGATCAGTTCGACGCGGTGCGGCCGAAACGTTCCAGCAGCTGGTTGCCCTCGGCCTCGATGGTCTCGAAGGCCTCGCGGACTTCGACTTCGCCCGAGAAGATGCGGTTAAACTCGCGCTCCATCACGGTGCGGATTTGCGGGTAGAAGCCCAGGCGGTAGCCCGAGGTCCACTCGCCGCCTTCCAGCTGAAGTTGCTTGATGCCGACCTCGGCGACGGGCTGCTCTTCGTAGTAGCCTGCGTCGCGCGCCATTTCGTAGGCAGCTTCGGTGATCGGCACGTAGCCCGTGTTCTTATGGTAGTAGACCTGTACCTCGGGCGAGGTCAGGAAGGTAAAGAACTGCGCGGTGCAGGTGTTCTCTTCGTCCGGATGCCCGGCCATCGCGAACAGCGCGGCGCCACCGATGAAGCTTTGCGTGCCGGCGCTTTCGATACTGTCCCAGTAAGGCAAGAATACGGCAGAGAAGTCGTCCGACATAGACTGCTGAAGCCCGCCGAACGACCCCGATGAGCCGATCCACATCGCGCTTTCGCCTTCTTCGAAGGGCCGCAGGTTGTCGCCCCAGCCGGCGCCGTAGAAGCCGAAAAGACCCTCGTCGGCCCATTCCTTGAGTTTCTCGAACATCATCACCTGATTTTCATCAATGACGATGATCTCTGTGCCGTCCACGGCGTCGTACCCGTTGTTATTGGTCGCGAACTGCAGGTTGTTCCGCGATTTGAAGTTCTCGACCATCATCCAGGTCAGTTGCGAGGCAGTCAACGGCAGGTAGCCGGCCTCTTTCAGCGCGGGCGCGATCTCTTCGAACTCTTCCCAGGTTTCCGGGGGCTGCACACCGGCTTCTTCGAAGGCTGCGGCGTTGTAGTACATGATCGGCGCCGACGAGTTGAAAGGCATGCCGATGAACTTGCCGTCCGAGTCAGCGTAGAAGCCCCGGACGCCGGGGATGAAGTTTTCACGGTCGAACTCTTCGCCCGCGTCGAGGATCAGGTCCTCTGCGGCGATGGTCGCACCTTCGGCCGAGATGATCGTCGCAGCACCTGCGTCGAAAACCTGCAGAATGTTGGGCTGCTCGCCCGACCGGAAGGCGGCGATGCCCGACGACAATGCCTCTTCGTAGGTTCCGCGCGAGATCGGCGTAAGGTTGCACTGATCCTGTGCGTCGTTGAACTGCTGCGAAATCTCGTTGATGACCTCGCCGTTACGGCCTCCCATACCGTGCCACCAGCTGATATCAGTGGCGGCAATTGCGGTCGTTGCAGTCAGTATGGAACCGATCGCGATGCTTGTAGTTTTGATCATGGTGATCCTCATTGTTGTATTCTGATATACGCCCTCGTACGTCGGGTTTGTAACAATCTCTCATCATTCTCGTGAAAACATTGTAACACGGCGCTGAGTTTCCTCGAAAGCAGGCCGTGTGTCCTTTTCGGTTGCGGCAGGCTTGCCCTGTATTCCCGACCCCACCGCGTTCGACCTCCCCGACCGCGGGGGGCAATCGCCACTTTCGACCTTGTGGCGTGAACCCGTAGACCCTTTCTGTCCCCTACTACACGGCTTGCGCGGCCTGTCATCAAGACGGTACCGATCTGAACGCCTGGCTTGTGCGTGAAGGGTGGGCCGTGGCTTATCGCCGATACAGCCGCGACTACATCCGCGATGAGACCGAAGCCAGATCCGCACGGCGCAATATCTGGTCCGGACGCTTTGACATGCCGTGGGACTGGCGCCGCGCGCAACGTGGTGGATGACGACGGGCGAGGCTGTAAGATCGCGATCTTGCCGACCAACGCAACCGCAATACGCATCACCAATGTTGCAATAGTATATTTTCGTATGTATGCTGGGTGAAGATCGTCAAGGGTCCTTGCCATGCGTTTCGAATTCAAAAACCTCCCTCTGGTGGCCTTTTTAGCTCTCGCCTTGACCGGCCCAACAGTTGCGACGCAAGCACGCGCCCAAACCTATCAGATCGATTGTGCCATCCTACTGTGTTTGTCCGGTGGATGGCCAGCTTCCGTGCCCTGCGCACGTGCGCGGGCCGAGTTCATCCGGCGCATCACACCTTGGCCAGTGGAGCCACCGCTGCAGATTTGGCGCTGCCCCATGGGTGCGTCTTACGATGGGCCTGCCAGGTCGCGCCCCACGGACCGGATCTTCGATGCCCTATATGGTGGTTCAGGAACCGCATCAAACTCTTCAGCCCCGCTCTTTGATCAGGCCGCCACAGCAGGCGGCATGCTCGAGCCCAAAGGTTCAAATGCGGCCTGGGACAACCTCGTAAGGGCTGATTACGCCCTCCATCTCGTAGAAGACCGCGCCGACATCGATATCAGCGGGCCGGAATTCAATTTCGTGCGCTCCATTCGCGTGTTCGATGTACGATATGCATGGCAACGGGAATCCGGAGAGGATGGAGATTGCAATCGGAGCGCGACCGTCGTGCTTGGAACCTACGGTACACAGGGCGACTTTTCGTGGAGGGCGTCGTCACCCGCAGCGCTTCCGGCTGCGCATGCCGGTCTCGAGCGATGGCGCGAGCACTGCCCGAGCATTTATCACAGATCCGTCTTTGTGGAGTGGCGTGATTATGACGGGAATTACGGCTTCGAGCAGGTCAATTACTGACTGTTGCGCCGCAGCGACGTCGGTCGTGTCGCGAAGGTGGTAGAAATTCGAAGGTGGCGTAATCTGCGGGTGACTTGAACCCACCCAACCGGCGGCTGACACCGCCAGGGAGATCACGCCATGAAGAACAATACTGACACTGCCACGCTTTTGCTACTGTCCAATGAAACGGGCCATGATCCGATCGAGGATCGCCTTCGAGAAAATATCCGCGCCACGATCGAGGCGGTTTTCGAAGAGGAATTGGAGGCGTTTCTGGGGCGCTGCCGCTATGACCGCAGCACCGACAAACCCACGGGCTACCGGCACGGCCACCGGGAGCGTCAGTTGATTGGCACGTTTGGGACCGAGACGATAAGCGTGCCGCGTGCCCGCGCCGTCGATAAGACCGGCAAGTCCACGGAATGGCGCTCGAAGGCGCTGCCGCGTTATCAGCGGCTGACCAAGAAGGCTGAAGCGCTGATTGCCTCGGTCTATCTGGCAGGCACGAACACGCGGCGCGTGAAACGGGCGCTGTATGGGCTATTCGAAGGCGCGGTCAGCAAGGATGTGGTCAGCCGGGCCTGGCGCAAGGTGAAGGTCGACTGGGATGCCTGGGTGGCGCGCAACCTGGCCAATGAGGACATCGTCCGGCTGATTCTCGACGGCACGGTGATCAAGACGCGCATTGACAAGAAAGCCACCAACATCTCGGTGCCGGCGGCCATTGGAGTGCGCCGGGACGGGCAGAAGGTGCTGCTTTCGATCATGAATATGGGCGGTGAAAGCAAGGCTGCCTGGGCCGAGTTTCTCGGCGATCTCGACGCGCGCGGCCTGAAGCGACCGGAATTTGTCATTGTCGACGGCGCCCCCGGTCTTGAGGCCGCTCTTGTCGCGCTCTGGGGAGAGGACCTGCCGATCCAGCGCTGCACGGTTCACAAGCATCGCAATCTTCTCGGCCACGCCCCGAAACCCATGCAGGACGAGTTGACCGAGGATTATCGCGACATGATCTATGCCGAAAATGCGGCTGAAATCGACAAGCGTCGCAAGGCCTTCCTGCGCAAATGGCGGTTGAAATGCCGCGCGGTGGCGGACAGCCTGGAAGAGGCCGGAGACCAGCTGTTCACCTTCACCCGGCTGGACTCGCCGCAGTGGAAATCAGCCCGCACGACAAACGCCATCGAGCGCCTGAACGAGGAGTTCCGCCGCCGCATCAAAACCCAAACCGTGCTGCCCTGCGCCGAAACCGTGCCGATGCTGCTCTGGGCGCTGATGGCATCGAGCCAGATCCAGATGCGGAAAGTGGACGGTTGGGAAACGCTGGCTCAGCCCATCGCCCCGATCAGCCTTGACCTCGCGGCCTGATCAGGCCCAAATCATCATGCTCGGAGGACGGCCGCCGGAGAATTTCCACCAGATTCGAGACACCACCCAACAAATCTGTCCCACAGGTGCTGACGTCAGACAGCCCCGCGGATCGGGTCGCTGGTTAAAGCCTTAAGAAGGCGCGTATCAGCATCCGTTAATTTTCCGAAATGTTGAGTGATAAGTTGAGCGAGGTCCGTAGGGGGATTGCGTCGATCAATCATAAATGAATTTCCCCGCTGCGGAGCATCAGGCAGTCTCTTTCACATGCGTTTTGGGCATCTGACTGTGATGCACCACTGGAAGGTCTAATCTAACCCCAGATATAGCATCAAAGCACAGTACTTGCGAAGGATCTAATGACAGCCATATCTTATCCCCTTCATGCGGCAATTCTTCGCCTCGCGCCACAACCGCTGACAGTCGGCCAGCTTCACTTTCGCAGTGTACGATGAAAGTCGCCCCTGTCATTTCAGTCAGAACGACGCGCGCAGCAATGGAAGGCCCGCTGACAGGACTGCGATTTAAGCTTAAGGCCTCAGGCCGGAACCCAACATCGATATCACGCGCGCCACCCCAATCATCAATACAGTCAGATGGGACAAAATTCATGGCAGGCGAGCCTAAAAAACCAGCAACAAAGCGATTGACCGGCTGATCGTAAATCATATCTGGAGTATCGAACTGCTGTAGATGCCCGTCCTTCATCACCGCGACACGGTCAGCCAATGATAGTGCCTCGGTTTGATCGTGTGTCACATAGATGATCGTTGCCCCAAGTTGACGGTGTAAGTCTTTAATTTCAGTGCGCATGGCAACCCGCAGAGCATTGTCCAGATTTGACAAAGGCTCATCCATTAAAAACGTCGAACAATCACGCGCCATTGCACGCCCCATAGCAACCCGCTGGCGTTGCCCACCAGATAGCGCGCCAGGTTTGCGATCCAGATACGATGTAAGCTGCAATGTTTCCGCCACAGATCGAGCTCGTTTTAGGCGTTCCACTTTTGGCACTTTGCGCAGTTCTAATCCAAAAGCGATATTTTCCAAAACCGTCATATGCGGATACAGCGCATAGTTTTGAAAGATCATCCCGATATCGCGATCTTGTGGCGGCAGGTCATTCGCCCGTTTGCCATCAATCAAAAGTTCACCTTGCTCACAAGGGTCAAGCCCCGCCAATAGCCGCAGCAACGTGGACTTTCCGCATCCCGAAGGACCAACAATAACAATGAATTCGCCGTGCTGGATATCCATCGATACACCATGCAAAATCTGTGGCCCACCCGCATAGGATTTACGAATGTCTTTCAAAGTGATCGCGCTCATTGGGCTGCCTCTTGCATAAATGCTTTGCGCACCGCAATCGCCAGATTGGGGCGGTCTGTTGTGAACACTTTGGCTCGCATAGCCAACGCTTTTCTGATCTGGGGTTCGGTATGTGCGGCCCAACACCCAAAGCTTAGACCAGCATCCGTTACCTGCATCATCACATCTTCACTGACGTGATCAATGTTCAATCCGATCTCAGGGATGTCATGCTGTTTTGCCACGTCAATCACTGTCGCCATTCCCAGTTGTTTCTGCACCGCAGGACTGACAAGCCATAAACAAGGACGCGCTGTGTGGCGCTTGACCTCATCGAGGTTGGCAATCAAAAAAGACGAAAAAACTGTACGTTCCAACATGGCGTTGTGAAACAATTTCTCGATCACTTTCGGCACAAAATTTGCATAAGGCGCGCCGTTTTGATCTGGCTTAAATTCACACCTGAAATTCACCGAACTATGTTGATACAACGCGCAAAGCTCTTTGAGCGATATGGGATGTTCATCAATGCCATAGTCGATGTTTGCGGCACGAATTTCGGCCTCTGTAAGGGTATTCAGCGCCCCAGTACGATCTGTTGTGCGGTCAAGTGTCGGGTCATGATGCACCATGATAGCGCCGTCTTTGCTTGGGTGCAGGTCAAACTCGACCTCGTCCAGCGGCAGGGATGCCGTTGTACGAAACCCAAAAGGCGTGCTGTCGCCATACTCCAGCGTGCCACCACGATGCGATGCAATGCGTGTCATATTACTAATCCTAGTGTGCGTCACTTTACTGCTCCCATCATCATGCCGCGTATCAAATGACGTTCGACCAAGATGAAACCAACAAGAACGGGTAATATGGTGATGGTTGAGGCCGCCATAACCAGTGGCCAATCGATGATATCTTCGCCTGGATTCACACGGTACAGGCGTGCCAAACCGATCTGCAATGTGTAAAGATCTTCGCGTCCAATCGCGACAAGCGGCCAAATATAATTGTTCCATTCCGAGATGAAAATATAGAGCCCCATCGACAGGATAGCGGGCTTTGACAGCGGAATGATCACCCGCCACAGCACCTTCAAAGGCGATGCCCCATCCATATAGGCCGCTTCATCCAGCGCACGCGGGATGCCGCGAATAAATTGACGTAAGAAAAAGGCCGCAAATCCATTAGATACCGCAGGCAAAACCAATCCCGCATAGGTATCCAGCAGGCCCGCCTTAGCCAGCGTTAGATAGTTCGGGATCAAAGTGATATGACTTGGGATCATCAATGTCGCCACGACAGCCCCAAACAACAGATTACTTCCCGCAAATGTATAGCGCGCAAAGGCAAACGCGGCACAGGTAGCCACTGCCAAACCAATGAGCGTCACAAGTCCGGACACGATCACCGAATTCACCAGATAGCGCGCAAAATTATATTGTCCGATCGCCATCTCATAGTTGCGAAACGTAAAGTCGATATTGCCCGTGTAGTAAGCATCAGCCGTCTGAAACGACATCCAGATGGAATACAAAACAGGCGACAAAAACAGCAGCCCAGCGACCAACGCTAAGACGGCCACAAATGGATTTTCAGGCTTCATAATGTACCTTTCGCCCAATAACGCGGGATTTAACCACCGCCAATGTAATGAGGAATGCGAATAGCAACACCGCCAAGGCAGAGCCCACACCGATGTCGAACAGATTGAACCCCACGCGGTACAACATATTGACCAACAAATCCGTCGCCCCCGCAGGTCCGCCTTTGGTCATGACGTCAACTATGGTGAAAACTTGAAAAGCTTCGATCACTGAAATCATCAGCAAGAAATACGTTGTCGGCATCACAAGCGGCACAGTGATGCGGCGAAAGACATGGGCCTTGCGCCCCCCATCAACAGCCGCTGCGTCATACAGTTCAGGCGCAATCGCTTGCAGGCCCGCGATATATATAATGATGTCGTAGCCAAGTTGCTTCCACGTATTGACAAAGATCAACACCCACAAGGCAACATGCGGTTCTTGCAACCATGCCACTTTTGGCAGACCAAAGCTCGACAGCAGCGCATTCATCATGCCGTAATCTGTCGAAAAGACCCAAGAAAACACCACGCCGATGGCAACGGTCGACGTGACAGATGGAAAAAACAGCGCGCCTCGCATCAAGCGCGATACCAAAGTTTCACGTAAAAGTTGATTGGCGATGAACAGTGCCAAAAGCAAACGCAGCGGCACTGATATAATAGCAAAGATCGCCGTCACACGCAGAGCGTTCCAAAATTCACGACTGTCCAAAAGCAGGCGATAATTATCAAACCCGACATAAGGCTTGGTCGGCGATAGAAAGTCCCATTCGCGCAGGCTAAGGTTCATGCTTTGAGCGATCGGGATGTAGGTGAAGACCGCGATGAATCCGAGCAGCGGCAGCACAAAAAGATAGGGCGTCATACGGCGCAACATAAAGGGGCCTTCCAAATCATGAAACGAGGCCCCAACGCATTGGAGCCTCGCTTGTTTGTTGAGTTCCGGATTATTTTTTAAGACGATCAGCTTCTGCGCGCGTGCGTTCAGCAAACTCGTTCAAGACGTCTGGTACTTCACGTTGGCCCAATGCCATAGCTTGCCATAGATCATATTCAGAGGCGCGCATCCATGTCACGACCGGAGGACGAGGGCGTCCGCGAGCAACATCAAGTTGGTTGATAGCCACATCGATGCCGGGCTTTTCAGCCAGTGCTTCTATCGCAAGAGGTTGTTCTGCAGTGTTTTTATTGATCGGCATGTAACCTGTCTCTGAAAACCATATAGCATTGGATTCAGGAGAGGCCGCAAAGCTGATGAATTTATATGCCGCGTCTTGAACCTCTTGTTCAGATGTAGACAAAATACCGATCCCTGCCCCGCCGATTGGCACGGCGCAGACTTTATTGCACGGCATCGGCACGACAGCCAAATCGTCACCCAAAGCTGACGTCGAACGCCCGTAGTTGCCAGTCGAGTTGATCATCATACCAACTTTGCCAGCCAAAAATGCATCACGACCGTTGTTTTCTTGGGTCACGCCATCGGGCGAAGCAACCTTGTGCTCATGCACCAGCGACGCCATGAATTCATAGGCTTCGATCGTATTTGGCGCATCGAGCAAAATATCACCAGAAACGCTATCGATCAGATCACTGTCATTGTCCATGACCAAACCCCAGCGCGCAAATTGTCCGGGAGCGGCGATACCAGAAATGCCGTCTTCGCCAAGTGTTTGTGTAATTTTTTGAGCGGCAGCCAACAGGTCATCATAAGTCTTCAAAGGTGTATTTTCGTCAAGGCCGGCCTGTTGGAAAATCGCTTTGTTGAAATACAAAACAGGTGTTGAGGAATTAAACGGTACTATATAGTTTTTGCCTTCATACACGCCGACTTCGCGGGCGAAGTTGAACAGATCATCTTTGAGTGGATCTGCGTCAACATAGGCTGTCAAATCTTTCAACACATCGCGATCCGCGAACAAACCGTATCGTGTGACTTCCATGATCACCGCATCAGGCGCGCGCCGCGCAGGGATCGCCGCTTGAAGTTTCGTGACGATGTCGTTGTAGTTGCCGATCTCTTGCGCATCAATTTTGATATCAGCGTTTTCCGCTTCAAAATTTTCAATGATACGGTTCAGCGCATCACCAGAAGATCCACCAAAACTGTGCCAGAATTCAACGGTCACATCCGCCGCGGCTAAAGTCGTTGATCCCAGCAAAGCCAACAGCCCTGCGCTTGTAATATTCTTGATACGTGCAATCATTTCAACACCCATTTTTGCAATATTAATTGCAGTTTCATCAGGGTACGGAATAGACAGCTATTGTAACGATATTAATAAAAACACATGAAAAATAAGTAACAAACGTAGATTAATACAGTATAGTTGCACCCTTTTATGAGCAATTGTAATCGGCAGAGCAATACTCGGCCACGGTAGCGGCGGCATTGTGTTGTCGCGGGCGGCGTAAAAGTCGTCCACTTTTGCCCTTTCTGTTTTGGGAGGGCGTGAGGATATTCACCGTGGAATTGTATTTGAAGGTCCGTCGTGCTCATTTTCAGGATGGATTGAGCGGGCGGCAGATTGGGTAATCTCCCCGTTTTTACGGGGGCTTGGTCGTAGAATTTACGCGGCCATTCTCAGTTTCTGGACGGGCGTCATGCCGCCGTTGCCCATATTGGGGCGCTCGTTGTTGTAAGACCAGAGCCATTCGGTGGCAATCTGCTGCACTTGGTCGATAGTTTCGAAGATGTGGAGGTCCAGCCATTCATGCCGGACCGTCCGATTGTAGCGCTCGACATAGGCGTTCTGCTGCGGTTTCCCGGGCTGGATATGGGCCAGGGCGATGCCTTTTTGTTCGGCCCATTCCATTAGCGTTCCACTGACGTATTCAGTGCCGTAACACCTTCGGAATGGCGTTGATTTAGAGGCTATGATTGCCTGCGCAGCCCCCAAATAGCGCAGCAGGTGATCATAGCCGAGCTCAGGTCCCTACAGTGGTTTTGCACAAACCACACCGCAAGGGAGACCGACTATGACCAATGCCAGTATTGCACAGGCCGAGCCTGTCCTGGTGGCGATTGATATCGCAAAAGCCCGCCATGAAGTTTTGATCTCGGTTCCGGGCAGAAAGCGCCGCCGCCGTCTGACTGTTCTGAACCAACTCGACGACTTCAACCGGTGGTGTCCCGCAGAGCCTTGTACGAAATCAAACCTGCAACGCAGGCACACTCACACAATCGAGGGCCATAAAGGCCATATTCTACCATGTCAGTCGTTGCGACAGGGCAGCTGCATGAGAGACGCGAAGTCAATTTGAGCTTTATCCGCATCGCAGAGCTCCGGGTAAATCTTTGAGACACGCTGCGGGCCATGGATGTCCCACCGGATTGCCAGAGCACCTGTGTTCCAGCGATATACCCAGCCGACAATGGTTTCTTCATCGGCTGCAATCAAATTGGCGATCGCGACGCCTTCGACCTCATTTTCGTTCACTGTTTACTGACTTCCTGCAATTTGGCGTTGCGGATAGCAGCTCAGATCCAAAGCGTTTGCTGCAACCGTGTGCCGGGCCTCGTTAAAATCGGTTACTGTTCGTCCTCGCGGTAACGAATTCACACCGGGAGAAGTCAGCTCCCGTGTTCTCGAAAGATGAAATGGATCAAATCCGGTGGTCGGGCTCCGTGGCGGCTTCAACGATCGCCAGAACCTTGAAGGGGTCAAAGCCAATGGCGCGCGCCAGAACGACCAGTTCGACGACGTCGACCCGGCGCTGACCGCTTTCAAGGCGGGCAATGAGGGATTGATGGCACTTGAGCTTGACCGCCAAGTCCTCCTGACCGAGGCCCGCCTTGATGCGGGCGTCGACCAATGCTTGGCAGAGTGCCACCTGTCCCGTGCTTCTGATTGTCTTTGCCACGCGTCACATACCTTTTGTGACGTCGCTAGCGGATGAAATCTGTTATCTAAAAAGTAGATATATGAGGGTGTTATCGGCGTCTGGTTTCCATGGGCTGCAAGTCTGATGCTCCCGAGGTTGCCCATCAATCCCCTACCAATTGCAGGAACCGGCCGTAGTCCTCGCTGACTTCGCGCGCTTCCTCGAAGGCGCGGGCGCGTTCGCTGTCGAGGCAACGGAAGTAGCTCTGGATATCCTGGATGTAGTCTTCGAAATCGCCACGGATGATGTCTGCATAGTCCCGCGCTGCCTGCGAATCGCTTGGCACGAAAGGACGGGCCGGGGCGAAGCAGGATTCCGCCAAAACCTGCCCGGGAACGCAGATCAGAAGGACCATAGCTTGCAATGGGAGCAGGCCTGTCAACCTTGGGTTTCTCAAACCTGTTATCTCCTTGATCGCAGACACTGGCCGTGACTAGTGTTTGCGTGACCAAACTACAGCTAAAGCACGATATTACATCTTGCGGCTGATAGTATACTATCGTAACTCTGGGCTTCAAGTGGGAATGCCTGGGGTCGCGCCATTGGAGAAAGCGTGAGCCGGGCCATGAACTGGGACATCGAAGCACCAAATGTGGTTACGGAAGCCAGGTTCCGCGAGCTCGTGGAAAGCGGCTATAGCGCAGAAATCCTGTGCCAGGAGTCGGCACACAAGAAGGGCCCCAGCTATTACGGGGTCTGGATCATGCGCGTTGTCTCTGATGATGGCGTGGAAAAGCTCCTCGTCACCGCCCGTACGCGGACGACTTACAACGATATCAAGATCCGCGAGTTCAAGACGATCTCTGGCGTGGTGTCATTCTTCATTGGCCTTGGCTTTGCGCATGTCGACCTGCCGCTTGAGGCGGGGACAAGCCGTACGCACAAATTCGCCCCGCCAGACAAAGTCCCATCAGACAAGGGCGCTGACACCTAGCCTCGTCTGTCTCTGGCTGGTCGCAGCACCTGCCTCCGCACAGATGGTCCTGGTCATGGAGAGCGACGGCTCTCTGACCCCCTCCCGCTCTCAGAGCGGTTTTGCCCGGAACTACAATGACGGCATTGGTCAGGGATCGGCGTCCGATGGTTTGGCCATTCTTGGCGAGACTGAAGCAGCTTCCGAACCTGACGCGCTGAGGTTTGCGGCACTCGCCCAGCCAGCACCCCTGCCCCGCGCAGACGTTCTCTTAGGCATCGAGGCAACGGCCCTGCGCTATGCCGGCCATCCGGGCCTGCGGCGCGCAGAGCTCTCCGTGAGGGATTGGCTGGCTCTCTACCGCGCCAATATCGAGGTTGAGAGCGCCTACCGGCAGGATGCGATTTCAAGTGCGGGTGCCATTGGCCTTGGTCAATTGATGCCAGCAACTGCGCGTGATCTGGGCGTCGACCCGCGTGATCCGCTGCAGAACCTTGACGGCTCCGCCCGCTACCTCGCGATGATGCTGGAGACGTTCGGCGATCCGCACCTGGCGCTGGCTGCCTACAACGCCGGACCCGATGCGGTCCGCCAGTATGGCAGCGTTCCCCCCTACCGAGAAACCCAGAACCACGTGGCCCGCGTCATGGCCGTCGTGGCCCGATTGGAAGGATCAAATTCATGAAACAGATTTCAACCCACTTTGTCGCCTCGCTGGTGCTATTCCTGCTGATTGCCGAACCCGCCCTTGCACAGAGCATCGATCTCTCCCCGATCCAGAGCTTGTTGCAGGGTATTGTCGATGCGCTGACCGGCCCACTCGGCGTTGTCATCGCCACACTCGCGGTCCTCGGCGTTTTCCTCAGCTGGTTCTTCAACATCATCGACCTGCGCCAGGCGCTCTGGGTTCTCGTCGGCATTGCCGGTGTCGCGGCTGCCCCGACGATCGTTGCTGCGGTCTTTGCCGGTGGCTGAGCGCGCGCCTCTCTTTCTCGGCCTCGTGCGCCCGCCGAAGCTTCTGGGCCTGCCCATCATGTACGCGATGGTCTGGCTCTTTGGCTCGGTGCTCTTGTTCGTCTGGGTCCAGCACATCGCGGTGCTGGGCGTGGCCGCCCTTCTTTATCCGGTGCTGTGGAAGGCCGCAGATTGGGACCCGCGTTTCATCGACGTGATGATGACGGCGCTGCAGGAAACGCCACCCACGCGAAACCGCAGCATCCATGGCGGGGACAGCTATGCCCCGTGATGACGCCCGTGATGCTGCGCTCGCCCCCCGCACAATGACGCCGGACTGGTATGCGCGCGAGACCCGCCTCGCGCATATGCTGCCCTATGTGAGCCTCGTCGACGACCAGACCGTGCGGACCCGGGTGAACGAACTCTTCCGGTGCATCCGGCTCGAGGGGATCAACAGCTACACGACCGACGATGCCTATCTCGACAAGGTGACGGCACTTTTTGCCCGCATCGTCGCGCAGCTCGGGCCGGAATTCAGCTATTACGTCCACAAGGTCTCCAAGGCCATCAAACCAGATCTCGACCCAATTCGTGAGGACAGCTTCGCAGGCGAGGTGGACCGACGCTGGCGCGCCAAACTCGAAACCAGCGGGCTTCGCGACAAGACACTGACGCTCACCGTCATTCACCGCCCGCCCCCGAAAAGCCTCTTGCCGTTCCTCAGCCGCAGCGCGCCGGACCGCCTGAGAGAAGAGACCCGCAAACGCCAGCAGCGCCTGGGCGAGGCCGTGAACGTCTTTCTGTCTGGCCTCGCCGAGCTCAAACCGCGCTTGCTGTCGGCCGCATCGGGGGAGTTGGTGGGGTTTCTGGGGGCTCTCAACACGGGCACCGAGCTGCCGCTTTATCCGGCAAACACCTACGGCTTTTTGTCCTTCAACGTCGCCAATACCCGCGTGACGTTTCATGGCGATCATTTCGAGCTTTCCGAAGGCGTCGTGGGGCATCGCTACGGCAAGAGTTTCACCATCGGGGAATACTCGGAAGGCACCTCCTGCACCATGTTCGACATGCTGAACCTGCCGGTCGACATGATCGTGACGCACTCCTTCACGCCGATCAATTCGAACCTCATGGCGGGCCGCATCAAACGGCAAAAGCGCCAGATGCAGGCCAGCCAGGACGCGGCCCTCTCGCTCCTGGAAGCCCTCGATATCGCCGCCGATGATCTCGAGGCCAAGCGCCAAAGCTTCGGCGAACACCATATGGTCGTGACGCTCTTCTGCGAAACGCTGGATGAGCTGCAGACGCTCAGCGCCGAAATCGTGAACGCCGCCGCGACCGAAGGCGTGAAGATGATCGGTGAGCGGGTCGCCGCAAAGGCCCATTACCTCAGCCAGCATCCCGGCAACCAGCCCAAGCGCGTGCGTGCCAGCGCCGTCACCAATCGCAACTTCGCGGATTTCGCGGCCTTCCACCGAACGCAGCTCGGCAAACCCGCAGCACTTACCCCCTGGGGCCGGGTCATCACCTATCTGCCTACGCCCGAGCAAAGCGCCTACCGATTTTCCTATCACGAGCAGGGATCGCCCGACAAAGAACCGACCAGCGGCCATACCCTGATCATGGGGCGGCCCGGGTCGGGCAAATCGGTGCTTTCGGCCTTTCTGATGACCCAAGCCCGTCGCGCAGGGGCGCGGATCTTCGTCTTCGATTACCGTCTTGGTATGGAGATGGCGGTCCGCGCGGGTGGCGGGCGCTACGCGTCCCTGAACGCCGGTCAGCCCACAGGCCTCAACCCGCTCTGGACCGAGACCGATGCGCGCGGCACGGCCTGGCTCTCGGACTGGCTCGCGACGCTTCTCTACCGCGCCGACAAGCCCCTGACCCCGGCGCAGACCAACCGCATCCAGGAGGTCGTGCGCCAGAATGCCCAGGCCACCAATCCGGCACTGCGGAACTGGCGGGATTTCGCATCGCTTTTTGTGTCCACCGATGATGGCGGCGATCTGCACCAGCGCCTGCTCGAGTGGACCGAAGACGGCCGCTACGGCTGGATCTTCGGGCAGAGCCTCGAGGACACGTTCTCGCTCAAGGGCGATGTCGTGGGCTTCGATCTGACCGGCATTCTCGACAGCGAGGCCGACAAGGAACGGATGGCGGTCCTGTCCTATCTTTTCCGCCGGGTCGAGCGCGAGATCGAGGACCGCCGCCCCACCATCATCGTGATCGACGAGGCCTGGAAGGCGCTCGACAACGCATATTTCGCCGAACGGTTGTCGAACTGGCTCGTGACTGCGCGCAAGCAGAACACCGTCGCGGTGATGATGACGCAATATGCCAGCCAGCTTGAGCGCACCCGGACCGGCAAGACCATCGTCGAAGCCGTTCCGACGCAGATCCTGCTGCCCAATATCCGCGCGCAGCCTGCGGATTACGCCATGCTGAACCTCACGGAGAAGGAGCTCGACGTCCTTCTCAACACGGGCAGCAACAGCCGTTTGGCGCTGATCCGCGACGATCAGGGCTCGATCGTCGTCGATGCCGATCTGAGCGCGCTTGGACCCAATCTCACCATCCTTGGCGGCATGGAAAAGGGCGAAGCGCTTGTCGGCTCCGATTACCGCGACCGCCCAGATTTTTGGAGGCTTTCATGATCCGTATTCTTGTCGCTTTGGCTGCGCTCGGCGCACTGGCCTCCTGCACCCAGTACCGGGAGCCGCAGGCGAACTGCTTCACATTCCTTGCGTCCACAGCACCTGTCGCGCCTGATTGTGACTTCACGCCCCTTGGCACCCCGGAGGGCGACATTGAAGTCTAGCCTGCCTCATATCCTGGCGTTTTGCCTGCTGCCCGGTCTCGCCTTGTCTCAAGGCGTGCCGACCAATGACAGTGGGCTGACCGCGCGTGACATCGTCGAGACCGGCGATCGCGAGGCAGACTTGGCTGTTCAGGCGGACAAGCTTGCCGTGCGCGAACTCATCGCCGAGATCGAACGGGAGCAGCTGGAAACCCTGCAACGCATCCTCGATGCCCAAACCAGCTTCGGCGGTCAAGGACTGCCGGCGATGGTCTCGGGCCTGGAAAGCGGCAGTGGCGATCCAGCCCGCTCTGTCGAGGCGGTCTATGGCACGGGTGACATTGATCCCAATCCCGGCGGTGCGCAGATGTTCGGGGATGCGGCGGAAAACATCGAGCAGCTCATTATCCGCGTGGCTCAGGAGACCAGCGGCTTTGCCGGCGTTGGCCGCGCGGGCCTCTCCCCGGTCCAATGGCGCGCACTCCTACAGGCGCTCATCTGGCAGGAAAGCCGGTTCACGATTGGCGCCCGCTCACCCGTCGGCGCCTTTGGCCTCACCCAGATCATGCCCGGTACCGCCAGCGATCTGGGCATCAATCCGGAATACTATGACAGCCCCTACCTGCAGGTGCATGGCGGTGCACGCTATCTCGCGACACAGCTCAACACCTTCGATGGCAACATCATCAACGCCCTTGCGGCCTATAACGCCGGACCCGGCCGGGTTTTCGAGTATGGCGGCGTGCCACCCTTCCGCGAGACCCAGCACTACGTCCAGGTGATCCCCGAACGCTATAACCTCTATTTGACCCGTATTGGCGGGATCGAAGCGCTTGGCACGATCGACCCCGCGCTTCTGGCCAATGCCAACCTCTCGCTCACTGGGCACGGCGCGGCCTTTTATGGCAGCAACTCACCCGCCGCGATCAGGCAAGCCGCCATGCGCATCCGCGATATCGTCGAACGGATTTCCGAGACCGAGGATGTGCAGGAAAGCATCGCACTCAACACCTATGCCCGCGCCGAACTCGTGCGCCTCGTCGCTGCACGCATCCGGCTTCAGGCGGCACGAACCCGCGTCCTTTCTGCCGAGGAGCTGGCCCAGGCCAGCGCCCGCATGGCCGAAGGCGCGTTCATGGATTTTACGATCAGGGAGATTGAATGATGGGACATCTGCTCTTGAGGACAGCTTTGGCCACGACACTTGGGGTTGGTCTGCATCTTGGCGCCCTATCCCCTGCCCTCGCGCAAGGCGTGCCCGTCGTCGATACCCAGAACATCGCGCAAAACATCCAGCAGCTACGGCAGATGATCGAAGACGAGATCCTGCAAAACGAGCAGCTGACGCAGCTCCGTGAACAGCTCGGCCTTCTCACGGATCAACTCGCGGAGCTGCAAAGAACCTATGAAGCGCTCACCCGACTTGCCGAGCTTCCCGAAATCATCCGGACGGAAATGGAAGACGAGTTGAACGGTCTGCTCGACCAGGAGTTCGGGGACATCCTAGCCACGATTGAGGCGATCAAGACTGGGGATTTCTCGGGCCTCTCGGGCTCCGGCGCAGGCGAAATCGAAACCCAGATGGACCGGGTGCTGGCCGATCTCGGCTTCGATGAAGACACGCTCTCGGAAATGGCCACCAGCGGCAATCCCGGGGCCAACCGTGTGGCCACGCAGGCCACAACCGGCGCACTCGTCTCAGCCGCCGCCCAGAACAGCTATGAAGATGCCGGCCAATCGCTCGAGCGGGTAGACCGCCTCGTCGGGCTCATCGACGACATGGAAGAACTCAAGCAAAGCGTCGATCTCAACACGCGCGTGACAGCTGAATTGGCCATCGCCCTCGTGGCGATGTGGCAGCTGGAAGCGATTCAAACGGTGGGCGATGGCACCGGCGGCGTGATCGATGCCGCCACCATCGCCGAGGAGCAGCGCTTCATGGATTTCACGCTGCCCGAGCTGCGGGCCGAGTGAGTGCGGGGTGTGACGCGTGGCGAGTGAACAAGAGATCATCGAGGAAGAGCTGGTCTACGGTGCCCTGCGCCGTGAACGGCTTTGGCAGCGTCTTGGCCTGATAGGCCTTGTCTTCGGCATCATCGGCTGTCTGAGTGCCGCGGCTGTCTCGATCCTCGATGTCGATCCGCCCCCCGTCGTTGTCCCCTATGATCCCGCCACCGGCTTTGCACTCCCCGAGGCCTCGGTGGGCGCTTCCTCGGTGACCGCCAACCAGGCGATCATCGAGGCGGAGGTCTTCCGCTATGTGACCGACCGGGAGATCTACAATCAGCTCGATAACGATCTGCGCATCCGCAGCGTCCTGCGCCGCTCGGACGGGGCCGCCGAGAGCAGGCTGCGCCAGATATGGAACAGCGCAAATGAAAACTATCCGCCGACCGTCTATGGCCCCAATGCCCGGCTCGACGTGGAAATCCTGAGCATCAGTCGCATCGGCACCAACCGCGCCACCGTGCGCTTGCGCAAGCGGCTGACCTCCATCAACGGCACCCAGACCGGGCTCTTCACCGCCACGCTTCTCTTCGAGTTCCGCCCCGAAACCCGTCGCTCCATCGACGAGGTCTGGACCAATCCGTTTGGGTTTACCGTGCTCGAATATTCCATCCGCTCCGACAGATTGGAGAACTAGTTTGATCAATAGGTTCTTTGTTGCTGCCATATTTATTTTGCTGCCCGGCCTTGCCTTTGCCGAAGCGATCCCGCGCGGTGGTCCAAATGACAGTCGTGTGCGGCTGGCCACCTACCAGGAAGGCCAGGTCTACCGCCTCAGCGTCTCGCTCACCCATGTCACCACCATCGAGTTTGGAGAGGGTGAAAGCATCCGCTCGATCATCGCGGGCGACACCGAGGGCTTCGAGATCGACGGCGTCCCGGGCGGTCAGGCATTTGCAATCAAGCCCGTCGCGCGCGGCGTCCATACCAATGTGACGGTCTACACGAACAGGCGCAGCTACTATTTCAACGTCGAGGAGGTCCGCAGCCCAACCTTCTACGTGGTGCAGTTCCGCTATCCAGACGACGCTGCGCGCCCGACCCGGGCCATCGCGGCCCAAGCGCCGAACTACAACTACGGTGCCAGCGCGCGGACCGAGTTCACGCCAACCCGCATCTGGGATGACGGGACGTTCACGTATTTCGCCTTTCCAAGAAACGCACCTGTGCCAGCGATCTTCCGCTACGCGGGCGGCCGTGAACGCACGGTCAACACGCAAACCCCTGAGGACGGTGTGATCCGCGTCAGCGGCGTAAACCGCCAATGGGTCCTGCGACTTGGCGAAGAGGTGGTCTGCATCGAGGCGATCCCGCCCGCGGAGGTGACCTCATGAGCGATACAGAGAACACCGAGCTGGAAAAACGCCTCGCCGCCCTTGAGAAAGGCAGTGCCCGCGCCCCCACGGCGTCGCAGCGCCGGTCGCCCCTTCTCGCGCTGATCGTGGTCCTCGTCATCGGCGCAGGTGGTGCCCTGCTCTATCTCCTCTCACAGCCCGACGAAGAGGAAGCCTTGCCGACGGCCACTCCGGACGTCTTCCAAAACGAGGGGGACGGCTTTGGCGCTATCGAGACCTTGCCCCCGCCCGAGCCCGAGGTTGTGTTTGTCGGACCGGACCCCGTCGAGCCCAACGCGGAGCTTCTGGCGCAGATCACCGCGCTGCAGGCTCAGATCGAGGAATTGCGCAACGCCCCCGAACCGGTCGTCGAGGAAGACACCGCCGCCGCAGAGGCTATTGACGCGCTGACCGCCCAGATCGCTGCGCTGCAAGCCGCCTCTGAAGCCGCACAGCAACGATTTCAGGATGAACTGACGGCACGGGATCGCAGCCTTGAGCAACTCCGCATGGATCTGGAACTGGCCCAACTCGAGGCCAGCCGACCCCAACCTGCCCCAGCGGGCCCCACGGAAGATGAGTTGCGCGCACGCGAACAAGAGCGACTGCGCCGGGAGGAAGAAGCCCGGCGCATGGCCGATCTGGAGCGCCGCGCCGCGGAGGAACGCGCCTTCCAGGAGCGGCGCATCGCCTCGCCCACCATCGCGTTTGGCGGCACGTCCGGAGCGAATGAAACGGCTCTGACCGAACGCACTTTTGGCGAGGTGACGGATTTCGTGCTGAACGGGGCGCTGCCCTCGACGGTGACGCAGGCCGAGGTGATCGCCAATCCCTCCAACACGATTCTACAGGGCACCATGATCCAGGCCGTCATGGAAACCGCCCTTGACAGCTCCCTGCCCGGCCAGACCCGTGCCGTGGTGTCCGAGGATGTCTACAGCGTCGATGGCGTGCGCCTCTTGATCCCCCGCGGATCCCGTCTCGTCGGGCGCTACCGCGCTGGCGTCGATATCGCGCAGCGCCGCGTCACGATCGCCTGGGACCGGATCATCCTGCCCGACAACCAGACCGTCCAGATCAGCTCCTTCGGAGGTGATGAACTGGGCCGTTCTGGCGTCACCGGCTTCGTGGACACACGCTTCGCCGAGCGTTTCGGGTCGGCCGCCCTGATCTCGCTGATCTCCGCAGCACCCAGTGCCGCCGCCTCCGAAGTCCAGGATGAGACTGCCGCCGACGCTCTCGAAGACGTTGGCGATGATCTGGCAGATGCCACGGACAGCGTCATAGGCGATTACCTCTCCATCGGCCCCGTCATCTATGTCGACCAGGGCGCCCGCGTCACGGTCATGGTCGACCGCGATCTGGAGGTATTCTGAGCCCATGTCTCTGAGCTATCTCGAAACCTCGCTCGACCGGATCAACGCCGCCGCTCGCGACGACGTCATCGAGATCTGCATCAATCCCGACGGGACCTGTTGGGGCGAATTCCAGGGCGATCACTTCATGCGCGCGCTAGACCAGAGGCTGACCGGCGTTCAGGTCAGGGACCTCGGCAACCAGATCGCCTCATCGGCCAATACCACGATGAGCAAGGACCGCCCCATCGTCTCGGTTTCGATCACCTACAAGGGGCGCCCGATCCGCGCGCAGGTCATCACCCCGCCCGCCGTGCTCTCGGCCATGTCGATCAGCCTGCGGTTCTTCTCGAGCCTGCCACTCGAGGGCATTGCGCTCGATTTCCTCTACGGAAAAGAGCGCAAGCTCGAAGACCTGCGCGTGGAAAAGAAGCGCGCCTTGCGCGCCGTGGTGGCTGCCGGATTGATCGATGATGCGCTTGCCTTCTGCGTCGAGAATAAACTCAACATGATCGTCTCGGGTGGCACCTCCACCGGCAAGACCGTCGCCGCGCGCAAGATCCTCTCTCACGTACCGGCCGAGGAACGCATCGTGACCATCGAAGAAGCGGCCGAGCTTTTACCGACCCAGCCAAATGCCGTGACCCTCATCGCCAATCGTGACGCGGAATTCCAGACCGCCGATGTGCTTCTCACCGCCACGCTGCGCATGCGCCCCGACCGGATCATCCTAGGCGAGGTGCGCGGCAAGGAGGCCATGACCTTTCTGGAAGCCATCAACACCGGCCATGGCGGGTCCATGACCACACTGCATGCCGAAACCCCGCAACTCGCCGTGCAGCGGCTCGCGATCGCGGCACTCAAGACCGAAATCCCGATGACCTATGCCGACATGATCCAGTACATCGAAAATTCCATCGATGTGATCATCCAGGCCGGCCGCCATGACGGCAAACGCGGCATCACCGAATTCTACCTCCCCGGCGCAACTGAGATTGGAACTTCCTCATGAAGACCTTTGAATACGATATCTTGTCCTTTCCCATGACCCGCAAAACCAGCCTTGCCGACATGCAGGCCAGCCTGAACGAGAAGGGCGCAGACGGGTGGGAGGTGGTGTCGATCAGCACTTCGGAATTCGCCAATATCGGGCACACCGTTTTCCTGAAACGCGAAACCACACCCGCTGGAGCCACGGCATGAGGCAGGCGCAGCACCTCGCCTTGGCCGCACTGGCCCTAAGCCTGACGCCTGCCTTCGCCGTTGCCGAGCGCGACCTAGTGCCAACCCTCGATCGCAGCTTTGACGTCTGTCCGGACCGGCCCGCCGAGCCCGTCTGGATGCAGGAGATCCCCCTGCGCCAAGCCTATCAGCGGGTTCTGGTTCAGGACATCTATCGCGCCCAGAACCTCGAGCGGGTCGTCGAGATCGGCAACTGCGACTGCGCGACCCGGTTCCCGTCCTGGGACGCGGCCGAGGCGATGTTTCGGGAGAGCTACGCGAGCGACGAACGGTGGGAAATGCTCGAAGCCTCGGAAGGCTACAATCGCCGCGCCAACGCCGCCCGAACTGCCGCCAAGGCCATCTGCGACGCCGCAGGCAATTGGTAAGGCAATCCCGCGATGAGTGTCGTCACCTACTTCGTTGAAACCTCCCAGGCCTATCTCGACACCGCCGCTGAGACCCAGTTTGGTGCGGTTGCGGCAACGGTCGGCACGCTCCTGGTTTTGGGGACAACGTTGGTGGTGATCCTCGTCGGAATCAACATGATCTATCAATACCGGGCCATGGATGGGCACACAGCCTTCTGGCTCGCGGTCAAGATCGGGCTCATCGGGATATTCGCGACCAACTGGATGCAGTTCAACGCGTTCTCATCTGCCATTCTCTATGGGATCGACAGTATCGCGGGCGCGCTCGTGGCCTCCGTCGGCGGCGGCAGCCCGGGCCCTTCAGGCACCTTCGCGGAGGAATTCGACCGGCTGATCGCGGAGCTGGGCGACTATCTAAACGCTGCCGGGTCCGAGCTGAACTGGATGGCTGGCGCCATGCTTGACATCGTCGGTGTGCTTCTGCTCTCAATCCTCGGCGGACTGGCCGCCTTCATCCTCGTGGCCTCCCGACTGATGATCGCGCTTCTGATCGGGATCGCCCCGGTGATGATTTTCCTGACCCTCTTCGAGGTCACCAAGGATTATTTCGCGCGCTGGCTGTCCGCGCTGATCTCCTTTGCGCTATACCCCATCGTCGTCGCAGGCGTGTTCGCAACGATCACAGGCGTTTCCTCCGCGCTCATCGGTGAACTAGGCGATCCCGAAGGAGCCTCAAACATCGGCGCGCTCATCCCCTTCTTCATGATGGTGCTCATGGCCAAGGGCTTCATTATCGCCACGCCCTTCATCGTCCGCGCGATCTCCGGCAACATCATGATGCCCGCCCTCTCCGGTGGCCTCGGCGGCGGCTACAGCTTTGCCCGCGCCGCCATGGGAAGCCAGCAGGCCTACAATCGCTACCTCATCGGCGGGGCCAGTGGCGCAGAATACGCAGCCCTCAGGGCGCGGCAGTTCTTTGGCGTACAGCAAATGCCAGTGCGGCAAGGCATGGGACAGACGGGTTCCGGAGGCGGCACAGGATCCGCAGACTCGGGATCAAAAATGCTGGCGCAGCTGGCGAGACTGGGACGGCTTGGGCGACGGTGACGGCCCTTTGCAGACGTTGGCGCGACGATCTGATGCTACGTCGCGGCTTCACCACTGCGGACATTCGGGGTGCCTGCAGCAATCTTCCTGTCCGAGCTTGAAGCAGGCTTCGCGCGGATTGCGGGTTGGCGTCGCGCAGAGTAAAAAATTCCGAGCAACACCGGGAGGTATTTATGGACCAGTCCGATCAGGAACTCGAGCGTCTCAGCGCGCTGTTGCATGCGCTGCCCATCGAGAACATGCCCATGACGCTCAGTGAACTTGATGGCTACGTAGTCGGTGTTCTTGCCTGCCCGGATATGATCCCGCCCTCGGAATGGATGTCCCATGTCTGGGGAGAGACAGGTGAGGCAAATTTTCCCGATCAGAAAACCGCCGAAGCCACGGTCGGTGCGGTCATGGCTCACTACAACTCGGTTGCGGAGGCGATGACCCGCTCACCTTGGATCGAACCCATCTACGAGGTTGACCCCAACAGTGATGAGGTGATGTGGGAGCCTTGGATCGATGGCTTCACTCGCGCTATGGGGCTAAGACCGGATGCTTGGGATCGACTGCTCGCTCAGGCCGACGAAGAGACGCGGACGACGATGATCTTCTTGATGGCGCTTCAGGAAATATACACTGGCCACAGCAAGTTCACGGATGAGGAGATCGACGAAATCGACCTTGAAGCACCCAATCTGATCCCGAACTGCGTTGCGACGATACTCTATCAGTCTCGTCCCGAGCTTTCCCGCATGGAGCCCGCAAATCGTTCCGAGATGCCGTTCAACGCCGGTCCCCGGCCCGGGCGGAACGACCCATGCTCCTGTGGGTCGGGCCGCAAATACAAGCAATGTTGCGGTCGGAACTGACCGATCGCCCAAGTCTCTCACGGCCCAATGCGGACGTTGTCTAGAGAACTACGTTGCTGCGATGCGGCTAGAGGTAGCCGACCTTCGCGGACGCCTTTTCGGTAGGACGAAGGGGTTTCGAAGTAAGCATCGTGACGATGACCTCTCTGAGGCGACGCGGTCTTACTTGGGAAACGATTTCTTCACTTCATTCAGGAATGTGCGCACAGCTTTCCGATATCGAAAGAGCATGGGCGTTCCGATTTGCAGTCGATCACCAGGTCTCGGTGGTGGGCTCACAAACCCATCTACTATTTTGATTGACCGTTCATTCCAACGGCCGCCAGAGTGACAAAGCACGTTCCGAACGGCAATCATCTCCAGACATGCATCTCGGGACCATTCGTATTCGGGCTCCACGAATGTATAGAGCTTCTCTACCTTGCTTTGTGGGTAACCTCCGGCACCCACTGATAACTCCGATAACGCCTCGGTCATCATTTCATCAAATATGACTACGAGGTCCTGCAACAGCATCTTGACAGTGTTCTGAGCGTTTGACTTGAAGTGAGCTGTGGGATCCCTTCGAAAGGTGATCACGGAATTCCCAAATTCCTCTTCTAGAAGTGGCGACGAGAACGAACAAACGGGATCGACCCAATCGCCACAAGCATGCACAGTGGCGGTCAAGCTATCCTTCTTTGAAAAGTGATCATTCCTCGCCTGTTCCAGAGCATACAGAATGGTGTAAAGAGTTGAAGTCCATGAGTTAACTCTTTCCCAATCCAAAGATGCTCTCCTACGATGGCTTGATCAATTCAAAACTAAGCACCATTTGACGTTTGGCAACTGATTGGAACCCGAATGGCAAACTCGTGATCTTCGCACAAGGGTAATTGGTGGAGGTTAGGGTCGCCGCAGCATCCGCTTTCGGGTAGTGGGCCCTTGCCCTCGAGGACGGCCCGTTGCTGCCGTTCGCTTCTTAGCCGGGCGCTGCGGCGCAGCTTCGTCGAACCGGTCATTCGTCCATCGCGCAGCATTTTCGGAGGGTGAAGGTCGGCAGAGCGGACCTTGCTGCCGTTCGTCCAAATGATCTGAATGGCCGCTCATGTGTCAAGGCGGTCAGGTATCTTCAGCTGAGCGCGCCTTAAGCCACGTTACGACACTGATGACGGTCTCGTTGTTTTTGGCTGTTCGCGGCATGAGGACATAGAAATCACTTCCGCCCACCTCCCAAGCTGCACCAACCTCAACCAAACGTCCTGCCTCAAGGTCATGAGCCACCAGAAACCGGCTTACCAAGGCCAAACCTTGTCCGGCGATGGCTGCATCGACCGCAAGAGACGTTTGGCTCAGACGAAGGTGCCGAGGCGACTGGTCCTTTACACCCAAATGCGCAAGATAGCTGGGCCATTGGTTGTGGGTGTCATGGATCTTCGGTTGTTTGGCAAGGGTTGCTGGATAAAGAGGAGTGTCACCCTTGTCCCCAAACTTCGGCGCGGCGACCGCGATCAGCGATTGCCTGAACAAGAGCGTTACGTCCAGTGATGCGCCAAACGGCGGCGATCCCTGGCGCACTGCAAGGTCTATCCCGTCGCTTTGGAAGCTGGAAACTCTTTCGGTCGCCACGATCCGCAAATCGATATCCGGGTGTGCTGCGGTGAAGTCCGGTAGATTGGGGATCAGCCATTTCGCGGCAAAGGTCGGTGTGACACTGATGAGAACTTTTTTCGGCTCTGGTTTCAATTCGGCAGTTGCAGCCCGAAGGTCTGCGAATACTCCAGTAATTCGGTTGTGATAGCTGCGCCCGACCGGCGTAAATGCCAGGCCCTTCGGTACCCGTTCGAACAAGACCACATCAAGATGCGCTTCGAGCTGGCGCACCTGTTGCGCAACGGCCCCTTGCGTAACACCCAATTCATCAGCGGCTGAGCGGAAACTTAGGCGGCGGCCTGCTGCATCAAAAGCACGCAAACTGTTGAGCGGGGGAAGTTCAGTCATTCTGCAACAGTATTTCTACTGCCATACAACATCAATTCTGAATCGAAGTTTGTTCAAGAAATCATCATATTCGGGTCAACCAAGAAAGGATGCTCGAAATGACAGTAGAAAAAGTAGCTCTTATCACGGCCGGCGGAAGCGGCATGGGTGCGGATGCAGCCCGCAAATTGGCGGACGATGGCTTCAAAGTTGGCATCCTGTCTTCGTCCGGCAAGGGCGAAGCGCTCGGCAACGAACTTGGCGGCTTTGGAGTAACGGGCTCTAATCTTGATGGAGAAGCGCTGAACGCATTGGTCGAGGGTGCGAAGGATCG
This sequence comes from Aliiroseovarius sediminis, assembly GCF_022678485.1. Classification (GTDB taxonomy): domain Bacteria; phylum Pseudomonadota; class Alphaproteobacteria; order Rhodobacterales; family Rhodobacteraceae; genus Aliiroseovarius; species Aliiroseovarius sediminis. Next base: position 54,344 of record NZ_JALBYP010000039.1, read on the forward strand.
TTGGGGCCGTATTGATGTATTGGTGAACTCTGCCGGTCACGGACCAAAGGGGCCGGTCCTCGAGATCAGCGACGACGAATGGCATCAAGGAATGGAAGTCTACCTGATGAACGTGATCCGTCCGACAAGGCTGGTCACACCCGTGATGCAGGAGCATGGCGGAGGGGCAATCATCAACATCTCAACCTTTGCGGCTTTCGAACCCGACCCGCTTTTTCCAACCTCCGGCGTTTTCCGAGCCGGGCTTGCCGCATTCACAAAGCTCTACTCGGACAAGTATGCGCCTGAGAATATCCGCATGAACAACGTCCTTCCGGGCTTCATAGACAGCTTGCCTGAAACCGAAGACCGCAAGGCGCGTATTCCCATGGGACGCTATGGTTTCGCGTCAGAGGTGTCCTCTCTCATCTCATGGCTCGCGTCGGAAGATGGCAGCTACATGACGGGACAAAACCTGCGTCTAGACGGAGGATTGACCCGTGCCGTCTGATACCTTGGCCCTAGTACAACCGCGCGAGCGCCTTATCTTCGCGGTCAAGTGGGGCGCATCCGCCATTCAGATCATGGGATACACTGCCACCGGGTTTGGTTGGACACCTTGGAACCTCTACCTGTTTCTCGTCGGTGTCGTGGGGTGGTTCGCCGTCGGTGCACTATGGAATGACAAGGCGCTCATGCTCGTCCATCTTGTCGCGCTAGGCGCAATGATTACCGGTATGGTAAGCGGCTAAGATCGAAAGCTGCCATTCGGGGGTCGCGCAGCATCAGTTCTTTTGGGCTCGAAGCGGACCTGCGGCAGCGCGGCGGGAACGCTCGTTCGGGTTGGACTTTGGCCGTCGCTCCCGGCCCATTCCGGACCTTCGACCTCCCCATAAGACGCTGCGGTAGCAGCCCGATTTGCGGTCATTCGCTGCGCTGTGCGTCAAACCGGAAAGCCGGACGACAGCCGCGAGGATATCCGTCTGGCACCAGACGCGAACTTCTTCAGAGACCGTGAAGCCCAAGAATGGCACGAAACCATGGCGCGCAGAAATGAAAAGCTCGAAGCGCTTCAAGCGGCAGCGGCAGAGGAACTCCCCATGGAGATCTGATCCCCTCTTTCTATCTTTCTTCTGGCAGCCCCTTTGGAAAGAAAGACAGAAAGAAACCTCTCTTGGCGTCACACTGAGGCCGGCTCTTTCAGACGAATAACCTGGCCTTGGCGACTTCTAACCGCAAGCATTTCTCCCTCGGATACTCTGACATCAATCCAGCGCTTGATAGCCCGACGCGCCATGCCCTCATCATCTGGGAAGCTGTCATCGACACGGGCCACAATCTCCTTGCGAAGGCTGCCGCTCTCACCGGCAGCTTTAAGGTCTGTGTGGATGCTCTCTATCTCGTGGGCGATTGCCTCACATGTCGCCAGTCCATCATGGAGCCTTGGTATGAGGTTTTTATCCAGCTTGAGGAAGTGAGCACACGCCTGTCCCACGCCTGTGAGATCTCTCTCCTCAAGAAGCACTCGGAGGATACGGCCTATGAGAGCAAGTGGGCCTGTCCAGCTTGGGAAAAATGACGACCACTCAAAGATCAAATCATCATTGATGTCATAGTCTAACGGAGGGAGATCAGCATAGGTGAGGCCGAAAGGCTCATCAATCAATGTGGCCTCTCTTGCCTCAGCACGGGAGACCACATTCCTCATCAGAATCTCAATCTGGCTGATTGCGGGGGAAAAAGCATTCAGGGCTGCATTTGCGGATCCGGCCCGCAGTGCATCGTCTACAGCAATCCAGGCCTTCCCTATTTCTTTATGAAGGTCTGCGAGCTCCGGATCCTCATTGATTTCATCTCTGAAGGACATGGTCTCGGAATACTCAGGCTCCTCGGCGCGGCCATCCGGCGCCTCCTCGTCGCCAAAAAGGACGATGCGAAACGTTGCATCGTCGGTGGTGATTTGAAGCTCTGCGGACCAGTAATCATCATCGTTCCGGAAATTCATGAATTTAACGCGGTGAACCCCGAGCAAATGTGGGAAGCTGACACCCAGCCTGATGAGGCCTTCTTCAGGGACGGTGCCAAATCCGTCTCCTTCTGGAATTTCAGCCTCACCAACCTCCGGCGACCAGGTCAGCCAGATCGGTAAGAGCTCTTTATGGCCCTGCATTCTGATAAGGAGATTGCCTCTTTGAATGCGGGCAGCCACTACGTCATGAATGCTTCCAAGATCTAAATGGACGCGAGCAGGGTGTGCTGACAGCTTCTGTCGTATAGGGTCCAGCTTCTCATTAAGAGCAGCCGCCTTCATCTGTTCCACTGCTTCTTCGTCGAATGGATAGATCTCACGTATTGCAGTATATGACTTCCGTCCAACACCAGGACATCTCAAGATCTCTACATTGGTCAGCCTGGTGATCTCTTCAGGGTGCAACAGACCCGTTTCCTTCATGACAAGGTCAATGGACCGATTGAGCGCCTTTTCGTTCATGGGTGTTTCTTCTGCTCTCTGGGTGAAATGAATTGGGGGCAATGACAGTTACAGCATCAACACCTTAGGCGACAGCCAGTCAATGGGTTACAAGCATGGCGAGAGCATTTCGGCCATCCGGCCGGCCGACGCAAAGCGCCGGAAGACAGTCTTTTTCTTTCTTTCTTTTGAAGGGTAGGTGGCGAATAGAAATTGGCTGGCCTATTTTTGAAGATGCGTTTGTTTTGGCGCCTGCTGTGAAGCCAAAATGACGCAGATCTAACGTTTTTGGTTTTAGCGTTCGCCGCGCTTCACCAACGTCATTGTCACCGTCTCTGGTGGCGGCAAGGGCATCGATCTCATCGAATAGGTAGACCCCTCGTTGGGTCCTTACTGCTTCGAATATTGCATTCAGTTTGGAGGCCGTCTCCCCCATGAACTTTGATATCAGCCCGTGCAACAACGCGGAATAAAGTGGGAGCCTTAGCTCACCCGCCAATGCCGAGGCGCTCATCGTCTTTCCTGTGCCTGGGGGTCCCGCAAGAAGAACACGTTGCCGTGGTGTCAGCCCATGTTTCTCCAAGATGTCGCGTTTGCGGAACTCGACAACGAGTTGCTCAAGCTCCGACGACACAGCTTCTGGTAGGATGAGATCATTCAGCCTGGTTTCTGGATAGGCAGCCCCAATGATCGATGCCAATTCGCCCCGTGGCTTGGCGATCAATGTTGGGGTTGGAGATTGCGACTTTGGCGTCTGCCCCGCTTCAACCCACTGACGAAGCTGTTCGGCCAGACGAGTATGGCCCTTTTGCTCCTCCGCCGACGCAAGCTGAAGCGCGAGATCGAAGAATCGTTCTTCGTTCCCCTCAACGTGACTCTTCAAGAGTCCAATGAGTTGCTTTGCGGTTGCCACCAATCTCGTCTCCCTGTTGAGATCTACCTTAGCCTGTTCAATAAAAATTGCGAATGCGACGTGACGTCATCGATCTGGTTTTTATGGATTGTTGCAGTCGACGCATACATCATCATGAAAGTACTTTACCAGTGCGCCTGTTGTATGTCCGCTTCCGGACCAGGACAGAGTGATCGCTGCATCCGCAGCGAAAGTCGGCAATCCGCCCTCCCCGACAAACAGGCGATGTCCGCCACCCTATCGCGCAACCAGCCTTTCACCATCCTCCTCTCGCAGCATCGCTTCCATTTCGTCCAAGCCATCGACTGCAGAGCGCATCTGCGCCTCATCAGCTACGCTCGCAGCTTCAGAATCCACGACGCCGCTGCCAAAATCCATCTCCATCTGGCGCTGTTCCTCGGCGATGACGGCTTGAACGACAGGCGCGGTCTTCTTTGGAGCGGCGTCGGCTTGGCCTGACGGTTGACCATCGCCAGCCTGGCTCGCCCTCTCCACATCGGCTTCTGTTCCCCCTGGCCCATCCGACGGCGGCGTCATAGGCATGGCGCGCACACTCAGCGGCAGCGTGCCTTGCGCCCCCCCTCCCCCCGGCTCTGGAAACGGCAATTCACCCGTCTGCGCCGCGTGGATCGCCTTGAACAGCCGGTCGTCAAAATACTGAATCCGCTTTGCACGGACCGGCATCTGCGCATCGATGACCATGACGATCTCGTCGAGCGGTAGGCGGCGCGCCTCATCCTCGGGCAGGAGAGAGCTTTCTTCGGTCCGGGTCGACTGGCTGCGCCCTTCAAAGGGGTTCTTGCCGATAGACTGGGAGCGCGTGATGACGGTCTTCGTGGTCTTGCCGACCGCCTTGCTCAGCTCCTCGACGGTTTTTTCATCGGAGGGCGTCAGGTAGAGCTTCACGCCCGCATTCCCCTGCAAGGCGCGGCGGGTGTTTTCGCCGTAGATTTCATCGAGGGCGGGGATGGTTTGGGTGACAACGGCGAGGTGACCACGATAGGTGCGCAGCGTCTCGATGCTTTCGACCACGATGGGCATTTTGCCGAGACGATTGAACTCGTCGAGCATGATCATCACCGGCCAGGGCTCATCCGGCCCGGGGTCCTTTTCCTGCATGGCCGAGAGCAGGTCGGAGAAAAACAGCCGGATCAGCGGCGCGAGCGGCTTCACCATCAGCGGCTGGACCACGAGATAGACCGAAAAAGGCTTCTTGCGGATAGTCCGGAAGTCAAAGTCCGACACCGCCGTCGCTTCATCGATGGCCGGGTTCTGCCATTGGTCGAGCCCCGAGGTCATCAGGAGCGAGACATAGGAGGTCAGCGTGTCGTTATTGGTCGAAGCGAGCCGCGTGAAGATCAGCTTGGCCGCCCTGTTGTCGACCTCATGGCCCCGCGCGAAATACTCCTTCTGCTTATTCCCGCCCGAGGCCGCGATGCGGTAGATCTCGCCCAAGGTGGGACGCTTGCGCTGGAAGGCCAAGAGCCCTGCCGCCACGAAGAGATCGATCCCGCCTTTGAGGAGCCCCTGCACCCGGTCATTGTCGCTCTGCAGGAAGAGCGTCGCAAGAAGCTGCAATTCCATCTGCTGGCGCGCGGGATCTTTCAGTTGATAGATGCGCAGGAGCGGGTTGTAGCGATGCGTGCGCCTGCCCTCCCAATCGGTGGGGGCAAAGCGATAGACCTTGTCGCCTTGGGCTGCGCGGTGCCGGGCCGTCGCCTCGAAGCATTCGCCCTTCACATCGAGCGTCACGGCAGAGCCCTGCCAGGTCAGCAGGTTCGGAATGACAAAGCCCGTGGTTTTGCCACGGCCCGTGGGGGCCACGATCAGCGCATGGGGGAAGACCTTGGAGCAAATGTAATTGGCGCGGGAGCCCGGCGGCCCCAGCTTGCCGAGGATGAACCCGGTGCCCGGCGCCCCGAAGAAGCCATTGGCCTTCATCTCGCGCGCGGTCTGCCAATGGGTCTGGCCAAACCGTGTCAGGGCGGACCCCGAGAGGGCGAGGCTCAGCATCAGGCCGGCGGCGGCGAAGCTGCCGATGATCAGGTGAATAAGTTGCGCGGCCTCCGGGCGGCGATCGAGGATCGCCATGTAGTTCTGCGCGATATAAGCAAAGTCGATCTCGGCCCCAAACCCAAGATCCTGGTAGGTCAGCACCGCCGAGGCGATGGTATAACCCATGGCGGCGGTCACCAGCGTTACCAACAAGACACCGGTCGCGATCCGCGCCTTTCCCATGGGCGCGCTCAATGGACCTGTCCCCGCTCGGTCTCGCCATCCACATCGCCAATGCGGTGTTTTTCGTATTCGGTGTCGGCGAGATCATCGACCACCTGGCGCAAGGCCTCCGTGTTGGCCGTCGCTGCATCCGATTGCAGGTAGACCTTGGCGACATAAAGCCGGTCGAGGCGGTCCTCGAGAACCTTGTCCAGCGCATCGGCATCGCCGGATGTGAGCCGCTCGAGTTGACGGTCATCCAGCACCCGCGCGATCTCGTCGCGGAAGGCGTCCCGCTCCGCCTCGGTCTCGAAGGGCGCGGACAGTTCCCCGGCCCGCTCATGGTCCAGGACACGCGCAATCTCGTCTGCGAGGCGGTCGGCACGATCAGACTGCGATGCAGTTTCACCGCGGGCTGCGAGGATGCCGTCACGCGTGCCAACCCCAAGCCCCTCGCGAATCTCCGTTTCGCGGCGGACCTGGTTGATGGCCTCCGTGTCCCGTATCTCCACGACGGCGGCATAGGTCGCGCCAAGCCCGCGGGCGAGGTGGGACGGCATGTCCGGATAGCGCGCGCGCAAGTCATCCGCGACAGCATCTGCAACGGGCGTGCGGAGGTCGCGTCCCTCCACGATCCGGTCGACCTCGCGGGCGATCTCGCTGGCGCGGGTCGGATCGGTGATGGTCTCCCTGTAGGGCTCGGATCGGTCGATCACATCGCCAGGCCGTGCGAGCAGGTCCGGGTGTTCCTCGAGATACGCGCGCTGCTCCGTCTCGATCCGACGCTCCGCCCGCGAGACCACCTCCCAGTCCCGGTCCTCGATCTGCTGCGCCGTCAGGCCTTCTGCGCGCATCTCCTGACGGATTGTCCCTTCCATCGCCCGGACCGCGCCCTCATGATAATGGAACCGCTCGCTGACCGGTTCCGCTTCCATGACGCCATCCCGGCGCAGCACGTTCTCGCGCTCCAAGAGCGTGCCAAGTTCCACATGCACATCATTGAGTATGTCGCGCGCCTGTTCCAGATCGGCGCGGCGTTCGAGGTTCAGATCGCGCGCCTCGGCCACCTTGGAGAGATCATTGGCGATCCATTGATGCTCGAGCGCGGCGCTCGAGGCCCCGGTCTCGATCCGGGCCACCACTTCCGATGTGCTGATCCCGGTGCCCCGTAGTGCGGTGTCTATGCGCGACCGCAAGTCCGGCTCGGCCAGACGGTCCAGCCGGCTGGTGTCGATGTTCGCCTCGGAATAGATCCCGCCCTCCGAGGGGGTCTCTGACAGCGCGGATGATCGCAAACCGAGAGGCTGCATGTGCTGGACCTGCGTCTGGATCTCGATGAGGCGTTTTTCCAGCACCGGACGTTCCGCGTCAGACTTCTCGGCGATCATGCCCTGCACCCGCGCGAGCTTCTCCGCATAGAGGCTCCTCAGATCCTCGAAACTCTGATCCTCTGCCATATATACATCTCCTGTTCGGTCCACCTGCCCGCCGCGCGCCAGCACCTCGCCCGCTCGGAACAGCGCCGCGGCAATATCCTCGCGGGCCTCTCTGGAGGCTTCCGCAGCGAGTGAATGGTAGACGGTTCTGGTGTTGGCGATCTCCGCCAGCGTCCGGGTCAGGTCGGCCCCCACACGTTCCCGCTCGCGGGGCGCGCGACCCTCTTCTTTCGCGGCGTAGATCTCGCTGGTCCGGGCCGGGTAAAGCACGACGCCACGCTCCACCCGCCGCGTGGCTTCCAGCCGCACGCCGTACTTCTCGGCCTCCTCGACCATGGCGAGCCGGAAGTCGTCATAGTTGAAGCGATGGTTGCGCCCCAGAAAGAAGAACTCGCCTTCCTGCGAGCGACGGTTCAGCACCAGATGCGCATGCGGGTGATCGCGGTCTTCATGCACTGCGATGATGTAGTCGAAATGCCCCTCGTCGGTCTGGAAAAACCGCTCCGCCACATCAGTCGCGATGTCGCGCACATCCTCGCCGCGCGTGCCGATGGGGAAGGACATGAGCATGTGGGTGGTCTGTCCGAGCTTGGGCTTGAAGCCCGCATCCCACCGCTTGGCAAAGCGCTCGGTCAGATCCTTGATGTCACCCGCTTCGAGCTTCGCCTTCCCATCCAGAAACCCGCTACTGTCCACGATATGGGTGGACTTGGTTGTGAGGTAGTCGAGCTGGTTTGCGAGCTGCGATTTGGTATGCGTACCCCCGCCCCGGATCGCCTTGAAGACCGCTGGCCGATGCCCCGCAGCCGCGCGCACAAGCTGGCTCTGCTTGGCCACATGCAGCCCTTGCATCGAGCCCCGGACGCGGCTCCAGCCATCCCGAAAGACCTCGCCCGTGACGGCATGGACAGCATCATTCAGCCGCATGGGCAAACTCCCTCAGCGCGGCCGTGGCCTGCAACTGCATTGCGTCCCGACGGCGGCGCAGAAGCAGATCGATCTCGTCAGCAGAATCCAGGATGAAACGCGCCAGCCCGCGCATCTGTGCAAGGCGCAATTCGGTGAACTCGGCACTCGTGCCGCCCCCTGCCCCCTGCCCCCGCCGGTTGGCCTGCGTCATCTGCTTGGCGATCTGCGCGACCCCATTGCCGACCTCGTGCAGCGAGGCGCGATAGCGCGCCATCTCAGCCGCCATCTGCGCGTCCGGGACAAACACGCCACCCGCCGCCTGAATGAGCCGCCGCAACCCCTCGGCCCGGCTCTCGATCCCCGCCTTCGCCAACACCTCGTCGAGCGCCGCCAGCTCCGCAGCCGTGACCTTCACACTGACTGCTGAGACCGGGATCGCGGCATCGGCCTGGCGCTCGGCATCGGCTTTCAGGACGTAGCGCACGGCCCGCGATGTGACCTCGAAACGCTCGGCCAGCTCGGACGTCGACACACCCTCCGCGGCCTCGCGGACGATCTGCATCTTCTCGATCTCTGTCAGGCGTTTTGTTCGGGACATGCGGAAGAAAGACCCCCTATTTCCTGCCACCTTCCACCAAGGCTGGCCCTACCTTACGATAATATATCAAGCTGTCAATTATATACTTACGTCGCATTCAGGCTCAGGCAGCCTTGGTGTCCGCTTCCCCCGCGGCCCGCAGGGACGCGGCTCTGCCGCCCTCACCACCGGGCGACACCTGTCCTAGGGGTCCCGTCCGCCAGCCCCGCCCGAGGGTCTGGCCGAACACATGCGTGTTCGGACGGAACCGCGGGCGGGCGCAAACCCCACCGACAGGGCGGACAGGCAGGGTCAAGGAGGGCCAGATTTGGCTTGCCAAATCTCTGCCGCAAAAACCGGGAGGCTCTGGCCGATAGGTTTTTGTGGATGGCCCCCTTGAGGCTGACTGGCCGGTCTGTCGCGGCCTGATCATTCCGGGGGTAGTGCGTCCCTTGATCGCGCAGCGACCGGCACCAAGGCGAGGTCGCTGCCGGCGATCACCCGCGCCGGTGACGGCATCCCTGGAACAGGGATCGGGCCGCCCCAAGATCGTCCTGGGGCGGCCCATCCTCGTGAGAGGATTTAGTCCTGGGGATCTTTCGCGCTCGGTGGGAACATCACCAGCTCCGAGACCGCGACCGGGAAGTCGAGCTTGAGGCTGAAGAACTCCGAACCGTCCCCGTTGCGGGTGTTGCGGAACATCGCACCCACGCGCTGAAAACGGGTGCGCTCCTGGCCATCGGTGTCGGTGAACTTGACGGGGACGGTGGCGACGTAGTGGTTGGTCATTTGGGTTACTCCTTGTTGCGATGGGGATCACCCGGCACGGGGCAAGAGGCCCGGTCGCAAGCGCAAATACGGAGGGTCCGCGGCCAGCCGTGGAAGCCGTATTTGTGCTTGCCGAAGCGTGAGCTGAGGGCACGAACGGGCCGACCCCGTGCGATCCACATCTATGAGCAAAAAGGAGTGATCCGGATGACCCTTGCCATCACGCAGCCGCCACCATCCGCGTCCGCGTCCCGCCGAGCCTGGCCGGGGTGCTGACGGAGCCCGCCCGCGTGGATGCGATGGTCCGCAACACCACCTGAGGGACGCGCAAGTCTTCGGCCTCAAGCGCGACGTCTCGACCCCTCGCGTCTTCCACTGCTGGCGATGCGCGTGAGGTGCGCACCATCCCCAGCCCGCACCGATGCGGATGGGCCGAACTCTGACGGACTTGGTAGAGGGATAACGGTGCTGGCCGCCGCAGACTGCCGATCACGCGTGACCGATCGCACGCACCATGAGACATGACGAAAGGGCCGCGCCAAGCGCGACCCCCTCTCTTCAATCCTGCGACGCCTTCTTCGCCGGATCCGCAACCCGCATGACCGTCAGGCCTTTCGCTTCCGCCTTCTGTCCGAGGTTCAGCGCGACCCCGTTGCCGCGATTACGTGCCCAACCCGTCGAGGATTGTTTTCGTCTCAGGCATCCGGGTCAGGGAGTTCCCGATATGCTCCCGCCAGCGCGGGCCAACTTCCAGAGCAGCGGCATAGGCGCGGGCCAGATCATCGGGGCGGTCCTCGGCCATCGCTTCGATCAGAAAGGCCGCCTGCTCGCGGTCCTTGGCAGACTTGAGGCTGCCTGCCCCGTCACGCCGCCGATCAGCAACGATCAGTTTGTGGATCGCATAGCGCTCTGGACGCGGGACCTGTACGAGTATGCCGGATCGATAGATCGCCGCCGCATGGATCGGCTCGGCGATCAGGAAATTGAGATAGTTCAACCCTTGGGCGTTCACGCCCAAGGCGGGCAAATCACGGATGGTCTCATCTCCGAAGGCCGGTGTGAGAAACTCGACCAGCTGGCCACTGCCACCCTGGGCCCATCGCCAGGTCCGGCCTTGGTCAAGGGCCGGTAGGGGATCAAATTTGAGCGCCGAGAAGGTCTCCGCCAGACCCGGGTCAACCTGATCTTGCAGCGCCACGCTCAGCTTTTCGAACTGGGCGATGTCGATGTCGCCGGTGTTGGCCATACCGCCAATGGGCAGACGGATACCAAGCTCGCCTTCATAGAGGCGAAACGCATTGGTTCCAACGATGGTGCCACCCAAACGGAAAGTCCCGGCTGCCGCCATCGCCGACAGGATGGACCCGGTTGCCCGGTCGGTGGGGGTCATGCCTTCGGCGCGCAGGAGCCGAACAAGCCGAGACCGTTCTGCCTGCCGATCCTTGGCGGTCGCGCGCAGCTCCTCAATCCGGTCGATACGTGCACGCGTCTCGTCGCTGTCTTCGCCGATATAGATGAAGCGCATCTCGGTTCCGACACGGCGGGCTGCGTACCAATAGGCCTTGTCGCCGCGCTCCTTGAGCGTTGGTTTGCCTTCCACACCGGACAAAGCGTCGTCCTTCAGGAGACGCACCAGGTCGGTATAGGCGCTCATCGCGATGCTGCTGAGTGGGGTCATGCCAATCATTTCAAAGTTTTGCTTGGCACGCATATACCTATCAAAACATAAAATTGCTAGGCATAACTCTCTGGGTACTGTCACGCCCATGAGAAACGACGAAAGGGCCGCCCGAAGGCGACCCTCTCAATTCAAATCTCGGCGGTCTTCTTCGCCGGGTCCGCAACCCGCATGACCGTCAGGCCTTTTGCTTCCGCCTTCTGGCCGAGGTTCAGCGCGACCCCATTGCCGCCGAAGAGTACAACCCCCGTCGCCGCGAACTTGTCGTCCAGCATCTCATCGTTGCACTTGAACGGTGCCGCCCGCCCATGCGCGGACCAGCGCGGATCGAAGCGCGCTTGTGCTATCCCGCGTGCCCGGGCCCACCGAGCCGCAATCATCTCCGCCCCGTGCTTGCCACCCTTGTGGCAGAGGAAGATCTCCTGGTTGCGGTTCTGCTTGATCCGTTCGCGAACCTTGTCGAGCGTGTTGAAGATCACATCGACATCGGTCCAGTCGGTGGCGCCTGAGACGATCAGGGGCACCCCCTCGACTTTCGACTTCTCGGCGGTTTCGCGGTCGTGCTGCTCCAGGAGCTGCCGCGCCTCGAAGACCGCCCCGGTCTCTTTCGCCCGGACGCTTGCGCGCGACCCGGCTGCCGGGATGTAGGCGTGGCCCGTCTCGATCTCGTAGCATTCCGCCGCTGCCTCGCTCATCACCTCGATGGCGCTGACAATCTCGCGCAGGTGCAGAAAGCGCGCCTGCGCCTCTTCGAGTGCGGTCTCGGCGATCTCCGACCCGTCGTGGGACTTTGCCAGCGCGCCGATCTTGTCCGCAGTGCGGTCGACCTCCTTGCCGAGTGCCACCTTGCGGCGCTGCAGGATCGTCGCGAGCCCATGGGCCAGCGGTTCGATTTCGGCTTCAAGCCCGGTCCCGCGCAGCTGCCCGAGCAAAGCCTCGAAGCTTTCGCGGATGATGCGGTCGGTCAGGATGTGATCTTCCGGGATCGGCAGCTGCGCGTCCTTCTCGGTCAGTCCGAAAAGTTCGATGGTCTCGTAGGTGTTTGCGGTGTCGTAAGCCATGTCTGGTCTCCAGTGTACGGTTATAGAGCCACCACGTGAGTGTGGGGGCATGGCCGAATGCCTGGTTTCCGAATCTGCCCGGGTCAGGGACGGCGCAGCCGCCGGCTTGACGGGCGCAAAAGTTTTCCGCGCGCGGCACCCGACACATGCGCGCGCTTGCGCACGGGACCGCCCCGCGCCACGGGCTCCGCCCTCGCCGAAAAGTTTTGCGATCCTTGACGCGGGCTGATTTGGGGGCCATCCGGAGGATATGCTTCCGCACTCATGTGTGTGTGTTTTGACGGTAGGTTTGCCCGACCCGAGCAGGCAAACGGCCCGACCGGACGCGGGAGACGGATGAAGCGGCGGGATCGTTTTGCCCCGCAAAACAGACCAGAGCGCAATCCGGCGGAGCGGCCGGGGAGGGACGTGCTCGCGAGGCGGGCAAACCGGGATGCCAAGCGCGACGCCGCGGTGAGGCCGCATGGCCGAATGCGCGACGGACCGAAGGGCCGTTCTCACCTGCGACACGCGAAGCCGAGCAGGGGAGGCCGACAGGCTTAGCCCAAGGTTGATGTGTAGGTGACGCCGCTGCAGACTACACGGATTACTTGTCCAAGCATCCGACGTGATGGGCGGAGAGCCGCCCGTGAGGCTACGGCATCGCGCCTGCGGCAATCAGCGAACAGCGGACCTTCGCATCCCGCTTAGAGGGCTACGCGACGGGCAGAAAAACGGACTTATCTCCCAAGAAGTACTCTTCTTACGCGCCCAGTTACCAGTTTCATCGATGGGCGGCATCGCCGCCCATCGGGATACTCGCTGCGAGAGAACTTCGAAGCCGAGACGATCTTGCGCTTTGCCCTCTTATCCATTCAACTCCGTAACGTGCGGCTTGCCAAAAGTAATTTCCGCCGATTCGCCTGTTGAGAAGAGTTTACCGCCCATGACGATGCACCGCGACGAAAAGTCGATCATCGAGGACCTTCGGACCAACCTGAAGGAACGATACCATTTCGAGGGCGGACGGACGCTCCTGCGAGAGCTGTTGCAAAACGCGGATGATTCCGGTTCGGAGCAAGTCAGGATTGCCGTCCTGTCCGGCTGGCCCGACGCAGATCACCCGCTCCTGAGGGTTCCGGGGCTGATGGTCGCGAACGACGGCCGTTATGACGCGGCATCAGCGCAAGGGATTGCGCGCTTCGGCGGCAGCGTCAAGGCCACCGACACCGCTGCCATCGGGCGGTTCGGAATGGGACAGAAGACAGCGTTCCACGTCTGCGATGCCTTTCTCGTCGTCTCAGAAGGGCACGAAACCGAGGTTCCGCCCTTGGTGGTCAATCCCTACATCGTCATCGGGAAGCCCGGGGATGCCTGCCTCGAATGGGAAGACGCACCGACCGCGCGGGACCGTGATCTGCTTCTGTCCAGTGGCCTCGCAGGCTCCGCCCGTCAGATGGTCCAATGGTATCCCCTCCGGAGCCCAACCCTCAAACCTAAGACGACCACCAGCGGCTTCCTACCCAAGTCCTACGACACAAGCTTGCTGGATGATGCCAACAACCCGTTCTGGCTGTCTGGCATCGTTTCGCTGTTGCGTAACGTCCGGAAACTCGAAGTTATCGTGACCGATGGCACGTCCAGTATCATTGATCGGGCCGCATCCCCGCGCTTGCGCTTTGATCCTGCAACGCCGGGGCAGACGGATTTCGGTGGTCCGCTGTGCGCCGGAATCCGCAGCGTTGGCAAAGAAATGATGGCGCCGACGGATTTTGCCACCGATCTGACCGCCTCGGAAGGTTGGCCGGATATCCTCGACCGGCAGGACGATGCCATGGTTCCGCAGAAGGCGTTGCCGCATGGTGCCGTGGCGCTTCTCGTCGATCCCGACGGACAAGATGAACTCGACATCACGTGGTCCGTTTTCCTTCCGGTCGCGAGCGAAAGCGCGCCCCGCGTCGTTGGGACCGGACGGCGTTGTCAACTTAACTCGCTGGCGCCGAGGAAATGGCCTGTTTTAGAGCGTCAGATGCTCGCGGCGCCCTTCCAAGCGTCGAAGGCTTCGATTCGATGATAGCGTGTTGCGTTTGCGGAACGGCGGCTGGCGGGAACTGAGAAACGGTTTCGGACGGCAGTGTGGCAGGCTACAAACCGTTGCAACCCGCCCGGAGAGCGAAATCCTTGCATGCAACGCTCTCGTTTTCGAAACGGTAGATGGCTGTTTTCCGCCCTGTTGTTCAAGCCCTTGTGGGAACGATGTTCGAGACCGGATGCGACTTCACGTTTGGCCGCTCCGTAGGATCGCAGCTTGTCTGTGACGATCCGTTTGGGCAAGCCAAACCGCTTGATCAGCGCCTTCAAAAGACGCTTTGCGGCACGCTTGTCGCGTCTGGATTGCAGGATTTCCTCCAGAACAAGCCCGTTCTGATCGACCGCGCGCCAGAGCCAGAACTTCCGCCCCGATATCGTTACCACAACCTCATCGAGATGCCAGATATCGCCGGGACGGGCCTGGCGTCGACGCAAATTCCGGGCAATTTGAGGGGCAAATTTCGCCGCCCAACGCCGGATCGCCGTAACCGGTGTTCTGGCCCCACCTACCGCGCGGCTTCCTGATCTGAGATCGGCTCTTTCGGAGTGGATCAGGAAGGAGTTTCTCCATGGATGCTACATTGGAGGTTCTCACGGAGGATGGAGGCCGTCGGCGCAACCGCAAATGGCCTGACGCGGTGAAGGCGCGGATCGTGGCCGAGACGTTACGCCCGGGTGCGACGGTTGCTGCGGTTGCGCGGCGGCACGGGGTCAAGGCAAACCATCTGTCGGCGTGGCGGACCTTGGCCCGGCAGGGCAAGCTGGTGCTACCAGCTCCTGAAGACGAGGTGGAGTTCGCGGCGATGGTGATCGCGGCACCCTTGCCGGATGCCGAGCCAAGCGTGGACGAGCCCGTCGAGATCACCGTGGGGACGGTCACGATCCGGCTGGCGGCGACGACCTCGGCAACGCGCATCGCGGCGATCGCCCATGCGTTGGCACAGACGGCATGATCTTTCCGTCGAACCGCGTCCGGATCATGATCGCGACGAAGCCCGTGGACTTCCGCAAGGGACACGACGGCTTGGCGGCGCTGGTGAAGAACGAACTGCGCAAGGAGCCTTTCACCGGAACGGTCTTCGTGTTCCGCGCCAGGCGGGCTGATCGCCTCAAGCTGCTGTACTGGGACGGGACCGGACTGGTGATGGCCTACAAACGGCTGGAGGAGCACAGATTTACCTGGCCCGCGATCCGGGATGGTCTGATGACGCTGAACCACGCCCAGTTCGAAGCGCTGTTCTCGGGGCTCGACTGGCGTCGTGTCCGGGCCATCGAAGCGCGCGCCCCCGAGATGGTGGAGTGACTGCGGCAGGATGACTCGGGCGTGGGTTTGCGCGGGCATCCACAGGTCCGATCTGATAGGTCACGACCATGCTGAACGCCGCCGATCTTCCTGACGATATTGCCGCTCTGAAGGCGATGCTGGTCGCCGCAGAGGCGCGCGACCAGCGCAAGGACGACCGCATCGAGCACCTGGAAAAGCTGGTGGCCGCGTTCCGGCAGGCGGCCTTCGGCCACAAGTCCGAGAAGCGCGATCCGGAGCAGTTCGAACTGGCGCTCGAGGACCTCGAGACGGCAATCGCATCGGTCCATGCCGAGGAAGATGCGGATGCACCGGCAAGCAAGCGAACGGCCCGTCCGCGTGCTACCAATCGCGGATCACTGCCCAAGCATCTGCCGCGTATCGAAGAGGTGATCGAGCCCGAGAGCTTGGTCTGTGCCTGCGGGGGCTGCCTGCACTGCATCGGCGAAGACACCTCGGATCGGCTGGACGTCATTCCCGCACAGTTCCGCGTCATCGTCACCCGCCGCCCGAAGTACGCCTGCCGAGCCTGCACTGACGGGGTTGTCCAAGCACCGGCGCCCGCGCGGCTGATCCCGGGCGGCCTGCCGACCGAGGCCACGATCGCGCATGTTCTGGTCAGCAAGTACGCCGACCATCTTCCCCTGTATCGCCAAGCACAGATCTACAGCCGTCAGGGTGTCGATCTCGATCGCTCCACTTTGGCAGACTGGGTTGGCAGAGCCGCCTTCGAGTTGCGGCCGGTCTTCAATGCGCTGATCGCGGATCTGAAACGCTCGACCAAGCTGTTCATGGATGAGACCCGAGCCCCGGTGCTCGACCCCGGGCGGCGGAAGACGAAGACCGGATACTTCTGGGCCTTGGCGCGGGACGACCGCCCCTGGGGTGGCGCGGCGCCACCCGGAGTAGCCTTCAACTACGCGCCCGGGCGCGGCGGTCAGCACGCCGAGCAGATCCTGCGTGGCTTCAAGGGCATCCTGCAGGTCGATGGCTATGCTGGATACAACCGCCTCCTCAAGCCGGAACATGACATCAGGCTGGCCTACTGCTGGGCGCACGCAAGGCGCAAACTGGTGGAGATCACTCGGACGGGCCTTGCGCCGATCGCGGAAGATGCCGTGACCCGCATCGGTGAGCTCTATCGTATCGAAGCCGACATCCGCGGCTTCGAGCCCGCTGCGCGCCTTGCGGCAAGGCAGGAGCGTTCGGCGCCCATCATCGGCGACTTTGAGGCGTGGCTCACCCAGCACCGCACCCGTGTTGCGAGAAAGTCTCCTCTCGGCGAAGCTCTTACCTACATTACAAAATACTGGGACGGCCTCTGCCTATTCCTGACCGACGGCCGGATCGAGCTCGACAACAACACCGTCGAGCGCACCATCCGACCCATCGCGCTAAACCGGAAGAACGCCCTCTTTGCCGGTCACGACGCAGGGGCAGGAAACTGGGCCGTCATCGCATCGCTGATCGAGACCTGCAAAATGAACGCCGTCGATCCGCACGCTTGGCTGGCAACGACCCTAATGGCCATCGCTGGAGGTCACATGCAGAGCAATATCGCAGACCTCATGCCCTGGAATTACGCCGCCAAGGTGTGATCGGAACACCGGTTACGGATCGTCTCATAGGAAACGTCGACGCCACGGTTCAGGGTCGTGTCGCGAATGCTGTGGAAACTCCCTGGCAGCGTGCTCCGAGCATGTGAAGCTTCGGCCTGTTAGGCGGCGAGGTCAAGGGGCATGGGCTCGAGGGGCTGAGAGAGGGTTTCCCAGCCATCGACCTTGCGCATCTGGATCTGGCCGGAGGCGAGCAGCGCCCAGAGCAGCATGGGCACGGTCTCTGCAGAGGGCAGCACGGTCTGGGTCTTGATGCGGCGGCGGAACTCCCCGTTCAGGCGCTCGATGGCGTTGGTGGTCCGGGCCGATTTCCATTGCGAGGGGTCGAGCCGTGTGAAGGTGAAGAGCCGGTCGCCTGCTTCCTCCAGGCTGTCGGCCACCGCTCGGCACTTCAGGCGCCATTTGCGGAGGAAGGCCTTGCGGCGCGTCTCAATCCCGGCGGCGGTGTCGGCGTAAATCATGTCGCGGTAGTCCTCGGTCAACTCGTCTTGGAGGTGCTTCGGCGCGTGGGCCAGGAGGTTGCGGTGCTTGTGAACCGTGCAGCGCTGGATCGGCAGGTCCTCGCCCCACAGCGCCACGAGCGCGGCCTCCAACCCCGGGGCACCGTCAACGATCACGAATTCAGGCCACTTCAAACCGCGGGCATCAAGGTCATCCAGGAACTGGCGCCAGGCGGCCGTGCTCTCGCCACCCATGTTCCTGATGGATAACAGCACCTTCTGTCCGTCGCGGCGCACACCGATGGCGGCCAGAACAGAAATGTTCGTGGCTTTCCGGTCCAGTCGGGTCTTGATCACGGTGCCGTCGAGGATCAGGCGGACAATGTCTTCATCGGCCAGACTGCGCGCACACCAGGCGTCCCAGTCCACCTTGACCTTGCGCCAGGCGCGGCTGACCACGTCCTTGCTGACCGCGCCCTCGAAAAGCCCGAACAGCGCCCGCTTGACCCGGCGCGTGTTGGTTCCGGAGAGGTAGACTGCCGCGATCAGGGCCTCGGCCTTCTTCGTCAGCCGCTGGTAACGGGGCAGCGCCTTCGAGCGCCACTCCGTCACCTTGCCAGCATCATCCTCAATCCGGGCGCGCGGCACCCGCACTGTCTCGGTACCGAAGGTGCCAGTGAGTTGCCGCTCCCGGTGCCCGTGGCGATACCCTTTCGCCGAGCCGCCGCTCCGGTCGTAACGAAGGCGGCCGAGAAAGCTCGCGAGTTCTTCTTCGAAAACGGCTTCGATGGTCGCGCGGACGTGGCTCCGCAGCCGCTCCTCGATCGGATCGAAACCGGCCTCTCCGGCCAGTAGCGCAAAGCTCGCGGTGTCGGTAATCTGGTTCATGGCGTGATCTCCCTGGCGGTTGCCGCCGCCGGTTGGGTGGGTGTCAGTTCACCCGGAGATTACGCCGCCCTCAAATTTCCACCAACTCCCCGACACGACCCGGTTCAGGAGCATTTCCTCGACCTCGCGTAGGGAGAGGTTGAAACGCACATAAAGCCAAACCGCGTGCGTGATGATCTCTGGCGGAAAACGGTGGCGCTTGTAGCTGACAGTCGTACTCATGCGTAGCAACTACGAAAAATATCCAACGCTGCCAACGGACCCGTGTTAACGTGACAGTTCCGCTCGAAGCGCTTGGCGTGTCGACGATCGATATGACGGCACTCGGCAACGGGGGCGGCAATCATTTTCTCCCCGGCACATCCGCATCCGCAATCGCACTGATCAAAGGGTTGAGGGATGTGGGTCTTGAGTCTGGAAATGCGCTCTCGGTAGGTCCGGTGAGTATCACGCTGGGCGGCTGATAGGTATTCAGTATGAACCCTATAGGCTGGCGGAGAAAAACGCTTCTGATCAGCAATTCGTAAGCGCAACGAAAGTCCGCAATCCGCCGCTTCTGTTGAAAAACTGACGTTTGCGAATGCAGAACTGGGACTTCCAAATTCGGCGCAAGCGCCTTAGGCGTCAGGCTTTCCATCATTCATGCGAAACGCGCCTCATCCATCCAGCGCGCTTGACATGCTCGGGCTTCGAGTCGCGATCACTTCGTCCAGATTCAGAGGCCTATATTCAGTTTGCTCGACGCTCACGCACATATGCCGCTCTGTTGGGGCGGGTTTGTGGTGTAGGTGGCCGTGGATGTTACAAGCAAACCGTTCGCCGAGACCACTGCGGGCAGAGAGGTCGATTGGCAGGTGTGTCAACACTATCTTTGCGGCGTCCAAGACCTTCCACAACGACATCGATTGAAAGACTTGCGTCAATTGGTGGTCTTGGGGGGTATCGTGATTGCCGAGGATCAAGTGTTTCTGTCCATTCAGCCGCGAAAGTATTTTCCAGCCGTCACCTCCGTAGACATCGCCCAAATGAAAGACTGTGTCATCGGGCCGGATAAGATCATTCCAGTTGTCCGCCAAACATTCATTCATCTTGCTGACGGTTTCAAAGTCGCGTGCCGTTTTTCCTGGCGCAAGACCTGCGCCGATTAAACTGCTGTCTCCGAAATGCGTGTCGGAGGTAATCCATGTTATCATTCTAGGTTCCTTATTCGCAAATGGAGCCGCTCTGATGCATGGGCGAGAGGGGGCTGAACGACTTAGAGACATGTTCTCGCAAGGCGACGCAGCATTTACCAAACCAGCACCCTCATACACCTCTACTCTTCCCCGGCAGGTTTCGAGCCACCGCGCATTTTCTTGGCTAAATACTTGGAAAATTTCGCTGCCGCAGGGGACAACGTGCGCCCATGAAGTTTCACTAACCGAACATTTGCTGGTTTCATTTTTGTAATCTTGAGCAAGATTGAATGTGCTGCTTCATTTTCGCTCTGTTCGTATAGCGAAAGTCCAAAGGTGATGAGTCCACCACTCCGGCATGCGCTGGCGATGGAGGCATATGTGTTGCTCTCGACTGTTGGGGACAAAACGGTATTTTCGCGGTTGGCTTGCTGATCGAGCATGAGGCGCAGCCCTGACCCCTGCGGCGGCAACACGATCTGATGCTTTGCAATCTCTGAAATGGACACTTCATCTGCAGCGGAAAGCGGATGTTGTGTGGAGACCACGGCAATTATTTCTTGTTCTGCCTCTCCGAGAACCGATAGCTCCGAATGGTCAGAGAGGTTCAGGCAAAGGCCGATATCCGAGTGAAACTCCTGTAAATCCGTCAAGGCGCGCGCCGAAGACGAGTGGTTCAGCGCGACTGTAACCTTAGGGTTCTTTTGCTGGAACTTCGCCAGATGCACAGGCAGGAAACTCTCAAGAACCGACTGGCTCGCACAGATGCGCACATGGCCGCTGGTGGCTTTCTTGATCGCCAAAAGCTCGCCACGGACCTTCTCCATTTCCGCCAGTTGCGCGCGCGCATGAACGGCGAGGTATTGGCCTGACGGATTGAGCCGCAGCCCCTTGGAGGTGCGTTCGAACAGGTCCACCCCGAAATGGGCCTCAAGCGCCAGAATTTTGCGGCTAAGTGCCGATGGCGTCAGTGACATATGTTCCGCCGCCTTACGAATGGAACGGAACTGGACGATGACGTCGAGGATTTTAAGATCGTTGAAGTTTTGCATGGAGATCGCCGCCGCTATGCCCGCAAGGGAACAACGTGGTCAGGAAGAATGGTCACGCCCATATCCTCCGTTACGGGGGGCTTGGTCTCGGAAAAGAAGGTAAGACTTTGCCCTTTGACCTCCACTTTGATTTCAAAACGCCCGTCGATGAACACCATGTCTTGCAACCGTGCGGGATGATCGGCCCGCTCCCGTGTGAATTGAACCGCATTGCGCGGAACCAAAAGCCAGTCCGCCTGCGCATCAATTCCCGTGGCAAGGCTGTCGTGCGTTTCGAAAAAGGCCCGCGGCACGATATTGCCCGCGTTTACAAACCGTGCGGTTTCGACTGTGGTGGGGCGTGTGAATATGTCCAAAGGCGTGCCCACCTGCTGGATCTGACCGTCAGCCATCACAGCAATGCGGTCAGACAGGATTTGTGCCTCGCGCCGGTCGTGGGTGACGTTGATACAGGTCAGGCCGAACTGTTTGGCCAGATTACGGATTTCATGCCCGAGATCGTCGCGCAGGTTTGAATCGAGACTGGCAAGCGGCTCATCAAGCAAGATGACCTTGGGCGAGAGCGCCAGCGCACGAGCGATGCCCACCCGTTGGCGCTGGCCACCCGAAAGCTGGCGGGGGTATTTGCCCGCATGGGCCGACATTTGCACTTGAGCCAGAACTTCGGCCACGCGCGGCGCAATATCGTTTTTGGCCCAGCCATAGCTGCGCAGAGGAAAGGCGATGTTTTCGTCGATGGTCAGATGGGGCCAAAGCGCGTGATCCTGAAAAACAAAGCCGAACTGCCGTGCCTGCGTGGGCACGAAATGGCCCCGCTGCGGTTCATCCAGAACCGTGCCGTTATAGGAAAGCTGTCCGCATCCGGCGCGTTCCAGCCCCGCGATGATCCGCAACAGGGTGGATTTACCACAACCCGACTGCCCCAAAAGCGTAACAAATTCACCCTCCTCTATGTCGAGGTCGATGCCTTTCAAAATCTCCGTGGTTCCGAAGGTTTTGTGTAGCCTGTGCAGGTTCATCATGGTTCAGCGACCTTTCGAGGGGCCCAAGGAATTGAGGTAATTGGCCAATGCGATGAAACCGCCCGAAATCAGAACAGACACGAGGCTCATTGCCATGGCCGTGTTAACCGACCCTTGGTCGAACTGGTGGAACACAAAGGTCGAGACGGTTTCAAAGCCTGGTGGTGTAAGCAAAAGTGAGGTCACCAGCTCTCGCGAGGCGATAGAGAACACGATGAACCCCGACGCCACGGAAACACCGAGCAAGGCCGGACCGTTGACGCGCAAGATCACGCCCAGGTCGCTGGCCCCGTAAACCACGGCCGCGTCCTGCATCGACATGGGCAACTGGCGCAGGGTGCTGGTGATCATACGCACGGGATAGGGCAGCATGATGCAGGTATAAGCCAGAAGCATCACCCACCACGTGTTGTAGGGCGTCCACGGCCAGAAGGCCTGATTCCACACAAGGATCAATCCCACTGCCAGCGTCATGGCAGGAAGCGCATTGGGCAGCGTCAAAAGGAAGTCCAGCGGATCGGAGAGAACCGACCGCCAACGCACGATGAAAAAGGCCGCCAGAATACCAATGGTCACAGTGACCAGTGCAGTTACAGTGGCCAGATGCAGGCTCGTCAAAATGGCGTCCAGCGCACCTTCGTGGGTCGTGAACAGGGCGAT
This sequence comes from Aliiroseovarius sediminis, assembly GCF_022678485.1. Taxonomy (GTDB): domain Bacteria; phylum Pseudomonadota; class Alphaproteobacteria; order Rhodobacterales; family Rhodobacteraceae; genus Aliiroseovarius; species Aliiroseovarius sediminis. The sequence goes on from NZ_JALBYP010000039.1 coordinate 76,578, forward strand.
GAAAGCATCGAAATTGAGATTGGACCACACCAGCCCCCCCGACATGCGCTGCATCATCGCGCTGCACAGAATGGACAAAAGAGGCAGCCCAACAGCGACGAAGGCCAGCAGGCCAAGAGCGATATGGCTGACCGCCGTGCCCGCCATACCCAACTGCGATTCACGCGCTTGGGATTGCACTTCGTCGACGCTCGTTGCGACCTGCTTCGTCAGCTTCAAATGCAAGGAATAGGCGCAAAGTGCGATAACGATCAGGATCAGCGACAGAACCGACGCACCCGGCAGGTCGATCGGCCAGTCGCTCAGTTTTTCGTGGATGTAAGTCACAACAAAGTCGATCCCGACCCGCCGGCCAAGAATTTCCGCCGTGCCGAATTCTTCGACCGTCATGATGAAAACAAGCAAATTGCTCGACACAATCGCGGCCCCCACAAGCGGCAAGACGATGCGAAACAACCGCCGCAGGGGCGTTGCTCCGAACACCCGCGCCACGTCGTCATAACGCTGCCCGACGATTTGCAAGGCGCTGGAGGTGGTGAAATAGACGATCGGAAAGAGGTTGAGCGCCATCACCACCACGATCCCGAAAAAGCTGTAGAGCACGGCACTCAGGTTGAATCCGAAAATCTGTTCGATGAAGCCGTTATTCTGTCCCAACTGAATCCATGCAAATGCCCCCGTGAAGGGCGGGATCAGAAAAGGGACAAGAAACAGCACATCCCATAGCGCCCCGCGCCGTCCCAAACGAACGCGCAAAAGCGCCGCCACCACGGCGATGACTGTGGAAATCGCACAGACCGAAACAGCAAGCGCCACAGAATTGAACACGGCCTGCAACAGGCGTGGATCATCGAAATGGGGGGCGAAATTGCCAAAGGCTCCGACAAGGGAGAGCGCATTGAGTTCGGGGAAAATCGCAAAGAGGATGACCGCCAGAACCGGCATGGCAACGACGACAGAGGCAAATCCCATCGTTGCGAGAAAAAGAGAGGCGCGAAGCACGCCTCCCCGTTGTTTATGAGGTGCCTGTGCGGGCATCATGTGCTTATTCGACAGCGGCTGCGAAAGCGGCCTTGGTTGCCTCGGCGTCTGCTGCGGCCTGCACATAGTCGAAGTCAATCAGCGTCAACGCGTCCCAACCGGGGCGTTTGGCTTCGATATCGGTGCGTGCAGGCAGGATCATACGCTCGGCGACAAGTGCCTGACCTTCTTCGGAGAGAACGAAATCCATGAATTGCTTGGCTTCGTCGGCTTGGTCGGTCGAGGCAGGGATCATGATCGGGCGCGGGGCCAGAACCGTGCCGCTTTCGGGGTAGACGACTTCGATGGCTTCGCCCGCCGCTTTTTGGCCAATCGCGATGTAGTCAACCGCACCAAAGACAACGCCACGCGCACCGGAGAGGACCGGGTTCAATGCGGCCGCATTCGCGCCAGGCACGATCATGCCATTGTCTTTCAGATCAGAGATCAACTCCCATGCTGCATCGCTATCTTGGCTAGCCAAGCCCTGCACCAAAGACAGAGCCGCGCCAGAGGCTGCGGGGTCGGGCATGGTGACCATGTCCTTATAGGCCGCATCGGTCAGGTCGGACCACTCAGAGGGTGCGGGCATATCGAGGGTTGTGTTGTAAACCATCGCGATGGCGGCGGCTCCCTGAGCCACATAGTCTTCGGTTTTCAGGGAGTCGGGAACGTTGCTGGCATTCACGGAAGTGTAGGGAAGCAATTCGCCCGCTTCACTCATCGTGATCGCGTGACCCCATGAGGCCGAGATGAGAACGTCCGCCTGCGGATTGGCTTTTTCCGCCTCATAGCGGGCCATCACCTTGCCGGAGGTCGATTGAAAGAGGTTCACCGTGATGCCGGTTTTGGCGGTGAAGGCTTCTGCGAGGGCGGCCGAAAGCGGCTTCGGGCCTGCGCTATATACGGTCAGGTCGTCTGCTGTGACGGCTGTTGCGGCCATCATGGCGATGAGGGATGTCGCGAGCGTGCGGATCATGGTGCGTTCCTTTTGATGGATCGAAAAGACAGAAAACGGGGTACTTCATTGCACCTTTTTTATGAGATGAGGCAGTGCAACCCGCAACGTTCAGCATCAGAAAATTCCGACAAAATCGTCCCACTTATCGGGACATTAACGTCTCCCTTATCAGGGGTTTGTAACAAGTAGTTAAAGCTCAAGAGTGATTTATTTTATATATATCAGGGTTTATCCGTGAGAGGTGTTTTGAAGAAAGCTATTTTCGCCACCTACGTGGTGCGAAAAATCGTGCCAATTATCGTAACACTTTTGTGACAAGTCCGGACATCGTGCGGCCATCAGATTACGAGATAGGGTCATTCAGACTGAGACGAATTTGAGCATGATGAGGTTTGCCAGTATGCGCCAACTATGGCCAATGCTTGCGGCTATAAATTTGGCAATCGTTCCTGCCGTTATTATTTCAATCGGGCACAACCTTTTTTTGATCGCCAATTCTTCTCAGCTTGAGGATCTCAGGAATTCTAAATTCATTGCATGCCAGGCTACTTCAGTTATCGGATTGCGAACTAGGTGAGAGGCGCAGTCTGCAAATTTCACGGACCGTGTTTTTGTCTACCAACCGTTTTTGCCATGCAGCGAAGGCCCAGCTTGACGGGCCGTACCGCAGCATTCGGTTTCGATATCCATCGGCAGATTTGGGATGTTGCGATGCGGTATATACTTGGGTCGGCCTAGGTTAGCTTATGGCCGTTCTTGGGGATTTGCGAAGCTTGCTATTATCTGCGCATTGCTGCCGTCGGTGTGGAACGCAGCGAATGTCTGGTCTCCTCCGTCACTTCTAAACGTGTCTCATGCCGTGGCTGCACAGGTCATGTACGCTTTGAGATGCGACCCGTCATTCAGTCGGTCGCGCCGAAGCCTGCAAGGTCAAAACTTGTATGCCGCAAGTCTAGGGTCAGGATGCATTGATTTCTGTTGCGCTGCGTGATTCACGCCTCCGAAAACGGAGTGGTGACATGAGCGATCTCTTCTGGCTGACCGACGCGCAGATGGCGCGCCTGGCTCCCTTCTTTCCCAGGTCGCACGGGAAGCCCCGGGTTGATGACAGACGGGTGCTGAGCGGGATTATTTTCATCAATCGCAATGGCTTGCGTTGGCGCGATGCGCCCGCCGCGTATGGCCCACATAAGACATGGTGTGATTGCGGCGGTCGCTCTCCGGGGGCGAACGAGGTCCGGTATGTTGGCCTCATGGATATAAGCCGTGAGGAGAACGTCCTATGGAATACTATGTCGGTTTGGATGTGTCGCTGAAAGAGATTTCGATCTGCGTTGTAGACAGGGATGGCAAGACTGTAGCGCGTGGCGTCTGTCCCGCTGATCCCGGGGGCGTCGCGGGTTGGTTTCGCAACCGCGAACTTACGCCCCGACGGATCGTGCATGAAAGCGGAATGCTATCGATCTGGTTGCAGCGCGGCCTCGCAGGTCTCGGCCTGCCTGCGACCTGCATTGATGCCCGGAAGGCACACAAGAGCTTGTCGGCGCGGCTCAACAAGTCGGATGCCGCCGACGCTGAAGGTCTGGCACAGCTTGCGCGCACCGGTTGGTTCACACCGGTTCACATCCGCAGCGAGGAGGCGGACCGGCTTCGCAGCTTGGTAGGCGCGCGGGAACGGTTGATCCGGTTGCGCAAGGACCTCGAAGGTCACATTCGTGGCGTCCTCAAAACCTTCGGCATCCGTATGATCGGCATTGGCCAGGGACGGCAGAGGCAAGCGTTCCGCGATCAGCTGGCAGCAGCGGGCGAGACCGACCAGGTTTTGCGGGTCATAGCTGATGCCTTCATCGCTACCCATGCCAAGTTGTGCCAAGTGGCGGACGACTTGGACAAGGTGGTGAGGAAAACGGCCAAGGTCCATCCAGTCGCGCGCCGCCTGATGACAATCCCCGGTGTTGGTCCGGTCAACGCGCTCAGCTTCATAGCACTGGTTGATGATCCGGGTCGGTTCAACCGGACGTCGGATGTGGGCGCTTTTCTTGGGTTAACGCCAAAGCGACATCAGTCCGGCGAAATGGATTGGTCGGGGCGCGTTTCGAAATGCGGTGACGGTGCGATGCGCGGGCTACTGTTCGAGGCGGCGTCATCCGTGATCCATCAGGTGAAACGTTTCTCGCGGCTGAAAAGCTGGGCTGTACGACTGGCGGGACGGCGTGGCTTCCGCAAGGCGGCCGTCGCGACGGCTCGCAAAATCGCAGTGCTTATGCTGACGCTCTGGAAAAATGGAACTGACTATCAATGGACAAAGGAGGCCACCGCCTGATCTGAGTTCTCGCGTCTGACGCGGGGAGCGCAGTCCCGACGGGACGGAGGTTGATCGATCTCGCTGTAGAGCATGGGATGGCCAGAGCCACACCCCGCACAAGACATTGGAGACGATCCGCCGCCGAAAACCATCATGAGGCGCTCAATGCGACCTCGGAGAGAACCATGACCCCGGACGGACATCAACTTCCCACGCTTGACAAGGCCGCAATCAGAGAACGCTCTACAGCCGGTGGAAGCGTTGGAGCGAAAAGGGCATCTTCGCGCGGATGATGGCCGGGCTGGCGGCGGAACACGGCGAGAAAACGACCGTGATGATCGACGCAACATACCTCAAAGCCCATCGAACGGCGACCAGCATGGCCGCCAAAAAGGGGGGCGTGGTCGCCTGATCGGTCGAACCAAAGGCGGTATGAACACCAAGCTGCACGCCATCTGCGACAGTCAGGGGCGACCGATCGACCTGTTCGTCACCGCTGGACAGGTCAGCGATTATATCGGCGCTCGGGCCTTGCTGAGTGGCCTGCCAAACGTCAAATGGCTACTCGGGGATCGTGGCTATGACGCTGACTGGTTCAGAGAAGCGTTGCAGGACAAGGGGATACGTGCCTGCATCCCAGGCCGGAAGAAACGCAAGACGCCGATCAAATACGATAAGCGGAGATACAAGCGGCGTAACCGCATCGAGATCATGTTCGGCAGGCTCAAGGACTGGAGGCGCGTCGCGACCCGCTATGACCGATGCCCCAAGGTGTTCCTCTCAGCCATCGCCCTCGCGGCTCTCGTCATCTATTGGTTATGAATCCTGACCCTAGTCACCTGGAACTGTAATTCGTATCATTGGGTCGCGCAGTTTTGGGAGGTGATGCGGTGGCAGGTCGAGTGGCAGACGAAGTGGTTTTGAGTGGTGAGGAGCGCGCCTTTCTCGAAGCGCAGGTTCGACGGCACAAGGCGGCGCGGTCGCTGTCGGACCGGTGCCGTATGATCCTGCTCTGTGCGGAAGGCTTGCAAAGCAAGGAAGTCGGCGCGCGGCTCGGGGTGCATGAACATACCGTCGGCAAATGGCGCAGGCGGTTCGTGAGGGACCGGATCGAGGGGCTCACCGACGAGTACCGCCCCGGGCGCCCGCGCACTGTGTCTGACACACAGGTGGCTGAGGTGATCGAGCGGACGCTGAACACCACCCCGAAGGATGCCACCCATTGGTCGATCCGCTCGATGGCGGCGGCGACAGGCTTGTCGCACACCACGATCCGGCGGATCTGGCGTGCCTTCGGGCTGCAGCCGCACCGGAGCGAGACGTTCAAGCTGTCGACCGATCCGCTGTTCGTCGACAAGGTGCAGGATATCGTCGGCCTTTACATGTCGCCGCCGAGCCGGGCGATCGTGTTATGTGTGGATGAAAAATCGCAGATCCAGGCGTTGGACCGCGAACAACCGGTGTTGCCAATGGCGCCCGGCGTGGCCGAGCGCAGAACCCACACCTACATCCGCCATGGCACGACATCGCTGTTTGCCGCGCTCGACGTCGCCACCGGGGCGGTGATCGGCAAATGCTACAAGCGCCACCGGGCGACCGAGTTCCTGGACTTTCTCAAGCGGATCGATGCGGCCATGCCGAAAGGACCGGACGTGCATCTGGTGATGGACAACTATGCCACCCACAAGACACCGAAAATCAAGGCCTGGCTGGCGCGGCGGCCGCATTGGCACGTGCATTTCACGCCGACATCAGCGTCATGGATCAACCAGGTGGAACGCTGGTTCGCCGAACTGACGCGCAAGCAACTGCAACGAGGCGTCCACCGCTCCACCGCCGAACTGGAGGCCGACATCGCCGCATTCATAAAGACACACAACGAGAACCCAAAACCCTACCGATGGGTCAAATCTGCCGACGAAATCCTGGCATCCGTCAAACGGTTCTGCCAGAGAACCCAGCAAAACCTATGTGGCGAACTTTAGATTCAGGTGACTAGGTTTGCGACCTATCTGCGCGAAACCGGCAATGATAGGACGCGAGCTCTCCACCTATACCACTGGAATCTTCAAGTATCAGCCGCGTTCATGGTTCCACTCCATGTTTTGGAAGTTGCGCTGCGAAACGCGATCGTGGAAGCAATCGAAGCTGTCCATGGAGGAACATGGCCTTGGACACAAGGCTTCATCCGTTCGTTACCGAACCCGCGCGGTCCGGCATACAGCCCCAAACGAGACCTCGAAGGTTGCGCAGCACAGCAACCCACTGCCGGAAAGGTCGTCGCCGAACTGAAGTTCGTGTTTTGGGAGAAGATGCTGACAAACAGGCACCAAGGCAGACTGTGGGACGATCATTTCTACGCAGTGTTTCCGGACGCGCCTCGTGGTGTCGCTGCCAGCCAGCGCCGATCTGAATTAAGGTCTGACATTGAAGCCGTGAGGAGGCTCCGCAACAGAATCGCACACCATGAGCCTGTTTTTCCGCGCGCCCTTCAGGATGATTTTGATCGGATCATCCGCTGCATAAGATGGCGCAACGAAACGACCAGCAACTGGGTGCTGGAAATCGAGACGGTGCGCGCACTACTCGCAGTGCGCCCCTAAGCGTCCCGCCCCGCGAGATACTCCGCCAGCACAGGACTGGCCGCGCCCTTTGCGGAGCTGAGCAGCTCTGAGCCCGCAAGCGAGGCCTTCGACAGGCGTACGAGCCCACCGGTTTCCTCGATGCGGTAGCAGCGGCGTTTTTGCCGCCCCCGCTTGTAGTACGTCGCGGTGACAATCTGGCAGGTGCTGCCATCGGTGAGCGTCACAGGGGCCGCGAGCCTGATCTTGTCGCCTTCCTCGTAGTCCGGGATCGACGCCCAATCCCGGCAGCGCTGACGCCAGTCCTGGGCGTAGCTGCCTTCGTCTTTCAGGTCGGAGAGGCGCTCGATCAACCCAAGGGGGGCACGCGACTCGTTCGGGCCAGCGCTTTCCTCCATATCCTTGTAGCCCCAGCAGCCGTCATCGTATCGGGTGAGGAAGACAGCCCCGAACGTGATCGAGCCATCCGCATCGGTCAAATAGGTCGTGTCCTCGACCGGCGAGCCATCGATACTTGTGACCTTTGCCGCCGCGTACCAAGTCGAACCCACCTTGCAGGCTTTGACCAGTTCCGTCTTGCGCCTGTCGCCCTCGAAGGTGCACAGCCGAGCAATCTCCGCTTTCTCATCCGCGTAGGTCTGGACGCGGCCGTCGGTGTAGAAGAGCCATCCCATTACGCCACCCTCCGGTCATCGAGTTCCATCAGCGCATCGAGCGGCACGCGGTAGGGCTGCATGGCGTCGAAATCCTCGCAATTGCCGCAGTTCTGCACGATCGCGAAGGTGTCGCAGGCATCCTTGAGGATGACCCGGAAGGTGCCGCCGAGGCCCGAGGGCACCTCGTAGGTCCCGCCGATGAGATAGTCCGAGGCCCGGCGCACGAAGACGCGGATGCTGTGGCCATCGGTGGCGAGCCGGATGGCCCCTCGCCCCCGGTCGATGAGCACCTGCACGTCATCCAGGATGTCGGTGTAGAACTGGCCGGTCAGATCGCGAAACGCCATGCGGCGCTGCGGCATCCAGTCGGTATCCCGAAACGGGTTCATGCCGTCGGCGAAGGCAAAGGAGGGATCGGCCTGCTCGGTGGTGACGATACGGGTGGTCGTGCCATCGATGCCGTTCGAGCGCAGATGCACACCATTGCCGACGATGAGGATCAGGGCGGGCCTGTCCATGGGCCCGTTCCAGTTGGGCAGGAAGGTTTTGCAGGCGCGCGCATGGGCGATCTGTGCCGCAACAGCGGACGCAGAGAACTTGAGAATAGCCATGAGGATGTCTTTCGGTTGGGTGTGGGAGGGTCGACCCGCGCGGGGAATGCCTCGCGCGGGTCGCATGATGGCTCAGGCCGCTTGCGCGACCTCGCTGTCAGGCTCCGGGGTTTCCGCAGCGGGCTCCGCCTCATCAAAGGCGATACCGGCGGTCTGCATCATCGGCGGGCACCAGGCGGCCACGGCAGCGCGCTGCGCGTCCGTGAGCGTGGCGAAAGGCTCGGCGAAGAGCTTGTCGCAAAAGGCGACGATCTCCTTCTTGCTCGACGAGGCCAGCGTCACCGCCTCCTGGGCCAGGCCCAAATCCTCGCCGAGGATCTTCAGGAGCCAGGCCTTCTTGAAGCGGTTGAAGAGCGCCGCATTCGGCGTCCAATGCGCCCGGATGTCGGGCATGATCTCGATCTCGAAGTCATGCATCAGGCTGTCGCGCTGGCGGTCCCGTGCGAAGCAGGACTGCGTCGTGCTGGCGGTCGCATAGGCGACGAGCTTGGCCTTCTCCCCTGCCTCCAGCGCGCGAAACGCCGCGAACTGATCGGCGGGCGCGCGGGCGTCATCGAGCCACGAGAGATCAAGCGCATCATGCGCCGCCGCCACCTGCTCGAGCGAGGTCTCGTCGATCTCGTCCATCTTGGCATGGCTGCGGTATTCCTTGCGGGCATCGATCTTGATCGCCTGCGTGACACTCATGCCGCTGGCCAGAACATCACTGACCAGCTTGAAGAGCGTCAGATCGAGCGTGGCCTCCGGATGCAGCGCCATCGCGGCGCCGAGGGCCATGGCCCGCTCGGTCTTGAGGTCCTCGGCCAGCGAGGCCGGGTAGGTGAATTCGCCGGCGTCTGGGGCCTCCTCCCCGGTCGGGCTAGCCGAGGAGCCGCGCGCGCCCTCCTCTTTGACGGTGTCTTCCGGGCGGACGAGGCCCACATGGAGGGTCACCTGCCCGCCCGACCAAGACGCGATCACCCCGGACCGCGCAAAGTCCTCGGCGCTGTAGGCCTCCTGCAGATCGCGGGCTTCCTCTTCCAAGGCATCCACGCGCTCGTAAAGGGCATTGTAGGCACCGTCCTCGAGCCCCTCATCCTCCATCTCGAGCTGCAGTTTCTCTAGCTCGGCGGTGATCTCATCGATGCGCTTCTGGGCAGCCTCATCCGGCTCGATCGGGCCGGGATAGACGCGGCCGTAGTCGGCCATGGTCGCGTAATCATAGCGCACCATCGCATCGGCCCAGGCAAAGCCCAGCCTCATACGGGCCTCTTCGGCAGCGGCACCGAGCTTCTCAAGCAGGATGGTCTCGACCAGAGCCGCATCCTCAAGCACGGAATGCTCATCCAGCAGATCGGCTGCGACGGCACCGCCACGCGCCTCGTAGTCCGCGCGCACGAAAGCCCCGATATCGTCGCTGACCTGCACGCCGCGGGATTTGAGGGCCTGTCGAACGGTATAGGCCTGCAGATAACCGCCGTCCTTCGTGAGCGCCTCGAAGACCTCGCGCTGCGCCTCCTGGCTTGGATGCTCAGCAAAGGCCTTCATCGTGTCGAGCGTGATCACCTTGCCCCGAGCCGCGGCGCGGATGTCGGGGTGGATCAGGCCATAACGCAACCGGCCTTTCACGGCCGCCACCGTGGTGCCGAAGGTCTTTGCGATCGTCTCGGGCGTTTGGCCATCGACCTCCATCATCCGAGCGAAAGCCTCGAACTCGTCAATGGCGTTCATCGGCGCCTGGGTGACGTTCTCGGCGAGCGACAGCGCCGTGGTGACGTCGCAGTCTTCTGGCACAAGGCGGCAGTCCACCTTGGTCTTCGCCGTGAAGCCCTTGATGGCCTTGTCAGCGACCAGCTCCTTTAGCGCGGCATGCCGCCGGCCACCGGCCAGCACGGCGTATTTGCCGTCGATCTTCTGGACGAGGAGTGGCTGGAGCAGGCCCAGCACAGCGATACTGGCTTTCAGATGCGCGATGTTCTCGGGGTCATAGGTTTCCGGCGCGTTGCTGCGCACGTTGGCTGGATGCGGGACCAGATCGCCGATGGCGACGGTGAGAGGGGCAAAGCTTACGGTCATGGGATATCCTTCCAGGTGGGTGAGATGCGGCCCGCGCGCTTGCGCGTGACCAATCCCCGGCTTCAGGGATCACCAAGACAAAAGGCCCACTTCCGTAATGGGGCGGGCCTCTGTCAAGGGTTTCGGGCAAGTCAAAAATCCCGGCGAAGATCTCATTCCTCACCAAGTTTAAGACACAAATTCAAAAGCTTACTTTTCCTTTTTCACTGCAACCGCACATCAGGACTGAGGGACACCCCCTGCACGGGCTTCGCTCTTCCGTCCGTAGTCAGCCTCATAGCTGCCACTCTATGCCTGGTCCAAATCTGGTCCTGGGTGCCCATCTTTCCCGCGTATTCAGCATTTGCTGATAACTTGCGGGCCTTCGGCATCTCCAGGAACCTCGTCCCGGCAAGGGACCTCGACGTACCTGTCATGAGGCGCAGCTCAACCCTCCACTCTGAATTGTCCTTGAGGCTTCCCGCTCATGCAGTCGCGCCGGAGTTCTGCGTGTAGCGGAACGGCGTGCCGTCTATCCACATGCGGTGCAAGACGACGCCAATGCGTCGAGCAAGTGCAATCATGGCCCTCTTCGCTCCACGCCTGTGCGCTACTTTAAGTGCCCAAGATTGCAGCCAGTTCGGGGCACCACGGTGCATCAGGATCATCGCTGCCTGATACAACGCGGTTCGAAGCCCGCGATCACCGGCTCGCGTGATTTGTCCAACGATGTCCATCTCTCCGGATTGCGTGCGCCTTGGCGTAAGCCCCGCCCACGGTCCGACATCCTTCGACCGCGCAAAGCGGGTCGGATCATCAATCGCAGATTTGACCGTCAGGGCGACGATCGGACCGACACCTGGCATCGTCATCATCAAACGGCAAACATCGTCGTGTTTTGCCAGACCCCCGATTTTGGCATCCAAGTCAGCCAACTCGGCGCGCAACTGGGAACGCGCGCGCAGAAGAGCCTCAGTCGACGCGGACAGGATCTCATTCTGCTCAACCAGTTCCCTCACCCGGACCTCGTACCTAATCCGGGTGACATGCCCCAGCTTCATGCCAAAGTTTCGCAGAACACCCCGCATCGAAAGCTCAAGGTTGATGATGGCCTGCTGAACTGACTTGCGCGCCGTCAGCAACGCGCGGATTTCCTGGGAGGACACAGATTTGCGGTGCACGGGCCTGTACCATCCCATTTGAAGCAAGCGCGCAATGCCTTGGGCATCGCGCCTGTCGGTCTTGATCGGCATGGCTTTCAAGGCTGCCTTCACCAATCGTGTTTCCATCATGACCACGTCAAATCCGGCCTCTTCGATGCCCTTGCTCAGCCATTGGGACAGTGGTCCGGCTTCGAGACCGATCGCGTCGACCGCGTACGATAATGACGCCATCGCACGCACCAGCGCCTCCGGCTCGCTGGCTGCCTCCAACTCCTCAACAACCTTTCCCTGCGGCCCCAGCACACAAATCGCAGTGCTTGCCAGAGATACATCCAATCCGATAAATACATTCATGTCGTTGCCCTTCTATTCTCAGGAATTGAGGCGCATGGAAACACACGACCTCGTAGACGCGCTGCAGGCGCATCAAGGGCAACGGCACTTCAGATCATGCTGACAAACAAGCGAAACGTGCTCGATTCGCCGAAAGCCCCATTACGGCATCTTTCCCTTTGAGGGGTCAGTGGGCCTTCATCGCTTGAGGTGTCAGGTTTGGGGGTGCCCCCCCTGCCCTTCTACCAGTCGCGCGCCATCATGATGGTCAGCACACGCATGGTGGTGGCGGGATTGTCCGGGGTCTCGGCACCGTACCGGAAATCCGAACCGGCCTCATAAAGATCGATCTTCCAGAACACGGTCTCGCCCCGGATCTCGACCGCCCCAAAATCGTGCCAGCCTTCCGGGTCATTCTCGGGCTCAAAGGTATCGAACGCGCCCGTCGCCTTCACCGCCTCGGCCATGAAGCCGTCATCGGCCTCCATGAGCGAGCGGGTGACATGCATGCGGCCCTGAATGGGCTGCGCGGGTGGGATCCCGAGACAAGAGAGCTTGCGAAACGCGTCGTTTTGCGCGGCGATCACGGTCGGGTCCGGGTGGTCTGTCTGGAAATGAGCGGTACTGGTCATGGGGTTCTCCTTTGAGAAGTTAAAACACCCTTCCCAAAGCCCGCTTTCTCTTTTCCGCTTGGCGGATGAATCGAGGCCGAAGGCGCCCTACCCGAACAGCCCTTTGGGTTTGTAATTCGGGTTGGGGATGGTTTCGACCCAGCCACCCTGTTCCTTGATGGTCTCGAGTGCTGCCGAAAGCGGATACGCGCCCTCGGACGAGCTCCACCAATAGGCGCCGCGTTTGAAGGTGATGATCTTGCGGCGGCCGTCCTCGAAGCAGGCCACCCGCAGCGTCTTGGGTTCCTTGCGTGACATGCGAGTCTCCGTTCTCCGTGTGGTCAGGCGGCCTCGGCACTGCGCCCTGCCCTGCCCGTCTCCGATCTGGCGATCAGATAGTCGCAGGCCCGCTGCGCGTCCGCGGCGTGCCGGAAGATCGCTCCCTTGTCCGACCGAAGAACGCGCAACCAGTTGTGGAGGTAGGCGGCATTCATCTCGAGCGTATGGGCCGTGAAACCGAGCGTCTGACCCAGGAACACCGAGGTCAATTCCGCGACGATCTCCTCGCGCGCATAGGACGTGTTGCCAAACTTCGAGAACCCGAAGTCACGGTTCAGCCGATGCGGGGCTTTTGTGGCATGGGCCAGCTCATGGGCCCAGACCCCGTAGAAATTGCGCGGGTCCTGGAACCGCGTGATGGATGGCATGTAAACCTTGTCTACGGGTGGCAAATAATACGCTTCCGTGCCCGTGAAGACGGTCGTGATGTCGATGGCATCGAAAAACGCCTGCATGTGCGGGATGGGCTCGGACGGAAGATGCTCGGGCGCGGGCTCCGGGTCGGGGAAGAAACTGTCGGGCAGGCCATCGATCTGGCAGGCATTGAACACGCGGTAGGATTTCTGGAAGCGGAATATACGGGCTTTCTCGGAAAGGTCATCCCCGTCGCTGCGGTCGTGCTCGCCGCCCGCGTCTTTCCGGCTTTGACCGTAGTAGACAACGACAGAGGACTTCTCGCCTTTGCGGACCTTTGCATCCAAAGCATTGGCTTGAGGAATGGTCATCCAGAAGGGCGAACTGTGGCCCGCCATCACCGTACGCATGGTCAGCAGGAAGTTGTTAACCCCCTGATAGGGCTCACCGCCCACGCGCAGGGGGCGTGAGCTGCCGCCAGCGGTCCATGGCTTGCGCCACGGCAGGACGCCGCGCTCGATGATGCGGATGATTTCGTTCGTGATGACCTCGGAGACATCGAATTTGGGCGTGCGGGATCGGGCCATGGCTGGCCTCCTTTCGAGTGTTGATGAGAGGGAGTGGTGATCAGGTTGACTGACGGGCCCGCGGATCGTTGACGATCCTCGCGCCGAGCTGTTCGACCATGTCGATGTAGGTGTTCAGTGAAACGGACCTGCCGGCACCCGAATTGGCAGCGTCGACCGATCCGTCCCGCGTCACCCGCGGCAGGTTCGCGAAAGCGATGACATCGGTGACGCGTCGGATATCGATGAACGGCGTGCCAAGTGCGACCGCAAGAGCGGCCAAGGGAAAGCGCTCGATTGGTGCGAAGGTCGACACGTTGGTCCAACCGAGATGGATGAACGTCCCACCCTCTCCGCAGATCACATGCGCGTCCGACAATATCGCCGCCTGCCTGAGATACCCGAGATCACGCAGGACAGTCTCGCGTTCAAGCCACCTCGCCAGCTCCGTCTGGCCGGTTCGGCGCAGTTCCTTGTGTCGCCACCACGAGGCGACAGTCGCGCGCAACACGCGCAAGAGACCTGTTTGCATGGGAATGCCCTTCATCCGGAAAGACAGACCGGAACCCGGCCCGGACCCGTCCGAGGGACCCCCAAGGCCCCTCATCCGTCAGTCACAAAACCCAAAGGACACTTTCCCTTTCTGCCAGCCCGGAGGCCCAGGCCGAGGAATTCCGAGGGCGTCAGAACCGCGGTTCATTTAAAGACCGGCAAGCCTCACCGATGCTTGTCTGATACTTGCTTGGACTCGGCGTTTAGGCTTCGCCTGTGACAAGCCTCTTTACGTCGCTGTCAGGGAATAGCTGGTGCTACGTCCACCAGCGTCGTCTTTCTCAAGAGCTCCCAAGTCGATCAGATCAAGGATGTCGCGATAGGCCGTGTCTTGCGAACACTTTTCGATCTTCGCATATTTCGACGTCGTAAGCTTTCCTTCGAACCCATCAAGCAGACGGTTGAGCATGTCTCGCTGGCGGTCGTTCATGTTGGCTGTTCCGTGTTTCTCCCAGAATCGCGCCTTGCGGAACACTGCCTCCAAAATGATCTCTGCCCCATCGAATGCACAATCCAGGCACTCCAGGAACCAAACGAGCCACGCCGTGACATCCAGCCCCCCTTTCTGCGTCGTCTCGAGCATGTCGTAATAAGCGCTCCGCTCCTGCCGGATTTGCGTCGACATGCTGTAGAACCGCTGCGCGCTGCCTTCGGATTGCGCCAACGCCATATCGGCGATCGCGCGCGCAATGCGCCCATTGCCATCATCGAAGGGGTGGATCGTGACAAACCACAGGTGAGCGATAGCGGCATGAATGACAGGATCCGTATCGGGGGGCTGATTGAACCAAGACAAAAAGCGCGCCATCTCTGTATCAAGCCGTGCGGCTTCCGGCGCCTCAAAATGTACGCGTTCACGACCCATAGGCCCTGACACAACCTCCATGGGTCCGTCACGCCACTGCCCCACCCTGATCCGGGTCATCCCGCTTCGCCCGGTCGGAAAGAGGGCCGCATGCCAGCCAAACAGACGCTCCGCATCCAGTGGCTGGTCATACGCTTGGGTCGCGTCCAACATCATCTCGACAACGCCATCAACATGGCGATCAGATGGGATCAGCCCGGCAATCTCAAAGCCCAACCGTTTTGCGATTGACGAGCGAACCTGATCCTTATCGAGTGTTTCGCCTTCGATCTCGCTGCTCTTGACGACATCGCTGGTGAGTGTGCGCAGCATCGCCTCGTTGCGAAGACCAAAGCCAAGTCCTTCCATGCGTCCCAAGAGCTTTCCTTGACGGTGGCGGACCGCGGCAAGTTGTGAAGACAGTTTGGCCTTGTCCCAAGTAAACTGCGGCCAATCAGGGATTTCGTGAATGTAGGTCATATTTTACGCATTCCTTGCGGAGATTATACCGCACAATC
Organism: Aliiroseovarius sediminis; assembly: GCF_022678485.1. GTDB lineage: Bacteria > Pseudomonadota > Alphaproteobacteria > Rhodobacterales > Rhodobacteraceae > Aliiroseovarius > Aliiroseovarius sediminis. The sequence goes on from NZ_JALBYP010000039.1 coordinate 92,027, forward strand.
TCCGCAAGACAATAATAATCACCGCGAAATATGCGGAGGATAAAGTCGGCAATCTCCGCATACCCCCTCTGGGCCTCTGAACGTACCCCCGCACCGTAATCTGATGCACCGCATCCTGCTTGAACTCATCGCTGTATTTGCTTGTCCCCATGTCGGCCTCCTCACCTCAAAATCAGGGGGCAAAGCGTCTACAAATCTAGGGGCACCTCAGTCAAGGAAACACAACTGCCGCTCACAAATGTTCCAGAATTTGTCCGATCTCACAGCATCAAGCCCGTTGGGCCTAGAAAGGAGACGCCCGACACCCCGATCAATTCATATCTATCAAGTGGTAAGGCCGCGAAGACTGCATCCGGCGCGCCTGCAGTTGTCCAGAATAGCGATTAATCAAGCGGGCGTTTATCCGCCCACCCGTCACTGAGATAAAGATAAGGGCCTTTTTGTCACAACCCGTGAAATATGCCGGCTGCAGATATACCTGAGTAATTTGATCAAGATCAAGTTGTCATGCCCTAGTGCCCTGTAGTAAACGTCTCAAGAATCGATAGAAAGGCATTGCTCGGCCTAACGTTCATAAGCAAATCCGGTTGCTTTGCGCCTCGTCTCACTTGGTGGAAATCCGGGTGAAGGGACAGCAGAGCAGCCCAAGCCAGCAGTGCGGTCCACCGCCCCAGCCAGCCAGCACAGACCGATAACACGGACCGAAAAGCGCTGAAGAGGGGCAATGACATTGACCAGGCAAGACACCACCCGAACGGCAGGGGCCATGACGCGCCTTGGCACGAGACTGTTTCTGACCTCGGCACTCACCCTGTGTGGCACGATCACACTGGCGCAAACTGCCGGGCAGACAAGCGATACCGCGCGCAACAAAGCCACGATAACAGCCCAGCAGAAGAAACAGATGCAGATGCGCAAGATGCAGGCCGAGATGGCGGCGAAAAAGCGCAACGCCATTCCGCGCACTACGGCCATCTATGACCCTGTGGGCGGTTTCAGAGGCCGCAACCTCAAGCGTGGCGATACCGCGACCTGCCTGCAATGGCGCGGCGGCCCGCAAGGCACCCTGCTGCCGATTGGCATGACACCGCCGCCAGTGCCGATGCCCGGCACCCATGGCGTTGTCGGCCTGTCCTATAACGCCGGCTGCGAGCGCGCCGAGGCCCTTGCAAACATGTCGACCAGGGTCGATAATTTCTTTGTTCGCGGCACAGTATATTCCGAATCTTTGGGCAGTTATGACGCGCCTGGCGGCATTGCGGTCGACAGTGGAAGTGATCGGCTTCCTATGCGCTTGGGGCTGGTTATGTGACACAGGATGGCTCGTTCTTCAGTTTCGACGTAAAAAGGATGCGTCGTGACGAAATCCGCTTCCCTGGCGCGGCAGCCGACACCCGTCAGTTCGATGTCAACCGTTACGAGGTCGCCGGCAAGCTGATGTTGCAAAGCTCCGGCCTCACATCGCTCAGCTTCTCGGGTGCCTGGTCCGAGTTCGACCGAACCGACGATAACTTCACCTATCGCACCGTCGCCACGCCGCCGACCGAGGTACGCCTGCATCGTGAAACTGCCGATGCCCGCGTTGCGCTTGATGGCGGAGATAACGCCCTCTCATGGACGCTGGGGCTTGAATACAGCCTCGATCGGCGTGATGGGACCCGCTATCAGGGTGCCACGCTTGCCGCACAGTCGCCGAATTTCGCCGATGCAGAAGTGTCCAGCTATTCGATTACGGCCGATGGCATCTGGGCCTTGGGTCAGGATCGGCGGATCAACGGTGGTCTGCAGCTTGATTTCGTCGAAGCCAAGCTGGGTGGGATCGACCGAATTGGTCTTGTGACCGGCGGAGGCGCGACCCCTACGCCACGGCAGATGTTTTTCGCGACATATGGCTATACCGGCGACGGAAGTGCCAGCGAGGTCAACCCAAGCGCCTATCTGCGGTATGAGAAAGACCTGAAACTGCAGGGCGATGGCAAGGGGCAATATTTCGCTGCGCTTTCCTACGAGACACGTACCGCCACGCCGTTCGAACGTTACTTTACGTCGTTTACACCCCCTGTGGCTCCTGCGGTTCTGAAAACTTGGATCGGCAACCCGGACCTCGATCCCGAACGCCACCTGATGATCGAGACGGGTGCGGGCATGCGCAGCGGTCCCTGGACGCTGGCAGGACGGGCCTATGCCGACTATGTTCAGGACTACATTCTGTGGGACAGGGCACGCGGACAAGCTGGAGTGTCCCGAACCGATGGCGCCAATATCTTCCGCAATGTCGATGCCGTGATTGCGGGTGTCGAGGCCTCGGCCAGGTATGAGTTCGGCAATGGCTACTGGGCGGGGGCCGATCTGTGGCTGACCCGTGGCCAGAACACCACCGACGACCGTCCCATCGGGCAAATTCCACCTGCAGAAGGCGCGCTGAAACTGGGGTGGAGCAAAGACAAATGGGCGGTTCAGGGCACGGTTCACATGGTCGCCAAGTCAAGCCGCCTTGACAATTCCATCGCCACCGGGTCGGGCGTTGATGGCGCGGCTAACGGTTATGCCCCGCTTGATCTTGAGGCGACGTGGAAGCCTCGGCCCAATCTGTCTGTCGGTTTCGGCGTCGATAACGTGTTTGACAAGGCCTACACCCCGCTAATCGAGCGGCAAGACATCAGCGATCCCTTCTACGCCACACCTGTTGCTCCGGGCCGGTCGGTCTGGGTTGCGGCGACGATGCGGTTTTGACTTTGCGGATTACCCCGTTCCTTAGCCAGTCCTAGCCGGGAACTCATAAGGAGAACGACATGAAAAAAACTCTAATGAAGGGCATTTGCCTTGCCGCGCTATTGGCGGCCCCGATAACTGCCCTTGCAGAAGATGCTGCCCCCGGCGCTGCGCCTTTGATCAATGAATATGCGCTGATCTTTCCGGCCAACATGCCTCATTTGATGGCGACGATCGGCGCACACCGTGGTGAACTAGACCTGACAGAGGCGCAGAGCGCCGAGGTTGATGCAATTTTTGCCGAGGTTCCGGCACGTATTAAGCCCCTTTTCACCAAAGCCAAGGAACTGGAAACCGTCATTTCAAACGATGTGATGGCCGGAGCGCTGCTTGAGGGTTTAGGGCCGCAGCTCGACGAGCTGGCGGCGGTGAAACGCGAGGCAGCCGAGGTGCATATCGCCTGTATCAACAGAGTCCGAAGCATGTTGTCACCGGAACAATATGCCAAGGTTTTGGAACTAGCCGGACATGCGGGCAAGGGTGTTTGACCCATGGCAAAGCTGAAAGCACTGCTGGTCCACCTTGGCGTTCTGATCACGTTGCTTGCCGCCGCGGTTGCTATGGCGACGTGGCAGGGCGCACTTCTGCCCTTTGATCTACGATATTCGGTGATGGTGACGGGGGCGGGACTGGTGCTTTTGGTGCTGGGTTGGGGGCTTTTATGGCTTGTTCCGGTGGTGTTATCTGCGCTGATGCGGCCGCTTAGCGGGCGTATCGCGCTCGCCCCGCTCGGCGTGCTGGGGTTCGTTTTGCTGCATCGGGCCTTCGGACCGGCGCGCGGCTTTGCACCACTGGACACGCTGACATGGCCGGATGCGGCGCTGCTCTATCTTTTTCCCGTGACGCTGTCACTGGTGATCGGCTCAGCACTTGGCATGTTGGTTCGGCTCGTCCGCAAGAAAACAACATATATACGAACTCAAACGCAGGCCGAGCCTGCTTCACAAGGATGAAGACCATGACAACCAAACCCTTTAACCTGACGCGTCGCGGCATCCTTGCCGGAGCCGCAGCCAGCCTTGCCCTTCCAGGTATCGTACGTGCCGATACGGCCAAAATCGAAAAATTGGGCCTTTGGGGCCCACCCGCCGGACCGTCGATCACGTTGTCGCACGCGGTCGGCCAAGACATGTTCAAAGACATCGCGACCGACGCGACGATGAACGCCTGGCGCACCCCGGATGAGCTGCGCGCCGGGCTTACCTCGGGGCAGATGCTGCTGTCGGTGGTTCCGATCCAAGCGGCGGCACGTCTTTACAACAAGGGCTTTCCGATCCGTCTGGCCAACGTGATGACCAACGGTTTGCTTTACATCCTGACCGGCGATGAGGGCATCAACGCCATCGCCGACCTGAAGGGCAAGCATGTGGTCGTGCCGTTCCGAGGTGACGTGCCCGAGATCATCTTCGGCCAGCTTCTGACCCATCACGGTATCGACGCCGAAGCAGACATCAAGTTGACCTATGCCGGCACGCCGATCGAGGCGATGCAGCTATTGTTGGCGGGCCGGGTCGACGCGGCGCTGACGGCCGAACCGGCCAGCACCGCCGGGATCACCATGGCGAAACAAGCCGGTAAGGCGCTGCGCCGCGCGATCAACCTGCAAGACGCTTTTGGCGAGATGACCGCAGGCTCCCCCGCCGTGCCGCAGGCCGGACTGGCGGTGATGCAGGGCTTTCTTGATAACCACGGCGCGGTGCTACCGGCCATCCTTGATGTGATCGCCGCCGCGACCACCGAAGTGCTCGCCGATCCGACAGCGGCCAACCTCTCCATCGCAACAGAACAATTGGGTATGCCCGCGCCGCTTTTGGCCGGCTCGATCCCGCATTCCAACCTTGTTGCCCGCCCGGCAGCCGAGGCCCGTGGCGATGTGGAGCGTATGCTGACGGCCATGGGCGCACCCGATTTCGCCAATCTGGGCGGGAGCTTGCCTGACGATGGCTTCTATCTCTGAGCTCGATACCCCTTTGGCCGCCTGCATTGCGGGCGGCTTTGCCGCACTTGTCGCACAAAACCGGCCACGGTACTGACCATCTAACTCAAGGAACATGGCACCATGACACGCGCAAGCCGCATACTCGAATTCCTCTGGTCAGGTTGGTCCGGACTGGCGGCGCTGTGCCTGTTGGCAGCGGTCTGGCAAGCGGGGCACGAGGCCTACGGGCCGTTCATCCTGACCTCGCCCTTGGAAACGATACAGGCCATCGGCGTGCTGGCCACCAGCGGCAAGGCCTGGGAAATCGCAGCGCTGACCTTGCAACGTGCAGTCAGCGGTTTTGCCCTGGTAGCGCTTGCAGGCACGGCGCTTGGTGTCGCGGGGGGTTATTCGCCGGCCACGATGCGGTTGGTCACGCCGCTCATCACCGTGCTGATGGGGGTGCCGCCTATCGCCTGGATTGTACTAGCTATGATCTGGTTCGGTGGCTCGGATGCCACGGTGAGGGTGGTGATCGTGATCTCGGCGCTCCCTACGGTCTTCATAGGCGCGGCGCGCGGGATTACCACGCGTGATCCGATGCTGGACAAGATGTCAGAAGCCTTCGGGGCGGGGCCGGTGCGGCGGCTCTTCGGCATCGGGCTTAGACAAACAACCACGACGCTTTTCCCGGCTTTCGCGCTGGCACTCGGAACCTCGTTCAAGGTCGCGGTGATGGCCGAGCTTCTGTCCAACGCGGGCGGTATCGGCGGCGCGCTGGCACTGGCACGGATCAACCTCGATATCGCGCAGGCGCTGGCTTGGGTGAGCATCGCGGTGATCCTGCTGATCGTGGTCGAATACACACTGGTTCAACCGGTGAAATCCGAAATCGACCGCTGGCGCCACGCCGCGCAACCATGGGGTGTCAAACGATGAACGTTCTGGATATTTCTGATGCGGGTCATGCCTATCTTGGGCGCACCATCCTCGAGGGCATCGACCTGAGCGTCGCCCAAGGCGAGATCGTCGCACTGGTCGGCCCCTCGGGGTGCGGAAAATCCACGTTGGCCCACATCGCCGCAGGTCTGACCGAGCCGCGTTCGGGCCGGATCACGCGTCATTATGCCCGCCATGCGATGATCTTTCAGGATCCCGCGCTGATGCCTTGGGCAACGTCGGCAAGCAATATTGATTATGCGCTTCGGCTAGCGGGAGAAAAGCGGCGCGACCGACAGGCGCGGCTGGCGGCGGTCGCTGATCATGTGGCGCTGACTTCGGAGGATCTGACAAAATACCCTGTCGAGCTGTCTGGCGGGATGCATCAGCGCGTGGCCATCGCCCGCGCCCTCTCCATCCAGCCTGATTTCATCTATTTCGACGAACCGTTCACGGCGCTTGATGTCGCGCTTAGACGCAGGATGCAGGATCTGGTGATCAAAACCTGCGCCGATGGAAATCTCTCGGGCCTGTTTATCACCCATGATCTGAACGAGGCCGCGCGCCTTGCCCATCGAGTCGCAATTCTGGACACGCGTGGCAGTGGTATTCTTGGCGATCGCACCCCACCCGGCACCCCGCGCACGCGGACGGATGCGCAGGTTTTCGATTGGGTGCAAGGTGTGGTGCAAGACGATCCGATCTTTCGCCATATCCACGACGTTGATGAAAGGCAGATCGCATGACACATCCTACCGCAGCCAAAGGGCCACTAGGCTCCGAGCTCCGCAAGCGGATCGTGGGCGTCTCTCACGAGGGGTTCCGCCTGTTTTTTCCGATCTCCACGCTATATTTGGCGCTCTTTCCGCTTCTTTGGGTGCTGGCGTGGGATTTCGATCTGCCATTGGTGCGCACGGTGCCGCCCGCGCTCTGGCACGCGCATGAGATGCTGATCGGCGGTTTTGGCGCGGCGCTTCTGGGCTTCATCACCACCGCGGCACCAGAATGGACCGACACCGAGCCACCGCGTGGCCGCCCGCTCTGGGCGCTGGCTGGTCTTTGGGCGGTTGGCCGGGTCGTTGGCCTGCTGGGCTGGGACGGGCTGGGCGCGTTGGGGGCGCTGGCCGATTTGGGCTGGATGGTGGCCTTGCCAGTCTGGCTTTTGTGGCTGTCATGGCAGAAACGCACCGACCGGCTTTTGCCCTTTATCTTCTGGATCGGTGTGCTGATCGCCTGCACCGCAACGGCGCGAGCGGGCTTTATTCTGGGCGAAATCGGCCTGGCAACACAGGCCATCCATCTTGTAGGTGTCGCTTTCCTTGGCCTTCTGGGGCTGGCGCTGTCGCGGATCACCGTGCCTGTGACCAACCAAATTCTTGACCCGAGCGAGCGCACATCGCCTTTCCGCCCCCACGCCGGACGGCGAAATCTTGCGCCGGGGCTGGTTCTGGTGGCGATGGCGGGTGATGTGGCGGGATTGAGCCCGGCCGTCTCTGCCTATCTTTTTCTGGCCGCCGGCGCCGCCTTCATGGACCGTGTGGCCGAAGCCTTCATCGGGCGCGCCGCGATGCGGGCGGAAATCCTGATGCTGGCGGGGTCCAGCCTGCTGGCAGGTGTCGGGCTTTTGATGGTGGGGGCGGCGCGACTTGATGCGCCGTGGTCCGAGGTGACGGGGCTGCATGTCGCGTTGATGGGCGGGCTGGGACTGGGTGTTTTGGCAGTTTTCTGCATCGCAGGTCTTTTGCACAGCGGACGCAGCTTGGGCGTGCCGGGGGTGGCACGGTTGGGCGCAATAATCCTGGTGGCGGCGGTCGCGCTGCGGGTGCAGCCCGATCTGGGTCTCGATCTGCCGGGGCCTCTGCATGCGCTGGCGTCGCTGGCATGGGGCATAGGCTTTCTTATGTGGCTATGGGACTTCTGGCCCTTCCTGTCGGTGGTGGACATGGATACTGTTTCTGTTCCAGACGGGAACCTATCCCAAACCGAGAACCTTTCCGAAGTGTCCGCCCTGTCCCGCACATGGGAGAATGCAGCCGAGTAATCGGGCTTCGACCCTCTCCAGCGGCTATTTCGTAAGGATCAGCTTGCCAGACCGTGTGATACGCAGCTCATATTCCTGACCATAAAGTGCAATGCGCGCGGTATTGCCACCGGCAACGAGTTCATGCGCGTTGTGAACCGGGATTTGATTGAGCGCTTTGATATTCCGGCCGTTTTCACACCGGTCAAGGAAAGCTTCGAGCGTGGCTTCGTCGGCACAACTGGTGTCGATTTGACACGATAAAAGCTCCATACGATCCGTTCGCAAGGTGGACTGTGCTTCGGTGTTTCCTGCGCGGTCAGCCTTCGTTGTGAGGTCGTCCAAGGATGGCTTCCTGTCCAATGTGCTCTCCTGGTCTAAGATGAATTAAAGGTCCGGTGATCTTGCTTAAGGGTCGCAGCATCCGATCTTTGGCGCGGGCAACCGGTTTGTCCCGGAACACGGTCGAGACATGTCTGAAGGAGTGACCGACGGTTCGCGTAGCGGCAAACCGTCTGGGGGACGGTTTGAGGCGGGAACGGGCGGAGCCCAGCCCGCCAAGCTATCAGCGGCAAGCGCCACCGGCCCGGCATAAGCTGCCTTTGAGGTCGAGCATGCTGCGCAGGTCCCCATTCAACACCATCGCTTTCCGCGTGACATCATCTTTTGTGCAGTGCGGTGGTATCTGCGCTACCCGCTGTCTTATCAGGACGTGGTGAATTTGCTCACAGTGCGAGAGATCAAGGTTGATCGGTCGAACGTGTCTCGCTGGGTGACCAAGTTTGGCCCGCAGATCACCAAACGAATGGAGAAGCACTCGCGTCGGGCAAGCGTCGATTGGCACGTGGACGAGGGTGCATCCGCGTCGGTGGCAAGTGGCGCTACTTGTTGCGCGCAGTTGATGTAACAGTCCCGGTTACTGAGGCTGCTGATCTGACCATTGAAGTAAGCGATTGGAGATAAGGTCGACAGTGGTATCGATATGGTTTTCAACTAGCACAACGCAGCGCTCGACATTGCCATCGATCGCACTCTCAAAGATATCTGCGTGTTCCTGACTAACATCTCGGTGCTTGCGATTGTCCTTGAGAACAAGGCGATGATACCGGTCACTGTGTTGATGAAGAAGTCGTCTGAAATCAATCAGCCAAGGGTTTCGACAATTCTGCACCAGACAATCATGAAACTCTCTATTCCGAAGATGCCATTCGCTCGTCAGAGTAAGATCCTGTTTGGACAACAACCGGTCTTCGATTAGCTTTAACTTGCGATAGGCGGCAAAAATATCACCTTCCCAATTGTCGTCGCGGTTATCGAGAGACGAGCGCAGTGCGCCGATTTCGATGATCTTGCGGGCTTCGCTGATGCTGCGAAAATCTTCAAGGCTCAGTTCACGTACCCAGAATCCGCGCTGGCGTTCTGTCGTAACAAGGTTGTCGATAAGCAACCGCGATAGCGCTTCGCGCATGGTCGCAGTCGAGACATCGAACTTGAGCCGTAAGTTGTCAACATGGAGGCGGGTCCCGGGCGGCAGATCGAAGTTGAGGATCTGATCCCTGAGTTGGGCCCGCACCGTTTCAATGGCCGTTGTCTTTGTCGGATTTGGGTTTTCTGAATTCATTGGATCCTACACTTCAGAGTTATACTGCACTTAACGCAGATAATACTACCAGCCAACGGTTTAGTTTACTAAAAACGTTTCATATATCGAGAAACGTTTTCCAAATTGACAAAACGTTTATCTCGAAGCACCATGCGGAGCAAAGACCGGTCATATTTCAGTTCGGGGAAACATCATGGCAGATCACAGCAAAGCGGGTGCGCGCAATGCACCGAAAATCACCCTATACAACAATAAAATGTCGCCCTGCGCCCAGAAGGTGCGCATAGTCCTTGCGGAAAAGGGAATTGCCTATGAAGCGCAGGATGTCGATCTCCCGGGGAAGGAGAACTTGGAACCCTGGTATCTAAAGCTCAATCCGGCGGGCGTGGTGCCGACGCTTGTGGACGGGGATCATGTTCTGCGGGAATCGTCACTGATCTGCGAATATCTTGACGAAGCCTATTCCGGTGCCATGTCATTGCGGCCGGACGCACCACATCTTCGGGCTGAAATGCGATTATGGATGAAACATGTCGATAACAGCCTGCATCCGTCATGCGGAGCGCTGCAATGGCCGTTGGCGATGCGACCGCGGCTTTTGGAGGTGGACCGGGATGAAGCGCTGGCGCTGATTGATCAGGTGGTCGAAGCCCCACGCAGAGAGCGTCAGAAGCGACTTTTCGACCAAGGGCTTGATGCGCCTGATGTCAGGAATGCGGTCGGCGTTTATTGCCAGACGATTGATCGGATGGATCGCGCGTTGCAGGATCGCGATTGGTTGATCAGCGACCATCTTAGCCTCGCTGACATTGTGGTTGCACCATATTTCCAGACGCTTTTACAGTATTGCTGGACAGATCTTTACGCGGCGACACACCCGCGCGTTGCCGACTGGATTGAACGATTGCAGGGCCGGGACAGCTGGAAGACAGCAATCAACGCAGACTTCGATGCAGAAACACGGGCGCAATTGCGTGGAATCGGGGCCAATGCGTGGCCCACAATCCAAACCCACATGGCCAATAGGGGCGGATCTTAACGAATCTGTCGCGAAATAGCAGGTGCGGTCCGTCCCGCTGACCGTCACGTTTCCAACTGAAATCCGACGTGGCAGGTTGCTTCACCGCCGCGCGAATACCTTACAATACATAAGAAAATCAACTTTTTTAATCGTTAAAACGTTTTTACAAATTAAAAAACGTTTTTTAATTGACGAAACGATTTTATTTTAACATCATCCCGGAAAGTTGGTTCGGCGGTGTGCCAAACATTGATCAAATGCGGGAGATAGCATGTTGGATAACAGGACCCTCACGGAACACAGGCTGTTTATTGACGGTGAGTATCGGCCCGCCATTTCGGGGCGTATGTTTGATAAAGTATCGCCGGCGACGGGTCAGGTTATCGCCCGGGTCCATGAGGCGGGCCGGGAGGATGTGGATCTTGCGGTGCGTGCAGCAAAGGCCGCGCTGAAAGGCCCTTGGAGCCGTATGACGGTGGCCGAACGGGCCGGCATCCTGCAATGCGTATCACAGGGCATAAATGATCGCTTTGAGGAGTTTTTAGCGGCTGAAGTGGCAGACACTGGCAAGCCTTCCGCTCTAGCGCGAATGGTCGACATTCCGCGCGGTGGGGCGAATTTTGCCACCTTCGCTGACATGATCAAGAATCTCGGCTCGGAGTTTTTCGAGACCGATACGCCCGACGGCGGCAAAGCGATCAACTACGGTGTGCACCGCCCCAAAGGGGTTATTGCAGTCATCAGCCCTTGGAATCTGCCGCTGCTGTTGATGACATGGAAGGTCGGTCCAGCATTGGCCTTGGGCAATACGGTGGTTGTCAAACCATCCGAGGAAACACCGCATACAACGACGCTTTTGGGCGAGGTCATGAATGACGCAGGCGTGCCGAAAGGGGTCTACAACGTCATCCACGGATTTGGTCCGGAATCGGCCGGTGAAATGCTCACGCAACATCCGCTTGTGAACGGGATCACCTTCACAGGTGAGACTACGACCGGCGAGGCAATCATGAAGCAGGCCGCTGTCGGACTGCGCGATATCTCTTTGGAGCTTGGCGGCAAAAACGCCGCGATAGTCTTTGCGGATGCCGATCTGGACAAAGCCGTTGCAGGCACGATGCAGTCTGTGTTCGCCAATTGCGGTCAGGTTTGTCTGGGGACAGAGCGCGTCTATGTTCAACGCCCGATCTTTGATGAATTCGTGGCCCGGCTCAAGAACGGCGCAGAAACCATGGTTCTGGGTGGCCCAGCCCATCCGGATGTGAATATGGGGCCGCTCATTTCTGCTGAGCATCGCGAAAAGGTGTTATCCTATTACGAACTGGCCGAACAGGAAAACGCAAACGTCGTGACAGGGGGCGGCGCGCCAACGTTTGATGATGCGCGTGATGGCGGACATTTCGTAGAGCCAACAATCTGGACCGGCTTGCCAGAAACCAGCCGCCTCATCCGCGAAGAGATTTTCGGCCCGTGCTGCCATATCGCGCCTTTCGATACAGAGGATGAGGTAATCGCGATGGCCAATGACAATGACTACGGCCTCGCAAGTGCAATCTGGACGCAGGACATTTCCCGCGCGCATCGTGTCGCACCAAAAATAGAAGTGGGCCTTGTCTGGGTAAATTCCTGGTTCCTGCGTGATCTTCGAACGGCTTTTGGCGGCTCAAAGAAATCAGGCATCGGTCGTGAGGGCGGTGAACATTCGCTCGAATTTTATTCGGAGCGCGCAAACATCTGCGTGAAACTGTAAGGGGAGAATTGGCGATGGCTGACAGTATTGAAACTACGGCAAAAGCCTTGATTGCAGCGGGACGCGACCGCGCAGCTGTTGCCCCGGTTGGTGCGGGTTTCGGTGACAACGCCGATGTAGATACAGCTTATGCAGTTCAGGAAGCCGTGACAAAGGCCGCGATAGGTCAGGGGCGTCGGGTTGTGGGGCGCAAGATCGGCCTGACATCGAAGGCGGTTCAAACGCAAATGGGCGTAGATCAACCGGATTACGGGATGCTATTTGCGGACATGGAGTATGCCGACGGCGACACCATTCCTGCCGACCTGCTCATACAACCGAAAGTCGAAGCAGAAATTGCTTTTGTTCTGCGGCGCGACTTACCGGCCAAGGATGTAACAATCACTGAACTGATCAGCGCGATTGATTATGCGCTGCCCGCCATTGAAATCGTCGACAGTCGTATCCGAGATTGGAAAATCGGCATTTTCGACACGATTGCCGATAATGCATCATCGGGGCTTTACGTGCTCGGGTCGCGGCCCGTGCAGCTTGCCGATTTTGACCTACGGCTCTGCGGGATGGTGATGGAGCGGATGGGCCAACCAGTCAGCTTCGGGGTCGGCGCTGCCTGCATGGACAATCCGCTGATCGCATCTCTCTGGCTCGCACGACGCATGGCAAAGGTTGGTCGCCCGCTGATGGCGGGTGATGTGATCTTGTCCGGTGCGCTTGGACCAATGGTTGCGGCGCATCCGGGCGACACGTTCCGCGTTTCCATCAATGGCCTCGGAGAGGTGACCACTCATTTCGCAAAGGGAGAAAACGCATGACATTCAAGGTTGCGATAATCGGGTCGGGTAATATCGGCACGGATCTGATGATGAAAATCCTCAAGGGCTCAGATGAGCTTGAGATGGGTGCGATGGTCGGGATCGACGCTGACAGCGACGGGCTGAAACGTGCGGCAGACCTTGGTGTGCCGACCACTCATGAAGGGCTGGAAGGTTTGCGCGCACTGCCGAACTACAAAGACATTTCCATCGTGATGGATGCCACGTCGGCTGGTGCACATATGAAGCACCATCCGGTGCTGGTTGCCGATGGCAAGCAGATCATTGATCTGACACCTGCGGCGATTGGGCCTTTCGTTGTGCCGTCCGTGAACCTTAATGAAAACCGCGGTGAAAGCGCGCTGAACATGGTGACCTGTGGCGGGCAGGCAACGATCCCGATCGTTCACGCGGTGCGTCGTGCGACGGACCGTTTGATCTACGCCGAGATCGTTGCATCAGTCTCGTCGCTTTCGGCAGGACCGGGTACGCGGGCAAATATCGACGAGTTCACCCAGACCACCAGCCGCGCCATTGAAAAGGTCGGCGGCGCAAAGCGGGGCAAGGCGATCATCATCCTGAACCCCGCCGATCCACCCATGTTGATGCGGGATTCCGTTTTTACGCTGAGCCAGGGCGGTGACGAAGCCGCGATCCGTGAAAGCGTGGCACGTATGGTGGAAGAGGTGCGGACCTATGTGCCCGGATATCGCCTGAAACAGGATGTTCAGTTCGAAACCATTGGCGACAATGCGCCGCTGAACGTGCCGGGTATCGGGCGGGTTTCGGGGCTGAAGACATCAATCTTCATCGAGGTCGAAGGCAACGCCGACTACTTCCCTTCCTACGCGGGCAATCTCGACATCATGACATCAGCGGCAAAAGCGGCTGCGGAAAACTGGGCGCGGGCCCATAACGTGGAGGCAGCGTAAAATGGCAATCCTCAACAAACACAAGATCTACGTTCAAGACGTGACAATGCGCGACGGAATGCACGCCTTGCGCCACCAGATGAGCCTTGACGATGTTGCGACAATCGCAGGTGCGCTTGATCGCGCCGGTGTCGATGCGTTGGAAGTCACCCATGGGGACGGGCTTTCAGGGTCGTCGTTCAACTATGGGTTCGGCAGCCATTCCGATCTTGACTGGATTGGCGCGGCGGCGGACGCCGTGGAAAAGGCCCGCATCACGGTGCTTTTGGTCCCTGGTATCGGTCTGGCTGATGATCTGAAGGACGCCTATGGCGCTGGTGCCCGATCGGTTCGTGTGGCGACCCATTGCACAGAGGCCGACGTATCACGTCAGCACATCCGCGTGGCCCGAGATCTTGGCTATGACACGGCCTGCTTCTTGATGATGGCGCATATGACATCGACCGAAAACTTAGTCCAACAAGCGCTGTTAATGGAAAGCTACGGTGCGGAATGCGTCTATGTCGTGGACAGTGCCGGTGCAATGCTTCCAGCCGATGTGACCGCGCGCGTGACTGCGTTGCGCGAAAAGCTGAAGCCCGAGACCGAAGTCGGCATTCATACCCATGAAAACCTGCATCACGGCGTTGCTAATGCGGTGGCCGGTATTCGGGCCGGCGCGGTGCGGGTCGATGGATCACTTGCCGGACTTGGAGCAGGGGCCGGAAACGCGCCGATCGAAGCCATGATCGCGGTTTTTGACCGGCTTGGAATACAGACCGGATGCGACTTTACACAGCTTTCGGCGACGGCCGATGACATCGTGCGCCCGCTGATGGACCGCCCCGTGCGGGTGGACCGCGAAAGCCTGATGCTTGGGTATGCGGGGGTCTATTCGTCGTTCCTGCGCCATGCGGAAAAATCGGCCGGAGACTACAATGTGTCCACGTCGGAAATTCTGGTCGAGTTGGGCAAACGAAAAATGATTGGTGGTCAGGAAGATATGATTGTCGATGTCGCCTTAGACCTTATCACTGCGCGAAAGGCCGCATCATGACCAATACTCTTTCCGCAATTGCAAAACGGCTTGATGATGCCACCCGGTCCGCGACGGCGACCCACCAGTTGCCTGATGACCAGCAGGTTGATGCAGCCACCGGTTACGCCATTCAGGCCATGGGAATCGAACTGCGACAGCAGCGTGGCGAACGCATCGTCGGCGTCAAAATGGGTCTGACCAGCCGCGCCAAGATGGAACAGGTAGGTGTCGACGAGGTCACATGGGGACGCCTGACCGACGCGATGCGCCGCGAAGAGGGCGGCACGCTTGTTCGGGCCGACTTTATCCACCCCCGGGCAGAACCTGAGATTGCGTTCATTTTGGGCCGTCGCCTGACCGGAGAGGTCAGCATGGCAGAGGCCGCACTTGCAATCGAAGGAGTCGCACCAGCGATCGAGATTATCGACTCCCGATATGAGAATTTCAAATTTTCGCTGGGTGATGTTGTGGCTGACAATTCGTCGTCTGCGGCGTTCTTTATCGGCCCCCTTGCGCGCCCTGATCTCGATATCGCCAATCTAGGCATGGTTCTTTCCATCGATGGAAAGCCGCGTGAGGTCGGGTCGTCTGCCGCAATTCTTGGCCATCCGCTGCGCGCGCTTGTCGCGGCAGCTCGGATGACGGCGCGTGCGGGCCATGTGCTTGAGCAAGGCGATATCGTGCTTGCCGGTGCTGCAACAGCTGCGGTGCCGTTAACGCCCGGAATGCAGGTTGAAGTCGAAGTTCAAGACGTCGGTCGCGTCCGCTTTGACGTTTCGTAAGGAAGAAATGATATGCCACTCGTCGAAATCACGATCATCGAAGGCCGCACCAGCGCGCAGAAATCCGAGCTGATCACGCAGGTGACAGATGCGGTCGAAAACGCAATCTCCGCCCCCCGTCAAGCCATCCGTGTGGCGATCCGCGAACTGCCTGCTGAACACTGGGCCATCGGCGGCGTTTCCATCGCTGAAAGCCGTGCGGCACAGGCCGAAAAGAAAACGCCGACTTAGCCGTTACCGCCATGAGGACATCGTAGTCCCGAACGTGGGGCTAAATTGAGCAGACGTCAAAAGATGCGGGAGGGCATAGAACATGACAGAGAGCCTAGAAATCGGCAGCCAGATTACGATCGACGGTATCAAGACGAATTATCATGATATCGGGGAAGGCCGTCCGGTCTTTTTCATTCACGGGTCGGGGCCGGGTGTGTCATCATGGGCCAACTGGCGGCTGAATCTCGCACCGATTGCCGCCCATGGAGCCCGGTGTATCGCACCCGATATGGCGGGTTTCGGCTATACCGATGCGCCCGACGGTTTGCGGTTTTCCCGCGACGCTTGGGTCGAACATTTTGCCGCATTCGTGGACAGCCAGACACACGACAAGATTTCCATTGTCGGTAATTCTTTTGGCGGCGCAATTGCCTTGGCCTATGCGATCCGGTTTCCAGAGCGCGTCGATCGATTGGTGCTGATGGGCGCTGTCGGGCTGGATTTCCCGATCACGCAGGAACTTGATCAGGTTTGGGGACATGTTCCGACAGTGGAAAACATGGTTGAGCTGATGAAGATTTTCGCCTTCGACCCGTCGCTTGTAAGCGACGATCTGGCCGCACTGCGCCACCGCGCTGCGATGCGACCGGGCGTGATGGAGGCCTATTCGTCAATGTTTCCAGAGCCGCGCCAGGATGCTCTTCGCGCCCTAGCATCGCGCGAAGAAGATGTGGAGCAACTAAAAGTGCCAACCCTGATCGTTCACGGGCAAGACGACAGGGTGATCCCGGTCGATGTTTCCAAGCGGCTGTTCGCGCTGCTTGGGAGTTCCGAACTGCATCTGTTTCGCGAATGCGGACATTGGACACAAATCGAGAAGGCCGACCGTTTCAACACGCTCGTCGGTGATTTTTTGACCTGACTGAAGCCGGTCGGGGAACCGGCGCCAAGACAACAATGAATTCCCGCAGGCAGTATGTTCGGCGAGATATCTTCGGAGGAGGAAAAATGTCTTTAATTTCTAACACTGCGGCGACGGGCGAGACCATCAGTCTTGCGGGGGTGTCGAAGACCTACATGACGGCAAAGGGGCCTTTGCCCGTGTTGCGGGATATCAATCTTGACATCAAAGCGGGTGAGTTTGTTTCATTCGTCGGGCCATCGGGATGTGGAAAATCCACTTTGCTAAAAATTATTGCTGGGCTTGTCAGCTATGATACCGGCACTGTTGAAGTTGGCGGTGAAGCACCGCGCGAAGGACGCGAAGATATCGGCTTCATGCTGCAACAATCGGTTCTGATGCCTTGGCTGAACGTCAGCAAGAACGTGGAATTGCCATTCGCAATCTCGGGCCGGCGAAACGGAAATACTCCGAAAAGGGTGGCCGAACTTCTTGATCTGGTGGGCCTTACGCCTGTTGCTAAACTTAACCCTTGGGAATTGTCGGGCGGGATGCAGCAACGCGTTGCTTTGGCACGGGCTCTGGCACTTGATCCGGGTATCATGCTCATGGACGAACCGTTTTCCGCGCTCGACGAATTTAAACGTGAATTCCTTAACATCGAAGTGGCCCAGATGGCCGACAAACTGGGCAAGACCACGCTACTGGTGACACACAGCATTAGCGAGGCCGTCTTGATGTCCGACCATATCATCGCACTGGGTGCAAACCCCGGCCGTGTCGTAGGTGAAATCAAAGTCGATCTGGAACGTCCACGGCGCACCAACATGGTAGGTAGCGCCCGTTTCCAAGAAATCAGCAATGAAGTGCGCGTGGCATTGGCCGCGGATCTGGAAGGGGTACAGTAATGACCAATACAATTCTCTATCGCGCCGGCTTGCCGACTTCAGTGGGCATCACACTGATCGGGCTGTGGCAAATTCTTAGTATCGTCGGGGCAATCAATCCGATCATGATTCCATCACCGTGGGACATTGCCATCGCCTTTAGCGAATTGGTTACACGCGGATATTTCTGGCAGGCCACCTGGTTTACCCTGCAAGAAACGCTATACGGGTTCGCAATTGGCGTCACGCTGGGGCTGATCATCGGCGCACTCACCGGCACATTCCCGATGTTTCGCACCGCAATCTACCCCTTCGTGATTGCGTTTCAAAATACACCCCGCGTCGCATTGGCGCCAATCTTTCTGACATGGTTCGGGTTCGGCATGACGTCCAAGGTCGTTATGGCTGCTGTGATCTGCTTCTTTCCTGTGGTGATCAACACGGTCGCCGGTATGGCGAGCGTCGGCGACAACGCAAAAATGTTATTCCGATCATTGGGCGCGAGCAGGGCACAGACGTTTTTCCGCCTAACCTTGCCGGGTGCGTCCGAAATTGCCTTTGCGGGCATCAAGACCGCGCTGACGCTGGCTTTGCTGGGTGCAATCGTTGCCGAATTTGTCGGTGGATCTGTCGGCCTTGGGGTCTTGATCAAGGAACTGAATTTCCAGCTCGAAGTCGCCAAAGGCTTTGCCGTTGTCCTGTTCTTAGCTGTGATCGGCCTCACTCTCTACGGGCTGATCGAACTGCTTGAACGCTATCTGATCACTTGGAAACACGACTGATCGGCCCCCGCATGAGTATTGTTCACCGAAGGATCGGAAGGGAAACTTCGGTGAATACCCTAAGACTGAACACCAGCGCGGCCCCGATTTTGCCGCAACCAAAACACACAAGGGAGAAGACAATGAAACGACTCGTTAAAACCATCGGCGCGGCCGCAATCGGCGCTGTGACGCTACAAATGGGAACGGTGAACGCGGCGGTCGCGCAAGACCTTACCCCGGTCGAAGTACTACTTCCAATCCCCGAGGGCTTTGCATTCACGCCACTCATCGTTGCCCGTGAGATGGGATATTTCGCTGAAGAAGGTATCGACGTTTCGACCGTTGTTGCTGATGGGTCCGGATACCTTTCACAGCAAATCGTTGCCGGTAACAGCCAGTTCGCACTCATGGGAGCAGCAGACGCCGTCGTCGCGTTCAACCGTCGCGACGACATCCGGGTGCTGTTCTGCAATCAGGTTAAGAACGTCTATCGCATCGTTGCACGTGCGGATTCAGGCGTGACATCCATGGCGGACCTCGAAGGGAAATCTCTGGGCTATACCGAACCGGGTGGTGGCGAAAGCCAGCTGGTCTCAGCAGCAATCGAAGGGGCTGGCCTTGAAGTCAACCGGACCATCACGCTTCTGCCCATCGGCCCTGCGGGTCCACAATCGTTGATTGCCCTGCAAAATGATACGGTTCAGGCGTACAGCTCCAGCTTTCCGGATGTTGCGGTTCTGGCCGCATCAGGCATCGACTGGATCGACATCACACCTAAGACTTATTCCAACGTTCCAGGGGCCTGCATGGTAACCACAGAGGAAGTGCTGGCCAGCGAAGACGGCATGAGCGCGGCCACCGCACTGTCAAACGCTTGGGTCCACGGGCAGTATTACGCCATTGAAAACCCCGACGCAGCGTTTGCACTGGTATGTGACACAATCGAGGCGGCCTGCGAAAACGAAACCGTGGCACAAGCGCTTTATGTCGAAGCGATGAACCTGATCACTCCGCCTGAAGGCCAGCGCCCGGGCGAGTTGACACTCTCATCGTGGCAGACGGTTGTGGACATCCTTGCGTCCAGCGAAACGGTTTCGGCTAATCTGGATGTTATGCCGCTGATCTCGGGCGACAATGTGCAAGCGGTCATCGACGCGGCCTACGCCGATCGGTAAGATTAGTGCTTTCGCGAACACGCATGACGATACTAAACGATATAAGCATGAGTGCCCCGACCGTTACGGTCGGGGTAATTTGCGTAGGCCGAATTGAAAGAAAAGATTCCCACCGCCCCCGGTCATGATTTATATGTCGCCAATTCCGACGACATGGGCCGACTTCATCTTGTGGCGTTGGTTGGCTATTGTGCAATGAGGTGCGCTAGGTGCGCGTTGACACCCGCATAATTGTAGCAGTCAGCCCATTCTACTCCAGCAGCTAACGGAAATTCGGCCTTATCACTCGAAAACCGGGGCGCTCAGCCAGCGCACTTTGGACCGGGCGGTTTTTTGGAGAAAAGCTTGGAAAACACTTTTATCGACCTTTTCACGCCCCGAAATCTTCTCGTGGACATGGTGCATTTTTATCAAACCGAACTTGGTTTCTCCATCAAGACGCGCTCTGCCTCCTTGGCAATACTGCATGGGCCGACACCGCAGACGCCAAGCTTGAGAGTGCACGCCAGAGATGGCGGCTTGCAAGTAGGCACGACTGGGTTAGTGTTCCATGTCACGCACTTCGAAGCGGCTCTGAGCGAGTTAACTGCGACCGGACATGTTGTGCTTGGTTCCTGTAATCCCGAACAAAGGTCGTTCATGATCGCCGATCCTGCTGGCAACCAGATCGAATTTCGCGAAATGTCGTTGAACTAAGAACAGGCGCCTCGCTCAGAGCCAACTGCTGTTGAAAAATGAGCGGTTCTGGTTGCAATTTTTATCAAAGTAGTTGCCTACTGATTTCATGGTAAACAATGGGGTGGATGCCGCCAGCGGCATTAAATGTGCTAAGGTAGTGGGTGTTGAAGCGCCGCTACAACTAAGACCGCATGTCCTTTTCCGTAACCATCCGCACGGCTCTCGCGCATGTCTCAGGTGAATAGCTGTTCGCTCTGTTGTCTTTTTCCATGGCTCCAACCCTTCCTCAATTTGGAGCCTCCGGAAAACCCGGAGCGGTTCATACCGTAAGGAAAAGCAAGGCGGCAATCCCCAGAAGGGCCGCCATGCCCGCTGCATCGTGCAGCCGCCCATGAACACCGGCGGAGAGAGAGTCGGCGATGCTGTCAGTTCGATCCGGTATGATGCGGCTCAATCGTGGTTGCGCCGCATCAACATCGTGAACACCAATCCGACCCCGAGTGCGCCAAGAAACCAGTGGACCGGATTCTCACGGACATTGGATTCCATATCTTTTTCAAGCCGGAAAACCTGCTTCCCCAGTTTCTTGACAGCCCGGCGCGACTCGTCCAGCACTTCTTCCGTGAAATCCGTTGCGTTTGCTTGCATGCCGTCTGCACGTGCTTTCCCGTATTCGCCCAAAGACTTGGTCAGAGCGGCGATATCGTTCTGATCTCGGCCATTTCAGCGCGAATTTCGTCCTCATACTTGGCAATTGCGGGATTGCCATTCGATTTTGTCTCTTTTTCAGCCGTGGCCGTCTCTATTTTCCTCTTGGTGTCTCTGTTCGAGGCATTCGCAAACCAAAGCCCGCCATCGTGCCCATCACGCCATCCCAGCACTCCGCAGTACTGAACCGCATTAACAATCATCAACATCGCAACCACAGAAGTGTCTTATGATCATCTGGCGATCTTCAACACGCATCTCGCGTCAGATCAAATAAGTGCGCTATATAACAGGATCTTCGAATGAAGGGGCAGCCCCAGACAAAGGTGATCGCGTGTTTTGCAACCTCCAAACAAGGGACAAGCGGACACGTACGACGCTGTCATGATGATCAACATCTGGGCCACGTCGTCTTGATGGACGGCGTCCCCACACCGTTCGATGCACTGACGTTCGACGAAACACTCCAGCAAATTCAGAGCATTCTGCCAGAGCCTGCAGAACCCGACATGTCATTAAGACCAAAAGGGGGTCGCCAACATGCACAGCGCCACATATGATAAAAGAATATTCTCCCCCAGCCTTCTCTTCCGTGACTTGGGGTTCCTGATATCGAAAGCTCCTGCGCTTGTCGGCGCGGTGCGCAACCCTGACATCGGGCGCGTCTTCACAGGAAAGATCATGATGGTGGTGACAGCAGTCAATGGATGCACATACTGCACGTGGTTTCACGCCCAGCAAGCCGTCACGAGCGGAATGAGCGACACGGAAATCGGCGACATGTTCGATCTGCAATTCGAGGCATCCGCCACCGAGCATGAGCTACCGGCGCTCTTGTACGCGCAGCACTACGCCGAAACCAATCGCAACCCCGATCCGAAGATGACCGAGCGGCTTGATGTCTTCTATGGGGACCGGACTGCCAGCGATATCATGTTGCTGATCCGAGTGATCTCTTTTGGCAACCTTCTGGGAAACACATTTGATGCCTTCCCCACGCGACTGAAGGGACAGAAGGCAGAAAACAGCAGTGCGCTTTTTGAACTGTTGTTCTGGCTTGCGACGTTCTGGCTGATGCTGCCGGCCAAATGGATATTGCAGCGGCGGCGTTCAGACGGCACGAAGCCTGATCCAACCGAAGAAACACAATGAAGCGCGGAACCCAGATCCACCTTTGATACATCCTGCTTGCGGTGATGGGCGTGGTGTTCATCCGCAACCTTTGGGTTCAAAGCCAGACCATCGAGGCGATCCCCTATAATTAGTTCGAGACATATCTTGATTAGGGAACGATCACTGCCGGGTGCGGTTGAAACACCCGGTTCACCACGCTTTTGATCTGGATCTTGCCGGCGAGGCTGCGCCCCCCATCATTTTCATCGACGAGTTGGACACCCTTGGCCGGGCGCGTAGGGCGGGCCGGATGCATGGCGGAAATGACAAGCGGAAACAGACGCTGAACCAGCTTCTGTCGGAACTCGGCAGGTTAGGCCCAAACGAGGGCGCGGTGCTCCTCGCGGCCACAAACCGGCCCGAAATTCTCGGCCCCGCGCTGCTGCGGGCGGGCCGCTTTGACCGGCAGGTATTGGTGGACCGGCCCTAAGTTTGTGCAAGGGTCTCAGGCGCTTCCAGCTTTTCTTTCAGCACGCCCAGAAACTCCGCTGCCGGACCGGCCTGCAACACGCGGTGATCGAAGGACAGATAGAACCGCGCGACCGGCGCGATGACCACCTCGCCGTTTTGCGCGATAGGGGTGTCCTGCATCGCCGCCACGCAAAGCGACGCGACCGAGGGCAGAACCGGCATGGCGATAAAGAAGTCCACCGGCGCGACCATGCCGATATTCGATATGCCCAGATTGGGAACAGACAGCATCTTCTGAAAGCTCTGCTCGACCGTTTCCTGCGACAACTCGCCATTGCGGATGCTTTCGACGACGGCCTGCGCTTCCTTCGCAATCTCGACCAGCGATTTCGAACTTGCGCCCTCGATCAAGTGCGGCACGGCCACATCGCCGACTTGCACGGGTCCGCCAACCGCGATTGCCTTGGGTTTGGGCAGGATGACCGTGTCTTCTCCCTCCCAAAGCCCGGCAATGATCGGATGGGTTTTGCAAGCCTCTGCTGCAGCCTTCCGGATCAGCGTCATAAGGCTGATCCTGGTGCCGCTATCGGTGCTGAGTTGCTTGCGGAATGACTGTGCCTTTTGCAGATTGACCGCAATGCCGACATGGACAACGGGCGTCTTGGGCCAATTGGCGCTGAACATGTCCGCAATGGCCTTTTGCGGCCCTTCTATCCTGTAGATCAGTCTGCCGCTTTCATCTTCTTGCAGGTCCAATGTCATCGCCTGATCTCCTTCGCTGGCACTTGTTTTCGGCCGGGCGTCGCTATCGTTCTCGACGCACCCGCTCTCATCCAACCAAAGACCTGCCACGCGGCGCCTGGGCCTGCATTAACCGCCGTCAAGCGCACTTAAAGGCGCTGTGCCAAAACGATGATCCATTGTTGAATAAGCTCAGGGGTGCTGCGGGCGATTGACCTAAAGTCCGTCTTCTAGCCGATTCGGCTTGGCCGCGATTGTTGAGAATAATCAGCTTCGCGATGGCGGGCCGGACGGTCGAAGATCTGATGCGCACATCTGTCACAAACATGGCCCCCGAACAGACCCTTGCGGATTTCATCAATGATACCGTGCAGGCGCAGCGGATCAGTTTCGTGACCGTAGTCGAAAGGGACCGTATGCTGGGTGTGATTACGCTGTCGGACATGGCCAGCTATCTGGCCTTGTCAATGCAGTCGATGCCATGTCCACTGCACGCGCAGCATCCTCTCTTTTTGCGCGACCAAGCAAGATCCGGCCCTGGATCGCGAGCCTGCCGGCCAGGACATTCCGCCGATCGGTCGCAAACACACTATCTCAGCATCATGGTGCGAGCTTCTTGTCGCGCCGGATGGCTTGGCGGCTTAGGGCGCCCTGCCGTGTCGATGGTGTTATCTCTCTGTCGATATCGACCCCCAGACCGCCGAGCGCCAACAAAATGCGTTGCAACAACCCATCTTCCGGACCAGTCATTCCCTCATCCACGGCCACCGATGTTTCGCAGGCCTCATAGTTCCAACGGCGCAGGATTTCGATCTTTTCCGCATCACTCAGGCTGCTATCAGCAACGACATCTTCCGGGGCGGCATAGATCGCCTCCGGATCAATCATCGCCTTTGCCAATCTGGGTCGGTCAGTCATGGGACGAACCCGACAGGATGGTTAAAATCTGTTGAACCGCACCCGGCAGTGATCGTTCCCCGGTTCCGACGATATCGTCGGTTCCATCGGCGATGGCCTTGGCTTGGCGGATGTCCTCCAAGCTTGCCCCCGAGTTCTGAATCGCATGAAGCTGCTCGAGTGTGAGCGGCCCGAGAACATGATGAATGTTCTGCATAGTCGGTTCTGGCATGGCGCTGTTCCTTTTTGCTGGCTCATCTCGATCCTGCATTTGGCCAGAACGATTCGCATTGCTTCCTGTTAAAGGACGGTTTTCGCGTGATCGCAGACGCGGATGTACCCGATGAAAAGATCGATGCCGTCGTATCCGGGTTCGAGCCGAAACAAATGAGCTGAGGTCCGAGACGTAATGCCATGTCAGAGACAGCTTTGGACGACCCAAGGGAACCGATGGTGGAAACCTACGAGGACGTCCTGTTTGGCGAGGTCAAAGAGCGTGCGGTAGATGGCTTGCATCAGGCGATGGCCCGCCGACTGACTGCCAGTTGGCGGAAGGTGCCGCATGTTACCCATTTCGATGAAATTGACATAACCAACTTGGAATCGCGCCGCGAGAACAGGAATGATATGCTGGATGACGACGCACCGCGCCTGTCACTGCTCGCGTTCATCGTGTTGGACGTATCGGAGACCTTGGGCAGGTTTCCCGACTTCAACGCTTCGGTCTCGGCTGATGGCAAGACACTTCATCGCAAGGCATATCGCAATATCGGTATCGCCGTGGATACCGACGCCGGGCTGCTCGTGCCGGTTTTGCACAATGTGCAGGACATGGATCTTGCGAAACACGCCCGCAGTGGACCGTTGAAGAATGACGATGTCGAAGGCGCAAGCTTTACCGTCACCAGTCTGGGCAAGTTGGGCGGCACTGGTTTCGCGCCAATCATAAATACCCCCGAGGTGGCCATACTCAGCCTGGCGCAGGCGCAAATGCGCCCCGTGGTGGAAGGTGACAAGGTTACCCCGCACCCCTTGCTTCCCGTCTCGTTGTCATACGATCATGGCGTGATCGATGGCGCCGCTGCGGGGTGCTTTCCGGAGGCTTTGCGAAATCGTCTTCTCGCATTGCCCGGCGATAATGACGGTGCACCAGACTGATGATCTGATCCTGACATCACTCAACGCCACGATCTACAACGGGAGAAGACAATGACGATGAATTCCGACACCACATCCCCGCTCGCTTCGGCCATGTGGCAAAGCCGCAACATGTTGATTGCTATCGGCATCGTGATGATCGTGGCGGGCACGGCCGCAATCGTCTTTCCCTATTTCAGCACGCTGCCTGACATCCTGAGCGGTCGTCCCGAAAGATAGTGTTGCCTTCGTGGCAGCGAACAGCATTCCAGCCCCCTAAACAAGGAGACATGATATGACGCCGGTCGACACCACCAAGCCTGAAAAAACCACGGTCATCGAGGTGCCCGAGGCAGTAGGCGTATTCGATAGCTTCGAGACATTGCAACAGGCTTTCTATGATTTGCGAATGGCCGGTTTCAGCCGGTATGACATCAGCCTTCTTGGGCATGAAAAGACGCTGAAGAAAAAGCTTGGGGATGCCTACTGGCGCACCGAGGATCTGGAGGATGACCCCGATGTGCCGCGCGCGGCCTTCGTCTCGGAAGAGGCGATGGGGGAAATGGAAGGCATGATCGTCGGCGGTGTCTTTTTCATCCCGTCCTACATTGCGATGGTGGCTGCGGCAGCGGCAGGGGGAGCGGTCGCCGCCACGGCTGCGGCGGTGGCCATCGTCGGGCTACCGGCCGCCGTGATCGGGGCGCTGCTGGCGCGGCGCGCCGACAAGCATCACCGGGATTACTACGCCCAACAGGTCGAGCGTGGCGGCATTCTTCTGTGGGTGCGGGTCGACACCACGGAAAAACAAGCGCGGGCTGTCGACATACTAAAATCACATTCTGGCAAAGACGTTCACGTCCATGACTGGAGCCGTTGACCGCTCGGGATGCGCCATATTCTTTTAAAGATCGACTGGAAAAGACCGATGGCAAAACCGACGACGAATAAGAACGAGCAGGCAAAGACGGTTGTCCCGATCCGATCCGATCCCAAGGGGAAAACTGACGGGGCGTCGCAGGATGGACCCGTCCCGGACATAGATCCTGCGATCGAGCCGCTTCCTCCGGAATTAAGCCTGCGCTGCAAGTGGGTCATGCCGGATGGCTACAGCACCGAAAGCATGGATAGCGCATTCAAGGCACATCTGGCCCGCTTTACGATGGGAATTACACCTTACGGGCTGTCGTCACAATTCTTCAATTGGTGGGTGCACTTGGTCAGCTCGCCCGGAAAACAGGTGCAACTGGTCGAAAAGGCCGCACGCAAGGCCGCGCGCTTTGCGATTACCACGGCCCAGCAGGCCCAAAACGGTCAAGTTGAACCCTGTATCATGCCGCTGGAGCACGATAAAAGGTTCAGCGCCCCGCAACGGCAGAACTGGCCCTATAACCTGATTTACCAGAACTGCCTTCTGACCCAACAGTGGTGGTACAATGCCACCAACCCTGAGATTATGTCCGGCCCCATCAGCGAAGGCGGGGCGAACCTGATCCGAGGGGCGGAAAACCCTGCCGAGGATTGGGAACGCGTAGTTTCCGGAAAACCCCCGGTCGGAGCCGATGCCTACGTTCGGGGCCGCGACGTGGCGGTGACGCCAGGCAAGGTTGTCTATCGATCTCGTCTGCTGGAACTGATCCAGTATGCGCCGCAGACCGATGCCGTCACCTCTGAGCCGATCCTGATCGTGCCGGCCTGGATCATGAAATACTACATCCTCGACCTGTCGCCGCACAATTCGCTGGTGTGCTATCTGGCCGCGCAGATGGCACCGTGGCAATCGGTCTACAAGCTGCACATTCTGTCAGACAACGACACCACCTTCGTTTTGACCTCTGGCGGTCACAACGTCGGCATCGTCAGTGAACCCGGCCAAGTCGGGCGCAGCTTCCAGATGTCGACGACACCGCACGAGGCCAAGTACGTGCCGCCGGAAGACTGGCGGGCGCAGACGCAGCTGACGGACGGATCGTGGCGCTCCGACCGGCCAGACCGTCTTGAACATCTTGCACGTCAATCCGAACCGGTCCGTGTGGCCGTGGTATGCCCGGTGGATGAGCCCAGTCTTGTTGTGGCCGCGAACGCCGATGGCGGGCCATATCTCACGACACCCGAAAGCGCCCTGCCCGTCCTGATGCTTGCCACGGATGAAGAGCGGGTTCTGGCGCGAAGGGCCCACGATCTGCTGGCGTCCGGGCTTAGAACGGCCACCACAGCTGTTGAGGATGAACGCGGTACAATCGCGCGTGGTCCATGATAAAACGCGCCCCGTTGATCGCGATCAGTGCCGCGCGGTCTGTGGCGTCAAGCAAAGTCGGCACTGGAAAGCGGATAAAGACAATGACAGATCCTGACCAGACCCCCGATTTCGCCGCAGAGGTTCAAACGGTGGCGGACAGGCTCGATGTGAACCCGGAACACGGGCTGGATGACAGCATGGTTGCCGGGCGGCGGGACCGGTATGGGCCTAATCAGTTGCGGGCCCAGGAAAAAAAGAGCGTATTCTCTATTCTCGTCCATCAGTTTCAAGGGGTGATCGTCTGGCTTCTGGCACTGGCTGCAGGGGTGTCTTTTCTGTTCCAGGATATCGCTGAAGGTATTGCGATTGTCGTGGTTCTGGCGATCAATGCCGCGATCGGATTTTTCACCGAACTGCGCGCCGCGCGCTCGATGGAGGCGCTGCAAGGCATCTCGTCGGTCACAACACGCGTCCGGCGCGCCGGCAAGGCAGTGCAGATCGACGCGCATAAGCTGGTGCCCGGCGATATCGTCCTGCTGGAGGCGGGCGACATGGTCACGGCCGATCTGCGACTCGCGGATGCGTCCAACCTGCAGAGCGACGAATCCGTCCTGACCGGAGAGTCCGTTCCCGTGGTCAAGCAGACCGGACCGGTCGGCCAGGACGCGGCGATCGGTGACCGGTCCTGCATGGCCTTCAAAGGCACGGCAATCACCCAGGGTGCGGGGGTCGGTATTGTGACCACCACCGGCATGAATACGGAACTGGGCCATATCAGCCATCTCGTGCAAACGGCCGACTCGGCGGCATCCCCGCTGGAAAAACGGCTCGACCGGTTGGGCCACCGGCTGGTCTGGCTGACGCTGGCACTTGCGGCGCTGACCATCGGTGCAGGCATCCTGCGCGGTCACGAGGTGGCGATGATGTTCCAGACTGGTGTGGCGTTGGCCGTGGCTGCCGTGCCCGAAGGGTTGCCGGTGGTCGCAACGCTCAGCCTTGCGCGGGGGATGTGGCGGATGGCGGCACGCAACGCGGTCATTTCAAACTTGTCCTCGGTCGAAACACTTGGTGCAACCACGGTGATCCTGACCGACAAAACCGGCACCCTGACGGAAAACGACATGGCCGCGGTTCGTTATGTGTTGTCGGATGCCGATGTATCCATCGACAGGCAGGCCGACACCCTGCGCCTTGTCGGCAGCGACGGCCCGCCCAATCCGGGGCTGCAAACGCAGCTTGACGCAGTGCTGCGGATCGGTGCGCTTTGCAACAGTGCCGCTTTGGCGCAGGAAGATGCGCCGGCATCGGGCGATCCAATGGAAGTGGCCCTGCTGCGTATTGCGATGCGGGGCGGGCAGCCGCGCGAAACCCTTTTGCAGGATCACGCGACGGTTGAGGAATACGCCTTCGATCAGGACACCAAAATGATGGCGACGGTCCATCGTGATGGTGACCGTTTTCTCTATGCCGCCAAGGGGGCACCCGAGGCGGTACTGGGCGTCTGCAGTCATGTTTTGGGGCCTGACGGTCGTCACCCGATGGATGCGTCCGCGCGCGCGCAATGGCTTAAGCGCAGCGACGAGGCCGCGAGTGACGGGTTGCGCCTGCTGGCGCTGGCCGAGAAGCGAACGCACAGTGCCGATGCCGACCCTTACGAGGGTTTGACCTTGGCAGGGCTGGTCTGTCTGCGTGATCCGCTGCGCGGAGACGTCAAGGACGCCATCGCAGCAGCCCGCGCGGCGGGTGTGCGCGTGGTGATGATGACCGGAGACCACGCCAGCACCGCCGCCGCCATCGCCCGCGCGGCAGGGTTGGGCCCGACCGATCCGGGCGACGACGATCTGACAGTGATCGAGGGCAGCGACCTGACCGATCTTGACCCCGAACAGGTGGATGGCGCGCTGCGCGACCGTGTGATAGCCGCCGACGTCTTTGCCCGCGTCGCGCCAGCCACCAAGTTGCAGATTGCCGCGCTTTACCAGGATAATGGCCACGTCGTCGCGATGACCGGTGACGGGGTGAACGACGCGCCTGCCCTGAAGAAAGCCGATATCGGGATTGCGATGGGCCAGCGCGGCACCGAAGTTGCCCGCGAGGCGGCGCATATGGTCCTTAAGGACGATGCATTTGGCACCATCATCGCGGCCATGCGGCAGGGGCGGATCATCTTTGGCAATATCCGCAAATTCGTGATCTATCTGATGTCCTGTAATGTCAGCGAGGTGCTGATCGTTGGTTTGGCTGTGATCGCCGGACTGCCGATGCCTCTGCTGCCACTGCAGATCCTGTTTTTGAACCTCGTCACCGATGTCTTTCCCGCCTTCGCATTGGGGTTGGGAAAAGGCGACGACATCATCATGCGCCAGCCACCTCGCGATCCCACCGAAGAGATCGTCTCTCGTCGGCACTGGATCATGATCGGCGTTCTGGGTGGGGCGATCACGATTGCAACCCTTGGCGCGTTTTGGCTGGCGCTGTATTGGCTGTTGCTGACCACTGCGCAGGCGATAACCGTGACTTTTCTCACGCTCGCGCTGGCGCAACTGTGGAACGTGTTTAACATGCGCGCATCAGCGGCTGGCATTTTCGTCAATGAGGTCACCCGCAATCCTTGGGTGTGGGGTGCTCTTGCGCTATGTCTCGGCCTGATCGCGGCGGCACTTTGGTTACCGGGCCTCTCGGATATCCTGAGTCTTCCCGATCCCGGATTGCCCGGCTTCCTTCTGGCAACGGGCGCAAGCTTCGTGCCGCTTGGACTTGGTCAAATCTTTGTCGCCCTGCGGTCGGGTGACTGACCGCCATTGCCCACATCAGCAGACAGGTCGTAACGAGAACGTGCAAAGATCTTCTCAGAAGACGCGGGGCAGAAACAGTCCCGAGGGGGCTGTCAAAGAACCTTGATCAAACAGTTGCGTGTGCCAATCGAATTGCGCTGGTCTGGAAGACGAGTCGAATGGCTCTGTCCAATCCGAAGAGCGGTTTCGTGCTGTTGCGGGGCGTGCGCCGCGTCTTCGCCGAACAGCGGACCACATCATGGTTGGGATTGAACTTGCACAATCTGGCCGGTCGCGGAATTGATCGTATCCCATGTCCAGTGAATCGATTGCGTAACTTGCTTGCCCGCCTAGGTATGACAGTTCAGGCAGGCCTTGATAACGTCCGATCCAGTCTTGAATGGTCCCTTCAGCTTGCCGAACGCGGCATGGTCCGCCGTCAGCTTCGGGACGGTCGACCCCAACGGCTCCATCACGGATGCAGTTGCCCCGAAATCATCGGTGTCGGGGCGGTTGCCCGGCGCGTCATCTTGGGCATCCGAATTGCATTCGAGTTTGCGTTGGCAGTTGACCCACGCCAAGACGCAAGAATGTTGCGGCCCCGTCCTGCACTCAGGCGGGTCGCGCGCCGAAAATACGGTCGCCAAGCTTGACGTACCACGCCGCGGACTGCACTTGGATGATATAGGCGAGTGCGATCAGCAATGCCGCGTCTGCGCTAGCCTCGCCAAAGGCATTCATCGCAAGCGCCAGGGCAATCGACAGGTTTCGCATCACCGTGCCATAGACTAAAGCGATGGCGTTGCCACGGGGCAACATCAGCTTGCCGATAATGGTACTGAGGGCATAGTTGAATGCGTAGAGCACCAGCAGCGGCGCGATAATGGAAAGCAAAATCTCTGGTCGCGCCATCAGATCCGAGGATTTCAGGGCGATTGCCACAAAGACGATTCCCAGAACACCCAAGGTCGAAAGAGGTGGAAAACGCGGTGCCCAATCCTGACGAAAGCGATTCCGTCCATAGCGACGCACCAAAAAATATTGGGTCAACTGACCCGCGAGCATGGGCAGAAAAACCACCAAGGCGATCTGAAGAAAGACAGCAGCGATATTAACCGGAATCGTCGCCCCCATAAGTCACTGCACATAAAAGGGTGTGGCAAGAGATCCCAAGATCAGCCCCACGACCGTCATCTTGATGGCGGCGGTGACGTTGCCCGACGCGAACCCGGTCCAGGCTATCGTCATGCCACTGGTCGGCAGCAATGCCGCAAGCAACAACCCCAAGGCAAAGAACGGCTGGTCGGGAAACCAAAATCGACCCAAAACAAAGGCCACAAACGGGATGATGGCAAAGTTGATGGTTTGTGCGAGCAATTGAGCCTTGGTATCATCACCCTCGCGCATCTGGCGCAGGTTGAGGTTGACCATCATGGGGTAGACCATGAGCAGTGTCAGAGGCACGATAAGGGATTTGAGCCAGCCAACTGGGAAGGTCAGACCATAGAGCAGACCGATAAGCATCGCTGTCGGAATGGCCAGTGTAAGATTTCGCGTCATTGCAGCGAGAAAGCGCATTCAAGGTGTCCTTTTTTTGCGAATAATAATCGCACAGACGACTGTGCGGCATTCGAAACCTCTTGTCATCCTGATCACGCCGTCACCTGCGTTGTGGAAAAGCAAATTCTTCACAACTGGCAGGCTGCGTCTTCTGCCTGTCTGCCGCATTAACGCGTGTTAAGCCATCGTGACCTGCGCCAGAGCGCAGATGCTCTTGAGGCCGGACTTTGACCCGAATGTGTTGCTCATTGCGAAGATCAGCAAAAGCTTCATATCCCGATGGGCCAGAACCAACAGCGTCTACTTGCCGACCCTTCACGAACCCCTTTTGCTGTAGTCGCGTGCTATATCACCCAAAGACACCACCCCGACTAGTCGTTCGTTTCCGTCGCAAACAATCAACCGGCGGATCTGATGATCTTCGATGTTGGCCGCCGCAGCTCCGGTTCTTGCCATCAGACGCACCACAATATCCCTGTCAGGTACTACGCCGATTGGCCGTCTGTTCTCGCGGATTGCGGGGTATTCCAATTGATGCTGGTGACTTTTCTTTGCACGACCTTGCTTACGTTCATGTGCTGGACCCAAGGCTGTTTGACATGATGATAACAGCCTAAATGGCATGGTCCTGTGCAAAATCAACGTCGATCAACTACGGCTTTTCGCGTCCATTGGTCTTGGCCATGCATTCCACATTGCAGATCGAAACGACGGCATTCATGCCCGTTAACAGCCGTTAATGCGGTGCATTTCGGTTCGGGTAGAAAGGCGGGCAGCAATCCTTAGGGCATTCGACGGAGGCGACCCATGACCGAAGAAGAAAATGCTGCAGCCGATCCAGAGCAAGACCTGTCATCGCGATTTCCGACGGCCTATACGATCCTGTTCCTGTTGATCATTTTCGTCGCCGCCCTGACATGGATCATCCCCGCCGGACAGTACGAACGGGTGATGAGCGAAGAGGTCGGTCGCGAAATCGCCGTTGCCGGAACCTATACCGAGGTAGAGCCAAACCCCCAGGGCTTCGTCGATGTCATGCTGGCGCCGATCGCCGGGTTCTACGATCCTGACAGCTATGCGGCCAACGCCATCGACGTGGCGCTCTTCGTGCTGTTACTGGGCGGATTTCTTGGCGTCGTGAACGCCACCGGCTCTATCGACACCGGAATAAGGGCGGCAATGACGGCCATGAAAGGGCGCGAGATCTGGATGATCCCGATCATGATGTCGCTCTTTGCGGTCGGGGGGACCACCTATGGCATGGCCGAGGAAACGCTGGCCTTCTACGCGATCCTGATCCCGGTGATGATCGCTGCGGGCTACGACGCGGTGACCGGGGTGGCGATCATCCTGATCGGTGCCGGTATCGGTGTGCTGGGCTCAACGATTAACCCGTTTGCGACGGTCATCGCCTCGGACGCGTCCGACATACCGTTCACAAATGGTATTGTGCTGCGTCTGGTGATCCTGTTGGGCGGTCTGGCAATCTGCGCGGCCTATGTCATGCGCTATGCGCAGAAGGTCAAACAGAACCCCGAACGGTCGGTCGTGGCCAAACAGGCCTCGGCGCATCGGCGGCTTTTCCTGGCAAATGGCGGCGATAAGGGTGGTGATGAGACACTGACAGCGACCCAGAAGGTCATCCTTGTGATCTTTGCCCTGACCTTTGCCGTGATGATCTGGGGCGTGTCCAGTCAAGACTGGTGGATGGCCCGGATGGGCGCACTGTTTCTGGGGGCGGCGATACTGATCGGCCTTGTTGGACGGCTGGGCGAGAAAAGGCTGACGGGCAGTTTCGTCGACGGTGCACGTGACCTGCTGGGTGTGGCGCTGGTCGTCGGTCTGGCGCGCGGCATCGTCGTAATCATGGAGCAGGGGCTGATTGCCGATACGATCCTGCACAGTGCCGAGCAATCGTTGGGCGGACTGGGCGAGCTGGCCTTTATCAACCTCATGTTCTGGATCGAACTGGGCATGAGCTTCTTCGTGCCGTCCTCGTCGGGCCTCGCCGTGCTGTCGATGCCCATTCTGGCCCCACTGGCCGATTTCGCCGGTGTCGGCCGCGATCTGGTGGTGACGGCCTACCAGTCGGCCAACGGCCTTGTGAACCTGATCAACCCGACCTTCGCCGTGGTCATCGGCGGGCTGGCGATCGGGCGCGTGTCTTACGACCGCTGGATCGTCTTCATCTGGCCGCTGATGCTGATCCTGCTGGTGTTCATCTCGGCGGCGCTCAGCATCGGCGCATTTCTGTAAACGAAAGGAAATCCTATGTCTGACCACAAGCTCGGTGTCCACTCAGAAACCGGCACGCTGCGGCAGGTCATCATCTGCCGCCCCGGCTTGGCGCATCGCCGCCTGACGCCGGACAATTGCGAGGACCTGCTGTTTGACGATGTGTTCTGGGTCAAGCGGGCGCAGAAGGATCACGATGACTTCGCAAGGTCCATGGAGGGCGAAGGCGTCGAGGTGCTGGAGACGGGCGCCATGCTGGCCGAGGTGCTGGACCTTCCCGATGCCCGCAAATGGGTGCTGGATCACCGCATCGCGGCCATTCATGTCGGCGTCGGCATGCACCGCGAGCTGCGCGACTGGATGGACGACATGCCGGGGCAGGAGCTGTCGAAATGGCTGATCGGCGGGCTGACCGTCGCCGATGTACCGTTCGAGGTGACCGGCATGTTCGGTGCCTATCTGGGCCATCACGGGTTCATCCTGCCGCCGCTGCCGAACTTTTTGTTCACCCGCGACAACTCGGCTTGGATCTATGGCGGGGTGACGCTGAATCCGATGTACTGGCAGGCCCGCCGGCCTGAAACACTGCTGACCGCCGCGATCTATAAGTTCCATCCAAAGTTCGCGGGCAAGGTCGAGGTGATCTGGGGCGATCCGCTTGAGGATTTCGGCCTCGCCACGCTGGAAGGGGGCGACATGATGCCCGTGGGCAATGGCGTCGTGCTGGTCGGCATGGGTGAGCGGACGTCGCCGCAAGCCGTTGGCCTTTTGACACAGGCACTGTTCGATAACGGCCGCGCGACGCGCGTCGTTGCCTGCCAGATGCCCAAATCGCGCGCGGCGATGCATCTGGACACGGTGTTCACCTTCTGCGGTGGCGATGTCGTCACCAGCTTCAAGGAGGTGGCGGACGAGATGACCTGCTACGATCTGCACCCCGGCGAGGGAGCCAAGCCGCTGGACATGCGCCACGACAAGCGCCCGATGTTCGATGTCGTCGCCGACGTCATGGGCTTCAAGAAGCTGAATGTGGTGCCCACAGGCGGCAGCGACCCGTTCGAGCAGTCGCGCGAACAGTGGAACGACGGCAACAACGTGCTGGCCCTGCGGCCCGGTCTGGTCATGGGCTATGACCGTAACGACGACACCAACGCCGCCCTGCGCGCCGAAGGCATCGAGGTGATCGAGATGCCGGGCGCCGAGCTGGGCCGCGGGCGTGGCGGCAGCCGCTGCATGTCCTGCCCCACCATCCGCGACGCTGTATAAGGAGGACAGACCATTGGCTTTCAACCTGAAGAACCGTCACTTCCTGACCTTGCGCGATTTCACCCCGGCTGAAATCGGTTTTCTGCTGAAACTCTCGGCCGACCTGAAGGCCGCGAAATACGCCGGAACCGAGGTGCCACTGCTCAAGGGTCGCGAGATCGCGCTGATCTTCGAGAAGGACAGCACCCGCACCCGCGTGGGTTTCGAGGTCGCCGCCCACGATCAGGGCGCCACCGTCACCTATCTGGGGCCGTCGGGCAACCACATGGGTCACAAGGAAACCGTCAAGGATACCGCCCGCGTGTTGGGCCGGGTCTATGACGCGATCGAATACCGCGGCTTCGGGCAAGAGGTGGTGCAGACACTGGCCGACTGGGCCGGTGTCCCGGTCTATAATGGGCTGACGGATGAGTTCCACCCGACGCAGATCCTCGCGGATTTCCTGACCATGCAGGAACATGCCGAGAAACCCCTGCGCCAGGTCGCCTATTGCTTCATGGGTGATGCGGGCAACAACATGGGCGACAGCCTGCTGATCGGCGGGGCCAAGATGGGCATGGACGTGCGCCTGTGTGCGCCGAAATCCCTCTGGCCGACCAAGGGCATTCAGGACGAGGCACGCAAGGTGGCCAAGGAGACAGGTGCGCGTGTCACGATCACCGAGGATGTCGACGAGGCCGTGAAGGGCGTCGATTACGTCTACACTGACGTCTGGGTGTCCATGGGCGAGAGCAAGGACAAATGGGCCGAGCGGATCGACCTGCTCAAGCCTTATCAGGTGAACGCGGAAGTGATGAAGAAAACAGGCAATCCGCGCGCGAAATTCATGCACTGCCTGCCGGCCTTTCACAACACCGACACAGACGTCGGCAAGGACATCGAAAAAGAGTTCGGTCTGACCGCGATGGAAGTCACCGAAGAAGTGTTCGAAAGCCCCGCCTCTATCGTTTTTGATCAGGCCGAGAACCGGATGCACACGATCAAGGCGGTTCTCGTCGCCACGTTGGGGGGCTAGGGGCATGCTTGTCGTTGCAGCCCTTGGCGGCAATGCGCTGCTTGAGCGTGGCCAGCCATTGACAGCGGAAAACCAGCGGGCGAACGCCCGCACCGCCGCCGCCGCACTGGCCGAGGTCGTGCGCGCGGGGCATGATCTGGTCATCACCCACGGCAATGGTCCGCAAGTCGGGCTACTGGCGCTTCAAAGCGCGGCCTACAGACCCGACGAGGTCTATCCGCTTGACGTGTTGGGCGCCGAGACCGGCGGCATGATCGGCTACATGATCGAGCAGGAGCTGGAAAATGCGCTCGATCATGGTCGGCCCGTCGCCACGCTGCTGACGCAGGTGGTGGTGGATGCCGCTGACCCCGCGTTCCGCACCCCGACCAAGTTCATCGGGCCGGTCTATGACCGGGACGAGGCCGAGAGCCGTGCCAAGGCCGCCGACTGGACCATCGCGCGCGACGGCGACAAGTGGCGCCGCGTTGTGCCCTCGCCCCGGCCGCAGGCGATCCCTGACATCCGCGTTCTGCGCCTGCTGTTGGATCAGGGCGTCATCGTGATCTGCACCGGCGGCGGCGGCATCCCCGTGATTCGCCGCGACGACGGCAGCCTGATCGGTATCGAGGCGGTGATCGACAAGGACGCCGCCAGCGCTCTACTCGCGCGTGAACTGGGCGCCGATGCGCTGCTGCTGTTGACCGACGTGGATGCAGTCTATCGCGATTTCGGCACCGACGCACAGGCGCGTATTCCCTGCCTGAGCCCAGAGGAGGCCCGCGCGCTGAACCTGCCTGCAGGTTCCATGGGCCCCAAGATGGCCGCAGCAGCCGAATTTGCCGGGCAAGGCGGGCTGGCGGGCATCGGGCGATTACAGGACGCGCTGGCGCTGCTTGACGGAACGGCGGGCACCCTGATCCGCGATGCCGCCCAGCCGGACCGTGACGACAAGAAGAAGTGACGTAAAGCGGATCGTGGTGATCGGCGACGCCCAAGAAGGCGCAATCGAGCAGGCCAAGAACTGCCTGGTCGAGGCCAAGACCATGCTGCGTATGGCCGACACCCACAAGGGACGGCATGCCGGTGGGCGGTGTGGCCGTCTACACCGACAGGATACCGCCCGCCGGTGTCGGGTTCGATATAGTGCTTTAGGAGAAAAGTATCGGGGTATTGCGCGACGGCGTTATCTATGAGCGCGGGGCATTCGCCAATACGCGCACATACATCTATATCACGATCAGTGCGAATTTCGGCAAACTGATCCGTATGGCGGGCGCGACCGATAATGTCGATCCTGATACCTTGACCCATCCGCCCGGATGGGAAACTCCCAACATCACGTCTTTCACGATTGTTTTCGGTCTGCTCAGCACGGTCTTTGACATCGCGATCTTTGTCGTGTTGTTGCAGGTGTTCAATGCGATCAAAGCGGTATTTCACACCTCTTGGTTCATTTTTTCGATCCTGACGGAACTGGGCGTGGTGTGGTCGTTTATCTTGCTGCGAACGAGGTAGCCAAGGTCTGATATTATTCACGCCAAACTCGTAAGCAAAAGACGGCAGCACAAACGCCAAGGTAGTCTTGAACTTCGGTGATAGGTGTTCGCGCGGCATGGCTCAGCCGCCCGCGACCACGATAAAGAGTGAAAACACGAAGGCCATGAAAAGCACAAGGCCATTGGCAAAAATCTTGGCAAGCGCAATCTCGGTAGCCGTGACCGGCATCACCATCAGATGCTCAATCGCGCCATGTTCCCGCTCGCGGATCAGCACGAAGCCTGCCAAGACGTCGCCTATCTCGCCTCGAAAGACGCCAAGTTCGTCACGGGTTCCGAACTTGTCATTGATGGCGGATACGCTGCGCAATGGCAGGCTCAAGAATGCCGAAGGTGCACCAAGCGGCCATGCATTTCGACGAAAACAGGTTTTCGGTTGTGTCGTCGGCTCATTATTGGGCTGAGGGCGATGTGTCGTTAATCACAGCGGTCACTGAACCCGCCGCCGCACTATTGGTCAATCTCATCTTCGATGGCCGTCCTTACCGACTGATCAAAACCTGAAAATGCCCTGTCGTTCAGGAAGATGATCGGGAAGTATTCGTATGAATTTGATATGCCCTCACTTTCAGGGAACTGAATACGGTAGCAGTCCAGAAGCGCGTGAAAATTGCTCTCGCCTGTCAGATGTTCTTCAATCGGATAATCAAGATCGGCCAGAAAGGCCTCGGCCTCCTTGCACATCGGCCCCAGCCCATTGTGAAACATGACGATTTTTTCCCCAATCTCTGGCAAATTTTCAAGCTGATCCAGTGGCACGACGGGCGTCGGATCCAGATACTGAACCTCGCGGTTTTCGGGGATATCGGAATAGGGCCGCGCGACGGCGGCAACCTGGTCTAGCCAATCGTTGAACGAGCGCCATTCGACTGCCGAAGACGCCAATGCATCGGCATAAACGTTCCAGTATCCGACCTTGGTGCCGCCGATATGCGGATGAGAAACCAGTATCATGCTGTCGGGGTTTTGCGACAGGCTCGCATCGACCATTTTCGCAAAATCGGCTTCGGTGGCCCCCCTCCAATACAGGCTGATATCGCAAAGCGACCCTCTGCCCATTCCGGAAAACTCAACGTTCGACACCTTGATGATCCCAACATCATATTCATTGGGTGTGTAGATCATCGCCCTTATGTCTTCGGTGCCGCGCCCTAGGACATACGGAATGCCCAGAACTTCAGCGGCTTTGACCGTGTTTTCGTCATAAGAGAAATACTTGCAGCCAAAGACCTGCATGGGTTTGCCGGTCAGTGATTCCAAATTCGTTTTGACCGCCAGCATCGCCTGATATTGTTCCTCATAGGGCACATCCCAGCAAACCTCGGCATTGCCGCCGATGACCTCGTGCCCGTCCTGTGCCAGACGTTTGAAAAGCTGCGGGTAGGCGTCAAGAACCGGGCCAGACACATCGATCATTGCAGTAAGGCCACGCGACCCCAATTCCTGCTCCCAACGCAGCAGGCCGTCCATTTCTTCGTCTTCATCGACATTGATAAGGAAAACCATGCCGTTGGTCGGGGTTGATTGCGCATTTTCGTCTGCGGGCTGGGCGAACGCAGCGCCGCCGAGAAGTCCGCACGATGTCATTGCAATGATGACTGTTGCCTTGTTGATCATTTTTCCTCCATCGAGAATTGTCGGCGGGACCGCTGGGCGCAAGACGGATCTGCGTGGCGGCTACACTTCGGCCGAGCTCGCACCGGCGCAGTATCGGCACTGATTGGCATAGGGGATGGCATCAAGACGTTCGTCGGCAATCTGTTCGCCGCAGCTGATACATGTTCCGTATGTCCCCTTCGCGATGCGGTTGAGCGCCGCGGTCAGAGCCTGAGCTTCGCGCAGGTTGGCGCGACCGATGCCTGCCTGAACCTCATCATCCTCCCACTCGATGGTCTGATCCTCCAGATCTGAAAGGTCTGTATCGTCCAGCACATCTTCGATCCTTTGCAAGCGCACGCCAAGCTCTTTCAGGCGCGCCTCTATTTGTTGTTTGCGTTGGGCTGTTTCTGTCATTTTCTTCTCCGGAAATTGAAGTGAGGGTCTGAATTGAAGCATTTGATTTTATTTTGCATTGCATTCATTGAATATTTCGTGGCGAACCTTTGCACATTATCACGGGTCAAAGCCCAAAAGGAAAAGTCCCATCTTCGCTTTTGAGGGCCGTTGAGGACGACAGACATGCCAAGGCTCCTTGATCGAACGCACAGACAAGTGCTCTGGAACGGAAGAAGCCGCCCAGCGGGCGGCTTCCTCGGTCGTCGGCTGGAAGGTTTCGTGTCACATCCCGCCCACACCTTCCCAAGTGGAGACCTCCAGCATGAAGTCGACAGCACCGGAGGCCAGCGCTTCGTAGGCGCCGGTGCCCGGCGTCACCGTGTCGTAATCCGCAGTGCCGCCGTCGTGCTAGATCATTGTCGACATCAAAGCATATTCCCAAGCGCTGCCAAAGCCGGCATAGGTCTTGCCTTCGAGATCCGCAGGTCGCGAGATCGCGTCGTTACCACTGTTGTAGACCAGCTGCCCGGCCTCCCGCTGGATCGTGACCGAGAGTGCCGTGCTCGGCGCCTGCCTTCGCATTTGTTGGTTCAGACGAGAGAGGCAGCAGGGCAAAGTATGGACAGGACTTCGCTCAAACCGGTATCTCGGGCAAGCGGGATTTTAGGACCTGAATGAGGGGATCAGGGCACGCCAAGGGAATGGGCGTGCCCCGGGTGCTCAACCTTCGTGGCCGTAAATTTCGCGCGCGCGTTCCGGCGTCAGGTATTCGTCACGGATGTCCCGTGCTAGGTCTTCGGCACTGCGTTTCGCCGGATCCCCGAAGCCGCCGCCATTGCCGGTCACGACACGGATCACGTCGTCGGTGTTCACTTCGACATTGGTGGCAAAGGAATGCCGTTCGGAACTGCCGTCGGTGCGCAGAACCTCGACGTAGTTGCACGAGCCGTCAAGCCCGCCGTCGACACCCCACGGCGGAATGCGCGAGCGGGTGTAGCCGACAGACAGGAAGTTGTTTTCGGCCCGAACGCGGTAGTGCACGTCGATCCCTTTTCCGCCCCGCCACTGGCCCTCACCACCCGGCTCGGGGTTGAGTGCGACCTGATCCACGGTCAGTCCATAGCGGGCCTCGGCCACTTCTGCCGGACAGTTGAAGGTTTCACCATGGAACCCCGAGAACTGGCCGGACGGCCCGTCGTTTCCCTGCCAGGCACCCCAGCCGCCGACCTGGGGTTCGACGATGGTGTAATGCCGCCCGGTGTCCGGGTGGGGGCCGCCCACCACGGTGCCGCAGATCGAGGCGAAGTTGCCTGCTGGCACGACACCGGGGAAGTGATGCGCAAGGGCGCGCAGCAGCATGTCGAAGAGCCGGATTTCGACCTCGGAATAATAGCCCAAGGCCCCGGGTTCCTGAACGTGGAAGATCGTGCCCGGCGTGGTCTTGACCGTGAGCGGGCGGAAGAAGCCGCCGTTGCCGGGCGCGTCCGGATCGGTGAAGGACTTAAACGCCAGCTGCACAGCAATCTCGGTGCCCTCGCGCGATGAATTGGAGGAGCCGGCCTGCGCGGGGTTGTCCGTAAGATCGACGATGAAATCATCCTTGGTGATGGTGATCTCGACCTTGTGGACCTGACCCGAGTCCTGCTCCTCCTCGAACCTGTAGGTGCCTTCGGGCAGCGTTTTCAGCGCGGCACGGGCGCGGGTTTCGCCAAAGTCCATGAAATCCGCAATCGCGGTTTCGAAGGTATCGGTGCCGTATTTCTCAATAATCTCGAGGACGCGGCGCTCGCCGATCCGCAAGCCCGCGATGCCGGCCCAAAGATCGCCGCGCAGGTAGTCGGGCAGCCGCGTGTTGACATAAAGAATATCGAGCACCGCCTTGTTTTCCTGGCCTCTGTCGAACAGCTTCACCGCCGGTATGCGCACCCCTTCTTGGAAGATTTCGGTGGCTTCCGACGACATGGACCCCGGCACCATGCCGCCCACGTCGTTCCAGTGCGCGATATTGGCGACCCAGGCGACCAGTCGACCCTCGGAGAAGACCGGAGAGGCCAGAACCATATCGTTGAGGTGGCTGACGCCGCCGTAATAAGGATCATTGGTTGCAAAGAGGTCACCGGAGCGGATTTCGTCCAGTGGAAACTTCTGCAGAATGCCGTGAATAGCCTTGTCGAGTACGCCGATGAACGCGGGAATGCCAGCGCCCGAGGCTGCGATTTGGCCCTTGGCATCAAGGATCGACGTCGAGAGGTCGAGCACCTCGTAAATGATCGCGCTCATCGAGGTTTTCACCTGCGCGACGAACATCTCATCGGCCACGGCCTGAACCCCGTTCTGGATGATGTCAAAGGTGACGGGGTCGTGGGTGAACGTATCTTGCTTTGTCATGGGTCAGCTCCGCGTTTCAATATGAATGTTGCCAAAATCGTCGATCGACACGGTGTTGCCAGGGTGGACCACCACCGTTGTGCCGGGATCTTCGATGATGGCCGGGCCTGCAAAGGTCATGCCGGGTTCAAGTTTCTCGCCGTTGTAGATGGTGGCGACATGTGTGCCCTCGGTGGCATAGTCTACCTCACGTTCGCCTTTGATCGCATCGGCCGGGGCGGCGCCGCTCTTGGGGAGGGGCACGATTTCCAGTTTGCCGACCTCGCTCGAGGCGATCAGATGGATGCCGGTGATCTCGACAGCCGCATCAAGCGTGTAGGTGTATTCGCGCTTGTAGCGGACGTGGAACTCGGCAACCATTTTCCGCAACGTATCCGCAGTCACGGGTCCGGCCGGGATCGGGACCTCGACGCCGAATTCCTGGTTCTGATAGCGGCAGCGGATCAGCGGTGACAGGTGCACGGCATCCCGCGCGACACCTTCGCGGCCCAGCTCCTCGCGCGCCAGCTCCATCGTGTGATGCAGCAGGCTGTCCAGAGCCTCGTGGTCATCGGCGTCC
This sequence comes from Aliiroseovarius sediminis, assembly GCF_022678485.1. Taxonomy (GTDB): domain Bacteria; phylum Pseudomonadota; class Alphaproteobacteria; order Rhodobacterales; family Rhodobacteraceae; genus Aliiroseovarius; species Aliiroseovarius sediminis. Next base: position 134,845 of record NZ_JALBYP010000039.1, read on the forward strand.
TGAAGTTTGGTCACGAAATAATCGCGGCGCAGGTCCGACATCATCATGCCCCAGGCCGAGAAGACAGGCGCGCCGCGGGGCACGACCACCTTCTTAACGCCCAGTTCCTGGCCCAGGGCCACACCGTGCATCGGCCCCCCGCCGCCGAAGACAACAAGCGTGAAGTCGCGCGGGTCATAGCCGCGGTTGACGGAAACGAGCTTGAGCGCGTTGACCATGTTGGAATTGGCGATCCGCACGATCCCGCGTGCGGCTTCGGCGGGGCTGACGCCAAGCTCATCGGACAATTTCCCGAAGCCTTTTTCCAAAGCGGCCATGTCCGCCTCGACGGTGCCACCGCAGAAATAGTCTTTGTTGATCCGGCCAAGGGCAAGGTTCGCGTCCGTCGTTGTCACATTCTCGCCCCCACGCCCGTAAGAGGCGGGCCCGGGGGAAGCGCCTGCGGACTGCGGACCCACGTGCATCTTGCCAAAATCATCCACCCAGGCGATCGAACCGCCCCCGTTGCCGATCTCGACCAGGTCCACCACCGGCACCATGATCGGATAGCCGGCGGACTTGCCGTTGCGCTCGATCCAGTAGTCAGTCTTGATCTTGACCTGGTGCTTTTCGATGAGGGAGCATTTTGCCGTGGTGCCGCCAATATCCAGCGCAAGGATATTCGGCTCACCGATAATGCGACCCAGCTCTGCCGCGCCCCAGAAGCCCGAGGCCGGGCCGCTTTCGACCATGGTGATCGGCACAGCTTTTGTCGCCTCGAGCGAGTCGACACCGCAGTTGGACTGCATGATATAAAGCCGTCCCTTGTAGCCCCCTTCGGTCAGCCCGGTTTCGAGCTTCTCAAGATAGCGCTGCGCCTTGGGCTGGACGAAGGCCGAAAGGATCGTCGTGTTGGTACGCTCATACTCGCGCCATTCTCGGGTGATCTGGTGCGAGGCCACCACCGCGACCTCGGGCCAACGCTTTGCCACCTCTTGGGCGAGGGCTTCTTCATGGGCCGTGTTGGTATAGGCGTGCAACAGACAGATGGCGACCGCCTCGACGCCTTCGGCGCGGAAGAGATCAAGGGTTTCATCCAGCCCGTCGAACGACAGCGGCATGACCTCGTTGCCTTGATAATCCATGCGGCCGACGATTTCACGCCGCAGATAGCGCGGCACGAAAGGTGTCGGCTTCTTGTACATCAGATTGAAGAAATCCGGCCGGTTGCCGCGTCCGATCTCAAGCACATCGCGGAAGCCCTTGGTGGTGATCAGGCCGACCTTGGCGCCCTTGCGCTCGGTCAGGGCGTTGATCACGACCGTTGTGCCATGGGTGAACATGTCGACCGCATCGACATCGACCGCGCCCCGCTCAAGCACGTTGAGAACGCCCTGCTCGAAGTTCGGCGGCGTGGTGTCCGATTTCGCGGTGCGCACGGTTTGCACGCCGGTCGAGGTGTCGGTTTCAAAATAGACCAGATCGGTAAAGGTTCCGCCGACGTCGGTCGAAACACGTGTGATGGTATTGTCCATTTGGTGACCTTCTTGTTCAGAGTGATGGGAACGGATGCCGCGCACCGCATCCGGGATTGTATTTGGCCGTCCGAGATCAGCGGCTGCGCGAGGCAGAAGCCGCGAGGGCCACGGCGACGACGATGATTACGCCGGTGGTCAGATCCTTGAAGAACGGGTTGACGTTGAGGATGTTAAACCCGTTGCCGATCAGCGCGATCAGCAGCACCCCCGAGACCGAGCGCCAGACCGCACCGGAGCCGCCCATGATCGATGTGCCGCCCAGGATCACTGCCGCGATGGCCTCAAGCTCGAGCCCCATACCGGCCTGCGGTTCCGCCATGGAAATGCGTGACACGGCGATGACACCGGCAAGGCCGGCGGCCCCGCCCGACAGGCAGAACGTCATGATCTTGACCAGATTGGTGCGAATGCCCGACAGCAGGGCCGCCTCTTCGTTGCCGCCGACGGCAAAAACCTTGCGCCCGAACGTCGTGCGGTTGAGCAGGAACATCATCAGGAGCATGAAAAGAACAAGGACAATAACGGCCACGTTGACCATGCCGATCCGCTCGCGACCCAGCCAGGAGAACTCGGCAATCCGGACCGGGATCAAGGCGCCCCCGGTGATCAGGATGGCCACCCCGCGATACACAAGGCTGGTCGCCAGAGTGACCAGAAACGAGTGTACGCCAAAGCCGGTGATGATAAGGCCGTTAATCCCCCCAAGGACCAGCCCGATCACGGGCCCGGCGAGGATCGCCAGATAAGGATCGACATTGATCGCGAAATAGCCCGCCGACACCGATGCGACGCCGAAGATGGCGCCTGTGGAGAGGTCGAAGCCGCCGCCGATGATCACAAGGGTCAAGGCACAGGCGATGATCGCCAGCGGTGCGGATTGATTGAGGATGTTGAGCAGGTTTCGCGCAGTGAAGAAGCTGTCCGAGGCGAAGCTCAACCCGATGAGCAGCGCGACGATGATGATCAGCACCCCGTATTGCTGGGCAAATTGCCCGACGCTCGCGCGGATGATCTTCGGTTCTGGCTTGTCTGTCAAATAGGTGTCGGTCATGCGATGATCCTCTCTGGGCTGGACGGGTCCGCGCCTTGTTCGTGAAAGATTCGGTTCAGCGCCTCATCGACGTTTAGATCGGCGCAGGAGGCTTCGAAAAAAATGCGACCTTCGCTCATGAGGTAGCCGCGGTGTGACAGGTTGATAACTTCTTCGATCTCGGAAGAAATCAGCAAGATGGCCGTGCCCGCCTCCGCCATCTCGACGATGAATTCGTGAATGCGCTGCCGTGCGCCGATGTCGACGCCTCGGCTCGGTTCGTCAAGAATGAGAAGGCGGGGTTTGTCGACCGCCCATTTCGACAGCAGAACCTTTTGCTGGTTGCCGCCGGAGTAGAACGCCACATCCCCGTCAACGCGCCCAGGGACAATCCCGAAATGATCGATCATCCGTTTCACGCGCGCCCGTTCGGAGCGTTGATCGAGCACGCCGTAGCGCGAAATCTTGTCCAACGAGGCAAGGCTGACATTGGGACGGGTCGTCTGAGTCAGGACGAGCCCCTGTTTGCGCCGGTCTTCGGGGACAAGGGCAAGGCCCTGTTGCACGGCCTTGCTTATCGTCAGGCGACCCTGAAGCTGGCCGTCGAGCAGATACGCGCCCGAGGTGATCCGGTCGGCCCCGAAAAGGACGCGCCCGATCTCGGTGCGCCCGGACCCGACAAGCCCGATCAGCCCGACGATCTCACCGGGCCGGATCGTGAGCGATACACCATCAAGACCTGTGTCACTGTGAACGTCCTTCAGCTCAACCAGCGGGGGCACCGCGGCGGCGGGGGCGTCTGGCAGCGTCGGCCACGAGATCTCGGAAGCCTGCCCGAGCATGGAGTCGACCAAAGACTGCTTTGTCTCTCCGGCCATCGAATCGTTGCGGATCACCTGGCCGTCGCGCATGACAGTGACGCGGTCGCAGTTGGCAATGATATGATCAAGGAAGTGGCTGACATAAATGATGGTCTTGCCACGGGCCTTGAGCCGCGCGATCAGCGCATGCAGGCGCTCCGCCTCGTCCTCGGTAAGGGATGATGTCGGCTCATCCATGATGATGATCCGTGCCTCACGCGCGACAGCGCGCATGATTTCGACCTTCTGGCGTTCGGCGATACGCAACCGCGCGACCTTGGCATGCGGGTCAAGCCCGAATTGGCAGGTTTCCTCAAGCGCGCGGAACCGGGCAACGTCGCCTTGGACCAGAATGCCGCCATACTGGCTTTCAAGGCCGAGAAAGACGTTCTGCAGGACGGTCAGGTCGGGGACCAGTTGCAATTCCTGATGGATCATCGCGACGCCACGTTGCAGCGCATCGCGGGGTGAAAAACGGCTTACGGTTTCGCCGTTGATATCGACCGTGCCTTCGTCCGCGGCATAGTACCCGCCGATGATCTTTCCGACGCTTGATTTTCCGGCCCCGTTCTCGCCCACAAGGGCATGAACCGATCCTTGCAGAAAATCGATCGAGATGTCGTTGAGGATGCGGGTCTTGCCGAAGCTTTTGGCCACGCCGTTCATCCGTACTGCGATTTCGGTGTCAGTCATGTCGGCCCCTGCCATTGAGTCGACCGGCCCACACCACAGGGGGCCGGTCCATACAGTTGAATCAGCCCTGCCATTCGGCTTCGAAATCGGGATTTTCGAGCAGCCATTCATGGGTCACGATCTCGGGCACGTCCCCAAGCTTGGACTGGTCGATCCAGGGCTCGACTCCCTCTCCGTTCACAGACGCCACAAGCGCATGCAGTGCCGCTTCGCCGATGGAGCGGGGCAGCATCGCGATGGTCGAGTCCCACTGGCCGGCGCGGATCGCATCCGTCGCAATCTGGTTCAGGCCGCCGCCGGTCACGTAGATTTCTTCCAGATCCAGCCCGGCGTCGAGGATGGCGATTTCAGCACCCATGAGGTGCTGGTCCGCATTGGACAACAACACGTCCAGATCCGGGTTGGACTGCAGGATGTCCTGCATCGCGTTTAGAGAGGTATCGGGGCTGTAGTTGCCTTCACCGGTTGCAACGATTTCGATGTTGTTGTGGGCGCCCAGAACGGTCTGGTAGGCTTCATACCGAACATTGTCGAAAGGGAAGACGAGCTGCCCGATCAGGATGACAACCTTGCACGGGTCGCGGTCAGCGCAGAATTTAACGACCTCTTCCGCCTGTTTGGTCGCCCCGATTGCAGGGTCCGAGGCCACGGTGGTCACCAGACCCTCTACCTGTGGCTGCATGTTCGACAGGTCTGGGCCGATGGGGAACAGCGTGGCGGCAACCTTGATGCCTGCGGCTGTCGCCTCTTCCAGTGCGGTTGCGATGCCGACGGTGTCGTTCGGCGTCACGATCATACCACCAAAACGCCCACCGGCGACAAGGTCTTCGACTTGCGTGAACTGGACCGGAGCCGAGAATTCACCATCGAACATCTCGACAGAAACGTTGTCATACTCGGCCGCGGCACGCTGGATGCCATCATAAATGGACTGGTTAAAGCCGTTCTGGCTGCCTGCAGCGAGGTAGGCGATCGAAATTTGATCGTCCTGCGCAAAGGCCGCCATCGGCGACAGGGCCGTGGTAAGGGCTACGAGTTTCAGGATATTTTTCATTGGTTTGATCTCCTTGCTGGTGGGTGGGGGTTTGGTTCGGGGTCAGGCACGTTCCATCACGGCTTCGGTCACGGGGACTGAAGCGGTGAGAGTTTCGTCGCGCGCCGCGAGCAGGAAACACAGGGTGACGATTGGTTGCCACGCAAGCGCAGCGGCGACCTTGTCTGCGGTGAAATGCCCGGCCGGAGCGAGCATGTTGATTGTGCCGATCACCTTGCCATCAACGACGGCAGGCAGGTTCATGTTGCTTTCAAATCCAAGGGCTTGAATCTTGCGCCAATCGAAAAACACCTCTGCGATCTGCTCGATCCGGCTGGTGACGAAAGGCTGGGCCTTCTCCAGAACGGTCGTGAAGAACAGGTTCCGGTCAACCTGCTTGTAGTTCCCGACGGGATAGGCCTCGGGGTTGTCGGAATGGATCCGGCGGCTGCGCATGTTCTCAAGATCGAAAATCGACGCGCTGGTGAGCATCGAGCCTACGTCACGGTTGAGGCCTCGGACCACATATCGCAAAAGCGCCTGCGCGCTGTCCGGTTCGGCGAGAAGGGTTTGAATATGGCTCATGTCATATGGCAGGGCGGTCATGCGGCGGCCTTTGCGTTCTTTGGAAATTGGCGGGCGATACGCCCCGATTTGACCACGCAGGTCAGGTGGTGTTCGGGTTTTCCAAGGATGGTGACATCGTCGAACGGATCGCCGTCAATCACGATCATATCGGCGCGGGCCCCTGCGGCGATGACGCCGATCTCCCCCTCCTGCTGGCACAGGCGGGCAGCAATGCAGGTCGCGCTGTCGATGATTTCGGTCGGGGTCAACACACGCGCCAGAAGGTCGAATTCCATGCCGCCATACTTGCGCAGCTCACCCAGAAGATCGGTGCCAAAGGCCATCGGCAGACCGGCGTCGCGCATTATCCGCAGACTTTCGATGCCCGCGTCGCGGACGACGTCGATCTTCGCCTCCGAATCGGCGTCGAGACCGAGCGCAGCACCCTCCAGCTTCAGCCCCTCGTAGGCGACGAGCGTCGGCACCGCGATGCAGCCGGCTTCGGCGGCGCGCCGTGCGGTTTCGGGCTGGATCAGGTTGCAATGCTCCAGGGAATGAACGCCCAGATCGACGCAGCGGCGGATGGCGTCGTCGTGGTAGACATGGGCGGCGACGTATGTGTTGGCGTTGCGGGCCTCTTCGACCATCGCGCGGATTTCGGCATCCGAATACTGCAGCGCATCGATCGGATCATTGGGCGAGGACACCCCGCCGTTGGCCATCACCTTGATGAACTTCGCCCCCTCTTTGAGCATCTTTCGGCAAGCGCGGCGAACATCGTCCACGCCATCGACCAGAACGCCCATGTTGCCCAAGCGCCAGCCCAGGGCATCGGGGCGCACATCACTGCGCGCGCGCAGGTCCGTGTGGCCGCCGGTCATCGACAGGCCCTTGCCGCAGATCACCAGATCCGGGCCGTCGATATGACCCTCTTGCACGGCGCGCACCAAACCCAGGTCAGCGCCACCAAGATCCCGGACCGTGGTGAACCCCTGATCCAGTTTCTCGCGCATGATCGCACCGGCCCTGAACGCAGCGAGCGAGTCTGGCGCGATGGCATTTTCCCAAAGGTTCAGGCTGTGGGCCACGACATGAAAATGCGCGTCAATCAGACCGGGCATCAGTGTCTTGCCCGCAACATCGAAGGTGGTCGCATCGGCTGGCGCAGCTGTCCCGACAGAGGTGATCCGGTCTCCTTCGACAAGAACGGTCGTCGGTTCCGTCAGCATCTCGGTTTCGAGATCGGGAAGGCGTGCGTTGATAAAGGCAGTGGCGGTCATCGGGGCTACTCTGATGAAAGGTGAAAAACGTAGGATTGGGTCATGTCGTGATGGGGTCGCCGAGGTTGAGCGCGGCGGTCGACAAGTCGACCGCATCGGCCGCAACCGGCACGAGGGAGTTTTGGATGATCCGGAGAATGTCTGCGATCTGGTCGCCGACAATTCGGTTGCACGCCGCCGTGTCCTTCGCATCGATCGCCGCGAAAAGTTCGCGGTGGAGGTCTGCCTGTCGATGCAGGTCAGCCGCAGAGGCGTAGGGAAAATAGAGCAGCAGCATCGTGCGCCGCCCGGCATCGAGACATTGCAGGTAATAGCGGGCAAGGAAGAAGTTCTTTGCCAGGTCTGCGTAGCTGCGCTGCAGCTGCAGCAGAGCCAGCGCGGTGTTGAGTTCGCCTGACTGACCAATGGTGTCAGTGAACGCTTCGGCCCGGTCGTGCATCACCGGCGTGTCCACAGCGATTTCGGCCAGGCTGAGGTGCTGTGACAGGGCACGGCCGAGGATCAACCAGGTGTCGAGCATCTCGCGCAGCTGATGCATGGTGAGTGGCTCAACGATGCAGGAGCGGTTCGGCAGCACCTTCACGAGGCGTTCCCCGGACAGCATCAGGATCGCTTCGCGCACCGGGGTCCGGGACAGATCGAACGATTTCGCGATCGCGGTTTCGTCAAGCGCGCTGCCGGGCTCGCGCTTCAATGTAAGGATCTCTTCGCGCAGCGCCTGATAGACCGTCACGGCCCCGCGCTTGCGCGTTCCGTTGGTCGCGCTTGCAGTGGTCTCGCCTTTTGTCGTCATCCGCCACACCTCCCTTGCGTCGCTGATTCGCAAGCATGGTAACCGGAATAAAGTTTGCATAACAAGATTGCATAATATTTGAATGCAGAAAAAATCTATAGTTGCGTGTGGGCGCGCCGAATTGGAGTATTCAGTTGGCGTTGCGGGAGAGGGTTGGATCGGCGAGGAAAATCTTGGCTTGTCATACAGTTGCCTAAAGCCAGTATACGTCGCGCGGAAGCTGCTAAAGCAAGCCATTGCTCGGAGGTTCTATTGCGTCTCTTGTTGCGCCCGCAGCGCGGATCCATTGGTTCAGAGGCCTTTGGCGATGGGCGAAAAAATTGACGGCCTGAGAGGAGATGTAGGATGCAAGGCCAGAGCGACTCGGTCAAATAACGCTGCGATTGCACCGTGGCACCAGGTTCCGGTTGCGTGATCTAAAGAACTGGCGAGCCGGTTCGAGGTTCATTCAGCGATGATCCATCAATGGAAACGCGCGCTTCTTGAGGGCGGCTGCGGCGTGTTTGAATGTGGCGGCCGAAAGAAGCCCGCGATCAATGAGGAGCAGGTGAAGGAACTCCATGCCCAGATCGGGTGAACGTTCATGGTTCAAGGGAACCCGTCAATGCCGTGGTCAACTCTTTTTTGGAACGAAAGCTGAAGACTTGGGGCGGGAAGTGAGGCGCGGCAAGGCCACCGTCCGGGCCTGCGACTTCTGGCCGGTGATTTCCCGGCGCGCCTCGGCGCATGTCAGCATGCCACTGGTGTCATGGGCCAGGCGGCTAAGCGTAAGTTCAGCCCGGTTGTAGAAGAAGAACTTGTAGATGAACAGCGCGCTCCCGCCAACAGGAACCAGGTGCTGTTGTTGTCGCCCTAGAAGATCAGCAACAGGCCCGCGAAGATTACAGCGATCATCACCGCCGCATAGTCCCACATGGCGAACAGCGGCGCCAGCAGCGCACGGTTGCGCCCGACGATGGTGAAGGTGTGTTTGACGAGAAATCCCAGCTGCTTCAGTCGCGCGCCGCGACCCGGTTTTTCAAAATCCATGTTTGCCTCTTTTCTTAGTTTCTTGACCCCAGCACCTGTTGACAGGTCCGGCTTTTGCTCAGCCCGACTTGCCGTCGCTCAGCAGGCCGAAGTTGGCGCCATCATCAGCAAGCTGTGCCGCCGCGTCCTGCATGCCCTGCGCCAGTGCCGCGTCATCTGTTCCAGTGACTTCACTTTCGCGCTGCGCGAGGATCTTGCCGGTCTCGATGTCGACAATCTGTGCGAAGACGTCGAAGCCGTGCGGGTTTTCCACCTCGTTGATCTTGAACGTCAGCAGCCGTCGCGGCGGGTCGAGCGTGCCGTCTTCAGCGTTGCAAATCTCGCGGAACCGCGTGGCGGCGCGGGTGGCGGGCAGGATCGCATTGTCGCTGCCCAGCAGAAAGACGATGCGGAACGAACTGCCACCATGTGCCTCGAACAGGTCCTCACCATCCTTCGAGGTTCGGAAATAGTCCTGCGACGCGAAATCCGGGGACGGCGGTGCCAGCCCCCGCGCAGACACGAAGCCACGCGCTTCAGTATTTTGACGCATGAAATCATGCCGCTCGCAGTCAAAGATGCAATCGACGGACTGATGTTCGGTGCCGTTCACGAGGCTCAGCTGCATGCCGCGCTTCACCTTCTGGCCGCCGCCGAAAGCATCCATCCAGCTGTCGATCAGGCGCGGTGGCAGGGCGTTGAACTTGAAGATGCGCGTCGCCCCGCCGCCGCTCGGCGTCCCGCTCTAGCCCGATGTCGCAGAGCGCACAATGCTCATCTGCATGCCCTGCCCCGCGATGGTGATCCGGTCGCAGCCGCCATAGATCAGGTCGAGATCGCCCTCGATACGGTTGCGCGGATCAATCGCCACAACTCCTTTGGCCGACATGATGACATTGCCCGACTACGATGACGCGCTCGCCATGGCGCGCCAAAGTATTCTGGATGACGACAAACGGGCTGAATATGAAGTCTACAGGGCCAGAAAGGAAAAGAAACACGCCGAGTAGGTTGCAGGAGGTGGCCCGGAACGTCTTGCGGCTGGGCGCGAGGAGGATGAACGGGAGCAGCAAAAGCCGGTCTCCACGCCAGCCGCCCGGCCGAGATCGGAACCGGACCGCCGACTGGACGAGAAATCTGCACCCCGCCCTGCGCCCAAAGGACCGGGATCATCCGGGCCTTCATGATGAGGCCCTGTGAACATGAAGGGGGAGCCCCCTGCCCCATCCGCCAACCCATTTCTCCTATCTCTGTTTTCTGCTCTGAACGTTTCTTGGCATATTACGATGGTGCTGTTTGGTGTTCTGTTGAATGGAAGTTGCCGGTCAGTTCAGCGCTTGTTCTGGCGCTGACAGATAGCTGACTAAGCGCGAGTGCTCTATGATGGATCCGGTTTTTGTTTCAGTTCGTCGGTGTGTTGGTCACGTTTTCTGCGAGAATGGACCAAACCCATGAAACGCCCAACCGCCACCAAACCGCACTGGTGCGATCGTGCGGCGACCGCCAGAGTGAAGCCGGACGGGAATCCAAGGATCGGTAATCAGGTTCAGTGTCAAAACAAAGGCGCCTCACACTACTTATTGCCAACAAAATCCCCACATTTCCACCATTGATAATCGTAATTGAGGCATCTTTATGGTGAAACGATCCTTTGGCGCCAAATATGTGCAACATGTTGTAATTAAAGCATTAACAGATCAATCAAACAGCAAACCCAGCCCCGGATCATATCGCAACCCCTCGCAAATCCGGCCAGATTCCTCCATCGGGCACACGGTCAGCGCGCGGCGGCGCCAATCAGGCCAGTCCGTTGTCAGCGCGGCAATCTCGGGCGCGGATTGGTCGGGCAGGTCCAACCCCAACAAGCGGCGTTCGGACGCGCGGACCTCGGAAAGTTGACAGCCGTCAACTCCGCCCCCGGCATAGGGGCGCAGGCGTCCGCCCCTCCACACCGCAAGCATCAAGGTGCGGGTGGGCAGGCCAAGGCGGGTCGAAAACTCGGTATCTTCGGCCCCTGCCCCGCCAAGACGGTATCCTTCGGACAGTTTGGCAAGGTTGTGCCGGGCTTGGTTCTGCGCCGCATAGCCCTGCCCGATGCGTTCTTGTTCGGCGCGGGCCAAGGCATCCGGCAAGGGAAGATCGCTTGCGCCATGCACCTCTTCGATCAGATCACGCAGGCCACCCGGCGCAACGATTTCGCCGCGCTGCGCCAAGGCCCGCGCCGTGCGCCATTGGATGTCCAGCGGATAGACCCAAGCGCCCCGGTCCAGCACGCGCGCGAGCCATTGATCGTCGCACACATCGTCAGGGTCAGGCCCCACGACCGACAGGACAGGCGATGGCACGGGCCGCGTGCTGGCCGGACGCACGGCCATGTGTCGCCACAGCCGCCCTGCTCGCTGGATCAGAGCCGCGACGGGCGCCAGATCGCTGACCATCACATCGAAATCCAGATCGAGCGAGCTTTCCACAACCTGCGTCGCGACCAACACCCGCCCTGCCCTGTCTTGGCCCGTCTTTCCGAACCGCTCCAGCGCGGCAGCCTCGTGCGCAAGACGGTCGGTCATCGCAAAACGCGCGTGCAGAAGATCGGCCTTGACCCCTGCTGCGCGCAAGTCGTTGACAGCCGTGATGGCATCATCCACGGCATTGCGGACCCAGACACAAGCCGCCCCCTGCGCCGCATGGTCGGTCAGCAGCGTCACCGCGTCCTTGGCGCTTGGCACGCGTTCGACCTTTATCGGGCCCCGCAGAGATGGTTGCGTATCAAAGCCGCGCACCACCGCGCCACCCGCAACGGTCAGCGCCGGATAAGCCGGGTCGCCATCATCCCGCGCGCCGTAACGCGCCAACAGGGTCGCGCGTTGGTCCAGCGGCAGAGTGGCGGTCAACAGGATCGCGGAGCCTCCGGCTTGGTGGTGCGCCGTCAAAAGCTGGGCGAGTTCCTCGGACAGATAAGGTTCGCCCATCTCATGCACCTCGTCCACGATCAGGATTTTCCATGACAGGCCATAATGGCGAAGGCAGGCGTGTTTGGTCGGCAGAACGGACAAGAGCGCCTGATCAATCGTGCCAACCCCAACCGTCGCCAAGAGCGCGCGGCGGCGATTGTCGGCAAGCCATTCGGTCGAAACCGGCTCATCTGTTGCCGAGGTGGATTTCACCACGAGATCGCGAAACGCGTCAGACAGAGCGGCGCGGCCATGGGCAAGGGTCAGACTGGGCGGGTCGTTAAACATCTTCCCCACGACGTCGCGCGCGCGCAGGAACATCGCGTTGGCGGTCGCCATCGTCGGCAAGGCGAAATAAAGACCCTGACCCTTGCCCGCCTGCATCATCCGCTGCGCCAGCAGAAGCGCGGCTTCGGTCTTGCCCGCGCCGGTTTCATCCTCGATCACCGCGAGTATTGGTCCATCGGGCAAGGAAATGTCCTGAACGGCGGCTTGCATGGGGCGCAGGGAAAAGTTGAAAAGCGTCGCGTTCGACGGGGTCGGGGACAACAACCCCGCAAAGTTGACAGCTGTCAACGCCCGCTCGCGCGCTTGGGCCAGATAGTCGTCAATCGGCAGATCAGGCGCGGCAAAGGGAAACCAATCCTCGTTCGATCCGATCCAATCAGCCGCCGCCACGCAGCCCGGAAGCCACCAGCTGAGCGCAATCGCATCGTCCCGGCTCAGACTGTCAAGCGAGGCCTCGGGCCAAAGCGTTGCGAACGCATGAATGACCTTGGCACTGTCACGAATGGCATCATCGCCGATGGCCCGCACAAGCCGGATATCGGCGGGATCATGGGTTGGCGGGCGCCCGTGATGGCCCGCTGTTGCCGCATAAAGATAGGCCCGGCGCGACCGGCGACTGCCCAGATAGTCCGCCAACAGCGCATCGTGGTGAAGCAACAGCACCTCGCTCATCTCCCAATGGCGTTTGATTTGCGGGGTTTGGTCGCGCAGCATCGTGCGAAATGGCTGACCGATCTTGCCCAGATCGTGCAGCGCGGTCAGCAGGCAAAGCGCGTGGCACAGCGGGGCAGGGAAGGCAGCGCGATCCAGCAGAACCTCGGCCACGGCGGCCACGTCAAGCATATGATACACTGCCGGATGTTCGGCCCCGGTTCCGTCCCGCTTTCCGGGCCAATCACCAATCACGTCGCGCATTCCAATACCGCCTAAGCTGCCTTCACATTTTCCGCGCGCAACAGCGCCATGACCATCGGACCCGGCGTGAACGCTCCGTCCGCCGCCCGCGCTGACAACGATCTGAGATAGCCGCCGGGCTTGGCGATATGTTCGGCCCTTTGCAGCATACAGGCAACCGTAATCGCCGCATTCACATCCCCCATAATCCGACAGGCTTCCAACCAGGCGTGTTCGCTGATCCCCAACATGCCGCGCACAAAGGCCGCGGTCACGACGAACTGGTGCCAATCCTTTATGCCGTCGGGGGCATAGTCGCGAAGATCCGGCACTGTTTTCAGGACCAACCCCAAAGGAAGCTTCGTTGCAAGATCGCGGTCATCGGTCGGGCGGGGTGGGGCACTCGGCTCTAGCTCTTCCATTTTCTTGGAAGGTTCAGATTCATATAGAGATTTGGTTGAGTATTGTATGTGCCGCTCATTTTGAACGACATTGCCGTTCATTTCTTCTGTTTTATCATTAGGGAAGAGCAGCTTGGCATGTGTCAGCAATTCGGACGCCTGTCGCGCCATGGCTTTGATCTCATCCTGATCAAGCTTCCGACGAAGAGCCCTGCTCAGCAAGCGTTGCTGATCGTCAAGCGCGTCGGTGTTGATCCCCAAGGTTTCTTGCGCGTATTCGATCAGTTTGCGCGCGTCCCTAAGTTGCAGCACCACACGCTCGCGCAGGCGGCGCAGGGTCTCGGCGGCCTCACAGGCGGCTTGTGCGGCGGCAAAAATCTCGTCCGCGCGGATGACTAACGGCTTCAGGTCGAAGCCAAACGCCACCCGCAGTGCGCCAGTGCTGCCCCGTGTGGCATAGCGCTTTCCATTGGGACTGTCGTGGCGCAAGATCAGGCCAGCCTGCACAAGGGCGCGCAAGTGACGGCGCAGGGTGCTTTCTGCCATTCCGTGCGCGCGCTCGGACAGGGCGGCGTTCGACGGGAATACGATCAGATCATCGCCCCCCAGTTCCCGATCCTGATGAAAGCTGACCAAGGCCGACAGCACGGCCAAATCGCGATCAGTGACGCGAAACGCGGCGCGGGCCTGGGTCAGGGCGGTCAGGATTTTGTATTTGTCGATGCTGCGGTCCGGAACCGCCGTTTCTGCCAACTGGCGCGCGGCCATCAGGCCAGCATCAAGGGTGCGCCGCCCGAAAGGCGTCGTTGAAATGTGTTGCATTGCTGTTTTCAGACAAAACGATTCATATCGCCCGCAAGACGTTGTTGACATCTGTCAACAGAGAAGGCAGATTCAGAAGTGCAAGTTCGAAGGGCCTCTCAGGATTATATCTTGGGGGGTCTATTCGTTTCTGGGGTCTGCCTCCTTTGTTTGGTTTCTTGCCTGTTATCCGCCGTGCTTTTTCAGGAAAAGCCGGTGAACCTCGTCAATATTGTCGACCAGCCAGCCGGAAAAGGCCGGGTCGGTCAGATTGATCTGTGCGCCTTTGGGCGTTGCTTTGGCGTCGCCCAACACCTTACCCGATGCGCCTTTCAGCGGGGCAGGGCGGGCAGACCGTTTCTTGCCCGCACTCTTGGGTGCCAAGCCATTGAAAACCGCATCAAAGCGCGCATCAGACGTCGCGCCCTGCGCAAGCCCGATGGCCTGCGCCGCGTCGGCCCCCTTGATCCGCGCGGCCAAGGCCAGCCAGCGGTCACGCCCAACCGACGGCGCCGCCCCGATGGCGACGACGAGACCGGCCGGCAGTGCCTCGATCACCGAAAGCATGCGCGAAATCACGGTCTTATCAATGTGCAGTGCGTCGCAAATCACCTTGCGTTCAAAGCCTTGTTCAACCATCTGCGCGGCAAAATTGGCCTTTTCGATAAAGGAAAGATCCTTGCGCGCCGCGTTTTCCTGGCCCTGCGTCACGATCAGATCGCGGGTGTTCAGATCGCGCACCATCGCCTTGACAGGTTTGCCAAGTTTTTTCATCGCGGCCACCCTGCGACGGCCATAGACGATCTCGTACCGGCCCTCGACATTGGGCGAATGGCGTAGCAGCACCGGCACCTGTTGGCCATATTCGCGGATTGACGCGGCCAGTTGGTCAAGGCCATCATCTTCTGCGTCCAAACGGTCTTTCAGGCCCGCGTCGTCGATCAGATCAGGCTGAACCTCGATCAAGGCACGATTGCGCAGCTCGGAAATGGACTGGCTGACGGCCCCGATGGCCCCTTTCGCCGATCGGGGCGGCATGGCCGCGCGCGGTGCGTCTTTGGGTGCGGCCTCCATCAGGCCTTTCAACAGATCCTTACGTGCCATTCTCGCGTCCCCATGCTTGTTGAATCAGGGTTTCGATCTCTTCGTTCACCGCATTCAGACTTTCCATCGCGCGTTCATAGGTCGCGCGCGTAAAGTGACCCTTTTCCACCTCATAAAGCGTCTGTTTGGTGATCCCGGCATCGGATATTGCAGTGGATTTCAGGACGGGATGGTTCAAAACATGCTCGCCAAACATCGACCGCATGAAGCTGACCATCTGGTTCTGCGGCCCGTCACCCGGCTCGTACCGGGTGATGACATAGCGCATCCAGTCATAGCGCATGTTGCCCCCCGCCTCGGAGACAACGCCCAAAAGGTTCGACGTCATCAGCAGAAACTGACACATCGACATCACGTCGAGCATTTGCGGATGCACCGTGACAAGCACAGCGGTGGCGGCGGAAAGCGCGGACATGGTCAAAAAACCAAGTTGTGGCGGGCAATCCATCACGACGATATCGTAGTCGGATTCGATCTCGGCCAAGACTTCGCCAACGCGGGTAAAGAATAACTGACCCGACCGTTCGGCAAGGGCGCGGGGTGTGTCGTGCTCGAACTCCATCAGGTCCAGATTGCCCGGAATGATATCGAGATTGGTGAAATAGGTGGGTTGGATCACATTCTGGATCGGCACCGGGTCTTCATAACGGATTGCATCATAAAGCGTGCCGCCATCCAGCAGGTCGAATTCCGGCTGAAACCCGTGCAGGGCGGAAAACGACGCTTGCGGATCAAGGTCGATCGCCAGCACGCGGTAGCCATCCAGCGCCAGTTTCTGTGCCAGATGCGCGGACGTGGTGGTTTTGCCCGATCCGCCCTTGAAGTTGATGACCGTCACGACCTGCAAGTGATCGCCATCGCGACGGCCGGGCAGATAGGTGCCGGGCGCCTTGGCCCCTTTTTCAAGCATTTCCCGCAAGGCCTGAACGTCCTGTGGCGAATAATAACGCCGCCCACCGGCACGGATTTCCGGTTCCGGCCCGCGCCCTTCAAGGTGCAGTTTGCGCAGATAGGCGTCCTTCACACCCAACAAATCGGCCACCTCGCCCGAGGTGAATTTGCGAAGCTCCTTGCGGGCATTGGGGGGGAAAAGCTGTTCGCGATGCGCCTGAAGCCGTTCGGACAGCCGCGCGGCGTGATCGCCCACCAAAAGATCAATACGGTCTTGCGCCATTCGCCTGCCCTATGCCTCGTTGACACGCCAATTGGCGTGTCGGATATCTGATGTGGCGCCCTGAGATGGACTATTGTTGCCCATTTCATCTTGCAGTGCGCCGTATGTTACGCTTTTTTGCGTCTCAACCTGCTCTTACCGTAATTAGATGGACGGAATCACCTGAGTCTGGCAAGCATTATTTTACTACATCTTGCGGGCTGGCGGCGATTAGACACTACTTTCCACCGGGAACAAGGCTCTAAACCGGCATGTTTAGACATTCGCTGTGTGTGGGGTCGACCGCGGGCAGCATATCAAACGTTGATTGGCAAAGCCCATTGGCATATATTGCCAACAAGGAGGATCAGCACATGGTAACACGCAACGTTGTTCTGACAGATACCCAAGACCAATTGGTTCAGGCGCTGGTCGCGGCGGGACGCTATCAGAATGCAAGCGAAGCAATGCGCGCGGGGCTGCGCTTGCTTGAGCAGGAAGAAGCTCAGCTTGAAGCAATCCGGTCCGGACTGAAAGAAGGTCTGGCGCAGGCTCGCGCGGGCGATCTGGCCGATGGAAGCGGCAGCGATGCAGTGCGTCGCGCATTTGCGAAAGCGCGCGCATCGTCATGAGCCGATCCTTCCGGCTGACGCGCCGTGCCGAAGCCAGTCTGGTCAAAATCGCCCGGTGGACGATCGACACATTCGGACAGGAGCAGGCTGAACGCTACGAAGCCGAGCTGCTTGAGCGTTGCAATGCAATTCTGAACGATCAAGCGCACAGCCGGAGTTGTGCCATTCTTGTCGACGAGGCCGAAGATCTGCGGTTCGTCAGGTCAGGGGAACATTTTCTGGTGTTTCTTGATCAACCGGACGAGGTCATCATCGTCGACATCCTGCATTCCCGCAGCGATCTTCCGCACCATGTTGCTGCCCTGAAGGCACCGAAGGGCTATAACGTCTGACCCGTCTACAACCCCGCAGCTTTTGTCAGGTTAACGCGGAAGCGGTCGCGCCTGCGTTGGTATTGGCGGGTCATTTCGGCCGAGCTGTGCCCCAAGTGTTTCTGGACGTGGCGTTCGTCGACCTCGGCACTGCTGGCAAGGCCCGCGCGCAGAGAATGACCGGAGTAGAGCGCCAGACGTTCCTTTTCAGGCAGGTCCGCGCGCAGCCCGGCGTCCAGCACGCAGCGCTTGATCAACCGCGCCACGTGCTTGTCACTCAGCCGCGCATCCAGCGCGCGTTTCCCGTCGCGCGAGGTGCGGGTGAAGATGGGGCCGAAGTCGATCTTGGCGAAGTCCAGCCAATGTTCCAGCGCATGAACCGGGCAGGTCCGGTCCGACGATCCGCGGCCCACTTCGACCTCGCGCCAGCCGGTCTTGGCGTTCAGGGTCAGAACGGCGCCGTCATCAAAGATTTCGACCCAGCCGCCCGCGTCGGGCGTGTCGTCCTTGTGCACATCCAGGCTTACAATTTCACTGCGCCTGAGCGCGCCCGCGTAACCCAAAAGCAAGATCGCCCGGTCACGCAGCCCGCGCAGGTCGAAACCCAGCGTGGCGATCATCGCCAGAATATCGTCGGGCAGGATGGCGTCCTTCTGCACCGGGGGGCGGGCGTGTTTGCGCCTTATGCCGGCCAGCACGCTGGCGATGTGACGATCCGTGCGGTCCAGCGGCTGGCCGCGCTGCGCGCAGTTCCAGACAAGGCCGGACA
>NZ_JALBYP010000002.1 GCF_022678485.1 Aliiroseovarius sediminis
TGGTGTCGAAAGAGGATTTAAACCTCGCTCAAGAGAATGACCGGCTTCGACGTGAGAACCGTCTTCTCAAGGAGGAGAGGGAGATCCTAAAAAACAAATGGATTATGGCGCACCGGGACACTGATATGGTGTCGAAAGAGGATTTAAACCTCGCTCAAGAGAATGACCGGCTTCGACGTGAGAACCGTCTTCTCAAGGAGGAGAGGGAGATCCTAAAAAAC
>NZ_JALBYP010000003.1 GCF_022678485.1 Aliiroseovarius sediminis
GCCCCCGGCACACCCGGCCTTTACGAACTGCGATACGTGTTGGAGACCGGCCGCCGCACCCTTGCGCGGGCATCCATCGAAGTGGTGGAAAGCGAAGTCAGCGTGACCGCCCCCGCCGAGGTCGTCACCGGTGCGGACTTTGACTTCACTTGGGCTGGCACGATCAACGGGCGTGACTTCCTGACCATCGTTCCGGCAGGGGCCGATGACAATGCGGTC
>NZ_JALBYP010000004.1 GCF_022678485.1 Aliiroseovarius sediminis
AACGACTCTATAAAGGCGTTCTGCTGCGGTTTCCCTGGGTCGATGTAATGCCACGGCACATCGTTCTGGTCGGCCCATTTCAGGATGGCCCGGCTGGTGAACTCCGTCCCGTTATCGCTGACGATGCAACCTGGTTTTCCGTAGACCCGCACCAGCGCATCCAACTCGCGGGCGACACGGGCTCCCGAGATACTGGTGTCGGCCATCAGGCACAGGTTTTCAC
>NZ_JALBYP010000005.1 GCF_022678485.1 Aliiroseovarius sediminis
CGGCCTCCGGCATCGGTGTGCGTGTGCCGCGGGCTCGCTTGCGGCCCCGTCGTCGCGTCACCGAGAGCCCTTCCTCGCGGTAGATGCGGTAGAGCTTCTTGTGGTTCATGGTCATCCCCTTGCGTTCGAGCAGGACGCCGATCCGGCGGCAGCCAAACCGGCGCCGCTTTCCGGCGATCTCCTGCATCTCTCAGGGCAATCCGGCGGGCGTTGGCGCCGGACCGTCTTGGGATCGACACCGACAAGCCGGCAGGCCCGACGCTGCGAGATATCGTGATCCCGC
>NZ_JALBYP010000006.1 GCF_022678485.1 Aliiroseovarius sediminis
CGGCCTCCGGCATCGGTGTGCGTGTGCCGCGGGCTCGCTTGCGGCCCCGTCGTCGCGTCACCGAGAGCCCTTCCTCGCGGTAGATGCGGTAGAGCCTCTTGTGGTTCATGGTCATCCCCTTGCGTTCGAGCAGGACGCCGATCCGGTGGTAGCCAAACCGACGCCACTTTCCGGCGATCTCCTGCATCTCCTTGCGGATCTC
>NZ_JALBYP010000007.1 GCF_022678485.1 Aliiroseovarius sediminis
CGGCAGGCCCGACGCTGCGAGATATCGTGATCCCGCATCGCCCTGAGCGCTGCCTCTCGCCGCTTGATCAGCGTCGTCAGTTCTTTCCCAGAAGATCTTTCAGGACCACGTTGTCGAGCATCGTATCGGCCAGCAGGCGCTTGAGTTTGGCGTTCTCATCTTCAAGAGATTTCAGCCGGGCCGCTTCGGAAACATCCATGCCCCCGTATTTGGCTTTCAGCTTGTAAAACGTGGACGGGCTCAGCCCATGGCGACGGCACACTTCGGCCGTCGCCATGCCTGCCTCCTGCTCCTTGAT
>NZ_JALBYP010000008.1 GCF_022678485.1 Aliiroseovarius sediminis
CTCGAAATCCAAGGTCTTGGTTTCAACACTCAAAATCTACAAGATTTCAGAATCTTACGCCACTCTCACCGACTCCTCATGAATTTTTCGGGTTAAGTGGCTCAGATTATACGCTCAGACACTGTCTGCGTAGGCGTAATATGGCGCGCGATCACGCCAATCTGAATTTTGGGAGAGATGTCCTGGCCAAGGTCGTCATTTTGTTAGCG
>NZ_JALBYP010000009.1 GCF_022678485.1 Aliiroseovarius sediminis
AACGCCGAACTGACACACATTAAAACATGCTGGAACGCTTCAGCATGACCATGACCTGATGCCAAATCAGCCCATCATTCCGCGCATAGGACGTTATCGCTGACGATGCGACCTGGTTTTCCGTAGACCCGCACCAGCGCATCCAACTCGCGGGCGACACGGGCTCCCGAGATACTGGTGTCGGCCATCAGGCACAGGTTTTCAC
>NZ_JALBYP010000010.1 GCF_022678485.1 Aliiroseovarius sediminis
TGACCTGCTCCCCTTGGAGTCCGCGTTTATTGGTTAGCTCTGTTCAGGGTTTGGTCCTCTCTTGACCGTTGGTGATACTCCCACGGGGTTAGCCCGTCGAGGCTCGAGTGGGGGCGGTGATGGTTGTAGTCGTCGCGCCATGCCGCGATCAGATGGCGGGCATGGCGCAGGTTGGCAAACAGGTGCTCGTTCAGGCACTCGTCCCTCAGGCGGCCATTGAAGCTTTCGACGAAGCCGTTCTGCATGGGTTTTCCCGGTGCGATGTAATGCCATTCGACCTGCCGATCCTCCTGCCATTTCAGGATCGCGTTCGAAGTGAGCTCGGTGCCGT
>NZ_JALBYP010000001.1 GCF_022678485.1 Aliiroseovarius sediminis
GGACGTGCCTTCATCCGCGCCCGCAGGAACGATAGTGACAAAATCACGCGCATTGATTGTGCCCTGCCAGCTGAAATCGAAAGCGGCACCTGTTGCGACCTGCTCGGGCCCGGTCAGGGTGACCTCGGCCTCGACCACTTCAACCGGCACGCTTGCCAGCGTGCGACGGCCTTCGTTCAGCACATAGCGTAACTCGTAAAGGCCGGTGGTGGCGGGCGCTGTCAGATGGCCTGCGGTGGCATCATCAACGCGAATATACCCCTCGGA
>NZ_JALBYP010000011.1 GCF_022678485.1 Aliiroseovarius sediminis
GCCCCCGCCAAGGTCATCACCGGTGCGGACTTTGACTTCACTTGGGCTGGCACGATCAACGGGCGTGACTTCCTGACCATCGTTCCGGCAGGGGCCGATGATAATGCGGTCGACAGCCACATCCGTGCCAGGGACGATAGCGAAGGTCGCCTGACCGCCCCCGGCACACCCGGCCTTTACGAACTGCGATACGTGTTGGAGACCGGCCGCCGCACCCTTGCGCGGGCATCC
>NZ_JALBYP010000012.1 GCF_022678485.1 Aliiroseovarius sediminis
ACCTGGTTTTCCGTAGACCCGCACCAGCGCATCCAACTCGCGGGCGACACGGGCTCCCGAGATACTGGTGTCGGCCATCAGGCACAGGTTTTCACGGCAGCAATCGTCGATCACCGCCAGGATGCGGAACTTGCGTGAAGCACCGAAGCTGTCGGACAGAAAGTCCAGCGACCACCGCGCATTTGGGCGCGCGGCCTCCGGCATCGGTGTGCGTGTGCCGCGGGCTCGCTTGCGGCCCCGTCGTCGCGTCACCGAGAGCCCTTCCTCGCGGTAGATGCGGTAGAGC
>NZ_JALBYP010000013.1 GCF_022678485.1 Aliiroseovarius sediminis
CCGTATTTGGCTTTCAGCTTGTAAAACGTGGACGGGCTCAGCCCATGGCGACGGCACACTTCGGCCGTCGCCATGCCTGCCTCCTGCTCCTTGATCATCCCGATAATCTGCGCCTCGGTAAAACGGCTCTTTCGCATTCGTCTGCTCCTTCAGGGTTGGGCAGACTCTACATCACAGTGAGGGATCTCGCGGGGGGCAGGTCA
>NZ_JALBYP010000014.1 GCF_022678485.1 Aliiroseovarius sediminis
TGCGCCTCGGTAAAACGGCTCTTTCGCATTCGTCTGCTCCTTCAGGGTTGGGCAGACTCTACATCACAGTGAGGGATCTCGCGGGGGGCAGGTCAGCCGGAACGCGATGGCCATGTTCAACGCCCGGATCGCCAGATCGCGTTTCATGCGATTGCTAACGGCCCATCCAATCACGCGCCGAGAATGCAGGTCTAAGATCACAGCAAGATACAACCAGCCTTCACGGGTCCAAACGTAACTGATATCACCAGCCCACTTTTGGTTTGGCATATCAGCGGTAAAGTCACGGT
>NZ_JALBYP010000015.1 GCF_022678485.1 Aliiroseovarius sediminis
TTTGGCATATCAGCGGTAAAGTCACGGTCCAGTAAGTTCGGTGCGATATTGAACTTGTGGTCGCTGTCGGTTGTGACCTTGTGTTTGCGGGTTCTGACAACCGATATGCCGTTCTGGCGCATCAAACGTCCCACACGACGGTGACCAACGTTCAGACCGATTTCCTTCAGCTCTTCGGTCATCCGTGGACGCCCGTAGCTGCCCAGGCTGAGACGGGATTGTTCTTTGATGTGCGCCAACGTCACCATATCGGATCGCTGCCTGTGGCTGGCTGGCCGACTGCGGAACGCACGTAAACCCCGCATGCTGACATCCATAACCTGACACAGGCGCGCTGCCGGAAACGCATCCCGGTGTTCTTCGACGAACCTAAACCTCACGGCTTTTGGCTCGCGAAGAACTGGGTGGCCTTCCTAAGAAACAGCCATGTCGGCCTCCAGTGGTAACTCTTGCAAATCATACCCGAATGACTTGGCTCGACGTTTG
>NZ_JALBYP010000016.1 GCF_022678485.1 Aliiroseovarius sediminis
GCCCCTGCCGGAACGATGGTCAGGAAGTCACGCCCGTTGATCGTGCCAGCCCAAGTGAAGTCAAAGTCCGCACCGGTGATGACCTTGGCGGGGGCGGTCACGCTGACCTCGCTTTCCACCACTTCGATGGATGCCCGCGCAAGGGTGCGGCGGCCGGTCTCCAACACGTATCGCAGTTCGTAAAGGCCGGGTGTGCCGGGGGC
>NZ_JALBYP010000017.1 GCF_022678485.1 Aliiroseovarius sediminis
CCTGCCGGGCAATGCATGGCCTTCAAGCTGATGATGTCAGCGCAGAAGAAATGGCGAAAGCTCGACGGTCAAAACCGACTGCCCGAGATCATCCAGGGGATCGAGTTCCGCGACGGGATCCGCCAACTTCAAGCTGCCGCCTGATCAAGCGCCACCAACTTCTGCGCATATCTCCGCCCTTCGGGCTTCGTGCCTCTCCAGCAGCCGCATTTCAGTGTTTCCTTCTTAGTCAGCTAGAAGAACAAAACAGAGTGGGGATGCACCGTGCCCGTAGGGTATAATACTCATGACATGAGTAGAGTAGAGCCTAATAGGCTAGGGTGGTGTTGTCGGGTATATGTATACGTATAGTAGTGTAGCTCGACGCCTTTAGTATCCCGGTGTGCGCGGTAATATTTATATTAATCAATGCATTATATTTACTTTGTAGGTATGAAGTCCATTAATGTGTTGTCACGAAAGGCAATTCCTAGTGAGCTTATTGTAACGGCTGACCTGCTCCCCTGAAAAGTCCTCGCTTTGAGGTTAGCCTGTTCTCCAACTGAGGAGACAGACGATGAAGAGAAGCCGTTTCAGCGAAGAGCAG
>NZ_JALBYP010000018.1 GCF_022678485.1 Aliiroseovarius sediminis
GGGCTAACCCCGTGGGAGTATCACCAACGGTCAAGAGAGGACCAAACCCTGAACAGAGCTAACCAATAAACGCGGACTCCAAGGGGAGCAGGTCAACTGTTGCGGGGCAAAATTGAATGTCAGATGGTTTGTGAGGTGTTGGACACCGTGCGGTCCGCGATCCACTTTTCCAGATCGGCGCGTCGGTACCGGATTGAGCGTGCGGATACTTTCACAAAGTCCGGTCCTCCGCCGCGATGCCGCCAGTTCTGCAAGGCGCGGACGGAATAACAAAGGATCGACGCGGCTTCGCGTTCGTCGACAAGGGTGCTGGGTTTGGGTTGGTTGTGTTGCATTGTGTTGACCTCACGTTGGTTGGCGTTTGATTTGTGAGGTGAAGATAGGCGGGCGCACTAGGCGCAAATAGACGACACGAACATTTAGTTCAGTGCACTAGGCTGAACTGAACTAATATCAATGAAAATAATTTGTTACGTGATTCCTATTAGTTTCGTGCATAGTTCTATGCAGGGCGTTTCGGTCCAGACAGCTTCCATGCTTCCGGTGCGGCAGCATCCCATATTCGTTTTTGAGCACGTTCTGAAAGTTCAGGATATTCGGATTTCATATCCGCTAAGATGGAATCCTTCTTTTGCGGTGTTGGATTCGTGCTAACCAGCTCTTTCATCCAAACTAAGGCACGTTCCTCGTCTGACAATTCACGCAACGCATTCTGAAAAAAAGGTTGTTGCTGGTGCCAGTATTCAAACGCGGTTCTTCTTACCAATGCTATGGCGCACCCCATCGAAGAAATGGAAGGTGGCGCATTGATCGTTGAGTATGGAAAGCTATAGTCCCATCCCTTCCTGTCGGGCCAGGTCGACCAATCGACCACCAGACCACCATAAGTTATTAAGTCGAGTTCCTTGGCCTTGAAAGCGGTGATCAACGTTGCCTCAGCGTCCATCCGGCGTTGATACGCTGCGTTTTCTTGATGTTGGTAGTGGTCGGGTTTGCCAAGAGAAAATAGCTTCTGTTCTGCAACCATCCTACGATCACGGGTTGCTGCCTTATTCTCTCGAAACGCCACATATTCTTTATCGGACAAGCCGTCCGTCGGGGTCATTGCCAATTCAAGTTCTTGTTGGCGCAATCGGGACACATTCTTTTCAAGAGCCGCCCGTTCTTGCTCAATTTGTTCCCCGGTGAAATCTGGTACGGCAAATTGTTCCCGTCCGGTCCAGTCATCGGGAAATAAAGACAAGCCGACGCGAAAGAAGGCTTCGCCCAAATAATGGTAATGGCGCAGGTCTATTTGCAAATTGGGATGTGGCTTAGTCATGGCTATCTCGCGGCTTTAAGTGTCGCTCGTGATCTAGCCCAATGCCTAAGCCTACGCCACACTTCCCAGCGCACTTGCAAGCCGATTGGCAATCTGCCCCGCTGCTTTTTGCACTGCATCGTCAGACAGGTGCGCATAGCGCAATGTCGTGGACAAGTTTTTGTGACCGAGAATTTCCTTCAAAGTGAATGGATCAATGCCGTTCATGACCGCAACTGACGCATAAGTGTGCCGTAGATCATGCACCCGCACATCACTCAGTCCAGCCCGTTCCCGAATTTTGCGCCAAGGCTTTTGCAGGTCGTTATAGTAACCGTCTGAGTGCGTTCCCAAGATGACATAGGGGTTACCGTCTCGGCGTTCCAAGGTGTCCAACAGCGCGCGGGCTTCTCGGGGCAGGGGGATGCGTCGCCGACCGGTCTTGCTGTCGGGCAATTCCAGATGGGTTCGGGTGACGTAATCCCATTTCAGCTTTTGAATTTCCCCAAGGCGACACCCTGTCAGCAACAGCAAATAGAAGGCGGCGAAAACGTATCGGGTGATTTCTTCGTTTTGCAGCATGTTCGCCAGAACCGTGCCAAGCCGTTCTTGTTCGCCTTCGTCCAGATAGCGTTTCTTTTCTTCCTCTGGATAGCGCTTGATACGGCGCGTTGGGTTGGTGTTCATTGCGCGCAATCCCCAGTCCTCGGCAAGGTTCAGCATTTTCGACAGAACCATAACGCCCCGATTGGCTTGATAGGGCGTATCGCGTCGTTTGAGGTGAAACGCTTGAATGTCGGTGAATGTGATCTCGGAAACCTTGATGCTACCAAGAACGGGGTTCACGACACCGCGCAGCATGTTGCGATAGTCGTATAGGGTTGTTGGCTTGCAATGCAGCGCCACATGGTCTGTCAGGAACCGTTCACCTAGTTCTTTGATCGTGGGGCTGCGCAGACGCGCCTTGCGTTCGGCTGACGGGTCAGACCCCCGCGCCACATCCGCCTGCACCAGCTTGGCATCCTTGCGGGCCTCTTCGGCGGTTAGAACGCCATGCTGCCCGAGGTTCTTTCGCCGTGTGCGCCCGTGCAGCCGATATTGCACCACATAGACCCGCCGCCCTGTCGGATACACCCTGATCCCAAAGCCTGCCAATTCATCATCCCAAAGGATGCGTTCCTTGGGTTCTGGTGATAGGCTTTCAACAAGTCGTTTGGTCAGTTTTGGCATCGTCATTCCTACTCTTGATCACGAAATCCGGAAGCATATCGGAAGCACCGTGCAGCGTTTCGTGGCGTTCATGATGTAGGGTTGGCGTGCGAGGCGTCAATGAAAACTGTTTTAATTCATGCATTTATGGCGGTTTGGCGAGGTGCGGCGAAAACCGGCGAAAACCCATTTTGGCCGTTTGTAATCAGTAGGTCCGCGGTTCGAGTCCGTGTGGGGCACCATTTTCAAGATATTGGCTGCTTCTTGGTGTCGGCAAAAGTTGAGGCGCGGGGCCGCGTTTCCCTCGTACGTCGTGCTGCGTAAGATTGTTACAAAAGAAGAAGCCGGGCAGGATCCCGGCTTCCACGTTGATCAACGTCCGATTAGAGATGCTTTGCCATCTCAACCGCGGTGTCCAGCATTCGGACGCTGAAGCCCCATTCGTTGTCGTACCAAGCCAGTACCCTCACCATATTTCCGTCCAGCACCTTGGTTTGGTCCAGCGCGAAATTAGATGAGTGGGGGTCGTGATTGAAATCGGCCGAGACCAAGGGCCGGTCGACAATTCCAAGCACACCTTTTAGCGGGCCGTTGGCCGCGTCGATGGCGACTGTGTTGATTTCATCGACCGTCGTATCGCGCGATGCTTCAAAGGTCAGATCGACGCACGAGACGTTCGGCGTTGGCACGCGGATGGCCACGCCATCCAGCTTGCCCGCCAGGTCTGGCAACACAAGGCCGACGGCGCGGGCGGCGCCGGTGGTGGTGGGGATCATGCTAAGCGCTGCGGCGCGTGCGCGATAGAAATCACTGTGCAGGGTATCCAAGGTCGGCTGGTCGCCAGTATATGAATGGATTGTGGTCATAAACCCTTTCTTGATGCCGACAGCGTCGTTCAACACCTTGGCGACCGGCGCCAGGCAGTTCGTCGTACACGACGCGTTCGAGACATGCACATCGTCTGCCGTCAGCGTGTCATGGTTCACGCCATAGACGATTGTTTTGTCCGCCCCGGATGAGGGGGCCGAGACCAGCACCCGGCTGGCACCGTTTTCCAGATGCACAAGTGCCTTGTCACCTTTGAAAATACCGGTGCATTCAAGCACGATATCCACATCGCCCCACGGCAGCTCGGCAGGGTTGCGGATCGCCGTAACCTTGATCGGGCCTCGGCCTGCGTCGATGGTGGTGTCGGTCCATTTGACCTCGTTCGGAAACCGGCCATGCACGCTGTCGAATTGCAGAAGATGGGCGTTCATCTCAACCGGACCGAGGTCGTTGATCGCGACCACCTCGATATCGTCCCGGCCTGTTTCATGGAGGGCACGCAGTACCAGCCGTCCGATCCGTCCAAATCCATTGATAGCCACTTTGACTGTCATATTCATCTTCCTTGCATGAGCGTAGCCTGCCGATGGAAGCGGCGAAGCCGATCGTGTGGTGTGAGCGCTAACATGGCTATTTCTGCTAAAAGGTCAAGGGAAGATGGAAGACGCGGCGGTTCATCTTAGCGCCAGAAGGCCATCCATTCGGTCATATCCAGAAATTTCTTGGACAGAAACACGACGCTGTTGCCATGGTTCAGAAGCAAATCGGCACTAATCAGCGCAACGATCAAAATGCCAAGAACAAAGGCGATCTTGTTGGTCACGGCTGGCTCCTGCCTGTTTCAAACACTTATTGCCGTGGGTGGCGGGCTGGGGCAAGGGCAAAAGAAAACCCCCGCCCAGGGGCGGGGGTATGGCTCGGATGGCGGGTTGCTTAGAACGAGCCCATCATCACCGCGACATCTGCCATGCGGGTCGAAAATCCCCATTCGTTGTCATACCAGCCCATCACGCGGACGGTGCGGCCACCAACAACCTTTGTCTGGTCAGGGGCGAATATCGAGCTTTGTTCGGTGTGGTTGAAGTCGATGGAAACCTTGGGTTCGGGGTCATAGCCCAACACGCGTGACATGGCGCCTTCGGCGGCTTCGCGCACGATCTGGTTGACCTCTTCAACGCTCGTATCGCGACCGGCTTCGAATGTCAGGTCGATAGCGGACACGTTCGGGGTGGGCACGCGCATGGCGGTGCCGTCCAGCTTGCCTGCCAGTTCCGGCAGGACTTCGCCCAAGGCTTTCGCCGCACCGGTCGAGGTGGGGATGATCGCCATTGCCGCCGCACGCGCGCGATAAAGGTCGCTGTGGCGGCGGTCCAGCGTCGGCTGGTCGCCGGTGTAGGAGTGGATAGTGGTCATGATACCACGTTCGATCCCCAGCGCATCGTGCAGCACCTTGGCGAGCGGGGCCAGACCGTTCGTTGTGCATGAGCCGTTCGAGACCATGTTGTGATGTGCTTCCAGTTCTTTGTCGTTCACACCAAGAACGATGGTTTTTTGCACGTTCTTTGCAGGGGCCGAGATCAGCACCTTGCGCGCACCCTGTTCGATGTGGCGCTTGGCTTTTTCGCCGTCGTTGAAGTTGCCAGTGCATTCCAGAACAACGTCACAACCGGTCCAGTCCAGTTCGCCCATGTCATAGGTCGACATCATCTGCATCGGGCCGCGGCCCACATCCATAGTCTTTTCGCCCAGCTTGATGTCGTTCGGGAAGCGGCCATGGACGCTGTCGTATTTCAGCAGGTGCGCAGCAGTTTCCAGCGGGCCGGTCGCGTTTACCTTAACCACGTTGATGTCGTTGCGCCCTGATGCAGCAATTTGCGCCAAGGTGCAGCGACCGATGCGGCCAAATCCATTGATACCCACTGTGACGGTCATGTGTCTTCCCCTCAGGTTTTGGCCCGGTGGCCGCAAGAACTTTCCGCTGATATACCGCTCAAGCCCCGATGTCCCAACCCGCAAAACGCGTTTGGTGAAGGCTTGTTAGCGAAAACATGGCGGAGTGCGTAGACGTTAGCGCAAACGCCTTGCGCCAAAGATGAAACGCAAATCCCGCGTGGGTGCTTTTCACGACCGCAGAAAGCCACTAGGTTTCATTTCTAGATCACGAAAAGGGTGGATTTGATGAGTGGTTTGATCGCGCTGTTGGACGACGTGGCGGGTATTGCAAAAATCGCGGCGGCGTCGGTAGACGATGTGGCGGGGCAGGCGGCCAAGGCTGGGGCGAAAGCAGCGGGGGCGGTGATTGACGATGCCGCCGTGACACCGAAATACGTCCAGGGATTTGAGCCAAAGCGAGAGCTGCCGATTATCGGGCGCATCGCGTGGGGGTCGATCAAGAACAAGCTGATCATCCTGCTGCCGATTGCGCTGCTGCTGTCGTCGTTCGCGCCTTGGCTGATCGCTCCGCTTTTGATGCTGGGCGGGGCTTATCTGTGCTTCGAGGGGGCGGAAAAGGTCTGGCATGTTCTGTTCCCACATGAAGAAAAATGGGACCATGCCGAACATGACATCGGTGATCCGGCGCATCTTGAGAAAGAGAAGATTGCGGGTGCGATCAAGACGGATTTCATCTTGTCAGCCGAGATCATGACCATCGCCTTGTCCGCCATTCCCCACAGCAACATCTGGATGGAGGCCGCAACGCTGGCTGTGGTTGCGGTTGGAATCACGGTCGTTGTCTATGGGTCGGTGGCATTGATCGTGAAGATGGATGACGTTGGCCTATGGCTGGCGCAGCACGGCAATCTGTCGGTGACTCGGGGCTTTGGACGTGGGGTTGTCAACGCTATGCCGGGGTTCCTCAAGCTGTTGATGGTCATCGGCACCGCTGCGATGATCTGGGTTGGTGGTTCCATTATCATCCACGGGCTGCGCGAATTGGGTCTGGATCAACCGTATCACATCATCCACGACATCGCGGTTACGGCAGCCCAAGCGGTGCCTAAAATGCCGGGCTTCGTGGAGTGGTTCGTCACGGCAGCGTTGGACGGTGTTGTCGGGCTTGTGCTTGGCGTCTTGATGATCCCGTTTGCCACGCGTGTCATCGGTCCGGTCTGGCAATCTGTGTTCAAGGGCAAGGCCTAGATGGTGCGCAACGCCGTTCGTTTTACGTGCTGTATTCCGTCGCATCCCCCACCGGGTTTGTCAGAAGTGGAACCAGCTTACGCGAAATAGGCGGTTGGGTGAGATCAGAGCGGCTGGTGGATAGGTTTTGCTTTCTTGATTGAAAAAACGCTCCGTCAGTTGAACTGACGGAGCGTTTTTATCCTGTTGCCTAGCTGGGTCAGTCCAACAGATCCTTCACTTTCGCCACGACGTTGTCTGCGGTAATGCCGAATTTTTCGAACAGCACGTCAGCTGGGGCGGATGCGCCGAAACTGTCCATGCCCACGAAGCCGGCTTTGGCTTCGCGACCACGTTCGCCCAGAAGCCAGCGATCCCAGCCGCCATCACGCACGGCGGCCTCGATGCCGACGCGGATGGGGCCTGCGGGCAGCACCTTGCGGCGGTATGCGTCGTCTTGTTGGGCGAACAGCTCCATACAGGGCATGGACACCACGCGGGTGCCGATGCCCTGGGCTTCCAGTTTGGCGCGGGCGTCCATCGCCAACGACACCTCGGAACCCGTGGCAATCAGGATCACCTGACGCTTGCCGGCTTCCGCATCGGCCAGAACATAAGCACCCTGAGCGGTCAGATTTTTCTGCTTATACTCGGTGCGCACGGTCGGCAGGTTCTGACGGGTCAGAACGAGGGTCGAGGGCACGTCTTTCGAGGACAGAGCAAGCTCCCACGCTTCGGCCGTCTCGGCGGTATCTGCTGGGCGGAAGGTCAAGCTGTTAGGGGTCGCGCGGCAGATCGCCAGATGCTCGACCGGTTGGTGGGTTGGGCCGTCTTCACCGACGCCGATTGAATCGTGGGTCATCACGAACACGGTCGGGATCTTCATCAACGATGCCAGACGCATCGCCGGGCGGGCGTAGTCGGTGAAGCAGAAGAACGTGCCGCCATAGGGGCGCATGCCGCCATGCAGAACCATGCCGTTCATCGCAGCCGCCATGCCATGTTCACGGATGCCCCAATAGATGTAACGCCCCTTACGGTTGTCCACATCAAACACGCCCAGATCACCCGTCTTGGTGTTGTTCGATCCGGTCAGATCAGCCGATCCACCAACCGTTTCCGGCATTACGGGGTTGATCACCTCAAGCGCCATTTCTGACGATTTGCGGGTGGCGACATTGGGTTTGCCTTCGGCCACCTGCCGTTTCAGAGCGCGCACAACGCCGCCGAGTTTCTTCGGCACGTCCAGCGCATAGGCCCGGTTGAACTCGGCCTGTTTGCGTTCGCTGATCGACGCAAAGCGGGCTTCCCACTCGGCACGGGCTTCGGCGCCTTTGGCGCCGATGGCTTCCCATTCCGCTTTAACGTCGTCCGGCACCTGGAAGGCACCAAGCGGCACGCCGTACGCCTCTTTCGTGGCTTTCAGTTGATCTTCGTCGGTCAACGCGCCGTGACCTTTCGAGGTATCCTGCGCCGCGTGCCCCAAGGCGATATGGGTCTTGCACGCGATCATCGAGGGTTTCTTGGTGGTCTTGGCTTTGGCAATAGCCTCGTCGATCTGTTCGGGATCATGCCCGTCGATTTCCTGTACGTGCCAGCCCGCGGCTTTGAAACGCTGCACCTGGTTGGTGCAATCGGACAGCGACACCTTGCCGTCGATGGTGATGTCGTTGTTGTCCCACAACAGCACCAGCTTGCCCAGCTTGTGACGCCCGGCAAGGCCGATGGCTTCGTGGCTGATGCCCTCCATCAGGCAGCCGTCGCCAGCAATGACATAGGTATAATGGTCGACGATCTTCTTGCCAAAGCGCGCGCGCTGGATTTCCTCGGCCATCGCGAAACCGACGGCGTTGGCAATGCCCTGACCCAGCGGGCCCGTCGTGGTTTCAACGCCCGCGACGTGACCGTATTCCGGGTGGCCGGCCGTGATCGCGTTCCATTGGCGGAAGTTCTTGATTTGGTCCAGCGTCACATCTTCATAGCCTGTCAGATGCAGCAGCGAATAAATCAACATTGAGCCGTGGCCAGCCGACAGGATAAACCGGTCGCGGTCCGCCCAACGGGGGGCCGACGCATCAAACTTCAAATGATTTTCAAACAGAACTGTTGCCACATCGGCCATGCCCATTGGCATACCCGAGTGGCCCGAGTTCGCGGCGGCGACCGCATCCAGGGTCAGCGAACGGATCGCAGCGGCTTTGTTCCAGTGATCGGGGTGGCTTGCGCGTAGTGTGGCGATGTCCAACGGTCAACATCCTTTGGCAAAGTTGAGGTTGGATACCTGATAGCAGCCATTCGCCAAGGGTCAAGCCAAGGTGCATGTCGCCCGCCAAGTGATTGGAAAAGAACGAGGGGCGCATTTTTAACTTTGGTCGGGTAAGATCGGCTTACACTTGCGCAGGGCCGATTCGCCCGAATGTCCTGCGTTGTCAGATGGGCAGGCATGTGACAAGATCGGGCGATAAACAGGTTCAGGGCAGAACATGAACGACATTTCCGAGTTGGAAACCCGCATCACCACCGCGTTGGAGCGGATCAGCGTCGGTCTTTCGACGCTGTCCCCACAAACGCCGGGGGCAGAGGACGACATCGCGCGGCTGACCGCTGCGCTGGAGGAAGAACGCACCGCCAAACACCAATTGGCAGACCGTATGAATGAGGTGCAGGAGGGTCACGCTACAGAACTTGACGCCCTGCGCGCTGAGCTTGAGCGGTTGACGGCGCAACTCGCCACCGACGAGGTGGTCATCACCAGACTGCGGCAGGCCAACGCCGATCTGCGCGAGAACAACGACGCACTGCGCAAAGCAATTGATGATGGTGCGGTTGATGCCGATCTGGTCAACAGTGCTATGGCCGCCGAACTTGAAGGCGTGCGCGTCGCGCAAACTGCCGACCGCGCTGAACTGGACGCGGTTCTGGGCGAACTGGGACATTTGATCGCCGCAAGCGCGCCTGATGCGTCGGGTGGGGACACCAGCGGAAACGGCAAGGAGGGTACCGATGCCTGATATCAACATATCCATTGGTGGTCGCACCTTCGATGTCGCATGTCAGGAAGGCGAAGAGCATTTTTTGTTGGCAGCCGCCAAGATGCTGGACAACGAAGCCTCGGTTCTGGTGGGGCAAATGACCAACCTGACCGAAAGCCGCATGCTTTTGATGGCAGGGCTGATGCTGGCCGATAAGACGGCAGGGATTGAGGATAAGGTGAAGCTGGCCGACAAAAAAGTCGCTGATCTTGAGGCGCAGCTATATGCCCTTCAAAATGCTGCGCCGCAAAAGGTCGAAGTGCCTGTCATTCCCGACGCCGTCACAGATACCTTGGCCGAAATTGCCGCCCGTGCCGAAGCTGTTGCTGCCGAAGTCGAGGAGCGCACATCTTAACGTGCGCGAGTTAAGCTGAGCGCGGGATCACCGCATGAGCCTTTGGTTATAGGCGCGTTCTCTGCTGAGAATATCTTGACTGCGTTATATGACTGTGAACGCGGTGCAACTGGGACCGCGACTGTTATCAATGCTGCTGATGCGCCTTTTCCGGTCGTGTTGGTCGTCGCACAGCGGGTCGGGATGGAAATCACCCGGTCAGCCTCGGGCGTCCAATATGCTCAGACCCTGAACGCTGCGAGCTGGGTCTGGTGAACCAAAGGTGACGAAGCGTTTCCGCCGTGCGAATATGTGCAAAAGGCACGGATGAAACGCTTCTGTCGCAATCAGTCGCGCCGCAATGGACCTTAGCCGTTGGCTTCACGGATCTTGTCTGCGGCTTCCTTGTTATAAACAACACCGTTTTCTTCAAACAGTGTGTCCAACTCGCCCGATAGGGTCATTTCGGTGATGATATCGCAACCGCCGACGAACTCGCCTTTCACGTAAAGCTGCGGGATCGTTGGCCAGTCCGAGTAATCCTTGATACCTTGACGAATTTCCTCATCTGCCAACACGTTTACGTCGGCGAAATCCACGCCCATGAAGTTCAAAACACCGGCCACGCGGGATGAAAACCCGCATTGTGGCATGTCCTTCGTGCCTTTCATGTAAAGCACAACGTTGTTGGCTTTGACGGTGTCTTGGATTTTTGTTTTTGCGTCAGTCATTTGATCATCCTTGATTTCTTAGGTTGGGCCGTGCGGCATGGCGAAGTTGCTTGGGCCGCGTCAGTCGGGCACCTTGGTGGTCAGCGCCAGCGCATGAAGCTCGCCTTGGCTGCCATCCATCTTGCCTTTCAGAGCGGCATATACGGCGCGCTGTTGTTGCACCCGGTTCTTACCACGAAAGCTTTCGTCCACCACCTCGGCGGCATAGTGATTTCCGTCGCCTGCCAGATCGGTAATGGTGATTTTTGCGTTCGGAAACGTTTCGCGGATCAACGTTTCAATTTCGGATGCTTCGATGGCCATTGTCAGAACCTCGTCATTGTTTATGCCAATCTATGGGCGGGGCAGGGGGGCTGCAAGGGTCAGCGGCGCGTTGCAGCGTCGCGGAAGCTGGACAAGACCGCGCGGGCGTCCGTCAAGATGCCGGCTTGCTCGGCGTGCGCCAGCCCTTCGGCCGTCCAAGCAGGGTTAGGCAGCAGGCGGTTCAGCATCTCATGCCGCGCGTGTTCCTGTGCGGCAGACAGTGGCAGGCGTTCGGCGACGCGAAACAGTTCAATCATGTCGCAGATGGCGCGCATCCGACGATAGGCCTCAGAGATATCCGCAAGGAGTTGGCGATCGTTGCGCCAGCGTTTGCGCGGGAAGATATGTGCCATCACGTATGGCCCGGCACCCTTGCAATCGAACCGTGCGCAGCCGGAAAACCCCTGATCCTCGAGGGTTTCATGGATGCGGCACAGGTTGTCGCTGCCCAGATGGCGGCAGGGGGCCAGCGCGGGTTTTGCGAAGGCAAAGTCGTCGCCCGCATCAAACCCCGGCGCCACGCAGCACAGCCCCGCACAGGCGGCGCAATCGGCCACCAGTGCGGTCATGTCCTGTGGGTCGGGCGCGGGTGTCATGGCCTAGCGATGTGCCTGATCAAAGCCGGTGCGGAAAATCTGGGCCAACTCGTCCAGCGGGGCTTCTGACCCGCCCATCTTGATCGTATCGCCACAGAAGCGGCCAACCGAAGCAACCGGTATGCCCAGTTTGCCCGCTTCGATCATCAGCGCCTCGGCCTGATCGAAATTGCAGGCCACCAGATAGCGCGCCTGATCTTCGCCAAACAAGGTGGGCGTGTCGGCTGTATCCAGCACGACCCCGACGCCACCGGCTTCAGCCATTTCGAAGGCGGCAAGGGCAAGCCCGCCATCGGACAAGTCCGTGCAGGCCTTGATTAACTCGCGATTAGCGCGGATGAAATCGCCGTGCGTCCTTTCGGCCTCAAGGTCCACGTGCGGCGCGTCGCCGTCTTCGCGGTTGAAGACCTCGGCCAGTAGGGCGGATTGGCCCAGATGACCGTGGGTTTCACCCACGACCATCGCCACATGCCCGTCGCGCGCCACGCCGTCGATCATGTCATCAAGGCTGTCCAGAAGGCCCACGGCGCCAATGGTTGGCGTTGGCAGAATGCCTTGACCGTCTGTTTCATTATAAAGCGACACGTTGCCTGACACGATGGGCACATCCAGCGCGGCGACCGCCTCACCGATGCCTTTGATGGCACCTACGAGCTGGCCCATGATCTCGGGCTTTTCGGGGTTGCCGAAGTTCAGGTTGTCGGTGGTGGCCAAGGGTTTCGCGCCCACGGCAGTCAGGTTGCGATAGGCTTCGGCCACGGCCTGTTTGCCGCCTTCAAATGGGTTGGCTCTTACATAGCGCGGTGTCACGTCCGAGGTGAACGCAATTGCCTTGTCGGTTCCGTGCACGCGCACAATGCCTGCGCCCAAGCCGGGTGCGCGGACCGTGTCGGCCATCACCATATGATCATACTGTTCGTAAACCCACTGTTTCGCGGCATAGTTTGGTGAACCGATCAGCGCCTTCAGCCCGTCAATCGCGTCGATTTCGGGGACGTCCGACAGCGCTTCCGCCGCAGGTGTTTCAACCCAAGGACGGTCATATTCCGGCGCGCGGCCCGACAAGGGGGACAGCGGCAGATCAGCCTTCACTTGATTGTTGTGCATGATCAGGAAGCGATCTTCGGCAAGGGTTTCCCCGACAATTGCAAAGTCGAGATCCCATTTTTCGAACACCGCACGGGCCTCGGCCTCTTTTTCAGGCTTCAGCACCATGAGCATGCGTTCTTGGCTTTCGGACAACATCATCTCGTACGCGGTCATGTTGTCCTCGCGCTGCGGGACGGCTTCGAGGTTCAACCGAACGCCAAGACCCCCTTTGTCACCCATCTCGACCGCCGAGCAGGTCAGGCCAGCGGCCCCCATGTCCTGGATCGAGATCACGGCGCCTGTGGCCATCAGTTCCAGCGTGGCTTCCATCAGGCGCTTTTCGGTGAAGGGGTCGCCGACCTGCACGGTGGGGCGCTTTTCTTCGATCGTGTCGTCGAATTCAGCCGAGGCCATCGTCGCCCCGCCCACACCGTCGCGGCCTGTCTTGGCGCCGAGATAAACGACCGGCATGCCGACACCGGACGCTGCAGAGTAGAAAATCTTGTCGGTCTCGGCCAGACCTGCCGCAAAGGCGTTTACTAGGCAGTTGCCGTTATAGGCGCGGTGAAAGCGCACTTCGCCGCCCACGTTGGGAACGCCGAAACAGTTGCCATAGCCGCCTATGCCTTCGACCACGCCGTTCACAAGCTGCTTGGTCTTGGGGTGATCGACCTCACCAAACGACAACGAGTTCATGGCGGCGATCGGGCGCGCGCCCATGGTGAACACGTCGCGCAGAATGCCACCTACGCCGGTGGCCGCGCCTTGGTAGGGCTCGATATAAGAGGGGTGGTTGTGGCTTTCCATCTTGAACACGAGCGCCTGCCCATCGCCAATATCCACGATCCCAGCATTTTCGCCGGGGCCGCAGATGACTTGCGGGCCGTCGGTGGGAAGGGTGCGCAGCCATTTTTTTGATGACTTATAGGAGCAATGCTCGTTCCACATGGCCGAAAAGATACCCAGCTCGGTAAAGGTCGGCGCGCGACCGATGATTTCGAGGAGCAGCTTGTATTCGTCCGGTTTCAGACCATGTGCCGCAATCAGGTCGTCGGTGATCTTCGGCTCTTGCATGCCTGTTCCCCCTTAGGCTTCGATGCGGGCCTTTTAGGCGATGTGCGCAAGATGGGAAAGGGCAAAGGCTGGCGCTGCAGGGGCCGTGCAGGCATCCGCGAAAAAAAAGGCCGGGCATAGCCCGGCCAAGTCCAACAGGGAGGTAAAAGCCGACAAGACCTGGGTCGTAGTCGACTTTGAACTAGAATTAGGGTTCCGGGCGGGTGCAATCAAGTAAAATTGCCGCAATGCAGCTATGCTTTTGATGCATGCCTTGCGGTCGCAGGCGGGGTGTATTCGCGAATAAGTTGACGGCGAGTGAGATATTGATTGGAATTATAATGAGTTAATACGTCGTTGCAGTGGACGATAGTATACATTGACGCACACCCATAGAGCGTGACTTGTTGCAAAATAGCATCGCATGCCGCAAATTAGATCGTCGCCATTTGCACGTGTCACCCTAGCTTTGACGTATTTTCCTGTCGACGGCGAGTTCCTCGACAACAAAGTCGCGAAATGCTTCAATCCGTTTTGAGGCGCGCAATTCTTCAGGATAGGCAAGATAGACGGGGATTTTCCTGCTTTCAACATCGGGCAGAACGCGATGTAAATGGGGCTCGTCCTGAGTGATGTAGTCAGGCAGCAACCCGATTCCCAGATTGTTCAAGACCGCCTGCAGCACACCGAAATAGTTATTCACTGTCAAAAGTGATTTGACGTTGTAGGCCAGCAATTCGCTTGCCAGATCGGCGCCGGCGCGGACTTGGGCAGAGCCTGTATTCTGGCAGATCAGCCTGTGTTCGGACAGGTCGGAAAGTGTCTCGGGCGAGCCGTTTTCTTCTAGGTAAGTGGGCGTTGCGTACAGGCGCATGTGCACATCTATCAAGCGTTTGCGGATCAGGTCCGCCTGGCTTGGTTCCTTCATGCGGATTGCAACATCAGCCTCGCGCATAGGTAGGTCAAGCACGTGCTCTTCCAGCATCAGGTCGATTTTCAGATCTGGGAATTTCTCATAGAGCTTGGGAAGACGGGGGGCGAGCCACAGCGATCCGAAAGCGGTGGTGGTGGTCACGCGCAATTCGCCAAACACTTCTTCCTTACTGTCGCGGATGCGCGCCACCGCAGCGTCGATCCGCTGATTGATCGAGCGTGACGCATCGAATAGAAGTTCGCCCTGTTCGGTCAAAATCAAGCCCCGTGCGTGGCGGTGAAACAGGGTGGCATTCAAGCTTTCTTCTAGCGCGCGAATCTGGCGCGACACGGCGGATTGCGACAGGTGAAGCACATCGCCCGCATGGGTCAATGATCCGGCATCCGCCACGGCGTGAAATATTCTGAGCTTGTCCCAATCCATGATGAAATAACCGATACTTGATAGCGCTTAAAACTTTCACAGTGTTATCATTAGACCGCTGATGATTGCCAGCGTGGATTATCGTGTGAATTGATTTGATAGGTCATAACATTTGACCTATAATCCGAGGAAGTCCAGTGATCTATGTAACGTAGCGGGAGGTGCGTCATGGGGAAGCCAGAAATCACTCTGAATGATCGTTTTGATCTGACGAGGAAGCAGGTACTTCTGAACGGAACCCAAGCGATGGTCCGCCTGATGCTAATGCAGAAGCAACGTGATCGGGCGGCGGGTCTGGACACCGCAGGTTATGTCACGGGTTATCGCGGGTCGCCTTTGGGGGCGGTGGATTTGTGGATGGACCGCGCCCACAAAGTGCTGTCTCCCAATGACATCAAATTTCAACCGGGTCTGAACGAGGATCTGGCGGCCACTGCTTTGTGGGGCAGCCAGCAGGCGGAGCTGCGCGGCGAGGGAACGCATGATGGCGTCTTCGGTCTTTGGTATGGCAAGGGCCCGGGCGTTGACCGGACCGGTGACGTTATGCGCCATGCGAACATGGCCGGCACCAGCCCGCATGGCGGTGTGCTGATGGCGATGGGCGATGACCACACCGGCGAAAGCTCGACCGTCTTGCATCAATCAGATTGGGCGATGGTGGATGCGTATATCCCGGTGCTCAGCCCGGCGGGCGTGCAGGAAATTCTGGATTATGGCATTTACGGCTATGGCCTGAGCCGCTTCGCGGGCGTTTGGGTGGGGCTAAAGGTGATGAAAGATACGGTCGAGGCGACGTCGGTCGTCGATGGTGACCCGAACCGGATGAAACTGGTCACGCCGGAGTTTGATATGCCCGAGGGTGGGTTGAACATTCGGCTTGCAGATCAGCCGGTTCAACAAGAAGCGCGGATGATCGACTATAAACGCTTCGCCGCCGAGACATTTGCCCGCGCCAACCGGATCGACCAGCGCAAATGGGGCAAGCCCGGGGCCAAGATTGGGTTCGTGGCGGCTGGCAAGAACTGGCTGGACCTTGTGCATGCGATGGGCCTTCTTGGCATCGATGAGGCCGAGGCCGAACGTCTGGGCATCACCACCTACAAGGTAGGGCAGACCTTCCCGCTGGATATGGAAAGCTTCCACGAATGGGCCGAGGGGCTGGACCTGATTGTTGTCGTTGAAGAAAAACGTAAGCTGATCGAGGTGCAGATCAAGGAAGCGATCTTTGATGATCGCGGCGGCCGTCGCGTTTATGGCTGGCACAAGGGTGACACTTGGGAACATGGCCGCCGGTTGGAGCTATTCCCGACCCGCTATGCGCTGGACCCGATCATGATTGCCGAGAAAATCGGCGACATCCTGATCGAAGAAGGGCGCGGGACGGAATCCGTTAAGGCAGGTCTGACCATGCTGGCCGAGGCGAAAAGCGTAGATAATGCGCCCGATATCGCCGCGCGCCTGCCGTTCTTCTGTTCGGGCTGCCCGCACAACACCTCGACCAAATTGCCGGACGGGTCGCGGGCATATGCCGGGATTGGCTGTCATTATATGGTGCAGTGGATGGATCGTTCGACCGTCGGGTTCACCCAGATGGGCGGTGAGGGTGCCAACTGGGTCGGCGAGGCACCGTTTTCGAAGACCAAACATGTGTTCCAGAACCTCGGCGATGGCACCTATAACCACTCGGGTATATTGGCGATCCGGGCGGCGTTGGCGGCGGGCACCAACATCACCTACAAGATCCTCTATAACGACGCGGTTGCGATGACTGGCGGGCAGACCAACGAGGGCGATCTGGACGCCGTCCGCATCGCCCGCGAGGTGCAGGCGATGGGGGTTGAACATATCTTTCTTGTGTATGACGAAAAGGAAGATGTGGACCTATCGGCCTTTCCCAAGGGGCTGTCCCATCACACCCGAGATGAATTGTTGAAGATCGAGGAAAAGTGCCGCGACATCAGTGGTGTGTCGGTCATTCTTTATGTGCAAACCTGTGCGGCTGAAAAGCGCCGTCGCCGCAAGCGGGGTTTGTATCCCGATCCCGACAAGCGCGTGTTCATCAACACGGACGTGTGCGAGGGTTGCGGCGATTGCGGGGTGCAGTCGAACTGCGTCTCGATCGTGCCTGTGGATACGGAACTTGGCCGCAAGCGGGCGATTGATCAGTCCAGCTGTAATAAGGACTACAGCTGCGTAAACGGTTTCTGTCCCAGCTTTGTTACCATCGAAGGGGCGAAGCTGAAAAAGGCTGCGACGGCCGAGGTCGACCTGCCCGACCTGCCAGCGCCCGAACTGCCCACCATCGACGGCACGTTCAACACCGTCATCACCGGCGTTGGCGGCACCGGCGTCGTCACCATTGGTGCGATCATGGCACAAGCCGCGCATATCGATGGCAAGGGCGTCGGGATGATGGAAATGGCTGGGCTGGCCCAGAAAGGTGGCGCCGTCACGGTTCATTTACGTCTGGCAGAACGGCCCGAGGATATCTCGGCCATCCGGGTTGCGACCGGGGAATGCGATGCGCTGATCGGGTGTGACCTGGTGGTGTCGGCGACGTCTTCAACCCTGGGTCTGACCAGAGCCGGGCGAACCGGGGCTGTCGTGGATAAGCATGAAACGATCACCGGAGAGTTCACACGTAACACCGATTTCGCCATTCCGGGCGACCGCTTGCAACTGTCGCTTGAAGCGCGGCTGCGCGACCGCGT
Organism: Aliiroseovarius sediminis; assembly: GCF_022678485.1. Taxonomy (GTDB): domain Bacteria; phylum Pseudomonadota; class Alphaproteobacteria; order Rhodobacterales; family Rhodobacteraceae; genus Aliiroseovarius; species Aliiroseovarius sediminis. The sequence goes on from NZ_JALBYP010000018.1 coordinate 17,664, forward strand.
ATCGCTGTTTGATGCGACCGAACTGGCGCGTGTGCTCATGGGGGACAGCATCTTCTCGAACATGATGGTTTTGGGGGCAAGTTGGCAGGCGGGTATCGTTCCGCTGACCCATGATGCGCTGATGTATGCGATTGAACTGAACGGGCAGGCCATCGAGCGCAACAAACACGCGTTCGAACTGGGCCGCTGGGCGGTGCTGCACCCCGAGGAAGCCGCGAAGATGGTCACCGGCGAGGTGGTCGAAAAGCCAAAGACCTTGGCCGAGATCATCGACTTCCGCGCTGATCATTTGACCACCTATCAGAACGCGCGGTTGGCGAAACGCTATCGTGCCTTTGTCGACCAGATGCCCGAGGCGTTGAAGGAACCAGTGGCAAGAAGCTATCACAAGCTCTTGGCCTATAAGGATGAATACGAGGTCGCGCGCCTGTTGTGCGACACCCGCGCCAAGGCCGAAGCAGAGTTCGACGGCGACCTGAAGCTGACATATCATCTGGCTCCGCCGATACTGGCTGGCCAGACGTCGGGCGGGCGGCCCAAGAAACGGGCTTTCGGGGAATGGTTCGAACGGGGTGCCCCTTGGCTTGCGCGGATGAAATTTCTGCGGGGTACGCCGTTTGATCCGTTCGGGCGGGCGCAAGAGCGTCGCACCGAGCGCGCCCTTATTGCCGCTTATGAGGCGGATATGAAAACCGTTCTGGCGGGGCTGACCGATGACAATCTTGTGATTGCGCAAGAACTTGCGGCACTGCCCCTGACGATCCGGGGCTTTGGTCCGGTGAAGGAAGCGAATGTGGAAAACGCCGCCGTGCGCCGGGCCGAACTTTTGGCGCAGTTCGGCGGGGACACGCCTCTGGCGCAAGCTGCCGAATAGAAATAGCCGTGCGCAAAGCATCGGCTGCGCAGCGGTTGTTTGGGCGGATTCTCGTCATGGTGCCGATTCTTCAATGGATTTCCGTCGTGAACAGACCTATGGCTTTCACAACGACAAAACGGACGGGACCACAGACAATGGCAGTAGGTATTTTCGATTCAGGTCTTGGCGGGCTGACGGTGCTGGATGCCGTGTCAAAGCGTCTGCCCGATGTGGATTTCGTCTATTACGCCGACAGCGCCCATGCGCCTTATGGTGTGCGCGATGCCGATGATATTTATGGCTTGACCACGAACGCTGTTCAGGCGCTGTGGGATCAGGGGTGTGACCTTGTGATCCTTGCGTGCAACACCGCATCAGCCGCGGCGTTGCGCCGGATGCAGGAAAGCTGGGTGCCCGGCGACAAGCGGGTTCTGGGTGTTTTCGTCCCGTTGATCGAGGCATTGACCGAGCGCAACTGGGGTGACAGCTCGCCGCCGCGCGAAGTGGCGGTGAAGCATGTGGCACTGTTTGCCACGCCCGCCACCGTGTCCAGCCGCGCATTCCAGCGTGAACTGGCCTTCCGCGCGATCGGTGTGGATGTCGAGGCGCAAGCTTGTGGCGGCGTTGTAGACGCCATCGAAGAAGGCGATATGATCTTGGCCGAAGCGCTGGTGCGCAGCCATGTGGATGCGTTGAAACGCAAGATGCCGATGCCCGAAGCTGCGATCCTTGGCTGCACCCACTACCCGTTGATGGACGAGGTGTTTCAGCACGCGCTTGGCCCGGAAGTGAAAGTTTATAGTCAAGCAAACTTAGTCGCAGACAGCCTTGCGGATTATCTGGAACGTCACCCGAACATGCAGGGCAATGGCAGGGGCGCGCAGTTTTTGACCACGGGCGACGCGTCACGCGTATCAAACCGTGCGACGCAATTCTTGCGACGAAAGATCACGTTCGAAGCTGCCTGATTGAAGGCAGCGGTCAAACGCACTACATCTTTTTCGACGTTCAGGAGGTCACAATGACCCACAAAATCGCCATCCTTGGTGCATCCGGCTATACCGGCGCAGAGCTTGTTCGGCTGATCGCCACCCACCCGACGATGGAAATCGTCGCCCTGTCTGCCGACCGCAAAGCGGGGATGAGGATGTCGGATGTCTATCCGCATCTGCGTCACTTGGATCTGCCCAAATTGGTCAAGATGGATCAGATTGACTTTTCCGATGTTGATCTGGCCTTCGCTGCATTGCCCCATGGACTAAGTCAGGCGCTGGTGCGTGATCTGCCCGACAGCGTCAAAGTCGTGGACCTTGGTGCTGATTTCCGGCTGCGCGATCCCGCGGAATACGAAAAGTGGTATGGCGCGCCGCATGTAGCGACCGAGCTTCAAAAGCAGGCCGTTTATGGCCTGACCGAGTTTTACCGCGACCAGATCAAGTCTGCACGGCTCGTGGCAGGCACGGGTTGCAACGCGGCAACCGTGCAATATGCGCTGCGCCCGCTGATCGCGGCCGGTCTGATCGACCTTGACCGGATCATTTGCGATTTGAAGAACGGGGTGTCCGGGGCCGGTCGGTCGCTGAAGGAAAACATGCTGTTTGCCGAGCGGTCGACTGATGTGCAAGGCTATGCCCATGGCGGCACACACCGCCACCTGGGCGAGTTCGATCAAGAGTTTTCGGCGCTGGCCGGTCGTCCGGTCCAGATCATGTTCACCCCCCATCTTGTGCCCGTCAGCCGCGGCATTCTGGCGGATTGCTATGTGGAGGGGGATGCGGGCAATATCCATGCGGCCTTGGTTGAGCAATATCAAGACGAACCTTTCGTGACTGTGCTACCACAAGGCCAACTGCCCGGTATGGGGCATGTCTTGGGGTCGAATCAATGTCACTTGGGTGTTGTGGGTGACCGTGTTCCGGGGCGTGCCTTGGTGGTGTCGGCGCTGGACAACCTGTGCAAAGGGTCGTCCGGTCAGGCGATGCAGAACGCCAATCTCATGCTGGGCGAAGACGAGACAACGGGGTTGATGATGTCCCCGGTGTTCCCGTAAGTTTTTGAAAAGGAGCCGACTATGGCCGGTTTGAAAAATCTGAAGAAAAGGCGCCGTGTCCAGATAATCGTTCTGGCCTTCGTTGCGCTTGGGATCTCCACCGGGTTGATCGGATATGCACTGCAAGACGGGATCAACTACTATCGTTCGCCATCGGAAGTGATGGCCGAACCGCCCAGCTCTGACGAGGTGTTTCGCATGGGGGGTCTTGTCTCGGACGGAACGTTGGTGCGCGGACAGGGGGAAACAGTGTCCTTTTCGGTTACGGATGGTGGGGCCGTTGTGCCCGTCACCTTTACCGGCGTGTTGCCCGACCTGTTTGGCGAAAACCAAGGCATGATCGGGACTGGAAAGTATGTTGATGGCACGTTCGAAGCCTCGGAAATTCTTGCCAAACACGACGAAGATTACATGCCAAAAGAGGTTGTGGACAGCCTCAAGGAAACCGGCGTGTATGTTGAGCCGACCTCTTGATTTGAGGTTTCTTAACGCTTCTTAACCAGCCTGTGCCCCGTGTTTGACATGCGGGGTATAGGCAAAAATGAAGAGCGTTGAAGAAATCGCGACCGAGATTGTCGCCCGCGAGGGCGGCTTTGTGAACGACCCGGATGATCCGGGCGGGGCCACCAAATACGGCGTGACCATCCACACGATGCGCCGCCTTGGACTCGATCTGGATGGTGACGGGCAAGTTACATCAGATGATGTGAGGCGACTGACCCGCGATCAGGCCTGCGACATCTTCCTGAAGCATTATTTCCGCAAACCCCGATTGGCAGACCTTCCGCGTCCTTTGCAGGCGTCGGTTTTCGATATGTATGTCAATGCGGGCGGCAATGCTGTCCGGGTCTTGCAGAAGCTTTTCAAAAAAATGGGATACACGTTGTCGGTCGATGGTGTGATCGGGCCGCAAACCCTTGGTGTGGCGCGCACGGCGATCATGGCCGCGCCCGACCATCTGGTTGATGCCTACGGAATCGAGCGGCGCAATTATTACTATGGCCTTGCCGACAGACGCCCGAAGTCACGGAAATATGCCAGACGCCTTGATGGCGGAAAGGGCGGATGGATCACCCGTGCCGAGGCCTTCATTTCGACGAAATACCACTTTTCTGATCAAGAGCACCGCGAAAGGATATCCGCATGGGGTTGATTGGCAACATTTTCAACATCCTGTTCGGACGGGGCGGCAATGTCATCCGCGAAACCGCCGAGGTATTCCGTGAAAACAGCGAAGCGGCTTCTGTCCGTGATGCGGATTTGCAAATGGCCGCGCTGGATGCCTTCCGGGCCGAGTTTGCCGCGGGCCGGGACGGTCGTTTCAATCGGTTCATGGATGGCCTGAACCGGGTGCCGCGCCCCGCGCTTGCGTTATCGACACTTGGGCTGTTTGGTGCCGCGATGGTCAGCCCCGAGTGGTTTGCCGCCCGGATGCAGGGGATCGCCTTGGTTCCCGAGCCGTTGTGGTGGCTGATGGGGGTCGTGGTCAGCTTTTATTTTGGTGCGCGCCATCAGATCAAGGGGCAGGAGTTCCAGCGGACGCTGGCCACCCATCTTGGTCGGGAACGCGACCGAACCTGGGCACGTGCCACCGGACCGAAGCCGCCATCGGTATTCCGCCCCGCTCGCGCAGCAGCAACGGTGCGGGCGGCTCGCCCTGCGCGGCAGCGGGCTATCGACACATCCGACAACGCTGCTTTGCGCGATTGGCGTGAGGTGCAGCGTGGCCGGTGACATGATCTTGAAGCTGGTCGCTGAACACGGGCCGTGGGTCTTGTTGGTTTTCTATTTGCTGTATCGCGACCTGCAAAAGGATCAGGCCACGCGGGCGGTCCTGGACAAGAATTCGTCGATCTTGATTGAGATCACGACAATCATTCGTGAACGTCTGCCGGCTGGCGGGGGGCGGATGCGATGATCAGGGCACTTTTTGATCTCAGCCACCGTATCTGGGCCGTCTTGGTTGGTGCAGGGCTTCAAACCGCAATTAAACGAAACGAACATGCCGCGGCCGATCTGGACGCTGCCGTGCGAGAGGTCTTGCAGAAATGAAACAGGCGTTCGGTCTAATGATGTGCCTCGCGGTGCTGTTGCAGTTTGGCTATCTACTGGCTGGCTATGATGCGATGTATCAGATTGGCTATGGGGCGATTACGCTGATGGGCCTGATGATTTCGCTCACATTCCTGTGGCTTTATGTGCAACGCGCCACGCCCTTGGCTTTGGGAATGGCCTATAGCTGGTCGGGGGCAAGCCTTGTGCTAGGGTGGTGGTGGATTTTTGCTTTGGCGGGCGAACCATCCTTCATGGCCGAAAGCACCGCGCATTTCGTGCCTCTGGCGCTCTATCTTTCTGGTGCGCTTCTTCATTTCAGCGTTATCCACCGGTCGTTTGGTTGTCATGGCCTGACCTTTGTGTGGCCTATTCTTGGCGCTGTGGCGGTGTCGACCGTCATTTATTTGGCGATTTAGGGCGCACAATGGCGTGACGTGACGCCGCAGAGGGCTAGGCCCTGCCGACGACTCCGTTTATGGTCGCGATCAGAAACATAAAATGGTCGCGAACATGATTACAGAGCTTGGACATTTTGCGCTTATCTTGGCGCTGGGCGTGGCGGTTGTGCAAATGATCGTCCCGATGATTGGGGCACATAAAGGCTGGCGCGGCTGGATGGAGATGGCCGTCCCTGCCGCGACGATCCAGTTCCTGCTGGTCTTGGGGTCGTTCCTTGCGTTGACCTATGCTTTTGTGACCTCGGACTTTTCGGTGCAGTTGGTTACGCTGAACTCTCACACCGCGAAGCCGATGCTTTACAAGGTGTCGGGCGTGTGGGGCAACCACGAGGGGTCGATGCTGCTGTGGGTGCTGATTGTTGCGCTGTTTGGGGCAATGGCCGCGTGGTTCGGTGGCAACCTTCCCCAACGGTTGAAGGCGCGGGTGCTGGCAGTGCAAAGCTCGATCAGTGTGGCGTTTCTGGCATTTGTCCTGTTCACGTCCAACCCGTTCATCCGCATCGAACAACCCCCCTTTGATGGTCGCGACCTGAACCCGCTTTTGCAGGATGTGGGTTTGGCCTTCCACCCGCCGTTCTTGTATCTGGGCTATGTCGGCCTTTCGATGGCGTTTTCCTTTGCCGTTGCGGCCCTGATCGAGGGGCGCATTGACGCGGCCTGGGGGCGCTGGGTGCGGCCTTGGACGCTGGCAGCGTGGATTTTTCTGACCATCGGCATCGCGCTTGGCAGCTGGTGGGCGTATTACGAGCTTGGCTGGGGCGGCTTCTGGTTCTGGGACCCGGTCGAGAATGCGTCTTTCATGCCATGGCTCTTTGCTGCTGCGCTTCTGCACTCCGCCATCGTGGTCGAAAAACGCGAAAGCTTGAAAAGCTGGACGATCCTATTGGCGATCTTGGCCTTCGGGTTCTCGTTGATCGGCACGTTCATCGTGCGTTCGGGCGTGATCACGTCGGTGCATGCTTTTGCATCCGACCCTGAACGGGGCGTCTTTATCTTGTTGATTCTTGCGCTCTTTACCGGCGGCGCGCTGACACTGTTTGCCGCCCGCGCCAACACCATGGAGGCGCGCGGCGTCTTTGGCTTCGTCAGTCGCGAAAGCGCGTTGGTGACGAATAATATCCTGTTGGCCGTCTCATCCTTCGTGGTTTTTGTCGGCACAATCTGGCCTTTGATTGGCGAAATTTTTGACCGCAAGATCTCGGTCGGGCCGCCGTTTTTCGAGGCCGCCTTCACACCCTTCATGGTGGTTCTGGCACTGTTGTTGCCCATCGGGTCTATGTTGCCGTGGAAACGGGCCAAGCTGGGCCGCGTCGTGAAAAAGCTCGTGCCGGCTTTCGTACTTGCAGTTGCAGTTGGTTCGCTGGTCTGGGCCATTCAAGCCGACAAAACTGCGCTGGGGCCAATCGGCATGTTCCTTGGCACATGGCTGGTGGCCGGTGCCTTCACAGACTTAGCTGGCCGCACGGGGCGGGGCACGATTGGCAACCGTCTGTCGCGCGCGACCCGGTTGCCCCGGTCCGACTGGGGCAAGCTGTGTGCCCATGCAGGTTTCGGGATCACGATCATGGGTATCTCGGGCCTGATGGCTTGGAGCATTGAGGACATTCGCGTGGCCCAGGTCGGCGAACCATTCCAAGTGTCGAACTACGAGGTTACTTTGATGGGTGTCGGGCAAGAACAAGGTCCGAACTACATGTCAACCAAAGCCGAAATTCGCGTGGTTCGGAACGGCACATCGACCACAACCCTGTATCCTGAAAAGCGCGTCTATCCGGTGCAGGCCATGCCCACCACCGAAGCCGCGATCGCAAACGGCTTCTGGCGCGACATCTATGTTGTGATCGGCGATCCGCAGGCTGGCGGAGCTTGGGCCGTGCGCACGTTCATCAAGCCGTTTGCCAACTGGATTTGGGCGGGGTCAATCATCATGGCGCTGGGTGGGCTGATCAGCCTGACCGACCGCCGGTTCCGCGTTGCGGCCGGTGCGGCCAAGACCCCGATGCAAGGAGTGCCTGCCGAATGAAACGGCTCATCCTATCAAGCCTGTTGGCGATGTCGCTTTCGATGTCGCCAGCATTGGCGGTCAATCCCGACGAGGTGCTTGGCGATCCCGCCCTTGAACAGCGGGCGCGCGATATCTCGATTGATCTGCGCTGCGTCGTCTGCCGAGGCGAGAACATCGACGAAAGCAACGCCCCGATTGCACGTGATCTGCGGCTGTTGGTGCGCGAACGTCTTGTCGAGGGCGACAGCAATGACGAGGTCGTGGATTTCGTCGTCGAACGCTATGGCGAATACGTGCTGATGAAACCCAATACCAGCGGCGCGAACGTGATCTTGTGGGCCGCTGGGCCTGTGCTGTTAATCGTCGCCTTAATCGCCGGTGGGCTGTATCTGCGCCGCCGATCCCAGGCGAAAGAGACCGCCGTCGCCCTGTCCTCGGACGAAGAAGCAAGGTTGCAGGAGCTATTGAAAGACTGATGGCTTGTCACGCAGCGCGGGTTTTGCGCTGCGTGACGGGGCGTTCGTCTTTACGAAATCTCTCGGTCCGGTAATCTGCCCGAAACATGCCGGAGGTTTCGATGCACTATGAGACGATCACGCTGACCATAACCGACGGGTTGGCCGTGCTGACGATGAACCGCGCTGACGTGATGAACGCCCTGAACACGCAGATGCGCGCGGAACTGACCCATGCTGTTCGCGCTGCGGGCAACGCAGCGCGCGCGCTGGTGATCACAGGCGCAGGGCGGGCGTTCTGTTCCGGGCAGGATTTGGGTGATGGCGCTGATGCAGCCGAAGTCGATCTGGAACGCATACTGCGCGACGAATACGAGCCCCTGTTAGACCAAATCTATAACTGTCCTATTCCGACCATCGCTGCTGTTAATGGTGCGGCGGCTGGGGCGGGCGCCAATCTGGCATTGGCCGCGGACGTGGTGATCGCGGCGGAAAGCGCGTTTTTCATGCAAGCGTTTTCGCGGATTGGCCTGATCCCCGATGCTGGTGGCACATATTGGATGCCCCGTCAGATGGGCTTTGCCAAGGCTATGGGCGCGTCACTGTTCGCCGAAAAGGTGACGGCCCGAGAAGCCGCCGATATCGGTCTGATTTGGGAATGTATCACCGATGATGCGTTTGATGCGACATGGCGCGAACGTGGTGCGCATCTGGCGGCGGGACCAACGCTATCGTATCGAAATATCAAGACGGCCCTGCGTGCGTCGATGGGCAATTCTCTGGACGATCAACTGGCGCTAGAGGCGAAGCTGCAGGGCGAGTGCGGCGCGTCGCGCGACTTCAAGGAAGGTGTGCGGGCGTTTCTGGAAAAACGCAGCCCGAATTTCGAGGGGCGCTGACCAAGCGACGAAGCGTGGCACGGGGCAGCTATGCGCCTTTTTCCATGCCCGGCGGGCACGACAAGGCCACATAAAGGCTGTGCGTCCACACCCAATCGACGCAGTAAGTGTTTTCGGCAGAGCCAGTCGTTTGGAACCCAAGCGCCAGTAGAAGGCGCTTGGATGCTTGTTGGCGTGGGTCCAGGTCCGCCGTCAGCTTCGGGAAATCCGTCACCTGCCAAACATGGTCAATGACGGCCCGTGTGGCCTCTTTCGCGATGCCTTGCCCCCAGACATCAGGATGCGGGATAAAGCCGATCTCGTTGCCAGTATGTGCCCCGCAACGGCCGACGACAGGCCTTGGTTGACGATCGCGAATTAGTGCGGTGTCGCCCTGAAGCCGATGATCCACCGGTCCAGAAGTCCCTGCGTAACGCTTGTCGCTGCGTGGGGCGGCGTGGACCAATAGACCATCGCGTGCGGATCACTGTGACTTGAAACAGATCGTCGATATCCGAAGCACGCGGCCCGCGCAGGCTCAGCTGATGCGTTGTAAGCGTGGTCATGGGGTGATCGTCGCACAAATGAAAAAGGGCTGCCAGTGGCAGCCCTTTGTGACGGTTTTGCGCCCGCTCAGCGCTTTTTGACATCGACGTAGTCGCGGGTCGTCGCACCCAGATACAACTGGCGCGGACGGCCGATTTTCTGCTCTGGATCGCCCAGCATTTCCTTCCACTGCGAAATCCAGCCAACGGTGCGCGACAGCGCGAAGATCGGAGTGAACATCGAAGTGGGGAAGCCCATCGCCTCTAAGATGATGCCGGAATAGAAATCGACGTTGGGATACAGCTTCTTCTCGACGAAATAGGGGTCTTCAAGTGCGATACGCTCAAGCTCTTTAGCGACTTTCAACGTCTCGTTGTTGTCGATCCCCAGCAGGCCCAGCACCTCGTCAGCGCTTTCTTTCATGACCTTGGCGCGGGGGTCGAAGTTTTTGTAAACCCGGTGGCCGAAGCCCATCAGACGGAAGGGATCATCCTTGTCCTTCGCGCGATCCACATATTCCGGGATGCGGTCGACGGTGCCAATCTCGCGAAGCATTTCAAGGCAAGCTTGGTTCGCACCACCATGGGCGGGGCCCCACAGGCAAGCAATCCCGGCCGCGATGCACGCGAACGGATTTGCCCCCGATGACCCGGCCAACCGTACCGTCGAAGTCGAGGCGTTCTGTTCGTGATCTGCGTGCAGCGTGAAGATCCGGTCCATCGCTTTCGACAGGATCGGGTTCACCTCGTATTCTTCGGCGGGCACGGCAAAACACATACGCAGGAAGTTCGAAGAATAATCCAGATCGTTCTTTGGATAGACGAAGGGCTGACCGACCGAGTATTTGAACGCCATTGCGCAAATGGTGGGCAGTTTGGCGATCATGCGGATCGCCGCCACCTCGCGCTGCCAAGGGTCATTCACGTCGGTCGAGTCGTGATAGAAGGCTGACATAGCCCCCACAACGCCGGTGATGATCGCCATCGGGTGCGCATCGCGGCGGAACCCCGAGAAGAACTTGATCATCTGCTCGTGCACCATTGTATGATTGGTCACACGGCTTTCGAAATCGACCAGCTCGTTTTCTGTCGGTAGCTCACCATAAAGCAGCAGATAGCAAACTTCGAGAAAATGCGATTGATCGGCCAATTGGTCGATAGGATAGCCACGATAAAGCAGTTCGCCCTTATCGCCATCAATAAAGGTGATTGTCGAATCACAGCTTGCGGTCGAGGTGAAGCCGGGGTCATAGGTGAACACATCGCCCTGCGCATAAAGCTTGCGAATGTCGATCACGTCGGGCCCCGCCGTTGGTGAAAACATCGGCAGTTCCAGCTCTTTGTCGCCAAAGGTCAGCTTTGCAGTTCCTGTCGGTTTGGCCATGTAAGTAATCCCTTCGTGTTCGTATCGTTGCACGCCCACCCCGGATTGGTCGGGCGCGTGTATTTTTATTCTATGCGCTTGCATCCTTAAGTCGGGCAACAGTTTCGTCGCGTCCAAGAACAAGCATCATGTCAAAGACGCTGGGGGTTACGGCGCGACCGGCAAGGGCCGCACGCAAAGGGGCCGCCAGTTTTCCAAACTTGGTCCCGTGCGCTTCGGCCAACCCGTTCAGGATCGCTTCCAGCGTGTTGCGATCCCAGCTAGCAGTTTGCAGCTGCGGCGTCAATTCTTTCAGTATACTACGGGATACCTCATCAAGTGCTTTCTTCGCTTTCTCGTCCGGTTCAAGGGGTCGAGAAGTTAAGGCAAAATGAGCCTTTTCAAGGAGTTGCGGGAATGTCTTTGCACCCGTCTTCAGTACATACATCGCATCCGTCAAAAGTTGGCGTTGCTGCGGGTGCAAAGTGCTTTGGTCGGTCGCGGTCAAAAATGCTTCCAGCTCATCCATGACCTCGGCATCATCCATCGCCGCAAGATGTTGCCCTGATAGGTTGTCGAGCTTCTTGAAGTCGAAACGCGCCGGGCTTTTGCCGATTCCCTTCAGGTCGAACCAATCCAGCGCTTGTTCATCTGTGAAGAATTCATCATCCCCGTGGCTCCATCCCAGGCGTGCCAGATAGTTGCGCATGGCGCTGGCGGGATACCCCATCGCCTGATATTCAGCGACCCCCAGCGCGCCGTGGCGTTTGGACAGTTTTTTGCCGTCCGGGCCGTGGATTAGCGGGATATGTGCCCAAACCGGCACGTCCCATCCCATCGCCTCGTAAACAAGCTGCTGACGCGCGGCATTGTTCAGGTGGTCATCGCCGCGGATCGCGTGGGTGACGCCCATATCGTGATCGTCGACGACAACGGCCAGCATGTAGGTCGGGCTGCCATCCGAGCGTAGGCAGATCATGTCGTCCAGTTGGTCATTGCGGATCGTCACGTCGCCTTGCACCTGATCTTTGATCACGGTCACACCATCGCGCGGGGCCTTCAAACGAATAACATACGGTGCATCCGGGTGGGTCGCGGGGTCGGCATCGCGCCAAGGCGATTGATACAGCGTCGATTTGCCTTCGGCGCGGGCGGCATCGCGGAAGGCCTGAATCTCGTCCTGCGTGGCAAAGCACTTGTAGGCGTGGCCGTTCGCCAGCATCTCATGCGCCACCTCTGCGTGGCGGTCGGCACGGTCAAACTGGCTGATCACCTCGCCATCATGGTCCAACCCCAGCCACGCCATACCTTTCAGGATCGCCTCGGTCGCTTCGGGGGTTGACCGGGCACGGTCGGTATCCTCGATCCTCAGCAGGAATTTCCCGCCACGACCACGGGCATAGAGCCAGTTGAACAGCGCAGTGCGGGCGCCGCCAATATGCAAATATCCGGTGGGCGAAGGGGCGAAACGGGTGACGATCTGATCGGTGCTCATGGGACGTTAACCTTTTGGAAACCATACGGGCGTTACTCAGGTATCAACACGCGCGGCGCGCACTGACACCCAGAACGGGCCGGCGTCGCGGCCAAACCGCGGGCCCGTGCGTGTCCCGACAGGCTTTACGCAAAAGGGAGGTCGTGAACAAGGGTGCTGGTCCACAAGTTCTTGACCCGGATCGAAGAAGAGCGCGGCCGCCTTCTGCACTGGGCGCCCCTGTTTCTGGGCGCCGGGGTCGGCACATATTTCTCGCTACCAACCGAGCCGACAACGTTAATTTATGTTGCGTTGACCGTCTTTGTTGCCGCCACAAGCCTGATCGCATGGCGCTGGCCGTGGGGCGTCGGGCCGCTTGCCATCGCGGCGGGATTGGTCGGGGTCGGCATCGCTCTTGCAGGCGCGCGCGCGCATTATGTCGGTGAACCGGTCTTGGGTTTTCGATACTACGGCCCGGTCGAGGGGCGGATCGTCAAGATAGATCGCTCGCAATCGGACGCGGTGCGACTGACGCTGGACCGGGTGCGGTTGGATGATGTCGGCCCGAAAATGCACCCAACCACCGTGCGCGTTTCGCTACATGGCGAGCAGCACTTTCTTTCCCCCGCCATCGGACAGCGCATCGCAATGACAGCGCATCTGTCCGGCCCAAACGGCCCGGTTGAACCCGGCGGCTTTGATTTCCAACGCATGGCTTGGTTTCGCGGCATCGGCGCGGTCGGATATACCCGCGTGCCCGCCCTGTTGCTGAAACCACCCACGTCGGGGATCGCCTTGGGTGTTTCAAAGCTGCGCCAAGCCATCGCGACTTGGGTGCGCGGGGTGTTGCCAGGGGAAACCGGTGCTTTTGCCGCCGCCATCACCACTGGCGACCGCTCGGCAATGAGCCGGGATACGATTGCGGCGCTCAGGGCGTCGAATCTTGCGCATTTGCTAGCAATTTCCGGGCTGCATATGGGGCTGCTCACCGGGTTCATTTTTCAAGCCGTACGGATGCTGCTCAGCCTTTGGCAAAGCGTCGCACTGCGCTATCCGATCAAGAAACTGGCGGCGTGTGTGGCGATCCTGTCAGGCGCGTTCTATCTGGCGTTGTCTGGTGGGAATATCGCGACCGAACGCGCTTTTATCATGGTTGCGACGATGTTCGTCGCGATCCTGTTTGACCGCCGCGCCTTGTCTCTGCGTGCGGTTGCGATGGCGGCGATCATCGTCTTGGTGTTGCACCCCGAAGCACTGGTAGAACCCGGTTTTCAAATGTCGTTTGCGGCCACAACCGCGCTGGTCGCGGTGTTTGGCTGGCTTCGGGACAGGGCCCGCAATGACGGGGTGTGGCGGGCGCCAAAATGGGCGCGACCGGTGCTTGCGGTTGTGATTTCGTCCTTCGTGGCTGGTATGGCAACCGCGCCCTTTGGGGCAGCGCATTTCAATCAGATCACCCATTACGGCCTAATCGCGAATCTTCTGTCCGTGCCAATCATGGGCGCGCTGATCATGCCGTTGGCCGTACTGGCTGCGTTGTTGGCGCCCATCGGGCTGGGCTGGTTGCCTGTCAAGTTGATGGGACCACCAATTGATTGGATAATCGGGGTCGCGAGGGTCGTATCGTCACTTGACGGCGCGACCGGGCAGGTGCCAGCACCGCCCGATGCAGTGTTGCCGTTGGTCGCGGTGGGGGGCATTCTTGCCACGCTTCTGACGCGACGGACGCGGGCGTTGTCCCTGTTGCCGTTTGTCGCGGCGATGCTGGTCTGGACCCAAGCCAGCCGCCCGCCGATCCTGATCAGCGCCTCTGGCGGGTTGGTCGGGGTTATGACGGACGCCGGGCGTGACCTTTCAAAACCACGTGGTGAAAGCTTTGCCGCCCGGTCATGGCTGGAAAACGACGGCGACCCGGCAGATCAAGAGGCGGCTTTTGCCCGCAAGGGGCTGACCGGCGAGCAGGGACATCTTACTGCAACCCTTGGCGGTGCGCGGCTAATTCATCTGACCGGACGCGGGGCAGGGACACGTGTGGCCGAGGCCTGTGCCAGCGCGGATCTGGTTGTGCTTTCGGGTAAACTTGCCGTCCCATCCCCGCCCGGCTGCACCCTGCTCGATCGTGCCCGCCTGTCCAAAACCGGGGCTGTTGCCCTTTGGCCGGAGGCAGGCGGGTTTCGCGTTCATACCGCGCGTGCCAGTGCAGGCGACCGGCTTTGGACCCGCTAGCGCGCAACCCTGTTGCCCGCTGCCAGCAAAGTCCCTAGCTTTCGCGCTAAAGGAGCACGCATATGGTCGAAACAGCAGGTCGCATCACCCTTTGGGGGGTCGAGGTTTTCGTGGCCGCAGCGGATGAAAGCTCGATCTCGGTTGCAGCGCGCAGGTTGGGGGCAAGTCCGTCTTCCGTCAGCCAACAGATCACCAATCTTGAAGGCGCACTGGGTGCGACCTTGCTGGACCGCTCGGCTCGTCCGATGAGCCTGACGCCTGCGGGCGCGCTTTTTCTTAAGCGTGCACAGGCTATCCTGAACGAAGCGCAGCAGGCCCGTGCCGAACTGACCTTGGGCGCGATGTCGCACCTTTCGCGCCTACGTCTGGGCATGATCGAGGATTTTGACGCTGACGTGACCCCCCGTCTTCTGTCGGACTTGGCAGGGGACATGCCATCCACGCGCTTTCTGCTGGAAACAGGTGCGTCGCACCGGTTGCATGACCAGTTAGACGCCCGCGCGCTTGACGTGATCGTTGCAGCTGATACCGGGGCGTCCGCCGACTGGATGGAAGTGCATGCGTTGATGGAGGACCCCTTCGTCGCGGCCATTCCCAACGGCATCGTCGGCATGGACGACCCGGCGCAGGCGTTGCAGGATTTGCCGCTGGTTCAATACACCGCGCGCCACCATATGGGACGCGTCATTTCCGACCACCTTGCGCGGCACAATATACGGCTGAACAATCGGTTCGAACTGGACAGCTATCACGCCATCATGGCGATGGTGGCGGCGGGTGCTGGGTGGACAATCATCACGCCGTTGGGATTTTTCCACGCGCACCGTTTTCGCGCACAAACGGACCTGATCGAACTGCCGTTTGCGCCGATGACCCGTCGTATCAACCTGACGGCGCGCGAAGGCGTCTTGGGCGGGCTGCCTTTGGATATGGCCAACCGCACGAAAGATATCCTGCAAAACCTGATCGTGACCCCTGCCGCGCAGTCCTATCCTTGGCTGCGCGACAAGCTTCGGCTGCTTTAGGCTGCGTTCGTCTTGGCCGAGGGGGTTTTGACCTGAGCCGCCGCGGCGACCAGCGCATCAGCGATGAAGTCCAGATCAGGCTTTTGCAGTCGCACCGGCAGGCGCGTGTCGCAAGCGCGCATCAGCATTTCGCGGGTTTGCGGAAGCTCCCCCTGATCGCCAATGAAGTGCCAGTTCCAGAAAGCACGGGCATTATCCGTGCTCATACCGAAGACCTGAGCCGCAACGCCACGTTCCTTGGCGGCATCTTGAAAGGCACAGGTGTCCGCGTCGCTCATCCCGACCAGATTGAACTGGATGGAATCCGGCGCACGGGTTTCCGGTGGCAGCGGCGCAGGCACGTTAATCCACGGGCTTTTATTAAGTTTTTCAGCGACATAATCGTGGTTATTCAACCCGTCCGTGACCCGCCGTTCCAGTTCCTCAAGTTGAGGGCGAATGACTGCGGCTGACAGGTTTGACAGCCGCGTGTTGTAAAGTGGTAGCTGGTTCTGCCAACGTGCGAAGGCATCCTCCAGCGTAGATGTGTTGTCACCCCGCGGGCCTTTGTGCTTTTTCCAGTTGTGTTCATACGCGCCTGACATGATCACCGCGCGCGCGATCAGATCGGCGTCATCGGTGATCAAAATTCCACCTTCACCCGCGTTCAGCATTTTGTAGGACTGGAACGAGAAACAGCCGATCTTGCCAATCGTCCCGATCTTGCGTCCATGCCACAGCGTGCCCAGCGAATGGGCGGCATCCTCGATCACCGGAACGCCCGCTGCGTCGCACAGCGCCATGATTGCATCCATATCCGACGTGTGGCCGCGCATGTGGCTGATGATCACAGCCTTCACTTCACTTGTCAGCTTGGCTGCAAAATCATCCATGTCGATGCGGTAGTTGTCTTTGACTTCAACCAGAACCGGCTTGCAATCAGCATGAACAACCGAGCTTGGCACGGCGGCAAACGTAAAGGCCGGGATCAGCACTGTGGCGTCGCGCGGCAAATCCAGCGCCTTCAGCGACAGAAACAGCGCTGCCGAACAACTGGCCACGGCCAGCGCGTATTTAGCGCCCATCATCTCGGCAAATTCGGCCTCAAGCAGGCTGACGGGCGCATCTTCGGGCGCGGTATAGCGAAATAGATCACCAGATTGCAAAAGCCGGTCAATTTCGGCGCGGGCGGTTTCGGGGATGGGTTCAGCGTCATAGACGTTGGGGGCAAGGGTCAAAGTCGGCTCCTGCTCGTGTGGACGAGAATCGGCTGATTTCGATTTACCGAAACTCTTTTTCGGATAATCCGTAAATGACCCGCCCCCAAAAAACCAGAGGAATATTGCCAGACCGCGCGCTGGCGCATGTGTCCGCTGACCCTAAACAAAGGGGCAGAGCCGCAATTGGGTTAGACGTTCAACAACAAGTGTTCGCGTTCCCACGGGCTGATGACTTGCAAGAACTCATCGTATTCACTGTGTTTCACGATTGAATAGACGCGGGCGAATTCTGGCCCCAGCACTTCGTGTATGGCTTTCGCTTCGTCAAACAGTTCAAGCGCGGTGCCCAGGTGGCGGGGGATATCCTCGGTGCCTTCATACGCGTCACCGCGGTATTGCGCTGTGGGTCGTTTTTCTTCGATTAGACCCAGATATCCCGCGGCAAGGCTGGCGGCGATGCCCAGGTACGGGTTGCAATCCATCCCTGCGATGCGGTTTTCGACCCGTCGCGCCCGTGGCGATGAAAGCGGCACGCGAATGCCGGTTGTGCGGTTGTCGCGCCCCCATTCCAGATTGATTGGTGCTGCGTTGTCTTTCACATAGCGGCGATAGCTGTTCACGTAAGGTGCCAGTACCGCGACGGCGCTGGGCAGGTGGTTCTGCATCCCGGCGATGAAGTGGAAAAACGCGTCTGTATCGCCGCCTTGCGGGCCGGCAAAGATATTCTCGCCCGTTTTACGATCAAGGACCGAGTGGTGGATGTGCATTGCAGACCCCGGCTCCTCGGCAATCGGTTTGGCCATGAAAGTGGCGAAACAATCGTGGCGCAGGGCGGCTTCGCGGATCAGGCGTTTGAAGTAAAACACCTCGTCCGCCAGTTTGATTGGGTCGCCGTGTATCAGGTTTATCTCAAGTTGGCCCGCGCCGCCTTCCTGTGTGATCCCGTCGATTTCGAACCCTTGGGCTTCGGCAAAATCATAGATGTCGTCGATCACCGGGCCGAACTCGTCAACCGCCGTCATCGAATACGCCTGACGTGCGGCAGCGGGGCGCCCGGAACGGCCCATCATCGGCTTGATCTTTTCCGCCGGGTCAATGTTACGTGCGACCAGATAGAACTCCATCTCGGGCGCGACAACAGGTTCCCAACCTTTGGCATGGTAAAGATCGACGACGCGGCGCAACACGTTGCGCGGGCTGAAGGGGATGGGCTGTCCGTTGCGGTCGAACGCGTCATGGATGACCTGAAGCGTCCAGTCGCCGGTCCAGGGTGCAGCCGTGGCCGTTGTCATATCTGGCACCAGGGTCATATCGCGTTCGATGAAACCCTCGTCGCCCGCCGCTTCGCCCCAATCGCCTGTGATAGTCTGATAGAACACACTGTCGGGCAGGTGAAAATAATCCTGCCGCGCGAATTTGGCGGCAGGCACCGCTTTGCCGCGCGCGATGCCGGGCAGGTCCGAGATGATGCACTCGACTTCGTCCAACCGTCTGCCGTGCAGGTATGTTTGCGCGGCTTCGGGCAGATCAGCCATCCAAGTCTTGGCGTCTGCGTTCGAGCTGTCCATTACCTGTCCCCTTTGTTCAGGATTTCTGCCATCTGATTTGCGAATTTCTGGGCGTCGATTGGCTGTGTCAGCCCGTCTGTGGCCTTTGACAGGATGTCCTCGGAAATTTTGCCGCGCCCGCGATACTGGATCAAAGCATCTATCATCGGGGCGGTGAATTCGGGATGGGGCTGAATCGTCATGATCTTGTCACCGATCATCAGTCCAGCGTTCACGCAAAAGTCGTTCGAGGCAAACACACGTGCCCCCGGTGGCAGTTTGATCACTTGATCCTGATGCCATGCATTCAGGGCGATCTGTTCGCCATCAATGTCATAGACCTGCCGCCCGATGGCCCAGCCGCCTTCGAATTTGTCAACCCGGCCACCCAGCGCCTGTGCGACGATCTGGTGGCCGAAACATACGCCGACAAGCGGCAGGTCCGCGTCGCGGATAGCGCGGATCAGATCTTCCAGCGGGGGTATCCAGTCGTGATCTTCATAGGCGCCGTACTTGGAACCGGTGATCAGCCAGCCATCTGCCGCGTCGGGCCCTTCGGGAAATATCCCGTCCACCACGCTGTAGATTGCAAAGTCATAGCCTTGCCCCGCCAGAAGCCGTGTAAACATCTGGCCATAATCACCCATTTCCTCGCGCACTTCGTCAGGGGAATGGCCGGTTTGAAGGATACCGATCCGCATGTGTCACCGAATTTGATCAAATTATGAACGGACCCTAACCGAGCCAATCTGCCGGGGCAAGAGGGGAAACGCGTCAGCGGATCAGCGTGCGCAAGAAGCCCGGACGACGGATAACCGTTTGCGGCAGGTGCCGGTTAAGTCGTTTTCCGATAGTGCCGAACAGCGTGATGACCACCAGCGTCAGTAAGATGAAGAACCCCGCCAGAATGGGATAGGGCACGAACGGGTTGAACGTCTTGTCCGCGAAGTAACTGGCATAATACAATGCGTCTCCCCGTTGCTGCCACACTGGAAAGCCCGAGAAAAAGACAAGCGCGGTGGCGTGAAACAGAAAGATCGCTTCGTTCGTGTAAGCAGGCCAAGCGAGGCGCAGCATGGACGGCCACACAATTCGGGTAAAGCGGGTGCGCCCGGTTATGCCATAGGCATCGGCGGCCTCAAGATCGCCCTTCGGGATGGATTGCAGAGCGCCATAAAAAATCTCGGCGGTGTAGGCAGTGGTGTTCAGGAGCAAGACCAGCGTTGCCCCCAGCCCGGCCGAGGTGAAGGGAGCGAAGATCGGCATGCTTTGTTTCAGCAACACAAACACCGAATAGGCAAAGAAAAACTGGATGAACAGGGGCGAGCCGCGGAAGAAATAGATGAAGAAATCAGCCGGTTTGCGCAGCCAGGGGTTCTGACTGCTCTTGGCCAGCGCCATGCCGGTCGCCGCAAAGAAGCCTATGGTGATGGCAATCAGGCCGAAATAGATGTTCCAGATCATGCCTGATCCGATCAGGGTGACCTGCTCGCACAGGGTGAAATCTTCACGCGGCAGCAGACGCTCGCCAATGCCGACCGATCGCAGGGCATAGTCCTGAATGGTTTGAAGGCAGCTCATTGGGCGGCCTTTCGCTGGGCTTCACCGGCGGCGGTGGCCTGTCCGTGCGACAACCGGGCCGAAATCCGTTTGAACACCCGCTCACTGACCGAGGTCAGCATCAGGTAGAACACGAGAAGACCGAAGAAATAGATCGCATGCCAATTGCCATGCGGATAATCGGAAAAACGCGCCGTCTTGGTGCCGCCAAGTTCGCGCGCCCAATAGACGATATCCTCGACCCCCAGCAAAAACAGCAGCGGTGTCGCCTTGACGAGGATCATCCAAAGGTTGGACAGGCCGGGCAGCGCATAGACCCACATCTGTGGCACGAGGATTCGCCAGAAGGTCTGGCGCTGGGTCATGCCATAGGCTTCTGCGGTTTCAAGCTGGGCGCGCGGCACCGCCCGCATGGCGCCGAAAAGGACGTTGGCGGCAAACGCGCCGAACACGATGGAATACGTCAGCACCGCCAGCGAAAACCCATAGGTTTCGTGCACCCATTGCGGGCTGGTGGACAAGGGTAACTTGGCCTGCGTGCAGACTACGAAATCACTGCCTTGGCGAATTGGGTCCGACCAGTCGGGGCACTTGACCTTGTGGCGCAGATACTCAAACGCCTGATCCAGCGCGATCACGAAGAACATGAAAAACGCGATATCCGGCACGCCGCGCACAATGGCCGTGTAGGTTTTTCCCAACAGGCTAAGCGGCAGAAATCGCGACCTTGCAGCTGAAGCGCCCGCAAAGCCAAACATCAATGCCACCGGGGCCGTCACAAGAAGCAACGTAATTACCGTTAGAAACGACGTGTAAAAGCTCATGTGCTTGCCTGTGGTCAGGTAGCAGCTAAGCCATGACAAGCCGTCAAGCGTCGATGGGTCTGAGCAATAGGAAAACATCGCGAATCCCGGTTGGGGATGCCCCGGTGCAGCGCACACGCTGCACGTTCAGGGCGAAAAGATGGCCCGCGCAGCAGAGACACGCGGGCCAAAGATCAGATTACCACTGGGACGAGACTTCCCACTTGGCGATCAGTTCGTTCAGCGATCCGTCATCCTTCATGGACTGGATCGCCTTGTCGAAGGTTTCGCGCAGTTCGGCGTCGCTTTCGCGGAAACCCATGCCGACGCCACCGCCGATCATCTCCATCCGTTCAAGCATCACCAGTCCATCAGACCCGACCATCGTATCGGCAAAACTTTTGTCGGCCAGAACCGCGTCTGCCTCGCCGTTTTTCACGGCTGCGACCGTTTCTTCGGGGGTCGGAAATTCAACCAGCGTCCAGCCTTGTTCGGCGACGAACCCAGCTTGAATGGTCGTAGCTTGCGCGGCAATTACGCTGCTATCAAGATCCACTCCCTCTGACATCGAAAGATAGGCCGAGGGGTCTGGCGGCGTATAACCTTGCGTGAAATCAATAACCTCGTCGCGTTCATCGGTGATCGACATGCCCGCAATAATGGCGTCATAGTTGCCCGATACAAGGTTCGGGATGATCGTGTCCCATTCATTTTTGACCCATTCGCAGGTCAGTTCAGCACGTTTGCATAGCTCGTCGCCCAATTCACGCTCGAACCCGTCAATCTCGCCGTCATCATTGACGAAATTCCAAGGCGCATAGGCGCCTTCGGTGCCCAGACGCACGGTGTTGTCGGACTGCGCCATGGCGAAGCCCGCCGTGACCGCCAGTGCGGCCGTTGCAAGGATCAGTTTTTTCATTGTTTTACTCCCTTTGATGTTGGTCTTCTTGGTTTTCGGATCAGCCGGGTTGGGTGGCTGACAGAAACTGTTTCAGGCGCTCGCTCGTCGGCGACCCAAATAGTTTTTCGGGGTCGCCTTCTTCCTCGATCAAGCCCTGATGCAGGAAAATGACGTGATCGGATACATCCGCGGCCAATCGCATGTCGTGGGTCACGATGATCATGGTGCGGCCTTCGGCGGCCAGGTCCTTGATGACCCGTACCACTTCTTGCTCCAGCTCCGGGTCCAGCGCCGAGGTCGGTTCATCGAACAAAAGCGCCTTGGGTTCCATGCACAGTGCGCGGGCAATCGCAGCGCGCTGTTGTTGACCGCCCGACAGTTGCGCGGGCCAAGCATCGCATTTGTCGCCGATGCCGACCTTCGCCAGATAGGCGCGGGCGTTTTCCTCGACCTCGGCCTTGTCGCGGCCCAGAACGGTGACCGGAGCCTCCATCACATTTTGCAGGATGGTCATATGGGACCACAGATTGAACTGCTGAAATACCATCGACAGGTTGGTGCGGATGCGTGTGACTTGGGCGCGATCGGCGGGGTGGCGGTGGGAACCGTGCCCGCGCCACGTGATCGGCTCGCCTTCGAACAGAACCTCGCCTTGTTGGCTATCTTCAAGCAGGTTGGCACAGCGTAGAAGCGTCGATTTCCCCGACCCCGACGATCCGATCAAGGACACGACATGCCCACGTTCGGCCACCAGATCGACACCTTTCAAAACCTCAAGCGCGCCATAACACTTGTGCAAGTCGCGAATTTCGATGACGGGCGCGGAAGTGATCGTGGGGCTTTGGGCAGCTTTGTCGAGGGGCACGAAGAAACCTAGCGATGAGACGAATGGTGTGGCCCCGAAGTAGGGCGCATATTTACTTGAATTGCAACGGCGAATAGACGGGAAAGTTGCGTAAATTACGGCGAAACGTCGGGTGATCGACCGGATCGCGGGTCGTGCGTGATAGATTGCGGGGGCAGAGCTTGGCGCGGTTGCACGCCCTCTGCGTCAAGTGTCCCTTTGGAGCAGGTCGTCGGTGTTGTCAGAAGTGTAGCTATCGCGGACTTGCTCTTACGTCGCGCCGTCATCCAAGGCCTTGGTGGCGCGCAATCGGGCTTCGTTGCTGTCACGGTCGGTGATGCCCAGAAAGCGCGGGATCATCCGCATCAGCGCATCTTCTTCCGAGGTGCGCACGCCATCTGCCAGCACGACGGACCATGCCGCTTCGATGACCGCTAGACGCTGATCCAGCGGCACACCGTTCTTGACCGCGTTGGTGAAGCGCACAGTATCGGGCGCGCCAGCCTCGATTTGTTCGGCCTCGTGCAGCAGGGCGTCGGCACCGTCGGGCGACAGGCCGTAACGGCGCGAGATGACACGCTTGATCTGCGCGATTTCGCCTGATCCATAGGTGTTATCCGACCGCGCCAGTCGCACAAGGATAGCGGTCAGCGCCACACGCGCATCATCATCGTCCAAAGGGGCGGGGTCAGGTTGGGTCAGTCGGGTCAGCAGAGCTTGGATCATCGTGTTTATCTAAGAGCATATGGACTTATTGTAAGAGAGAAAATGCGACTGGGTGATCACTTAGCCGTCATAACCTTCGACGATGATCAAATCGCAAATCGCCGCAGGCTCGCGAAACGCCTTGGCGGCCTGATAGTCTTCACTGTCGTAACAGGCTTGCGCGGCCTCAAGGTTCGGAAACTCGATCACTACATTGCGCGATCGGCTGGTGCCTTCGCGCGTCTCAAACGCGCCGCCGCGCACCAGAAAACGGGCGCCGAAAGCAGCAAAGGGCGCAGCATTGGCGGCGATGTATTTCTGATAGGCGTCGTCGTCGCTGACATCGACCCGTCCAATCCAGTAACCTTTACGCATGGGAACCTCTTGCATATTTAACTGCCCAAACTGTCCAGTGAATATCGGATGTCGTCAATGGCTATTCCACCATCATCGTGATGGGTCAGTGTGATCGCCTTGGCGGGCGGGTTGATGCGCAAGCCGATTTCCGTCACCCCATGATCCGGGCGCAGGCTGTGCCGCGCAATGACCGCGCCCGATGCGGCATAAAAGCTTAGTGTCACTGGCCCCGGTGCAGGCCGCGTGCCCAGCGGGTCTGCGTAATCGGCGTGCAGCTTCAACGCGAAGCCCGCGCTGGAGGCGTCGAACACGAAAACCAGCGCCCCTTCGCCACGGCCCGAGCGTTTGGCGAACCCGTCCGCGCCAAGCGGAAAAGCGGCGTTCGACCCGAACCCAGCGTGATACGCCACCGCCAGTGCCGCGTCTTTTCCGCCCATGCTGGCGCGGATCGGCACAACCGGTGTCCCGCCCAACACGTCGCGCCGATCTTTGACGCGCAGCACCTGCCCTTGCAGCATCACTGCGATGGTAAGGCCCGGCGGGCTGAGGGGGCCGGAAACCGCTTGTCCGGGTTCGGGCAGGGTCGTGAAGTCTTCAAAATCGACAAGGCCGGACAATTGCCCGGCCAAATCGTCATAATCCACTGATGTTACCCCATCGCTCCAAAGCGGTGTGGCAGTGAAGGCCAGCAGGGTGGCCCATGTCCGGATCATACCAGACGCTCAACCTCTTTCGCGGCACGCACGAAATCTGCGAACAGGGGGGCAGGATCAAAGGGCTTGGACTTCAGCTCAGGGTGGAACTGCACACCGATGAACCACGGGTGGTCTTTCCATTCCACGATCTCGGGAAGACGCCCATCGGGCGACATGCCCGAGAAATGCAGGCCGCATGCCTCAAGCTGGTCCCGGTATTTGGTGTCGACCTCGTAACGGTGACGGTGGCGTTCTTCGATCGTGGTGGTGCCATAGATCTGGGCCACTTTCGACCCCTCCGCCAACGCGGCGGTATAGGCGCCCAAGCGCATCGTGCCGCCCTTGTTGTCCGAAACCTTGCGTTTAACGGTATAGTTGCCCTGCACCCATTCCTTCAGGTGATAGACAACCGGGGTAAACCGCGATTTTCCCGCTTCGTGGTCAAATTCCTCGGACCCTGCGTCGGTGATGCCGGCCACATTTCGGGCGGCTTCCACGACGGCCATCTGCATTCCCAGACATATGCCCAGATAGGGGATCTTGCGTTCACGCGCGAATTGGGCGGCCTTGATCTTGCCTTCGGTGCCGCGTTCGCCGAACCCGCCGGGGACAAGGATCGCGTGGAACCCGGCCAGATAGGGGGCGGGATCTTCCTTGTCAAAAAGCTCGGCATCGACCCATTCCAGCTTCACGCGGACGCGGTTGGCCATGCCGCCATGGGTCAATGCTTCCTTGATCGACTTATAGGCATCTTCAAGCTGGATATATTTGCCGACCACGGCCACGCGGACCTCGCCTTCGGCATTGTGGATGCGATCTTCGACATCTTCCCAGCGGCGCAGGTTGGGTTTCGGGGCAGGGGCGATCTGGAAGGCGTCCAGAACAGCCTGATCCAGCCCCATGTTATGAAACGCCATAGGCGCTTCGTAAATCGACTTCAGGTCATAAGCCGGAATGACCGCATCGCGCCGGACATTACAGAACAGCGCAATCTTTCCGCGTTCCTTTTCCGGGATCGTGTGTTCGGCGCGGCAGACCAAAACATCGGGCGCAATACCGATTGAGCGCAATTCCTTGACCGAGTGCTGCGTGGGCTTGGTTTTCAACTCGCCCGAGGCTGCAAGGAATGGCAGCAAGGTGAGGTGCATGAAGATACATTGCCCGCGCGGGCGTTCCTGGCTGAACTGGCGGATCGCCTCGAAAAAGGGCAGCGCCTCGATATCGCCGACCGTGCCGCCGATTTCGCACAGCATGAAATCAACCTCGTCATCGCCGATCTCGATGAAGTCCTTGATTTCGTTGGTAACGTGGGGAATGACCTGAATAGTCTTGCCAAGGTAATCGCCGCGCCGCTCTTTCTCTAACACGTTGGTATAGATACGGCCCGAGCTGACGGAATCGGTGGCGCGCGCGGCTACACCGGTGAAGCGCTCGTAATGGCCCAGGTCCAGATCCGTTTCGGCCCCATCATCGGTGACGAAAACTTCGCCATGTTCAAACGGGCTCATCGTGCCGGGATCGACGTTCAGGTAAGGGTCAAGCTTGCGCATCCGCACCGAATAGCCGCGCGCTTGCAACAGCGCACCCAAAGCCGCGGCGGTCAGCCCCTTGCCCAAAGAAGAAACAACACCGCCGGTGATGAAGATATAACGTGCCATGCGTCAGGCTGCCCCCGTGAAACCGGCGCCATCGCGCCATTGAAAATCGGTTTTCGAATTCATCGCATGGCCACAAAAAAGGCCCCGGCGAATCCGCTTTCCACGGGGTTAAAGAAATAACCGATTCCGATGCCCCGCGCAACCAGATCGCAAGATGATGGGGTGGAAAATCCGCCCCTCCTCAAGGTATTGTGGGTGTCAGTCCGCGCGTGGCGGGGTCAGGCTGTCATCCGGGCTGGCGGGCGGTAGAAGGGTGTCGACACCTGGCAGGGTGGGTGCGGGGCTGTCTTCGACTGGCGCTTCGATGCCCATCGTATCCAGAACCGAGCTGTCGGCCGAGTTTTTTGCCGAGATGATCGTCAAGGTGATTGACGTTCCCAGAAAGGCGATCGCAAACAGCCAAGTCAGTTTGCCCAAAGCGGTCGCCGCGCCGCGCGACGACATGATACCGCCACCACCGCCACCGCCGCCGCCAATGCCAAGGCCGCCGCCCTCTGACCGCTGCAAAAGCACGATCCCGATCAGGCCAAGGGCCAGGATCAGGTGAATGACGAGGATGACGTTTTCCATAAAGGCGGGTCCATCTTTGGGTATGCGGCGATCGGGGGTTATCTAGGCGAAAGGTCTGGGCGGTGCAAGTCAAAGAACACGACAAAGAAAAGGCCGCGGAAAAACCGCGGCCCTGAGGGGTGACACCTATTGAGGGCCAGAATCAATCCTCGGCGGCATCTGCGCTTTCGGCGTTCAGCATACCGTAATTCTGCGCTCCGATCTGATCGTGCAAACCGATCTGGGTTTCCAGAAAGTCGATATGGCCCTGTTCGTCCAGGATCAGTTCCTCGAACAGATGCATTGACGCATAGTCGCCCACATCCGAGCAATATTTCCGTGCCTCGTTGTAAAGCCTGACGGCTTCTTCTTCCGCCTCAAGATCGCAGGTCAGGGTTTCGCGGACATCTTCGCCGATGCGCAGCGGGTCCAGCGTTTGCAGGTTCGGGTGCCCTTCCAGAAACAGGATACGGTCGATCAGCTTGTCGGCGTGCTCCATTTCCTCAATGCTTTCTTCGCGCATCTTCTTGGCCAGCTTTGTATAGCCCCAGTCATTTTGAAGGCGATAATGAAGCCAGAACTGGCTGACGGCGGTCAATTCGACGCGCAATGCCTTGTTCAGATACTCGATAACCTTCTTGTCACCCTTCATGATGAAACCTCCTTGCGATGGGGATTGGTGGCGCGCAAGCCGCGCAACTCTAACGGAATTTCCAAATTATCATTCTGGCGCATCTTTTGCACGAACAGTTTCATGCAGCCGCCGCAATCGGGCGTCTTGCCCAGGGCGCGATAGATTTTACCGGGGGTGATGATGGCGTGAACATCGGAGGCCCGCATCCAGTCAATGGCGGCATGGATGTCTTTGTCGGATATCGACTGGCAGGAACAAACGATCATTGGCTGGCATCTTCGGCGATTCTGTGGCTGGTCGCTAAAGTCGACAAAAACGGTCGGAATGTCAATCCTGACAGAAATACTCGACTGGCTGCCTGCGTCATTGAATCCCTAACCTTTGCCGATTTCCGGTTTCCCCGGCTTGAAAGCCCGGCTATGACCAATACGGGTTTTCGTTGAGACAGGAATAAAAGATCATGGCCAAT
Organism: Aliiroseovarius sediminis; assembly: GCF_022678485.1. Classification (GTDB taxonomy): domain Bacteria; phylum Pseudomonadota; class Alphaproteobacteria; order Rhodobacterales; family Rhodobacteraceae; genus Aliiroseovarius; species Aliiroseovarius sediminis. Next base: position 44,975 of record NZ_JALBYP010000018.1, read on the forward strand.
GTTGTCGTCGTAGGTGCCCAGTGGGGCGATGAGGGAAAAGGCAAGATCGTTGACTGGCTCAGCGAACGCGCCGATGTGATTGCGCGCTTTCAGGGTGGGCATAACGCAGGCCACACGCTTGTTATTGACGGTAAGGTTTACAAGCTGCACGCGCTGCCATCTGGCGTCGTGCGTGGCGGCAAGCTGTCGGTGATCGGGAATGGCGTCGTGCTGGACCCCTGGCACCTGTTGAACGAGATCGACACGATCACCGAACAAGGGGTCGATATTTCGCCCGAGACGCTGATGATCGCTGAAAACACGCCCCTGATCCTGCCGTTCCACGGTGAATTGGATCGCGCACGGGAAGAGGCTGCCAGCAAGGGCACGAAGATCGGCACCACCGGGCGCGGGATCGGTCCGTGCTACGAAGATAAGGTGGGGCGCCGCGCCATCCGTGTTGCCGACCTGGCCGACGCCGCAACACTGGAAGCGCGGGTTGACCGGGCGTTGCAACATCATGGCCCGTTGCGCAAAGGGCTAGGCATCGAGGCGATCGACCGCGATGCGCTGATTGCCCAGTTGAAAGAGGTCGCGCCCAAGATTCTCCGCTTCGCCGCGCCGGTCTGGAAAGTGCTGAACGAAAAGCGAAAAGCCGGCAAACGCATCCTGTTTGAAGGGGCGCAGGGCGCGCTTCTGGACATTGATTTCGGCACCTATCCGTTCGTCACATCCTCGAACGTGATTGCAGGGCAGGCGTCGACGGGCGTGGGGATTGGCCCCGGCTCGATTGATTACGTGCTGGGCATTGTGAAGGCGTACACCACGCGTGTGGGCGAAGGCCCGTTCCCGACCGAGTTGGACGATGCAGACGGTCAGCGACTGGGCGAACGGGGGCATGAATTTGGCACGACCACCGGGCGTCAACGCCGCTGCGGCTGGTTCGACGCGGCACTGGTGCGCCAGACCTGCGCGACCTCGGGCGTGACCGGGATTTCGCTGACCAAGCTTGACGTGCTGGACGGATTTGAGACGCTGAAGATCTGCGTTGGGTATGAACTGGATGGCAAGCAGATGGATTACCTGCCCACTGCCGCCGATGAACAGGCCCGCTGCACACCCATCTATGAAGAAATGCCCGGCTGGTCCGAAACCACCGAAGGCGCACGAAGCTGGAATGACCTGCCCGCCAACGCCATCAAATATGTGAAGCGGGTCGAGGAATTGATCGACTGCCCCGTCGCGCTGTTGTCCACGAGCCCTGAACGTGACGACACGATCCTTGTCACTGACCCGTTTTCAGATTGATCGGGGGCACGCGATGGCACTGAGCTATAAAGCACGTAAGCGGTTGTCTTTGGTGGTTTTACTAGTTGGGCTGCCGCTTTACATCGTGGTTGCGGTGTCGGTGGTCAGCTTGTTTGACCGCCCGCCGATCCTGTTGGAGCTTCTGGTCTATGTCGTCCTTGGGTTTCTATGGATGATACCGCTGCGCAAGGTGTTTCTGGGGGTGGGACGGCCTGACCCCGACGCGGACCCTGACAGCTATCCGCACGACCCCGTTGATCCGAACGACAAGACGTAGCGCTTTAGTGTGTGCCTTGTGTGGCGGACGGACATAAAAAAACACGGCCCCAAGAAGGCCGTGTTTTGTCGTTCTAAGCTGAGTGATCTCAGGCAGTCTGCCGGTCGCTGTCGTCATCTTCGCCGCGGTCGGCCAATGCGAAACGACCCGGCGCGATCTTGCTGATGCGCCCTTCACGCAGCAGGCGACCGAAGGCGCGCAATGCCTCCTCGCGCGAGATGCCGCCATTGACGTTCAAACCCACGACCAGCCGCAGTACATGTGGGCGGCTGAACTGCGCCAACCCTTGCACCTTTGTGGCGTAGGTCGCCGCAGCTTCCATCAGGCCCGGCATGTCCGACGCATCTGCTCCGTTCACATAGGCGGCAAACCCGTCCAGCGACGGATCGGCTGATACGGTCTGAGACTCTTTCTCTGCATTGTCGATCTTGGGTTGCCCGGCGACAGTTTCAGCCTTGGTGCCCGGTCGGCGGCTGACACGGCGCGGCCGCACGATACGCACGGCTTTGTTGTGCTTCGGTGCGTCGTCTTCGTCCGCGCTGTCGTCCGTTTCGTCGATGCGTTGCTCGGACACCAGAACCAGCGGCGCCATCCGCAGGGATGTGCCTTTTGCTTCGGTAAATTGAGGACGCTTGGGGCGCACTGCAAGGGCCAGATCTTCGCGATAGGGGTCTTCTTCGTGCTCGTCAGCGTCAATGTCACCGGCGTCTTCATCTGCGCGTTTGGCCTGAACTGCTGCCTTCAGATGCTCGATCGAGTTGCGACGGCGTGACGCTTCCTGACTGTCCATCTTGTCGTTGGTTTCAGCCAGTATGCGATTCAGTGTTTCGTCGTTTTCATCATCGCCGCTGTCATCGAAAGCCTGTTCGCGGCGTTCGCGTCTGGCTTCGGTTTTGACTTTATGCTCGATCATGGACACCAGAGCATCAGCTTCGTCAACCGTGTCGATCACGGCATCTGCAGTGTCATGACTGTGGTCTTCACTGTGGTCTTCATGAACGTCGGGCGTGATTTCCGCATCGGGCACAGTTTCCGCATCCAAAATTTCGGCGTCATCAACCGGGCGGCGGGCAACGGTCAGTTCGTCGCTGCCATCATCGCGGCGCATACGTTTGACGCGCACAACGCGATTGACGGGGCGTACTGGGGTGGGGTCGTCGTTGAAGCTGTTTCCCAGCAGGTTGGTTTCATCATCCTGAACGGTCAGGGCGGTTGACTGTTCGTCGTCATAATAGCCGTCGTCGAACCCTTCGCCGTCAACGTCCGCGCCACCATCTTGCGCGTTGAGCTGAGACAGAATGGCGTCGACATCGTGGTCGGTTTCGGCCCGTGCGCTGTCTTCGGGGGACAGAACCAACGGCTTGCCTTCAGGTTGATTGCTGGTGTCGGCTTCCCGTGCCTGGACCTCGAATTCGGCCGCTTCTTCTGGGGCTTCAGGATAATCGTCCCGCAGCGGATTATCGTCGCTGGCGACAAGCGAATCAGCCGGTTCTTCGGTTAGATCGGGCGTGTCTTGTGCCGCGTGATTATCCGAAGGCTCATAGAATGGCTCGTCATTCGGGTCGTCTTGGTCGGTGCCCTTGGACAGTGTGACCTGATCTTGATGATCGCCAGCGTCGTCGAAGTCGCCAGTGTTCACATCCGCTGTTTCCTCGACCTCTGTCGCGTCGGCAGTTGCGTTTTCGTTCGTGGTCGGAGTTTCGTCTTTAATGTCGTCCTGAGCATGCGCAGCAGTGGTGTCGTTCTGCTGTTCGTCCGCGTGATCTTCGGCCTGATCGTCATCCATCAAGGCGTGGCCGGCCACTAGCGTTGCGCCGGTTTTGGTTACCGCAGTTGGGTTTGCGCCCTCCTGCCGTAGCACAACTCCATCGTCCTCCACTCGCGCCTGTACGCGTTTTTGCACCTCGCGTTCGGCGATGCGGTGCAGAACCTCGGCGTCCGGGGTTGGCGGCTCGGCACCGAAATAGCGGTCATCTGCGGCCAGATCGCGGAAGTATTCCGCAATCGACTTCATGGTTCCGAATGGCTCGTCGAATCCTTCAAGCGTGCACGAGAATGTGCCGTAGGATACAGTGAGAATTTTGCTGTTGCTCACCATTGATAACTCACTTTCTCCTCCGAAACCCTGTGGATATACGTAACGTACACCGTCCCGGGAACTTATACAAAACCGCAGACAACGCAGTCTTTTTATGGACAGAGTCTTTATTAAATCCAGATTCGGAGGCAATTGTGTCCATAATGAGATATTTTCGTCAATTTTCCCACAATGTGACTTTATTGGGCGGCGGCGCGGCCAGCGCCCAGACCGTTTCGGCGTGTTTGTCGCTTGCGCCTGATTTGGTGGCGGTCGATGGCGGGGCGGATCGCGCGCTTGAATTGGGGCATGTGCCGCAGGTGGTGACGGGCGATATGGATTCGGTATCGGACGCGGCGCGCGCGCGCATTGATGCAGATCGGTTTGTCGAAACCCCGGACCAGAATCATACCGATTTTCACAAGGCGCTTCAGGTGATCGACGCGCCACTGGTGCTGGGTGTGGGCTTCATGGGCAAGCGGCTGGACCACGAGCTTGCATGCTATAACACCTTGGTCCGCCTGCCCGAAAAGCGCGTGATTCTGGTGGGCGAGGTTGATATCTGCTGTCATCTGAGCGGGCCGCTAACGCTGTCATTGCCCATCGGCACACGATTTTCGCTGTTTCCGATGGCTCCGGTCACAGTGCGCGCCACCGGGCTGGTCTGGCCCGTTGACGATTTGCCAATGTCCCCTTGGGCCACGATCGGCACGTCGAATGAAACCAAAGCGACCGCAGTGACGGTCCAAGCAGACGGACCGGGCCTGCTGGTCATCCTGCCGCGCGTCCATCTGGCGGGCGCCATTGCAGCGCTGGCACCGCCTGACCGCTAACAGTTTGGCACGTTCACGGCCAAGCCGCCCAAAGATGTCTCTTTGTACTTTTCCGACATATCCTGCCCGGTCTCGAACATCGTCTTGATACAGGCATCTAACGGCACGAGGTGGGTGCCGTCGCCGCGCAGGGCCAGTGACGCCGCCGATACGGCTTTGATTGCCCCCAGTCCATTGCGTTCGATGCACGGCACCTGCACCAGCCCGCGTACGGGATCGCAGGTCATGCCAAGGTGATGTTCCAGCGCAATCTCGGCAGCGTTTTCGATCTGCATAGGGGTGCCACCCATGACGGCGCACAGCCCGGCGGCGGCCATGGCGCTGGCCGATCCGACCTCGGCCTGACAGCCCGCTTCGGCGCCCGAGATTGACGCGTTGTGTTTCACGATCCCGCCAATCGCGGCGGCGGTCAGCAGAAATTCGTCCACGCGCGACGGCGCGGCGCCCGGCACATGATGCAGCCAATAACGCACAACGGCGGGCAGAACCCCGGCGGCCCCGTTGGTCGGGCTGGTTACGACCCGCCCACCAGCGGCGTTTTCTTCGTTCACCGCCATGGCGTAAACGCTCATCCAGTCGTTGATGATATGAGGGGCGGTCAGGTTCATACCCTGTTCGGCGATCAGACTGTTGTGGATCGCCATCGCGCGGCGCCGCACCAGAAGCCCGCCGGGCAGGGTGCCGTCGGTTGTCAGACCACGATCGATGCAATCGTTCATAACCTGCCATATGCGGTCCAGCCCTTCGGCAAGATCGCGTGCATTTGTGTGTTCCAACTCGTTGGCGCGCTTCATCTCGGCGATGGATTTACCGGACTCCTTCGCCATCTCAAGCATCTGAGCGGCTGTTTCGAACGGATAGGGGTGCCGCTTGGCGTCGCGCGCGTCCAACGCTGCCTCGCGGGCCTGTTCAGCCTCGGTCACAACGAAACCGCCACCGATGGAGTAATAGGTTTCGCGCGCCACCACGTCCCCTTGGGCGTCGGTGGCCATCAACTGCATCCCGTTGGCGTGACCGGGCAGGGGGGTCTCGTAATCGAAGATCAAGTCGGTCTTGGGCGCAAAGACCAGCGTGCCCAACCCCTGGGGCGAGACGGTGCCGGTGCGGGTGATGTCGGCCAAGGTGGCTTCGGCTTTGTCGTGATCATAGGTGTCGGGCAGGAAGCCGGCCAGACCAAGGATCGTGGCGCGGTCGGTCGCATGACCGACCCCGGTGAACGCCAATGATCCATGCAGCGACGCGCGCAATCCGGCGACCTTGAAGGGCTGCGCGCGCAGGTGGTCCAAAAACCGCCCGCCCGCCACCATCGGCCCCATCGTATGGGACGAACTGGGGCCAACCCCGACTTTAAACATGTCGAATACGGACAGAAACATCATAACCTCGCGCGTTAAGTGGTCCGAACCAGAGTGATCATTCCCGTGTACTTCGCCTGCGTGAAAACGACGCTTTTTGCGATCAGTCCGGTCGTGTCAGCACAAAAGCGGCACCAGCACCCATCAATATGCCCTGCGTTGCCAAAACCCAACCGGGCGCGCCCAGGACTGCCGACAAAACGAAGACCAGCGCCATCATAGATGCCGCCAGCGTCTTGGCCCGACGCGAAATCGCGCCACGAACCTCCCAGTCGCGGATCGCCGGGCCGAAATGGGGATGATCAATCAGCCAGGCACGGGTTTTAGGGCTGCTTTTGCTAAATGCAAAGGCAGCAACCAGCAAGAAGGGCGTGGTGGGCACGACCGGCAGCAAGACCCCGATCAGCCCCAGCGCAACCGCCCCCCAGCCCATGGTAAGATAGACATATCTGTGCATCGCTGCGCGGGTTTCCTAACAATCGTTCATCCCCAATATAGGTCGTGCAAGCTTTGGGTGAACCGGGGCAGATTGTCCACCCGCCGCATGGATGGGCGAAAACTGGCAGTGTCGGGGCTTCGCCCCTCGCCACCTTGGCCCATGCGTCCTATAAACCCCACGACTCGAACATAAGCGCTACAAGGGGAAATGCCATCATGTCCGGAGAACTATCACCCATCGACACCGCCAAATTTGTCGCCGCCAAACGCGCGGTCCAGTATGTCGAGGATGGCATGAAGGTGGGATTGGGCACTGGATCAACTGCTGCTTGGATGGTGCGTTGTCTGGGCGAACGCATCCGCACCGAGGGACTGAAGATCACCGGCGTTCCCACCAGCACGCGCACCGCCGATCTGGCCCGCCAAGTGGGGATCGAAGTCACAACGCTGGACGACGCCAAGTGGCTGGACCTGACCATTGACGGCACCGACGAATACGATCCCGACCTGTGCCTGATCAAAGGCGGCGGGGGCGCACATCTGCAGGAAAAAATCGTCGCCACAGCGTCAGACCGCATGGTGGTGATCGCGGACCCGACCAAAGCGGTTGATATGCTAGGTGCGTTCCCATTGCCCATCGAGGTAATTCCATTCGGCGTGAACGCTACCAAGGGGTTGGTTGAAGAACTGTTGACCGCGATGGATGTTCTGGGGACCGAGGCTGTGCTGCGGGAAAAGGGCGGAGAGCCGTTCGTCACCGATGAAGGCAACCAAATCATTGACCTGCATCTGAAGCGTATCGACGATCCGCGCAAGTTGTCGATGGTTCTGAACCAAGTGCCGGGCGTTGTTGAAAACGGGTTGTTCATCGACATTTGCGATGCAGTCGTGATCGGCCATGGCGATGGCCGGGTCGAGGTAATAGATATCAACGAAGGCACCCACGAAGAAGATCGGATTGCCTTCGCCGACAGCGACAATATCTTCGCCGACATCTGATCCATTGCCAACCCCGCGTAATCGTGACCCGTGTGACATCACTGGCACTGGAAATCCCTGCGCGAAGTCCATAGTTTCCGCCGGACGATGAATTGCGCCCGAATGTATGGTTCGGACAGACAAAAGGCAGATGGATATGAGCGACTTTGACTATGACCTTTTCGTGATCGGTGGCGGCTCGGGCGGGGTGCGTGCAGGTCGGGTGGCGGCAGAAGGTGGGGCCAAAGTGGGTCTGGCCGAAGAATTCCGCATGGGCGGCACCTGCGTGATCCGGGGCTGTGTGCCGAAAAAATTGATGGTCTTCGCCTCGCAATTCGGATCAGCCGCCGAAGCGGCGCGCGCCTATGGCTGGCAGGGCCACGCGCAGGGCAAATTCGACTGGGCAGGCACGTTTCGTCCCGCCCTTCATGCCGAACTCGAGCGGCTGGAAGGCATCTATACCAAGAACCTTGGCAATTCGGGCGCCGATATCTTTCATGCCCGCGCCAAACTGACGGACGCTCACACCGTTGAATTGTCGACGGGCGAAAGCTTTACCGCCAAGCACATCCTTGTCGCCACCGGCGGGCGTCCCTTCGTCCCCGATATTCCGGGCGCGGATCTGGGCATCACCTCGAACGAAATCTTTGATCTGGACGAGTTTCCTGAGCGCATCCTGATCGTCGGTGGCGGCTATATCGCGATGGAGTTCGCGTGCATTTTCAACGGGCTGGGAAGCAAGTCCACCGTCTGGTATCGCGGCGCGCAAATCCTGCGCGGCTTTGACGACGAAGTGCGCGGGCTTCTGGCCGAACAAATCAGCGAAGATGGCGTCGATCTGCATGTCGGTCTGGAAATCGAACGGATGGAGCGTCGCGACGGTGCCATCTGGGTCAAGGGCACGGATGGGCGCGAAGAATTGTTCGACCAAGTGCTGCTTGCCACCGGGCGCGATCCCAACACTGCTGGGCTGGGGTTGGAAGATCTTGGCGTCGAACTGGGCGAAAACGGAGCCGTGGTGGTGGATGATTACAGCCAGACCGCTGTGCCTTCAATCTATGCGGTCGGCGATGTGACCGACCGGATTGCCCTGACGCCTATGGCCATTCGCGAAGGCATGGCCTTTGTTGAAACCGTATTCAAAGGTAACCCGACGAAGCCTGACCACGACGAAGTTGCCTCGGCGGTGTTCACACAGCCGGAATACGGCACGGTCGGCTTGTCCGAAGAAGAGGCTCGCGCGCAAGAAAAGATCGATGTTTACAGTGCGGTTTTCCGCCCGATGCAAAAAAGCTTCATCGGCGCGAAGGAGCGTGTTTTGTTCAAGCTGATCGTCAGCCAGGAAAGCCAGAAGGTTCTGGGCTGCCACATCGTGGGCGAAGGTGCGGGCGAGATGATTCAGATGGCCGCCATCGCCGTGAAGATGGGGGCAACCAAACCGGATTTTGATCGAACCGTAGCGGTGCATCCGACCATGGCCGAAGAGATTGTGCTGATGAGGACACCAAGCCGCAGCGACTGAGGCCAAAACCGAACCCTCACGATGCAAACACAGGAATTTCAAGGCAAAGATGCAGCTTTGCATTCCCTTTGGCTTGAAATCCGCCCCGCAAGGGGTCAGGTATGACGACGAAACCATTTACGTGGAAGGAACAGGACCAAATGGCCAGTGACAATGGCGGCCCTTGGGGCGGCGGCGGAAGCCGCGGCGGCTCGGACGGGCGTCCCCCCTCGAACGGTGGCGGCAACCGTGGCGGCAACGAACCGCCGCAAATGCCCGAAATCGATGAGCTTATGAAAAAGGGCCAAGAACAACTGCGCGTTCTGATGGGCGGTCGCGGCGACAAACGTCGTGGCGGTGGATCAGGCGGCGGCGAAGGGCCAAGTTTTGGGCGCGGATCGCTTTTGCTGGTCGCGCTCGTGGCCGTTGCGGTCTGGCTGTTTGCAAGCTTCTACCGTGTGGACACGTCAGAGCAGTCGGTTGAACTGCTGTTCGGCGAACGCTACGGCGTCGGGCAAGAGGGTTTGAACTTCGCCCCTTGGCCGATTGTCACCAAGGAAATCTACCCCGTGACCCGTGAAAACGTCATCAATATCGGTGATGGTGCCAATGATGGCTTGATGCTGACCGGCGACGAAAACATCGTCGATATTGACTATCAGGTGGTCTGGAATATCTCGGACATCGAGAAGTTCGTGTTCAACCTGGCCGGTCCAGCGGACACGATCCGGGCGGTGTCGGAATCTGCCATGCGTGAAATCATCGCGCGGTCGCGGTTGGCGCCAATCCTGACGTCGGATCGTGGTGTCATCGCGCAAGAGCTTGAAGAGCTGATCCAGTCAACGCTGGAATCCTATCAGTCGGGTGTGAACATCGTACGCGTGAACTTCGACCGCGCCGACCCCCCGAAAGACGTGATCGACAGCTTCCGCGAAGTCCAAGCCGCCGAGCAAACCCGCGATACGTTGCAGAAGCAGGCCGACGCTTATGCCAACCGCGTAGTTGCTGCCGCACGTGGTGAGGCCGCGCAATTGCTGGAGCAAGCCGAGGGTTATCGTGCCCGTGCCGTCAATGAAGCCGAGGGTGAAGCCGCACGCTTCATCGCGGTCTATGATGAATTCGCCAAAGCACCTGATATCACCCGGAAACGGCTGTATCTTGAGACGATCGAAAGGGTTCTGGGCAACGTGAACATGGTCATTATTGACGAAGTTATCGGTGGCGAAGGCGGTGTCGTGCCTTACCTTCCGCTGAATGAACTGCAGCGCAAACCTGCGCAAAGTGAAGCAGGGGGGGCGAACTGATGAAACGCACTCAAATCATCCTTTTTGCCATCGTTGCACTGGTCTTTGGCGCGTTGCAGGCGGTCTATATCGTGGACGAGCGCGAAACGGCGCTGCGTCTGTGGTTCGGTGAAGTTCAGGCCGAAATTTCAGACCCCGGTCTATATTTCAAGATCCCCGTCCTGCACGAGATCGTCAAATATGACGCGCGTATCCTACCGCTTGAAACCGGCAAGCTTGAGGTGACGCCTGCGGACAGCCGTCGCCGTGAAGTCGACGCGTTTGCGCGCTGGCGTATTGCAGATGCCAAGCAGTTCCGCCGTGCCGTTGGCGCAAGTTCGATCGATGGTGCCATTCCGCGGCTTGAACGTATCCTGAACGCCGAACTGCGCGAAGTGCTGGGTAAGGTGAACTCCGGTGCCGTTCTGTCGGCGGATCGTGTCATCCTGATGAACCAGATCCGCGATCAGGCGCGTGAACAGGCGGCCTCGCTTGGTGTCGAAATCATTGACGTGCGCATCAAGCGTGCCGACCTGCCCAAGCAGAACCTTGAAGCGACCTTTGAACGGATGCGTGCCGAACGTCAGCGTCTGGCAGCGGACGAAATCGCCCGCGGTAACGAAGCGGCGCAACGTTTGCGTGCAACCGCCGACCGGACCGTGGTGGAAACCGTGTCCGAAGCGCGCAAGGAAGCCCGGATCATCCGAGGCGAGGCTGACGCCCGCCGTAACGGGATCTTGGCAAATGCGCTTGGCAGAGATACCGAGTTTTATACCTTCCTGCGATCTTTGGAGGCGTATGAGAATTCTCTGCGTGGCGACAACTCTTCGATAGTCATGTCACCAAACAGCGAGTTCTTTGACTATCTGAAATCGGATACGGGCCGTAAATGACTATTGTCTTATTGGGCATCGGTCTAGTGCTTGTGATCGAGGGGCTGGTGTTCGCACTGGCCCCTTCGCGTTTGGATGATCTTGTAGCCATGATGGCCGCAATGTCGCGTGACCAGCGACGCGCAGTCGGATTGGTGGCGGTGACATTGGGGGTTGTTCTGGTATGGCTATCGCAGGCCTAGACACCCGCGCGACGGAGGCACACGCGCGCCCTGTGGCACTTTGACCTTTGCGCAACGTCGTCACACTAATCCCTTACCATGTGCGACTGGTCGTATATCGGTGCCCTAATACTTCGAAAAGCAGGCCCATGACAAATAATTCCGCCGCGCAGCCCTTGAACGCGCCATCGCCTTCCCGAAATTCAACATCCGCAAAAGATTGGGTGAAGACGCTAGCCACTTATCGCGAGCCGAACCAATGGCGCAGTGCCTTCGAACTGGCGGTCAGCGTTGGCCCGTTCATCGGAATTTGGGCACTGGCGTGGCTGGCGATGTCGGTCAGCCCGTGGCTGACGCTTGCGCTGTCGCTGTTCAACGCGCTGTTCCTGCTTCGGTTGTTCACCATCCAGCATGATTGCGGCCACGGCTCGTTTTTCAAAGAACGCGCGGTCAGCGATTGGGTCGGGCGGGTGATCGGGGTTTTGACGCTCACCCCTTACGCTGTGTGGCGGCGGACGCATTCGATCCACCACAGCTCGGCCGGTCATCTGGGCAAGCGCGGCATTGGCGATATCATGACCCTGACCGTCGATGAATATAACGCGCTATCGCGGTTCGATCAGTTGCGCTATCGCGTTTATCGAAGCCCGCTGTTCCTGTTTGGCTTTGTCCCGAGCTATCTGTTTCTTTTGCAAAACCGGTTGCCGTTCGGGCTTATGAATGGCGCGCGCTATTGGATCAGCGCGATGGGCACCAATCTGGTGATCGCCGCGATACTGGTTGTGATCTGGTATTTCGGTGGCTTCTCGGCGCTACTTCTAATCTTTCTTCCGACCACCATTCTGGCGGCTACGGCGGGGATGTGGCTGTTCTATGTCCAGCACCAGTTTGAAGACACCCATTGGAGCACCGAAGAAAACTGGCAATTGCACGACGCCGCCCTTGAAGGCAGCTCGCATTACGTCTTGCCGCCCGTCCTGCAATGGTTCAGCGCCAATATTGGCATTCACCATGTTCATCACCTTTACAGCCGTATCCCATTCTATCGCCTGACCGAAGTTTTGCGCGATCACACGGAACTGGCTCAGGCCAACCGCATGACAATCGCGCAAAGCCTGACTTGCACCCGGCTGCATCTGTGGGACGCCAAGGGAAAACAGCTTCTGTCCTTCTCCCAAGCACGCGATCTGTAGCTGACGCGCGCATTTGCGCCGCGTTACAGACGTTCACATGGCAGTGAACAGGGTTCAGGAACTTTGCGTTGCGCTTTTGGGTTCCTATCTAGAAACTATCATTCAACGGACTGCGGTCCGGAAAATTTTCTTGAAAGGAGAAAAGTGTGAAAGTGCAGGCGATTTCCCCCGAAACCCTACAAGTCCGGGGCATGCGCGCTTTTGTCGGGCTGATCATGGCGATTGCCGTGGTTGTCGCATCGGGCGTGCGAGCCGATGCGCGCGGCGCCCCTGACAGTTTTGCCGACTTGGCCGAACAAGTCAGCCCCGCGGTGGTAAACATCACCACCTCGACTATGGTGGCCCAGCGGACGGGCAACCACCCGATGGTTCCCGAAGGTAGCCCGTTTGAGGATTTCTTCCGCGATTTCCTTGAACGCAACCGTCCTGGCGGACCAGATAGCCCCGACGCCCAACCCCGACAGCGTCGCAGCCAAGCGCTTGGCTCTGGCTTCGTGATTTCTGAAGACGGCTTCATTGTGACGAATAATCACGTCATTGAAGGCGCGGACGAGATACTGATTGAATTCTTCGACAGTGATCGCGAACTGCCCGCGAAAGTGATCGGTACCGACCCTAACACTGATATTGCCGTCCTGAAGGTGGAAAGTGACAAGCCGCTGCCCTTCGTGACCTTCGGTAACAGCGATGTCATGCGTGTGGGTGATTGGGTCATGGCTGTGGGCAACCCGTTGGGGCAGGGTTTTTCTGTTTCGGTCGGGATTGTGTCGCAGCGTAACCGCGAATTGTCGGGTGCCTATGATGACTATATCCAGACAGATGCGGCGATCAACCGGGGCAACTCGGGCGGGCCTTTGTTCAATATGAAAGGCGAAGTCGTCGGCGTGAACACTGCGATCCTCAGCCCGAACGGTGGCTCGATCGGCATCGGGTTCGCGATGTCGTCGGCGGTTGTCAAACGTGTCGTCGATCAGCTGAAGGAGTTCGGCGAAACGCGTCGCGGCTGGCTGGGCGTGCGCATTCAGGACATCACAGATGACATCGCCGAGGCGATGGCGCTGGATAACACCAACGGTGCCCTGATCACTGATGTGCCCGAAGGCCCGGCAAAAGAGGCCGGCATCCTTGCCAACGACATCATCCTGTCTTTTGACGGGACCGAGGTGACCGACACCCGCGAACTTGTGCGCATCGTCGGCAACGCCCCGGTTGGCAAGGCCGTACGTGTCGTTATCTTGCGCGATGGCAAGACGCAGACCCTGAAAATCACGCTGGGTCGGCGCGAAGATGCAAGTGCGGCGCCCGGCGATACGCCCGACCCCGAACCCAGCGCGCCGGACGAAGGCAAGGTGCTTGGCATGTCGCTAAGCGAACTTGACGACATGCGTCGCGACGAAATGGGCTTGGGTCCGAACGTCGAAGGGCTTGTCGTTCTGGATATAGATCAGGACAGCGAAGCGTTTGAAAAGGGTGTGCGCGCCGGTGATGTTGTGACCGAAGCTGGTCAACAACCCGTCACTTCGATCAAAGAGCTTGAGGCCCGTCTGGCCAATGCCAAGGATGGCGGTCGCAAGTCTGTTCTTCTGCTGGTGCGTCGCGACGACAACCCGCGTTTTGTGGCCCTGTCGCTGGAATGATATTCCCATAAGAAAACCCCGCCCGGATGTGACCGGACGGGGTTACAGATGAAAGGCAAGGCCCGCGAAAATTGCGCGGGTCTTGTCGTTTTTCCGTTTACATCGCTTCGATATCTGCGCGGCACAGGCCGATATCGTCAAGTTCGCGATCTGTCAGTTTCGACAAGGCGTTGCGGTTCGAGCGCGCGTCGTTCCATGCGGCAACCGCAGCAAAATAGCTGCGGATAGTATTGGACAGACGGCCCCCGAAGGACGCACCGTTCACAGGGATATATGTCGTTTCGAAAGCAGCCATTTTCATGTCCTTCTCGGTAAGAATACTGCACCAAGCATCATTGCTCTGACCAGCATTTAGGCCGCCGGTGTGGTGCCAGCAAGGGCCGAAATTGCATGACTCTCATGCGTTTTCTGCAACGGGTCGCATTCAGGATAGGCTAGGTCGGAAACAGGCCGAAAGCGGCGTTTTCGCCCAGTAAAAATTGGTATGATCGTGCTGCCTGTGGCTTAAATACATCTACTGTTTCTACCCGCTGCTTTGGCGCGTGCGAATCGCTGGCACCGCGAAAGCGGCTGGCGCGTGTTCCTGTTTCGTGCTAGTTCCCGTAAAAGCGCGGTTTTCAGGTGTCGTCTGATGGCAAGGCGCGGGGCAGACAGGGCGGTATGACACATGCGCGTAATTGGCATCGACCCGGGGCTAAGAAACCTTGGCTGGGGGGTGATCGACACCGACGGTACACGCATGTCGCATGTCGCAAATGGCATCTGTCATTCCCGCACCGGCGATCTCGCGTCGCGCCTGTTGTCGCTTTACGATCAACTGTCCGAGGTGCTGACGCAATTCGCGCCCGAAACCGCTGCGGTTGAGCAGACATTTGTCAATAAGGACGCCGTTGCCACGCTAAAGCTGGGGCAAGCGCGGGGCATCGCGCTTTTGGTGCCGGCAAAGGCAGGGCTGCCGATCGGGGAATACGCGCCCAACGCGGTCAAGAAAGCCGTCGTGGGGGTTGGACATGCCGACAAGTTGCAGGTGGCGCATATGGTCAAAATGCAGCTACCCGGCGTGAAGATCAAAGGTGCGGATGCGGCTGACGCGCTGGCGATTGCGATTTGTCATGCCTTCCATGCGCAGAATGCCGGACGCCTGGAAGCCGCGTTAAAGAAAGCCACAGCATGATCGGGAAAATCGCAGGACGGATCGACCATCGCGCCGAGGATCACGTGCTGATTGACGTGCGCGGCGTGGGATACCTAGTCTATGTCTCGGACCGCACGATGGCCAGCCTGCCCGACGCAGGCGAGGCGGTTGCGCTTTATACGGAACTTCTGGTGCGCGAGGACAATCTGCAACTGTTCGGCTTCACGACATTGGTTGAGAAGGAATGGCACCGGCTGTTGATGAGCGTGCAGGGCATCGGTGCGAAAGCCTCGATGGCGATCCTTGGCACGTTGGGGGCCGATGGGGTCAGCCGCGCGATTGCGTTGGGCGACTGGAATGCCGTCAAGGCTGCCAAGGGCATTGGTCCCAAGACCGCGCAGCGTGTGGTTAATGAATTGAAGGACAAGGCCGCGTCGGTGATGGCATTGTCGGGGCAAGCTTCCAGTGCTATCGGCATCCCTGCGACGGATGATGGGGTGATCGAGCCAAACATCCCGACCACGCCAGCGGCATCCTCCGCCCCCAGCGGCAATGCCGCCGCGCAGTCCGAGGCGCTGTCAGCCCTGACCAACCTTGGCTATGCCCCGGGCGAAGCGGCGTCCGCTGTGGCGCAGGCATTGGGCGAGGATGCCATGCTGGACACATCCGGCCTGATCCGCGCGGCGCTGAAACTTCTTGCGCCCAAAGGGTAGGGGACTAGAAAGAATCCATGACTGCCTCTGACCCACTGAACACGCCGGACCCGACGCTGCGCGCCAACCCGCGGCCGGAAGACGCAGAAGATGCCAACCGTGCCCTGCGCCCGCAAACCTTGGGTGATTTCATCGGTCAGGCCGAGGCCCGCGCCAACCTGCGCATCTTTATCGAAAGCGCGCGCAAGCGTGGCGAGGCGATGGATCATGTGCTGTTTCACGGCCCTCCGGGTTTGGGCAAAACCACGTTGGCGCAGATCATGGCGCGCGAGTTGGGCGTGAACTTCCGCATGACGTCCGGCCCAGTGTTGGCCAAGGCCGGTGATCTGGCCGCGATTCTGACCAATCTGGAAACCAATGACGTGTTGTTCATTGACGAAATCCACCGCCTGAACCCGGTGGTGGAAGAGGTGCTGTATCCTGCACTTGAAGATTTCGAACTGGACCTTGTGATCGGCGAAGGCCCCGCCGCGCGCACCGTTCGGATCGAGCTGCAGCCCTTCACGCTGGTGGGGGCAACCACGCGGCTTGGTCTGCTGACCACGCCTTTGCGCGACCGTTTCGGCATTCCGGTGCGGCTGCAATTTTACTCGGTTGATGAACTGCATGAGATTGTCACCCGCAACGCGATCAAGCTGGGCGCGCCTGCGGACGATGATGGCGCGCGCGAGATTGCGAAACGCGCGCGTGGCACGCCGCGGATCGCTGGGCGGCTCTTGCGCCGCGTGGTCGATTTCGCGGTAGTCGAGGGCGACGGGCGCATCACGCGCGACTTGGCCGATAATGCGCTGACGCGATTAGGCGTTGATCATCTGGGATTGGACGGCGCGGACCGGCGCTATCTTGGTTTGATGGCCGAGCACTACGGTGGTGGCCCGGTGGGCATCGAAACTCTGTCCGCCGCCCTGTCCGAAAGCCGCGACGCACTGGAAGAAGTGATCGAGCCGTTTCTGCTGCAACAAGGCCTGATCCAGCGCACCCCGCGGGGGCGGATGTTGGGCCAGATTGCGTGGCGGCATCTGGGCCTGACCGCCCCCGCGCCTCAGCCGCGCGGGTCGGGGCAGGGACAACTTTTCGAAGGTTAACCCTTGAAACGTGCGCCTATTTGCGGGACATCACCCCCAGAAGATCCGGAGACGCGATATGGCTGACGCCCCTCTTATGACGCCAGAACATGTGACCGCGCATTTCACCCGCGCAAATGGTGACTTCGCCTTCGCTCGCTGGGGCCGCCCCATCGTGCCGGTCGTGTTCGGCGTTGAAGACGCCACGCTAGAGGTCGTGAAGGGTGCGATCGAAGCGGTGGTGACGCTGGCCGGTCACAAGATGGCCGAGACCGACCCGGAATTGGGCGCCAACCTGATGGTGTTCTTCTTTCGCGATTGGGACGAGTTGCTGGACGTGCCGAAACTGGGCGAGATGATCCCTGACCTCCTGCCGCTCGTGGCGCGTTTGAAAGCCGCCGGAGCCACCCAGTATCGCGCGTTTCGGTTCGACAATGACAACGCCATTCAGGCCTGTTTCACCTTTGTCTGTATGCGGGGCGCGATGGCGGACCAACCGGCCGAGACGCTGGCTCTGACCCAAGCCGTGCAGGCGGTGTTGCTGTGGAGCGAGGATGCGTTTTCCACCAAAAGCCCGCTGGCGGTTCTGCCGGATGGCCAGACGATCCTGCGTCCAGAAATCGCGGCGTTGATTTCGGCGGCTTATGATCCGGTGCTGCCAGCGGCGGCGGATGACGCGTCACATGCGCTAAGGATTTTCGCACGGATGCAAGCGGGCGGCGCGTCACAGGCACAGTTGCACTGAATGCGCTGTTTCCTTGCCCTTCCCCTGCCAGATGATCTGGCCGCGCAGCTTGCGGGTTTTGCATTGCGTCTAAAGGTCGGGCGCCCGGTGCCCGAGGAGAATATCCACCTGACGCTGGCCTTTCTGGGCGAGCAACCTATTGACGCGCTTGAGGAACTGAACACCGAGCTGGAGATGCTGCACGCCCCACCCGCGACCGTCGATTTGGCCGGGCTGACCGCGTTGGGCGGCGGGGTGCCGTCTGTTCTGGCGGTTGGGGCCGACGGCGTTGACTTGCTGCACAAACAAGCCAAACAGGCGGTGCGTCGCGCCGGAATCACACTGCCGTATCGGCGTTTTCGCGGGCATGTGACGTTGGTGCGAATGCCCCAAACCCCCACGACTGACGATTTGGCGTCGTTGGGTCGTGCGTTGGAAACCCACGGCGCGATCCGCTACCCGACCGTCACGCTGGGCACGCTGTCGCTTTATCGCTCGGACCTTCGCGCCGATGGTGCGCGGTACGAGCGGCTGGCGGATTATCCCTTGCGCGGCTAGGGTCGGGATGATTTGAAGCACGAGGGCCCCATGCACCACTTCCCCATCCGCGTTTACTATGAAGACACCGACATGGCAGGGATCGTCTATTACGCCAATTATCTGCGTTACATCGAACGCGCGCGGTCAGATTGGGTGCGCGAGATCGGGATCGACCAGAACGCGATGCGCGAAGACGGGCTGGTGTTCGCGGTGCGCCGGGTCGAAGCGGACTATCTGTCATCGGCGCGTTTTGACGAAGAGTTGCAGGTTGAAACATCTGTTCAGCAGGTCACAGGCGCGCGACTTGTGATGGAGCAGGTGGTCAAACGCGGCGAAGAGCGTTTGTTTGAAGCCCTTGTCACCATCGTCTGCGTGTCGGACACCGGCCAACCCGCCCGGCTTCCGGCAAATATCCGCCGTTTGGTTCACTGACCCCACGACTTTCATGCCGATGACGCGGTTTTGATGGCATTCCCCGTGGCAATCCGCTATGAAACATGCAGATAAGCTGCCCAAAGAGGCGGCGGTACAGAGGCAGACATATGGAAACGGAAACGCTTCAGGCGGCGGCGGAGATCGACTTCTCCTTCTTCGCCCTTTTTCTTCGCGCGACATTCACGGTCAAGTTGGTGATGCTGCTTTTGATTGCAGCCTCGATCTGGTCGTGGGCGATCATCATCACGAAACACATGGACTTTCGCCGCGCTCGCGCGGATGCCGAGGCGTTCGACCGCAAGTTCTGGTCGGGCGAACCACTGGACGAGCTGTTTGACCAGATCGGGCCGACGCCAGACGGGCCCGCGGAAAAGGTCTTTTCGTCCGGGATGCTGGAATGGCGGCGCAGTCATCGCGCCGATGGCGGGTTGATCGCTAATGCACAGTCGCGCATTGACCGGTCGATGGACGTGGCCATTGCAAAACAAGGCGAAGAGCTGAACAAGGGTCTGAGCTTTCTGGCAACTGTTGCCTCGACCGCGCCCTTCGTGGGTTTGTTCGGCACGGTCTGGGGCATCATGCACGCCTTTGTCGAGATTGCGCAGCAACAAAACACCAACCTGGCCGTCGTCGCCCCCGGTATTGCCGAGGCGCTTTTGGCCACCGGTCTGGGCCTTCTGGCGGCCATCCCGGCGGCTGTTTTTTACAACAAGCTAAGCGTGGACAGCGACAACATTCTGGCGGGCTACGAGGCTTTCGCGGACGAGTTCGCCACCATCCTCAGCCGTCAGCTGGACAGCTGATATGAGCGCGGGTGTGCAACAAAGCGGGGGTGCGGATCGCCGCGCCCGGCGCGGGCGGCGTCGCGGCAAGCATCGCCGCGTGATGGCCGAGATCAACATTACCCCCTTCGTAGACGTGATGCTGGTGCTGCTGATCATCTTCATGGTGGCCGCACCGTTGATGGTCGTCGGTGTGCCGGTTGAACTGTCCAAGACCGCCGCCAAATCGCTGGACGCGCCCGAGGAAGAGCCGCTGGCGATCACCATCACCGAAGAAGGTCAGATATTCCTGCAAACCACAGAAATTGCGCAAGACGAGCTGATCACCAAGCTGCGCGCTGTGGCCGCTGAACGCGCTGACAACAAAGTGTTCTTGCGCGCCGATGGTCAGGTGGCATGGGATGCGATTGCCAAGGTGATGGGCGCGCTGAACGCGGCTGGCTTCACCTCGATCGGGTTTGTGACCGAAGGTGGCGGGCCAAGTCTGACCGGCACGGACAACTAGGGCAGGGTCATGCGCAGAGGTCTTTACATCTCGGCATCTGTCCACGGGATCCTGATCCTGTGGGTGCTTTTCGGCGGGGCCTTCAACTGGTCGCGCGACGAAGAGCTTGTGCAGGTGTCTGATGTCTCGATCATCTCGGAAGACGAATTTGCAGCGCTCAGTGCGCCACGTGGCGAGGCCGCGACAGAAGGCGACACGCCCCCCGCACCGCGCCCGACGCCCGAGCCTGAGCCTGAGCCTGCGCCAGAACCAGTGCCCGAACCGGAACCGGCCCCTGAACCCGAACCCGCGCCTGAACCTGAACCTGAACCCGAGCCGGAACCCGTCCCCGAGCCTGAAACAGCGCCGCCCGCGCCCGCGCCGCGCGTGGCCCCGACCCCTGCGCCGGAACCCGAAACGCCGGTCGAGGAAGCACCCGAGGTGGTTGAAGCACCAGAGCCGTCGCCCGAGCCGACACCAGAGCCTCTGCCCGAGGAAGTGACGCCGACCGCGCCGCCTGAGGCGTCGACCCAGATCGTGACGGAAGCTGACGAACCGATAGAGGATCCGTCCTTGGCCCCCGCGACCTCGTCGCGCCCGAAAACGCGGCCTGATCGTCCGGCCCCGGTGCAAACCGCTGAACCCGAAACGCCCGCCGAGGCCCCGACTGAAACACCCGCCCCCGCGAACAACGCCGCCGCTGTTGCCGCCGCCGTGGCCGATCAGGTCGCGGGTGGCGAGACCGACCGCCCGGCGCAGGACGTGCCAGAAGGCCCACCGCTGACGCGCGGCGAAAAAGACGGATTGCGCGTGGCAGTCAGCCGGTGTTGGAACCTTGGGTCTGCCTCGACCGATGCGATGACCACCACAGTCGTCGTGATGGTGTCGATGAGCCGCGATGGCAAACCCGAAGGTATCCGCATGGCATCCTGGGAAGGTCCGTCGGAAGGGGCCGCGAACACCGCCTTTCAAGCCGCCCGGCGTGCAATCATCCGGTGCGGTGCCAGCGGCTTTGACCTTCCGGCCGAGAAATACGGTCAGTGGCAGGAAATCGAAATGACCTTCAACCCCGAAAAGATGAGGATCAAATGATGCGGCGTGGCTTTGACATCTATCCCGGGGCGCAGACACCTAACGGTGGGCATGGCACCGCCTGTGTACGGCGGGGCAAATTTCCCCCTGCCATTGGGCGCAGGAAAACGTGTAAGAACCGAGTAAAACAACATGAAGAGGGAATTGGTCGCATGAGCATCGAACTCAAGAAGCTGATCCTCGAACGATCCACGGGCGTTGTAATGTCGGCGATGATCGCCGTCATGGTCTGCGTCGTTGGGCTGACCCGACCGGCGATGGCCCAAGGGCCGTTGCGCATCGAAATCACCGATGGCGTTATCGAACCATTGCCCTTTGCAATTCCGGACTTCCAAGCCGAAAACACAGAGGCGGGCGAATACGCACGTTCGATCGCGCGGGTGGTGGCGGCTGACTTGGTGGGCACCGGGCTGTTTCGGGAAATTCCGGCGGATGCGTTTGTGTCAGGCATCACCAGCTTTGCCAGCCCGGTCGCCTATGCCGATTGGAAAGCGATCAACGCGCAAGCGCTGATCACTGGGGCGGTATCGGCGTCTGGCGACAGCCTGAATGTGAAATTCCGGGTCTATGACGTCTTCTCTGGCCAACCACTGGGCGAAGGGCTTCAATTCTCGGGTGCCATTTCGTCTTGGCGTCGGGTGGCTCACAAGGTTGCTGATATCGTTTACAGCCGTATCACCGGTGAAAGCGGCTATTTTGACAGCCGCGTGGTGTTTGTGGCCGAAAGCGGCCCCAAGAACGCGAAGCGTAAGCGGTTGGCGATCATGGATTACGACGGTGCCAACGTGCAATACCTGACTGACAGTTCGGCGCTGGTGCTGGCCCCGCGTTTTTCGCCGACCGGGGACAAGATCCTTTACACCAGCTATGAAACCGGTTTCCCGCAGGTCTATGTGCTGGATGTGGCCACAGTGGGGCGGCAGGTGTTGTCGCAACAGCAAGGCACCATGACCTTCGCACCGCGCTTTTCGCCCGATGGCCGCACAATCGTCTATTCGCTGTCTATGGGAGGCAACACGGATATCTATGCGATGGATATCAACGGCGGCAACCCGCGGCGTCTGACCTCGACCCCCGCGATTGAAACGGCGCCCAGCTATTCGCCAGATGGCAGCCAGATCGTCTTTGAAAGCGATCGCTCGGGTTCGCCGCAGTTGTATGTCATGCCAGCAGGCGGCGGCGAAGCGACGCGGATCAGCTTCGGCCAAGGTCAGTATGGCACGCCTGTCTGGTCGCCGCGTGGCGATCTGATCGCGTTCACAAAACAATATGGCGGGCGCTTCCATATCGGCGTCATGCGCACTGATGGGTCCGAAGAACGCCTGTTGACTGCATCTTTCCTGGACGAAGGCCCGACTTGGGCTCCGAATGGCCGTGTCATCATGTTCACCCGTGAAAGCCAGGGGGCGACAGGGGCGCCGTCGCTTTATTCCGTTGACATCTCGGGCCGCAATTTGCGCCGTGTAGTGACGGAAGGTGCGGCGTCGGATCCGGCGTGGTCCCCGCTTTTGAAATAAGCGCAATTTTGCGCAAGGGGCGGGGTGCGCCAGCGGGTGTGTGCCGTTCCGTTTCCAAACGGCGTTTTTGCTGCTAAGCTTTCGCCAACGAGCAACAAATCGCCCGCCTATCAAACGGGCGGGATGAAAATGGACACAGGAACGATCATGAAAAGAATTGCAATGGCTTCGCTGGTTGTGGGTGCCTTGGCGCTGTCAGCCTGTTCAAAGGACCGTCTGGGCGATGAATACGGCACGGGTGGCTTGGGTGGCGATTATGTGGCGGGCAGCCCGTCCGACCCCAAATCGCCCGCCTATTTCCAGCAGACCATCGGCGACCGGGTGCTGTTTGCCATCGACCAATCGACCCTTAGCGCCGAGAACACCGAGATTCTGAACAAACAAGCGGCATGGCTGATGGAAAACCCGGCCTATACTGCCATTGTGGAAGGCCACGCAGACGAACAAGGCACGCGTGAATACAACCTTGCGCTGGGCGCGCGTCGTGCCTCGGCGGTGAATAACTATTTAATCGAACGGGGCGTGGCGCCCAACCGGTTGCAAACCGTCAGCTATGGCAAGGAGCGCCCGCTTGAGATCTGCTCGACCGAGGTATGTTACGCCAAGAACCGCCGGGCTGTGACCGTTCTGGCCGCAGGCGCGGCGACAAGCTGAGCCACGATCACGTGAAGGAGGTTCGGATGTTGCGCATATCCCGGCTGACCGCTGCCGCCATCGCCCTGTCGGTGGTCTTGGTGGCCCCTGCCACTGCACAGGATCGCAAGCAATCGTTGGCAGATATCCGGCAAGAGCTGTCGATGTTGTATGTCGAGGTCCAGAAGCTGAAGACCGAGCTGTCCACCACTGGGTCGGGTAGCGTTGTGTCGGGCGGTGGCAGTCTGACCCAACGGCTCGCGACCCTCGAAAGCGAGTTGTCACGCCTGACAGGCCAGACTGAGCAGCTTGAGTTTCGCATAAACTCGATCGTCAAGGACGGGACCAACCGCCTTGGCGATCTGGAATTCCGGCTGGTTGAACTTGAAGGCGGCGATGTCTCGAAACTGGGTGAGACCACCACCCTTGGCGGCGGTGAAGTGCCCGCTGCACCCGCCACAGCGCCCGCGCCTGCACAACCAATGGCGACCGAGCTTGCGGTGGGCGAGCGGCAGGATTTCGAAGCCGCCGGTGCGGCGCTGGAGGCGGGCGACTTTGCCACCGCCGCGACGCTTTACGAGACCTTCATCGAAACCTATCCCGGCGGGCCGATGACCGCCGAGGCGCATTTTCAGCGCGGCGAGGCGTTGACCGGGCAGGGCGACATCAAAGCCGCCGCACGCGCCTATCTGAACGCGTTCTCGGGTGCGCCGAACGGCGACCGTGCGCCCGATGCACTGTTCCGTCTGGGTCATGCGTTGGGTGAGTTGGGTCAGGTGTCTGAGGCCTGCGCCACGTTGGGCGAGGTCGGCAAACGCTTCCCCGGCACGCCTGCCGTCGAAGATGCGCAAGCTGCGCGCGCCAACCTTGGGTGCCAATGACACCAGAGGCGGCATTGACCGACGCCCTTGATCGGGTCCGCGCAGGCGGGCCCGTTTCGCGTTTGGGCGTCGCGGTGTCGGGCGGCGGGGACAGTATGGCGCTGTTGATGCTTGCGCTTGATTTGTGCCGGGCACAGGGCGTGACGTTGGCCGCCGCCACGGTTGATCATGGGCTGCGCACCGAATCAGCGGATGAGGCTCAGTTCGTGAAAGACACCTGTGCGCAGCATGGCATCGACCACACAACGCTGGTTTGGCAGGGCGCAAAGCAGGGCAACCTGCAACACAACGCCCGCCACGCGCGATACGACCTGCTGGCGGACTGGGCGCAGGGCGCCGGGCTGGATGCGGTGATGCTGGGCCACACGGCCGATGATCAGGCCGAAACCTTCGTGATGCGCCTTGCGCGCGGATCTGGCGTCGATGGCCTTGCCGCCATGCGCGCGGATTGGGAAGACCGCCGCGTGCGCTGGCTGCGCCCTCTTCTTGGTGTGACCCGCGCGGGCCTGCGCGATGTTCTGACCACGCGCAACCAGACTTGGATCGACGATCCATCGAACGAGGACCCGCGCTTTGATCGTGTCCGGGTGCGTCAGACGATGGGCGCGCTGGCGCAGCTTGGGCTGGACCGCGCGCGGCTGGTCGACACCGCCGAGCGCATGTCGCAGGCCCGCGACGCTCTGTCCTGGCTGGCCCATGACTGCGCCGTGCGCCTGTCGCGGGTCGAAGGCGGCGACGTGCATTTTGCGCTGCCCGCCTTTGCAACCTTGCCGGACGAAACCCGTCACCGGCTGCTGGCCCACGCGATCACCTATGTCTCGTCAACGCCGTATCGCCCGCGCTATGACGCCTTGCGCCGGGCCGAGGTCGACGCGTTGGCCGGACAGACCCGCAGCTTGCAGGGATGCCTGATCTCGCGCCGCGCCGACGCGCTTGTGATCGGGCGCGAGCCGCAGGCGGTGGCGTGGGAGCAGGCGGCGCCCGGCGCGTTGTGGGATGGGCGATGGGTGCTCGCCGCGCCGGATACCGCGACGGCCGAAGGGCTTGTCGTGATGGCTCTGGGCGACGGCATCGCCCAATGCAAAGACTGGCGCGCCACGGGTTTTGCGCGCACAACGCTGATGACCACCCCCGCCCTGTGGGCCGACACGCATCTGATCGCTGCGCCCCTGGCCGGTTTGGGCGACAATTCCTTGCTTATTCGCACCCCCAATACCGAAGAATTCCTATCAACCATTTTATCGCATTGAACATACCGCGATCATCCCTATTTTAGAGTGACAGCGCACAGCCCGCCGGTTCTGCGCCTCGTCGCCATGGCACGCAAAGGAGATACCCTTGGGCAACGCGAGAAATTTCGCTTTCTGGATCGTTCTGTTCCTGCTGATCTTGGCCTTGTTCAACCTGTTTTCGAACGGGCAGGCAGGGATGGCAGCATCGCAGGTCAGCTATTCAGAATTTGTGACCTCTGTCGACGGGGGCGAGGTCAAGACCGCGACTATCGACGGCGAGAAGATCATTTATCAGGGTGCAGACGGCACGATGTATCAGACCATCATGCCCCGCGACGCGGAAGTGTCAAACATGCTGATCGAACAAGGCGTCGAGCTGAAAGCCGAGCCGCAACAACAATCGGGCTTCATGAGCTTGATGACCCTGCTTCTGCCGGTGATCCTGCTGATCGGGTTCTGGTTCTTCATGATGAACCGGATGCAAGGTCGCGGGGGCGGTGGCGCCATGGGCTTTGGGAAATCCAAAGCCAAGATGCTGACCGAACGCGAAGGTCGTGTGACCTTTGACGACGTGGCGGGCATTGATGAGGCCAAGGAAGAGCTTGAGGAAATCGTGGAATTCCTACGCAACCCGCAGAAATTCAGCCGCCTTGGCGGTCAGATCCCGAAAGGGGCGCTGCTGGTTGGCCCTCCGGGCACCGGTAAGACGCTGCTGGCCCGTGCCATTGCTGGCGAAGCGGGCGTGCCGTTCTTTACCATTTCAGGTTCCGATTTCGTCGAGATGTTCGTGGGTGTTGGTGCAAGCCGTGTCCGTGACATGTTCGAACAGGCCAAGAAAAACGCGCCCTGTATCGTCTTTATTGACGAGATCGACGCCGTGGGCCGGTCGCGTGGCGCAGGTTACGGCGGTGGTAATGACGAACGCGAACAGACGTTGAACCAGCTTCTGGTCGAAATGGACGGGTTCGAGGCGAACGAGGGTGTGATCATCCTTGCCGCCACCAACCGTCGCGACGTGCTGGACCCCGCGCTTTTGCGTCCGGGCCGTTTCGACCGTCAGGTCACCGTGCCAAACCCCGACATCAAAGGCCGCGAGAAAATCTTGGGTGTTCACGCCCGCAAAGTGCCGCTTGGCCCAGACGCCGATATGCGCATCATTGCGCGGGGTACGCCGGGCATGTCTGGTGCGGACTTGGCGAACCTTGTGAACGAGGCCGCGTTGATGGCCGCCCGTGTGGGGCGCCGTTTCGTGACCATGGAGGATTTCGAGAACGCGAAAGACAAGGTCATGATGGGGGCCGAGCGACGATCCATGGTCCTGACCGATGATCAAAAAGAAAAAACCGCGTATCACGAGGCCGGACACGCCGTGGTTGGCCTGACCCTGCCACAATGTGATCCGGTCTATAAGGCCACGATCATCCCGCGCGGTGGCGCCTTGGGCATGGTGGTCAGCTTGCCCGAGATCGACCGGCTGAACTGGCACAAGTCGGAATGCGAGGAAAAGCTGGCCATGACCATGGCGGGCAAGGCGGCCGAGATTATCAAGTACGGCGAAGGAAACGTCTCGAATGGGCCGGCGGGCGATATTCAGCAAGCCTCGGGGCTGGCGCGCGCTATGGTGATGCGTTGGGGCATGTCCGACAAAGTCGGCAATATCGACTATGCCGAAGCGGCTGAAGGATATTCGGGCAACACCGCTGGCTTCTCGGTCTCGGCGCATACCAAAGAACTGATCGAGGAAGAGGTGAAGCGCTTCATCCAAGAAGCATATGAAACCGCCTTCAAGATCCTGACCGAAAAGAAGGACGAATGGGAAAACCTTGCCCAAGGGCTTTTGGAATACGAAACCCTGACCGGCGAGGAAATCCAGCGCGTGATGAAGGGCGATCCGCCCTCGAAAAGCGAGGATGACGATACGCCGGACGAAGGCAACGCGCCCTCGGTCACGGCAATTCCGAAAACCAAACCGCGCGCCAAACCATCGGACGATGGCGATCTGGAGCCTGAACCGACTGCCTGATTGCACGCGTAATCTATTAGCCCCCGGCACCGCCACGGTCCGGGGGTTTTTCTTTGTCGTCGGGTTTGCGCATGAAACGGATCGCGCTGGGTCGTATCGACGGGCATCAAAGTGACATACACAAATACAGGATCCGCGCCATGACCCGCCCAACGCCTATGATGCTGGACCTTACCAGCCTAATCATGCTTTTGGCTCTGGCCGCACTTTGGGGCGGGTCGTTCTTCTTTGCCGAGGTCGCGTTGCGTGAGTTGTCACCGCTGACCATAACCCTGCACCGGGTGTTCTGGGCCGCGCCTATCCTGTTTCTGGTGGTGCGCGCCAAGGGCATCCGCATTCCGACCGCACCCGGAATATGGGGGCGGTATCTGGTAATGGGCGCCTTGAACAATGCTATCCCTTTCACGTTGATTTTCTGGGGGCAGACGCAGATTGCGAGCGGTCTTGCCTCAATTCTGAACGCGATGACGGCGATGTTCGGTGCGGTCGTTGCTGGGGTGCTTTTGAAAGATGAACCTCTGTTGCCGCGCAAGATTGCAGGGGCTGCGCTGGGTGTGGCTGGGGTGATCATCATCATGGGCCCCGATGTGGTGACGGGTTTCAGCCTGACGAACCTGGCGCAATTGTCCGTGCTGTCGGCGGGCCTGTCTTATGCATTCGCAAGTGTATGGGGCAGAACGCAACTGTCTGGCCAGCCGCCCTTGATGAACGCGCTGGGCATGGTGACATGCAGTGTGGTTCTGATGTTGCCGGTCGTTCTGGCGGTCGAAGGCCCGCCCAGTCTGCATCTGTCGCCGACCATCTGGGCCGCGGTGCTGGGGATCGCAGGCTTGTCCACGTCGCTGGCCTATGTGCTATATTTTGCCATCCTCGTGCGGGCAGGCGCGGCCAACTTGATGCTGGTCACGCTGCTGATCCCGCCTTTTGCCATCGCGCTTGGGGTGCTGTTCTTGGGCGAAAGCCTGTCCGCCAGCGCCTATCTTGGGTTTGGCGTCATTGCGCTGGGCTTTCTTGTCACGGATGGCCGCTTGTTCACTGGGCGCCGCGGGTGACGTTTGGGCAACCATTGCGACGAAATAGACGGCAAACATGTCGGATTTCACCCTATGAGGCGCCTATAGTGTCGATATGTATCAAGGGATATGACGTTGCGGCATCGACATGCCCGCAATCTGTCCGATAACAGCGTTTGAACCTTAAGGATCCGCCATGAGCTATAAGTCCGACATCGAAATTGCCCGCGAAGCCAAGAAACGCCCCATTCAAGAGATTGGCGACGATCTGGGCATCCCGACCGAGCATTTGCTGCCGTTTGGGCATGACAAGGCAAAGGTCAGCCAGGACTTTATCAACTCGATCCAGGATCGCGAGGATGGCAAGCTGATTCTTGTCACCGCGATCAACCCGACCCCGGCGGGCGAAGGCAAGACAACGACCACGGTCGGGCTGAGCGACGGGCTGAACAAGATCGGTAAAAAGTCGATGATCTGTATTCGCGAAGCGTCGCTTGGGCCGAATTTCGGCATGAAAGGCGGCGCCGCCGGTGGTGGCTATGCGCAGGTCGTCCCGATGGAGGACATGAACCTGCACTTCACCGGTGACTTCCACGCGATCACCTCGGCGCACAGCCTGCTGTCGGCGATGATCGACAACCACATCTATTGGGGCAACGAGCTTGAGATCGACGAACGCCGCGTGGCGTGGCGCCGTGTGGTCGACATGAATGACCGTGCGCTGCGCGACATCGTGGTCAGCCTGGGCGGCGTGGCAAATGGCTTCCCGCGCCAGACCGGCTATGACATCACCGTGGCCTCCGAAGTCATGGCGATCCTGTGCCTGTCGGACAATCTTGAGGATCTGCAACGACGTCTGGGCGATATCATCGTCGCCTATACCCGCGCACGCACGCCGATCTATTGCCGTGACATTGGTGCCGATGGTGCGATGACGGTTTTGCTGAAGGACGCGATGCAGCCCAACCTGGTGCAGACGCTGGAAAACAACCCGGCCTTCGTGCATGGCGGCCCGTTTGCCAACATCGCGCATGGCTGCAACTCGGTCATTGCGACGAAAACGGCGCTGAAACTGGCGGATTATGTCGTGACCGAAGCAGGTTTCGGCGCTGATCTGGGCGCCGAGAAGTTCATGAACATTAAGTGCCGCAAGGCAGGACTTGCGCCCAGCGTCGTGGTGCTGGTCGCCACTGTGCGCGCGATGAAGATGAACGGCGGTGTTGCCAAGGCTGATCTGGGCCAAGAAAACGTAGATGCGGTCAAGGCCGGTTGCCCGAACCTTGGTCGCCACATCGAAAACCTGAAAACCTTTGGCGTGCCGGTTGTGGTCGCGATCAACCACTTCGTCACCGACACGGATGCCGAGGTGCAGGCGGTCAAGGACTATGTCGACACTCACGGGTCCGAGGCGATCGTGTCGCGCCATTGGGAGCTTGGCTCGGAAGGGTCTGCCGACCTTGCCCGCCGCGTGGCCGAGGTCGCCGATGCCGATATCGCCAGCTTCTCGCCGATTTATCCGGACGACATGCCGCTGTTTGAAAAGATCCAAACAATCGCCAAGCGCATCTATCGCGCCGACGAGGTGCTGGCCGATCAGAAAATCCGCAACCAGTTGCGCGATTGGGAAGAGGCGGGATATGGCAATCTGCCGGTCTGCATGGCGAAGACGCAATACAGCTTCTCGACCGATCCCAACCTTCGCGGCGCGCCCACTGGCCATTCGGTTCCTGTGCGCGAGGTCCGGCTGTCTGCAGGTGCCGGCTTCATCGTCGTCGTGTGCGGCGAGATCATGACCATGCCCGGCCTGCCGCGCAAGCCCGCAGCTCTGTCCATCGGGCTGACCGCAGATGGCGACGTCGAAGGTCTGTTCTGATCTTTGGGCGCGGTGCGGGTCTGGCCCGTTGCCGCGCCCCGGTCTCTTCTGTTACCGGTCGATCCAAGGGCGTATTTCAAGACATAAGGAGAGTGGGCGATGACAGCTCAGATCATTGATGGCAAAGCCTTCGCGGCAAGCGTGCGCGAAAAGGTCGCCGCCCATGTGGCGCGATTGAAAGACGAAAGCGGCATCACGCCCGGACTGGCCGTCGTATTGGTGGGGGAAGACCCGGCCAGTCAAGTCTATGTCCGATCAAAAGGCAAACAGACCGTCGAGGTCGGCATGAATAGCTATGAACATAAGCTGGAGGCCAATACCCCGGAAGCAGACCTGCTGGCGCTGATCGACAAGCTGAACAACGACCCCGCCGTGCATGGTATTCTGGTGCAACTGCCGCTGCCCGACCACATGCGCGAAGACCTTGTGATTAACTCGATTGATCCGGCGAAAGACGTGGACGGATTCCATATCTCTAATGTGGGGCTTTTGGGGACCGGGCAGAAATCCATGGTGCCCTGTACCCCGCTTGGGTGCCTTATGATGTTGCGCGAGCAGCTTGGATCGCTGTCAGGTCTGGACGCAGTGGTGATCGGACGGTCCAATATCGTTGGCAAACCGATGGCACAGCTTTTGCTGGGCGATAGCTGCACCGTCACCATCGCACACAGCCGCACCAAGGATTTGCCGGGTGTGGTCGGGCGTGCCGATATTGTCGTGGCCGCTGTGGGGCGCGCGGAAATGGTGCCGGGTGACTGGATCAAACCGGGCGCAACCGTGATCGACGTGGGCATCAACCGCATCGACGCGCCCGAAAAAGGCGAAGGCAAGACCCGCCTTGTAGGCGACGTGCATTTCGAAAGCGCGGCCAAGGTTGCCGGTGCGATTACCCCTGTGCCGGGCGGCGTTGGCCCGATGACCATTGCCTGCCTTCTGGCCAACACCCTGACGGCGTGCTGCCGCGCAAATGAATTGACCGAACCCGACGGTTTGACGGCCTAGCTGCTTCCGAAGAATGCACCGCTACGCCGTTTTTTATCTGTGCGCGTGGTTGGGTTTGTGATAATAGACACTGATATTTGTGGGGGCGTGCCTGAATCTAAAGGGCAGGCGGCGCCCCAAGTTTAATGAGGGTGCTATGTCTATTTCTATCTACGGAGCGTTTCGCGGTAACACGACGATGTCCTCCGATATGGCCACTTCCGGTGGTGTTGGGTCGACTTTTCAGATAAGTTCGTATGACAAAATCGCCATTTCCGATGGCGCCGATCCATCAATCATTTCGGGCGACGATGTCGTAAATGAAGTCCCGAATGACCCCACTCAGACCTTAAACGGAAAGATGTTCACTTGGGATTATACTATTGCGGTCACGGATGGCACGAACACCTATGAAATTGGTGTCATGGATTACGACCTGAACAACGATGGCCAGATGCAGACTCCAACTTGGTGGGGTGGCGGTGGCGAAGAGCAAGGGTATTTCCTTGGTTTTCTGAATGGTAATACTCCGCCCCTGAACACTCAACTAACCATTCAAGCTATCACCGACAATGGTCCGTCGATTGACGTCGCGACGGTTGTGCCATGTCTTGTCGCGGGCACGATGGTTGCAACGCCCGATGGCGCCCGCCCGGTGCAGGATTTGGGCGTCGGTGATCTGGTTTTGACCGCTGACCACGGCGCACAGCCGATCCGTTGGATTGGAGGGCGTGAATTGAATTTGCGCGACCTGCTTTTGTCACCCAAACTTCACCCGGTCCGCATCAAGGCGGGGGCATTGGGTCAGGGGATGCCGACGCGCGATCTTTGCGTTTCGCCACAGCATCGGATGCTGGTGCGATCACCTGTCGCCCGCCGAATGTTTGGCGGAGACGAGGTGCTGGTTGCGGCCAAGAAGCTTGTCGGGATGCCCGGTATTTATGTGGACGATGTCAGCGAAAGCGTCACTTATTACCACATTTTGCTGGACGATCATCAGGTTATCTTTGCCGAAGGCGCACCGACTGAAAGCCTGTTTACCGGCCCGCAGGCGTTGAAAGGTCTTGGCAAGGCAGCATATGACGAGATCGTCACGCTGTTTCCCGAATTGGCGGAACCCACTTATCGGCCAGCGATGGCGCGGCTTAGCCCCACAAAAGGGGCACAGATCAACACGCTGGTGCGCCGCCATGTGGACAATGACAAGCCGCTTGTCGCCCATTCCTGATCGAACGTCGCGCGTCTAATCCGTGAATTTGGGCGCGCGTTTCTGCATTCCCGCCACGACCGCTTCCATCTGATTGGGCTGACCCATCAACGCCTCTTGCGCGCGGCTTTCGGCAATCAGCGTGTCTTTGACCCCCATCAGTTCCGTGTCACGTATCAGGGCTTTCGCAGCGCGCACGGCGTCAGGGGATTTTTGCGCGATGGTGCGGGCGAGTTCTTGAGCGCGATCAAAGGGGGTGTTCGACAGTTCGGTTACGAACCCCCAGTCCAGTGCTTGCGCGGCTTGGAACTCTTCTGCGGTATAGGTCAGCTTGCGGATTACGTCGCCTCGCGCCAGCCGACGCATCAGGGCCATACCCCCCATGTCTGGGATAATCCCCCATCGCCCCTCCATGATCGAGAACCGCGTGTCGGGCGCGGCGATGCGCAAGTCGGCACCCAGCATGATCTGAAATGCGCCACCGAATGCATAGCCATGCACGGCGGCAATCACGGGCTGAGGCAGCTCGCTCCATACCATCGCGGCGGCTTGAAACAGATTGGCATGGCCGTGGGTGCGTTCGAGAAACACGCCCCCTTGCATGGCAAACTGAGCGATCTCGGGCATAGCGGCCAGATCCAGTCCGGCTGAGAATGCAGGTCCATCCCCCGCAAGCACAACGGCGCGGATATCGCGGCGCGCGGCCAATGTTTCGCCTGCGTCCACGATGGCGCGGATCATCTCCAGATCCAGTGCGTTGCGTTTGTCGGCACGGGTCAGGGTGACGGTGGCGACCTGGTTGTCTTCGGTCATGCGAACGCGGTGTGACATGGTTATTTCCTTCATCGGGTTGAGATGCGTGTGCCGCTTGGACGCCGCATCGCCAACCGTCATGTTGCGGCAGTTCGGATCGGGACCGGCACCATTGTGCCCAGAACTTTGGCGATCAGGATACGTTTGCCGTCTTGTTCAGCCCAAACATCCGCTTCGACCGGAATCAAGCGGCGGCCTTTGCGCAGCACGCGTCCCTCTGCTACTAGCCTGTCGCCCGTCGCTGGGGCCAGCAGGTTGATCTTGATTTCCGCAGTCAGAACCTCGTGCCCCTCGGGCATCACGGACAGCGCGGCATAGCCCGCCGCTGTATCCCCCAGTCCGAAAGTCAGGGCTGCATGACCAAACCCATGTTGCTGTCGCATACTGTCGGGGATCGGGGAAGTGATCTGGCAAGACCCGTTGGCAAGACGGGTCATATCGGCCCCGATCAATGTCATCAGGCTTTGCGCCGCGAAACTTGCGCGTATCTTGGTGATGGTATCTTCGGATAGGTCGGTCATGGGCGGCCCCTTTCGTCTGGCAGCCTAGCACGTTCAGCGTGCAGGGAAGCCGGAACGCCACGTCACAGATTGTCAGCGCGGCATCGGGATGGGCTGCGGTGGATCACCCAACAGAACCGCGTTGGCTTCGGGTCGCATTAGGCGGGAAAGAACGGAATGGTCGGTTCGAAGACCACCGGTATAGGTGCCATAAGATGGCATGATCACCCGGTCGCTATCGAACAGCATACATGGCCGGCTGACCGAGCGGCCCTTGAGATGCAATCGCGCCTTGGGGTGAAAATGCCCGGTAATCTCGCCCGCCGCACCGACGCGCGCGATGTGTCGAAAATGCAGCGGGGGCTGCAGAAGCTCGGCGAGATGGGTGCCTGCAAACTCAATGGGGCCGGGGTCGTGGTTGCCTTCGATCCAGACCCAGCGGCGCCCGGCCATCAGGCGGGCCAGCCAAATCGCCTCGACTTCGGGTAGGTTGTCGGACGCTTCAAGGTCGTCGAAACTGTCGCCCAGACAGACCACAGTGCGCGCGTTCGACGCCTCGATATCGGTTTGTAGCCTGTGCAGCGTGTCGCGCGTGTCATACGGAGGCAGGATCGCGCCGCCCTTGCGCGCCATGCGTTCGGATTTGCCCAAATGCAGGTCTGACACACATAATAGCCGCTCCTCCGGCCACCACAGCGCGCCGGAAGGCAGCAATGTCAGCTTCACCCCCGTGAAAATGAACTCGTACCCCTTCATTCATTCTTCCAAGTCGATTTTCGGCGCTGTTGCAAGGTTTTACTGCGATTTTCGGGCTAAGCCAGCCCTGCCTCTATCATAAGGCGATTTGCTTCGGCGCGCATCAAGGCCTCTTGCCCTGCGCCTTCGATGGGCACCTTGCCGACCTCAAGCAGAAGGGGGGCTGCAAAGGGGGTGACGCGGTCAGAGCGGACGTGGTCGATCCGCCCACCGGTGCGCGACAGCATTTCGTCAATCCGGCCGAAGCCAATCAGCCCGCGCATCGCCTCAACGCGGGTGATCGACAGCAGTAGATGGTCCGGATCGTATTTCCGAAGTGTGTCGTAAAGGATGTCGGCTGAGAACGTTGCCTGCCGCCCCGAGGATCGTTTGCCGGGCAGGTTCCGAGTGATCAGCCCGGCGATGGTCGCCGCCCCCTTGAAGCTGCGTTTCATCAGAGCGTTTTCCGCCAGCCACCCGTCCAGCCCATCGCGCAGACCGGTGGCGTCTAATGCGTCCACCGGGTTGTCCAGATGCGAGATCGACCAGATCAGTGTGGCATAGTCTGTGGCGACAAACCCCAGAGGGCCAAGGCCCATATCCTCCATCCGCCGCGTGATCATCAGGCCCAGCGTTTGTTGTGCGTTTTTACCCGCAAAGCCATAGACGCAAGTATGCGCGCGACCGTCATGGTCAAAACTTTCGACAAGAATGCGGCCAGCGCGGGGCAGTTGGCTGACCTCACGCTGCAACGCGATCCAGTCAAGCGTATGGCGCGGCAAGTCGGGCAGGGGCGAGCGGTGCAGCAGATCAAGGATGCGGTCTGACAGTTGGGTTGATGTCGCGAATTTGGTGCCGGAAAACACGGCAAGCTTGGGTTTGCGGCCCCGATCGCGGCTGACCTGCACTTCCATCTCGCGCAAGCTTTCAAACCGCACGATTTTGCCGCCCATCAGGAAGGTGTCGCCGGGCACCAGCGAGGCGGCAAAGCTTTCTTCGACCTCACCCAAAGCCTTACCGGATGAGGTGCCCGAGCGCCCCTTCATCCTGACCTTCAACCTGTCGGTGTCGATGATCGTGCCGATGTTCATCCGCACCTGTTGGGCCAGACGCGGATCGCGCAGCTGCCACAGCCCGTCGGCGCGCTGCATCAACTGCTGCCAGCGGTCATAGGCGCGCAGGGCGTAGCCGCCGGTCGCCACGAAATCGAGGCAGGCGTCGAAATCGGCGCGGGTGAGGCCCGCATAGGGGCCAGCGGTCGCGACCTCGGCAAACAGCGCATCTGCGCCAAACGGCGCGGCGCAGGCGGTGATCAGGATGTGCTGGCACAGCACGTCACGCGGGCCGGGGCCGCGCGGGTCGCCGTCAAGGTCATGGGCCAGAACGGCCTCGATCGCGGCGTGACATTCGATGACTTCCCACCGGTTTGCGGGCAGGATGAGGGCCTTGGATGGTGCGTTATAGCGGTGATTGGCCCGCCCGATCCGCTGCACAAGGCGTTTGACGTTTTTCGGGGCGCCCACCTGAATGACCAGATCAACATCGCCCCAATCCAGCCCAAGGTCTAGCGACCCGGTGCAGACGACAGCGCGCAGTGTGCCTGCGACCATCGCGGCCTCGACCTTCTTGCGTTGTTCCAGTGCCAGCGACCCGTGGTGAATGCCAATGGGAAGTGCGGCGTCATTGGCCATCCATAATTCGTGGAAGAAGATCTCGGCCTGCGCGCGGGTGTTGTGAAAAATGAGTGTGGTGTTGTGCTTTGCCACCTCGTTCAACACCTCCCGGATGGCGTATCGCCCGCCACCGCCTGACCACGGGGGCCGGGCGTCGGTGGCCAGCATGGCAATATCTGGTGCCGGGCCGGGGTCAGCGTGAAGGATTTTGCATAGGGTCGGATACGGGGCCAGAAAACGCGCCAGCGCGGGCGGATCTTCGACCGTGGCCGACAAACCGACCCGCCTGAGGACAGGGCAAAGCGCCTGTAGCCGTGACAGGCACAACATCAATTGATCGCCGCGCTTGCTGTCCGCCAGCGCGTGCAATTCATCCACCACGACACGTTTAAGGCCGGCAAACATCCGCGGCGCGTCCTCGTAGCTGAGCAAGAGGGCAAGGCTTTCGGGTGTCGTCAGCAGAATATGCGGCGGGTCGGCGCGTTGGGCTTTTTTACGGGCCTGGGTGGTGTCGCCCGACCGATCTTCGACCCGGATCGGCAGGCCCATCTCGTCAATCGGGGCAGTCAGGTTGCGCCGCATGTCGGCAGCCAGCGCCTTCAAAGGCGAGATATAAAGCGTGTGCAAACCGGGCGGTGGGGCTGTGCCCAGTTCGACCAGTGTCGGAAGGAACCCAGCCAAGGTTTTGCCACCGCCCGTGGGTGCAATCAGCATCACGGCGGGTGCATCTGCAGCGCCCAGCATTGCCAACTGGTGCGGATGAGGGTGCCAGCCGCGCCGGGCGAACCATTTTTCGAAGGTGGGGGGCAGGGTGGTCATGGCGCGAAGATAGGGAATACGGCGGTGCGTGAACATGCCTGAAATACATGCGCGCACGAAAAAGGGCGACACGCCATGTCGCCCTTTGCACTGAAATGCGGCGTACTAGTGCACGATTTCTTCTTCTTTCACGAACATGTTTTCCCATGCCCTGTCGATCAGTTCGGGCGTCATCTGGGGGGCCATCCCCTCGAAATCGCAGATCGACAGCATCTGGTCGACCAGAAAGACCGGCTGATAGTTGGCATAGATGTTGTCGATGGTCGGGTATTTGGTTTTGAGCAAATGAACCAGCGCGTCTTGCGACAGCGGCATCCCCTTCTTTTTAGCGACCATGGCAAAGATTTTCAGGAACCCTTCCTGATCCGGCCCGTCGATCTTGATCTTGTAGAAGATCCGACGCAGAGCCGCCCTGTCGAAGATCTTGTTTGGATGGAAGTTGGTCGAGAAGATAACCAGCGTATCGAATGGCACCTCGAATTTCTCGCCCGATTGCAGGGCCAAGATGTCTTTGTTTTCTTCCAGCGGGACGATCCAACGGTTGATCAGCGCCTGGGGCGGATCGGCCTGTCGGCCCAAGTCATCAACGATGAACACGCCGCCGGTGGATTTCAACTGCAACGACGCGGTGTAGGTCCGCGCCGTCGGGTTGTAAACCAGATCCAGCATGTCCAGCGTCAGTTCACCGCCGGTGATCACCGTCGGGCGTTCGCACAGCACATAGCGGCGGTCGTATTTCTTGGACACCCTGCGCAGGGCGTTGGGGTCGCCGTCTTCGTCTTCGGCCAGCGTGTGCACGATCGGGTCATAAACGGTGATCACCTGTCCCGAATACTCAATTGCGCGAGGCACATAAATCTTGTCGCCCAACGCGTCGCGAATACCGTTCGAGATCGAGGATTTTCCGTTGCCCGGCGGTCCATACATCAGGATCGACCGGCCCGAGCCGACAGCCGGCCCAAGCTGGTCCAGCAGATCGGGTGGCAGGATCAAATGACCCATAGCACCCGTCAACTGCTCGCGCGACATGTGAATGTTTCGGATTGACTGGCGTTTGACCTGTTCGGCATAGACCTGCATCGGCACCGGCATCGCGCCGAAATATTCAGATTGCGAGAGCGCATCCAGCGCGCGGGCCTTGCCGGTGTCGGACAGGCGATATCCCATTTCAGACGATTTAGATCCAGCATGAAGTGTGCCCATCGCCTCGACCAACCCGCCGTCACGGCACATATCAATCAATTCTTGAACCACGCGGGCGGGCACACACAGGGTGCGTTCCAGATCGCTGATCAGTTCAAGATTGGTGCGAAACATGGTTTTCAGCAAGATGTCCCGCATCATCACCAGCGACAATCCGGTTTCCGACAGACTCATCGCGGGTGATGGTGCGATCATGTCCGCGCTATGTATATTCATTGTCATGCCCGATCATTTGTTGCGGTTTTCTACAGCCTGGTCAATAAATTGACCAAATAATTACAAAGCTCTGCGAAGCAAAATACTGACGTTTGTCTAGCTACAGAAGAATGAGGGCAGGTATGAGCACAAATAATGGCAAGTTTTTGGCAGCCTTCATGCTGGGACTTTTGACGCTGTATGCGGTGATGATGTTTGCTAAGGGCGGATTGTTCATTTCCAAGCACGAAGGCGACACGTTGCACTTGCTTCAGATGCTTTTACGGATGGAGGATGGTGACTGGCCGCATCTGGATTTTGTCACCCCGATCGGGATCTTCGCTTTCGCGCCAATCGCTGCTTTCATGAAGGCCGGGTTAGGCGTGGGGCATGCCTTCCATGCAGGACAAATCTTTGTGGCGATTATCTTTTTTCCGGCGGCGTGGTGGGTGGCTCGGACGCGGTTTGAAGGGGTCTGGGCTTATCTGTTCGGTGCGACGATCCTGATATTCTCGGTCGCGCTGGTTTATGGGGCGGGGGATGACGCGGTCTCGACCTCGATGCATTATAACCGGTGGGCATGGGCGGCGGCGTTTCTTGCCATCAGCGCGGCGATATTGCCATCGCAAGCGGCGCGCAGCGCGCGCGGGGACGGGCTGGTAATCGGTCTGGCAATGGCGGTGATGGCGATGATCAAAGTGACCTACTTCGCCGCTTTCCTCGTGCCGATTGTCGTTGCGCTGCTGGCGCGTGGGGGCGCGCGTACATTGCTGTGGGCGTTTCTGACCGGGTTTGCGGCAGCGGTTCTGGCCACGCTATGGGTTGGCACTCCGTTGATTTGGCTGGCCTATTTGCGCGACCTTCTAAATGTCGCAGGTTCCGACGTTCGCCCGCAGCCGGGTCACGACCTGAGCTATGTGGTCAGCGCGCCAGCCTATCTTGGCGGTTCGCTTGTCGCAATTTTGTCGGTGATCTTCCTGCGTCAGGCAGGCCGCATGACCGAAGGGCTGGTTCTGCTTTTGCTTCTGCCGGGCTTTTTCTATGTCACGTTTCAGAATTTCGGCAATGACCCGCAATGGCTTTGGTTGCTAGGGCTTTTGCTGATCGCGTTACGCCCGAGCGGTCCGGTGTTCAACGGGTTCGGATGGGACCTGCAGAAAGCAATCACGATTTCTGCGGTTGCGGCTTTTGCATTTGCCATGCCAGGTTTTTTGAACCTTGCGGCCAGCCCGGTTCGCCATTTCGCCACGGATGTCGAACGATATACGCCGCTGATGCCGGGAAGCGGCGTGCATGAAGATTTGCAAACCTTCGCACCTCGCGCCGCGCGCGTCGACGTGCGCCGCGCTTATGACGGGCCGGGTACGCTTTTTGCCGCGCTGGCGGACAAGGAAGCCCGCGAGGACACGGACGTTACTTTCCAAGGCCGCGATCTGGACTATTGCTCGCTGGAACTGGGCATGGTCGTCTGGTTCAACGCCGTGGCGCAGGATATCGTCGATTGGGCGGGGCCGGGGGCCAGCTTGTTCTCGGCTGACCTTTTGTCCAGCTACTGGCTTTATGCTGATCTGGAACCGCTGAAGGGCGGTGCGCCTTGGTATTATGGCGAACTCAGCGGCATTCAGAATGCTGATTATCTTTTGGTGCCAAGCTGCGCATTGTCTGCAGCAACTCGCAAGAAGATCCTGGACGAAGTGTCTGGGCAGGATTGGATTGACGACGTGACCGAGGTCAGGCGCACGCCTTATTACACGCTTT
Source organism: Aliiroseovarius sediminis (assembly GCF_022678485.1). Classification (GTDB taxonomy): domain Bacteria; phylum Pseudomonadota; class Alphaproteobacteria; order Rhodobacterales; family Rhodobacteraceae; genus Aliiroseovarius; species Aliiroseovarius sediminis. The sequence continues at coordinate 84,913 of NZ_JALBYP010000018.1, forward strand.
ACAGCCTGCCGGGGAAGGCGCCGAAACGGGTCGTGCCGCCGATGCCTGAGGACGATGATGAAGATGTGGCGAAACAGTCAGATCGTACCAAGGCTCAACGAACTTACGCGCCCGCCATTGCTGCAATCACAAGATAGGTGATCAAGGTCGCCCCGAGGCTCAGTCCCATCGGATAATCTCGCCGGGTCCAGCTTTCCCAGCCCGGTGCGGCGGCGCGCACCCAACTGATATTGCGCGCAACCCTGTGCAGGATGAACCCGGCGACAGTCATCACTGCAAGGATCATCAACAAAAGCATGGCGTCCGGCAGGGCGATCAAAGGCGCCATCGCGGCGGCGAATTTCGCGTCCCCCGCGCCCAACATCCGAGCCAAGTTCATCACAAACCCGATCACCATAATCACCACCAGATGAACCCAGCGCCATAGATATTCCTGAAGCTCAAATGCAAACAGGCCGATCACGGCGAAAACGATGATCAGCGCCATGACGGCTTTGTTGGGAATTTTCATGCGCGACAGATCGGACCAGGCGGCCCACAGCGCAATCGGCACTGCGAAGGGCAGAAAAAGCAGGGCGGCCCCACTTGTCATGGCCGTATTCATGCGCTGATCACCCGTTCGAGACGTTGTTTTCCAACGCTTCCAAGGCGCGGGTTGCGGCCTCGAAGTGCTGTGGATGGGTGTCGATGGCTTCCTGCAACAGCCCTTTTCCGGTTGTCACATCGCCCTGCTTTATTGCAGCCAAGGCCAGCGTGTGCAGAAGTTGCGCGCGTTCGACCTGTGTCATCTGGATGACCGGCATGTCGTATTTCCGCTGTGCGCCGCGTGCCAGAACAAGGTTGTTTTTTGCGGTGAACAGCTTGTTGTCATAGCTCAGTGCTTGCGAGAATAACTTCTCAGCGCCTTGGAAATCGGCGCGCGTCAACTTGGAATAGCCCCAGTTATTCAAAACCGAACCAGGGTTGGTGGTCAGGCCCACCGCGGTTTCGTAAAAGCTGTCGGCTTTTTTCCATTCTTTGTTGCTGTCGGCGATCATCGCCTCTAGCCGATAGCGGCGATAAGTCTCGTGGGTGGGCGGTACGTTGTCCAGCACGACTTCGGCCTCGTCCCAGTCGCCCGCGCGAATTAGCGCATCGGCCAGATTGACGCGGTCAACTTGCGTGCCTTCGGAACTGGCCACCACAGCTTTCCACACCGGCACAGCTTCGGCGGGGCGTTTGGCGCGGATCAGCGATTGCGCCAGACCTCGTTTCAGGTCGATCCGATTGGGTTGCGACTGGGTCGAGCGTTTGAAATAGGCGACCGCCTCTTCAGGGTCGCCCACGGTCAGCATGATATCGTTCAGGTTGCTTTCGTCGATGACGTTGACATCGGCAAGCGCGCGTTCGACGTCTTCACTGCCTGATTTCCCCTTGTCACAAGCGGACAGGGCCAAGGCGCTGCCAAGGCAGAGCGTCACAAAAATGGAATGGCGCATGTTTGCGTCCTTTTACTGCTCGTGTCTTCGCTTAGATTTGCGACAGAAGCAGGTAATCCCCCGTCCCCCGCCGAACCAGCGCGAATGTATCATTATGCTGCTGATCATAGTCGGGATTTTCTTTTTTTGCGAGCGCCAAGCGCAAATTCTCGCGAATCCGGGCAGATTGGCCACGATCAAGGCCAAACGCGATCTGAAAGACACGCGCCGCTTCGCCTGTTTGGTTGGTTTCCATCAGCACAACACCCAGGTTGTTCCATGCCGGCACGAAACTCCCATCCTTTTCGGTGGCCTGGCGCAGAATGCGTTCAGCCTGGCCAAGCCGGCCCAGCTGCAGATTAGCCGATCCGATGGCGGACAGAACATCCACGGTGATCCCTTGTTCGCCTGCCGCCCGAAGATAGGATTTCAACGCCAGTTCATGTTCGCCTGCCGCCGTCAGCCGGTGTCCTACGGTCAGCCCATCGACGGCGTCCTCACCGCGTTTCATGCCGCGTGGGGCATAGGGGCTGTCGTTTTTAGCGAAGGGGCTGGACCCAGGTGCGCAGGCAGACAAGATACAGGCCCCAATCGCGCCTAGAAGGGCGCGGCGGTGACAGGCAAGCGGTTTTGGTTGGGACGGCAGCGGGGTGGACGGGCGGCGCGTGGTCAAAAAGCTCTCCTTCGCTCGGCCCGGGTTGCGTCAGAAACGTATCGTTTTGAGGGTCAGATAGATGTCATAGATCGACGGGCCGATCAGAATAATCAATAGCGGCGGAACGGTCAGCATCATAGTGGCAAGTGTCATCTTGGTGGGCAAAGTGTTTGCCTTTTCTTCCGCGCGCATGACGCGTTTATCGCGCATCTCGCCTGCGTAGACGCGCAACGCATCCGCGATCGAGGTGCCGAAGCTTGCCGATTGGATCATCACGGTCACGAAGCTTGCCACGTCAGACACGCCTGAGCGTTCGGAAAGGTCGCGCAGCACCTGAACGCGGTCCTTACCTGCCTTCATCTCGTTCGATACGATCGAAAATTCGTCCGCCAGCGCGGGGTAAGAGGGCCGGATTTCCTTGGACACGCGCAAGATCGACTGGTCCAGGGATTGTCCTGCCTCGACGCAGGTCAACATCATGTCCAGCGCGTCGGGAAAGCCGTTGGTGATTTCCTCTTTGCGGGTTTCAACGCGGCGCGTCACCCAGTATTTCGGCAACATATATCCCGCGACACCGGGGATCAAAATCCACAGCATACGCGCGGTCGTGGTCAGTTCCTGACCATTGGCGGTCTTGAGGATGGTCAGGAACACGCCGAAGATCAGCAGCCCGATGCCAAGGGCAAACTGGGCAAAGTGGAAGGTGCGCACCGCGTTCTTGCCTGGATATCCCGCTTGCAACAATTTCAGTTGCACGGCTGAATATTCATCAGCGTCTTGAGGTTCAAGAAAGGCCGAGTATTTCTCAAGCTTGTCAGATCCCGAGGCGATGCGCAGGTCGATTTTCTGCCCGTCCTGCGCCCCACGTTCACGGGCCTTGCGCAGCTTGTCCAGTGGATCGACATTGCGCTTCAACATGAAGGGCAGCGCGACGACGATCAGCACGATGCCAACCGCGCCAACGGCCAGAAGCGGGCCGGCGGGGCCAAGAAGGTCGGTCAGGATTGCTTGGAACTGTTCCATGGGGAAACCTCTGTCACACCTTGATATTGACCAGCATCCGCATGACGAACATGTTCGCCACAAGGAAGCCACCCACGATCAGACACGCCGGGATAAAATAGGGCGTGTCGCGCACCTTGTCATAATAATTGGGCTGGATCAGGTTGATCATGATCAGCGCCAGAACGGGGAAACCGGACAGGAAATTGCCGGACCATTTCGCCTCGGCAGTGATGGCTTTGACGCGGCGGAACAGCTTGAAGCGCGACCGGATCACTTTGGCCAGACCGTCCAGAATTTCGGCCAGGTTGCCGCCAGAGGTCTGCTGGATGATCACCGCGACGGCAAGAAAGCGCATATCCTGATTGTCGAGGCGTTCGGCCATGGCCGCCAATGCCTCGCCCACGTCACGGCCATAGGCGCTTTCGTCCGCGATCAACCCCATTTCGGTGCCCAACGGATCGGGCACTTCCTTGGCCACGATCTGCACAGCGGAGGAGAACGGGTGGCCCACGCGCAAGCTGCGCACCATCAATTCGACCGCGTCAGGCAGTTGTTCCTCGATCATCGCAGAGCGTTTCTTGGCCTTGTTGTTGACCCAGATATAGACCCCACCAACGCCCATTACGACCGCAAGCCCGGCGCGCACAGGCAGCGACGCGGCTGTGGCCACGCCCAGTCCGACAAAGGCAAATACCGTCAGAAGCGCCATGATCATCACAAGTTGGGTGGGGGTAAAGGCAATCGCCGCTTTTTGCGCCTTGTTGGCCAACAGCGAATAGAAGGGGATCCCTTGCGCCTTGACGTGCTGGCCCATCTCTTTGCGGAGTTTTTCCAGAACTTCTTCGCGCGCCGCACCTTTTTCCAGCATGTCCAGCCGCCGATTGATGCGGTTGTTCAGGCTGATCGACTTGCCGAAAACAGTCAGATAGATGCCTTCGACCAGCAACAAAACGGCCAGAAAAATCAGGCCATACAGAATTGGCTCGATGGAAATGGTCATGCTCAGTCGCTCCAGGGTTCATAAATGGATGCGGGCAGGTCATAGCCCCACTGGCGGAACCGCTCTGAATAGTGCGAACGTACGCCGGTCGCATTGAAGCGCCCGATGATCTTGCCATCGGGTGCCAAGCCAAGACGTTCATATCGGAACACCTCTTGCATCGAGATGACGTCGCCTTCCATCCCCGTGATTTCGGTGATCGAGACCATTCGCCGTGAACCGTCCTGCAGACGGCTGGCCTGCACAATCAGGTTCACAGCCGACGCGATCTGACTGCGCACCGCCTTGATCGGCATTTCGATGCCGGCCATCGCAATCATGTTTTCCAGGCGCGAGACCGCATCGCGGGCCGAGTTCGCGTGAATCGTCGTCATAGACCCGTCATGGCCGGTGTTCATGGCCTGCAGCATGTCGATAACTTCTTCGCCGCGCGTCTCGCCGACGATGATCCGGTCAGGGCGCATCCGAAGGGCGTTTTTCAAACAGTCGCGCTGGCTGACCGCGCCCTTGCCTTCCACGTTGGCAGGGCGGCTTTCCATCCGGCCCACATGGGTCTGTTGCAGTTGGAGTTCGGCGGTATCTTCGATGGTCAAAATACGTTCCGAATTGTCGATGAAAGAAGACAGCGCGTTAAGCGAGGTGGTTTTACCCGACCCCGTTCCGCCCGAAACGATCACATTCAATCGTGTCGCCACGGCGGCCTGCAAAAACGCCGCCATCTCTTCCGAAAACGCACCAAAGCTGACCAGTTCATCAATACCCAGCTTGTCCTTTTTGAATTTCCGGATCGAAACCAACGAGCCATCGACTGCAATCGGCGGCACCATCGCGTTGAACCGCGACCCATCAGCAAGACGGGCGTCCACATGAGGGTTCGATTCGTCCACCCGTCGACCGACTGCCGACACGATCTTGTCGATGATCCGCAGCAGGTGACGTTCATCCTTGAAGGCCACGTCCGTCAGCTCAAGCTTCCCCGCGCGTTCGACAAATACCTGTTGCGGACCGTTCACCAGAATATCGTTGATTGTTTCGTCCTGCAGCAACGGCTCCAGCGGCCCCAGCCCCCTAACCTCGTCGTACAATTCCTGATTCAGAAGAAGGCGTTCGTCGCGGGTCAGAACGACGTCACGCGTGTTCAAAAACTCCGACGTGATATCCGTGATTTCCGCGCGCAGGTCTTTTTCCGCGGCAGTTTCCAAAGCGCCAAGGTTCAGGTTGTCCAGAAGCTCTTTATGAAGGTCGGTCTTAATTTCGCCCAGCCGTTCCTTGCGTTTGCGTTCCTTGTCGGCCTGTGGCGGTTTTGCGGCCTGAACAGGGGCTTGGCGACGCGTGGCGTGGGGGGGTGGCGTCGCGCGCTTGCTGTTGGACCCGTTCTGAGAGGGGGCCGAAGGGGTAGCGCGCCCACCATCGACCGCTTTCAGATCAGGTGCTGCTTTCGCGTTTTTTGCAGGTTTGGAATAACGGGAAAACATGGCGTCTCCGGGGTCAATTGGCTGTGGCTTCGACCTTGTTCAGGTCGTGGACCGATTTTGCCAGTTTTTGAATTTCCTTGCGCAGCGGGTTCTTCGCGGCGGCGTTAGATAAGGGCATGCCGTGATCACAGGCCTGCGTGACCGGCCTGCCGCCATCGGGCAAATGCAGTTCGATCGCGATATCAAGGCTTTCTGCCAAACGCTTCACCCGCGATTTCCCCGACATATCGGTAAATTTGGGAGCCCGGTTCAGCACATAGCGCAGCTTTTCGACCGGCAGTTCTTCGGATTTCAGCGCCTTGATCATCCGCAGCGTATTCTGCGCCGAGCGTAGATCAAGTTCCAGGGTCGCGAAATAGACATGGGATGCATGAAGCACGGTTTCTGTCCATTGTGCGACGGTGCTGGGCATGTCGATAATCACATAGTCGAAGTTACGGCGAGCCATTTCGATAATGCGGTCCATATCCTCGCTGCTGATGATGTCCAGCGGCAGCATGTCGGGCGGGGCGGTCATAACATGCAGATCGTCGCCGAAGCTGACCAGCGCCTGCGCAAATGTATCATGGTCCATAACATCGGTGTCCGAGAGCAACTCAAACACCGCATCACGGCGCGGCAGATCCAGATAGGTAGCCACCGAGCCGAACTGCAGCCCGAAATCCAAAAGACAGACACGCGGTTGTGTCGTCGTCTGTTTTTTCTTTTTAGGCTTGTCCAGTTGGCTGAGTTCCCATGCCAAGTTCACCGCAAGGGTGGTGGCCCCTGTGCCGCCGGCCATCGGTTGAACCGCCAGAATGACCGCTTCACGATCACCGTCAGGCTTCAGCGCTGGACCTTGTGCGTTCGGGTCAAGCTGGATGGGCGCCTCAGGTTCGGGCGCGCGAAGGCGTTCAATCGCATCATGCAACGCACCTTCTGGAAGAGGGTAGGGGACGAATTCCTCGGCCCCCAGCTTCAACAGTTGGTGCAGCGCGATTGGGCTGACCTCTTCCGCGATGACGACGACCTTGATCCCCTTTTCGCGGGCCGCGCGGATCACGCTTGCGACTTTTGACAGATTCGATTCGTCCTGGTCATCCATCGCGATCGCGACGAATTCCAATGCGTCAGAGTCCGGCTGGGTGAAAAAGGCAAGCGCATCCGAGAACGAAAGATCGCCCCAGGCCTCGCCAAGCTCGGCTTCCATATCCTCGATCAACAGATCAAAGTTCTGAACGTCTCGTGCAATCGTGCAAGCGACGATCGGTTCTGGTTCAGTGTGTAGCGCAACATTGCTACTCATCGTTATATCCCCTCCAGTTAGAGCCCGCTCCCAGGCATTCTGCCATCGGCCGTTATCCCCACGAGGCGTGCGTGAGTCGGAATTTACACGCGGACTGCTCGGAATTGTTTAAAGAGATGTCAGTAAATCTGGGCAACATTGCGGCTGAAACGGCCAAATTATTCGTCCATTTGGAACGATCTCGGGGAAATAATGCGTCTGTTTCCCCCAAGAGAACGTTAGGTCTGACAACAGGCCCTGCCGCCAATCGCGCGATTCTTGCAAGAAAACCGCATGATTATAATGGCTTCGGTCGCAACCGGTGCCGCCCTTGGCCGTGCCTGCCTTTCAAGATTGCGGCAAAACTATGATGCTTCAGCAGTGTGTTACAAAAAGGCGCGATCCGTGCCGCGCCTTTGTTGTTTTTATATTGGTCAGCTTCATTCGCCGATCGATCCAGCCGTGCCTGCCGAGATGATCGGGGGTGGTACTGCACTGCGGATATACTCGCGATACACCACTTGGGCGTATTTCCCGTCCAGCGTGGTGGGTTTGCGGCCGCCAACGAAGCCGGTGACTTCCGTGACCGTGCGGCGGTTGCGCATTTCGGGGGCGCGGGTGACGATCAACGGACGGGTTTCACCATAGCTTACGACCGCTTCAAGCCGCGACCGGCTGATGCCGCTGGCAACCAGATAGTTAACGACCGCATGGGCGCGACGCAGGCCCAGCCGCTTGTTATATGCGTTTGAGCCGACCAAATCGGTGTGGCCATATACGCGGAACCGAAGTTCGGGGAACTGGGCAATCCAGTGCGCCTGCTGGCTTAGGATCGCGCGTGCGGTATTGTCCAATGCCGCGCTGTTGAAGGCAAAGTTCACCGTGTCGTTGGATTCCTGGTTGAAACGGTTCGCCATGCTGACTGCGGGATTGATCTGACCGGTTTGAACCCCAGCGTTGTAGGCGGTGGGCTGACCGAACCGACCTTCGTCGATCTGTGCGCCTGATTCGACGAACCAAGATTTCGTTGCCATATCCGCATCCGAACAGGCCGTCAGGATCGCAATGACCGAGGTGGCCGCCAGCAATGGTTTGATACGTTTGATCGACATCTCAGTCCTCCATCACATAGCCGTAGGACCCGGAAAAGTCCTGCTGTGCCACTTCGCCCGCCGCCCCGGTTTTGGGCCGGTTCGATGCGGTCGTATTGCCAAACAGGAACAGTTCCTGCTCAGACGGGGGGCGGATCCGATCCGTGGGCACTGCCAGTGCTTCGCCGCGGGTCGGGGTGACAAGATGTGCAGTGACGATGATCACCAGCTCGGACTGGGCGCGCTGATATTCCGTCGACCGGAACAGCGCACCAAGCACTGGAATATCGCCCAGCCATGGCACCGAACCAATGTTGTCGCGGAAGTCATCTTGAATCAGCCCAGCAATTGCGAAGCTTTCGCCATCGCGCATCTCGACCGTGGTCGAGGTTTCACGGCGCCGGAATGCGTTGATGCTGAACCCACCGTTGTTATAGCTTACGGATTCGTCCAGTCCCGAGACGGCGGCGTTTAGTTGCAGGTTGATGACATCATCCGCAAGCACGGTGGGTGTGAAGGTCAACTCGACACCGAATGGTTTGTATGTCACGGCAATCTCGTTGTCGCCGTTGGACACGGGCAGGGGATACTCGCCACCCGCCAGGAACGAGGCTTCCTGCCCAGACAGAGCAGTCAGGTTTGGTTCCGCCAGCGTGCGCACGACGCCCTTGCTTTCAAGGGCTTCCAGCAAGACGCCAACTTGAAGGCTTCCGACACCGAAGCCGAATTTCATCGCGCCATTGGCGCCATCAATGACCGTGGTCTGGGTCGTGTCCAGCAAGGACCCGCCTTGCCCGATCCCGCGACCCGTCGCGCCTTGAAAGCTGTCAGCGTTCAGGCCGCCGGACAGGGCCAGCGAACTGGACAGCGATTTGCGCACCGAACGGCCCATTTCTGCAAACCGGACCTTCAGCATCACTTGTTGCGTGCCACCTACCGACAGCAGGTTTGACACGCGGTCCGGCGCGTAACGTTGGGCCAGATCAAGCGCGCGATCCAGACGCTGTATCGAGCTGACCATGCCGGACAAGACGATCCCATCATTGGCGGTCCGCACTTCGATGTGTTCGCCCGGAAGGATCTGACGCAGGCGTTCCTTGAATTCTGCGATGTCAGGCGCGACATGCACGTCGACATTGGTGATAAGTTTGCCATCGGCGCCCAAAAGGGTCAGCGTGGTGCGCCCCGGTGTCTTGCCCAGCACATAGATTGTGCGATCCGACAGAGTGGAAATATCGGCGATGCCGGGGTTGGCGATGGAAAGCTCTGCGAAGGGCGCGTCGCTTTCGACGACCACTGCGCGGTTCATCGGAACCTTCAGGGCACCAGATGGCGCGCCGCTCATGACACGCAAGGTTTCGGCGGACGCGGCGGTTGTTGTACCAACCCCCAACGCAAGACCCAAAAGGGCCGCCTTGATAAAACGATCAATTTTCATGTGATCCTGCCTCTCTGATCACTTCACGATAATGCGGGTGTTTCCCCACTTGACTGCTCCGAGCATTGTGCCCGGTTAAGGGTTATTTCTACCCAATTGTGGTGCAGCGTGCGTCAGAAATCGAATCGATGCAAGAATCAATACCTTATTAAGCAGGCTTGATGTGGAGAAGTCGCAACAGTTTATGCCAACTGATACTGTTGCGACGCCGGGATTTTTATTGGGGGCAGGGGATCTGTGTCTCGATGATCTCGCCACCGCGGCGTGTGCGCACGGTGCAGACCTCTTTAACCGGGCCAACCACTTCGCCCATGATCTCGCCCTGACCGACTTCGACCGCCGAGGTGACCGTCTGATCCTGCGTGCCGACCAGCGCCATCGACAACCGACCGCTGGACTGCGCCTGTGCAAGCGCCGCAACCTGACGGGGCGTAACCTCAACCGTGATTGTGCGCGCGATTGTTGGTCCGGTGCGGTCAGAATCGGCGATCTGGTCAACTGCGATGATATGAACATTGGCAAGGATCAGTTTGGTGACGGCTTCGCCTTCGCCCACTTCGTCAACGCCGCGGCCGGTCCAATAAACGTCGATGCGGTCTTCGGGGCGCAGGAAGCCCGACACGCCCGATCTGACATCGACACTGATCGCAAAGGCGCGCATTCCGTCGGCAAGTCGCGCCGAAACGCCCGCATCAGCCCCTGGTTTGGTCACCTTGATTTTCAGTAAAGCCTCGTCCTTTTCCATTGCGCGCAGGACGGTGCGGAATTTCTTTTCACCGTCCGGGAAGACCTCATCCATACTTTTGAAGGTGCCTTCGGGAATCGCGTTTTCGGGCCATTTTACGGCGCGCAGTTCCTTGGCCGTTACCTGATCGCCGTAACGAAGGGGGCGATTGACGACGAACACGTTGACGGTTGGAACGATGCTTTCGCGCGCGGCCCGTTCTGCATCAAGCTGAGCCTGATATTCGCCAATGTAATCCTTGGCCAGATAAACCGCAAAGCCCGCCAGGCCGACGCCTAAGATCAGGACCAGTCCGAAGAGCAGACGCATCAAGTTTCCTTTCCCTTGGTGTGATGCTGGAAGCATCGCAGGTACAACACCCTATACCTCATCCACTTCAATTGAGGCAATTTGAGGCACAAAAGATGAATTTTGAATGAACTTCACGGGAAACAGCAACAATTTCCTGCCCTGACGTTTAGTTAAGTATTGACGACACTTGGAAAAGTGAAAACCGCGCCAAGTGACGCGGTTTTCGTCTTTGTTTGCTCACAAGCTTTGTGGCAGGTGAGGTGATTGCAATTTTATGGGGTGTTGGTACCACCGCCTGTGCCACCGACACCGTAGGTCGGAACTGTCATTTTGCTCAGCGACGACGAAATTTTGCCGGCCAGCGAGGTGGTGCCGCCCGAGACCGAGGTCAGAACAGCAATACCCAGGCCGACGATGGCTGCGGTCAGAACGACCCAGTCCACAGTGACCGCACCGTCTTCGTCAGCTTGGAAAGTTTTGATCAGGTTATAAAGTTTCATTTTCTCACTCCATTATTTACTTGGTTCGTCTTGTTCACCTTGGCGCCTGAACCTTGTCGTCCTGTGCGCTGCTTGGCATGTATGCTAATTAGCCCTTTGATTGGGGCAACAGTTGGGCGGGTTTCGTACCTTTTATGGTTTAACGGTTTTTTAAGGCGGATCTTTAATAAGTAATTGAATGTAATAAACAAAAAGATAGAAAAAACTTTATATTTCCCGTGTCGCTCCATCCGCCGTCACAAAAATTGCAATCTAACCAAGGTAAATCTGGCCCTGACTTGGTAAATCTGCGACAAAAAGGAAACAATAAGAGGCAGGCAGTGAACCGCAAATGCGGGGCTTCGTTACTATAAGCATCGTTATGACCCTTGCGACGGGGGGGCAGGCGCGGGCGGATACGACGCCGGCACCATTTCCTGACTTTACCTTCAAGCGGGTGACGGTGCCGCCAGCGGGGGCCAAGCGGATCACGATCCAGATCGACCCGGCCGAGCAAGCAGCGGCACTGGCACCGAAAACACCTGCAGCTAAAACACCGCAAAAAGCCGCCGCGGTTATTCCGATGCCTCAGTCAACTGAGTGGGATTGGTTCTGGACAACGGTATCGCCGAAGCTGGACAAAGCCGGGCCGGCAAATGTGCGTGCTGCCCTTGATCTGCTTGAAACGCAGGAAGGGATGTCTCAACCCCGCCTTCAGCATCTGCAATCCATCGCGCAGGCCCATGGTCCCGCGATCCTTAAGGCAACGATTGGAACGCCGGTATCACCGGCGCTGGTGCTGGCGCTGATTTCCGTGGAAAGCGGAGGGCGTGTGGACGTCAAAAGCCATGCAGGGGCGCAAGGGTTGATGCAGTTGATCCCCGATACTGCCACCCGATTTGGCGTCAAGGACAGCACCGACCCCACGCAGAACATCAAGGGCGGCGTTGCCTATCTGAACTGGTTGATCAACCATTTTCAGGGCGATCCTATCCTGGCGCTTGCCGGATATAACGCGGGTGAGAATGCCGTGAGGGATAATGGTGGTGTGCCACCCTATGCCGAGACCCGCGCTTATGTGCCCAAAGTACTGGCGGCATGGCGTGTTGCGCGTGGTTTGTGCTTGACCCCGCCAGAGCTTTTGTCGGACGGATGTGTGTTTGCAGTGAATGGATCATAACATGATGGCCGAGGAGTTGACCAAAAAACCGTTCGTTTTGGATGTGGACGGGACCTTTCTGCGCACCGACATTCTGTATGAGAGTTTTTGGGCCGGGCTGGGCCGCGACCCGATCCGCACGCTGAAAACCAGCCTCGCGCATTTCCGCGACCCTGCATATCTGAAAGCTGAACTGGCCCGGATCGCCGCACTGCGCACGGATCTTCTGCCCGTCGACCCGGATGTGCTTGAGGTCGCCCGCGCCGCCCAGGCCGAGGGGCGCGAGGTGGTGTTGGCCTCGGCCTCGGATCAGAGCGTCGTGGCGCAACTGGCGGCAGAGCATGGCCTGTCGGCCCGTATCTTTGCCTCGGACGGGCACACCAACCTGAAAGGCGCGCGCAAGGCCGAAGCGCTGGTGGCAGCGTATGGCGAGGGCGGGTTCCACTATGCGGGCAACGCCCCAGTGGACCGCGCGGTGTGGGATCATGCCGATGCGGCCCTTGTCGTGGGTGATCCACGTTCCGCCAAGGCGTTGGAGGCGCAGGGCAAGCCTGTCACCCAGATCGACGGTGGCTGGCGCATGAAAGATGTGCTGAAAAGCTTCCGCCCCCATCAATGGGTCAAGAATGTGCTGCTGTTCGTGCCGATGATTGCGGGCCATGCGTTTGACCTGAACACGCTTCTTCTTGCGATCCTTGGGGTGATCAGTTTTTCGGCGGCGGCGTCCTCGATCTATCTGGTGAATGATCTTCTCGATCTCGAAGCCGACCGGCTGCACGTCAAGAAATGCACCCGCCCATTTGCCTCAGGTGCCGTGCCGATACAGGTGGGGATGGCGTCATTCTTTATCTTGGCCACCATCGCGCTGGGTGTTGCAGCCTATCTGGGCTGGGCGTTTTTCGGGGTGGTCAGCCTGTATATGGCGCTGTCACTGGCCTATTCGTTGAAGCTGAAACGGATGCGCTGGGTGGATATTGCGGTGCTGGCGTCGCTTTACACACTTCGGGTCGTGGCAGGTGCTGCGGCGACCGATATCCATGTGTCGGGATACTTGCTCGTGTTCATCTTCCCGGTTTTTCTGGCCCTTGGCTGCGTAAAGCGCTTGACTGAACTGACCCTTGCTACATCGGACGAGCGTCTGCCGGGGCGGGGATATGGGCGCCCGGACCGGCCCGATCTGTTGAACGTCGCGTCTTTGGGGGTGGTGGCGGCGCTGTTGGCGTTTTTCCTCTATTCCTTCACCGAACAGGCGCTGTCGCTTTACAAGACACAATGGCTGATGTGGGTCGCAGGTCTGCCGCTGGCCTGGTGGCTTATCCGCATGGTGCGCCTTGGCTGGCATGGCAAGCAGGATTACGACCCCATCGTTTTTGCCATGAAGGATAAGCGGGGCATCGGGCTGATGCTGATGACCATCTCGATCATGTTCTATGCTGCCGGGCTGTGGCAGGAATGGTTCGGTGTCGGCTGACGCGCCGCCGGATCAAGCCTGCCCTCAGATCGACATTTTCTTGAAGATGAACTCCGGGATGCTGCGGATAATCAGCATGATATAGCGCCAGAAGAACGGCGTGTAGATCACGTTGCGCTGCTTCTCGACCGCCTTCAGGATATCGGCCGCGACCTTCTGGGGCGAAGCGACAAGGAACATCCCCTCGATCCCCCACGTCATCGCGGTGTCCACGAAGCCGGGCTTTACCGTCACCACATGGCCGCCCGCGCGTGTCAGGCGGTTGCGCAGACCGGACAGATAGGTGGCGAACCCTGCCTTTGCCGAGCCATAGACATAATTGCCAATCCGTCCCCGATCGCCCGCGACTGAACAGACACCGACAATTGTGCCCGCGCCCCGGTCTTCGAGGATTGGCGCGAGCATGGTCAGGAACGCCGCTGGTCCAGTATGACTGTCTTTTACCACGCCGTCGATCAGGGCGGGGTCCGCGTCGACATCTTCTTGAGCGGGCATCGAGCCGACAAAGACCGCGGCATTGATTACGCCATCCTCGCGCCCGGCGCGGTCGATGATCGGCTGGAAGGTCGCGATGTCGCGGGCGTCGAACTTCATCGCCTCAGCCGACACACCGCGCGCGGTCAGGTCTGCGGCGGAGCGTTTCAGATCCTCCATGTCGCGCCCCGCCAGAATGACACTTGCGCCGTGATCGGCCACGGCCTGCGCAAAGGCGCGTGCCATCGAGGATGTTGCGCCAAGGATGATCCAGCATTGGTTCTGTTTGGTCTTTATCATCTTCTTACCCTGCCTCGCGAAGGTTCAGACGGCGCACCATATCGGTTTGCAATGCGTGGTCCGGGTCGGCTTTGTTGACCTGTTTCACCCAGTCGCCATGTTCGGGATACATCGCCTTGATCGCGGGGCCGGTGGCCAGCGCATCTTTGGCCAGATAGAGCCGCCCACCTGCGTCCACCGTCATATCCTCAAGCATCGCGATCAACTCGACCGCCGCTTCACGGGCGGGAAAGTCGACCGCCAGCGTGTAGCCCTCCATCGGGAAGCTCATATGCCCGGCGCGCCCCGACCCCATGCGTTTCAGCACGGCGAGGGGCGAGGATAAGCCAGCCCCCGCGATCATCTCCAGCATCTCTTTCAGCGCATCCGCCTGGTCCAGCGGCACAACGTTCTGGAACTGGTAAAAACCGCGTTTGCCGTAAAGCCGGTTCCAGTCGTGGATTTTGTCCAAGGGAAAGAAGAAGTCGTCGATCCGTTTGACAGTTGACCTACCCGAGCTTGGCACCCGTCGATAATAGGCGTTGTTGAACATCCGCACGACTGGGTTGGACAGCGCGAAATTCGGCGCGTCCAGTGGGATTTTCTTGGACGGCTTTGCCTTGGGCAAAAGCCCTGCGGCCAGTTCGGCCTCTTCAATGATACCGCGTCCAAGCGCATCACCCTTGGCGGTGGTGTCGATCCAGCCGACCGTATAGGTCGCCTGACTGCCATCCAGCAGGGCGATATGCTCGTCCCAATCCTCGGCCCGGCGTTCTGTCACCATCATCACATCGCCGGGGCAGGGTTTGAGTTGCAGTTTCGCCTCGGCAATCACACCGGTTTGGCCGATGCCGCCCATCGTGGCGCGGAACAGGCCTGCGTTGCGGGTGGGTGTCGCAACCGTGCGCTTGTTGCCATTGAGCAGTATGACGGACAGCACATGCTGGCCAAAGCTGCCTTCGTTATGGTGGTTCTTGCCGTGCACGTCTTGTGCGATGCAGCCGCCGACCGTGGCAAAGCCGGTGCCGGGCATGACCGCGGGCAGCCATCCGCGCGGGGCGAAGACATGGGCAAGGTCGCCAATGGTGATGCCCGCCTCGACCGTCACAACGCCAGTGTCCGCGTCAAAGTCGATGATCCGGTTCATCCGCGTCATGTCGACGGCGCGGCCCCCGTCATTCAGCGGGGCATCACCATAGGATCGACAATTGCCGATGGCCGGGCAGGGGTGGTCCGCCACGGCGGCTTTCAGGCTGCGGGCGCGTTCTGGCCGCGCCATGTCGGCCGAGGCTTTCAGAACCCGGCCCCAGCCGGAATACTCAGTCTTTTTCCAAACCATGATGATGTCTCAATGAACTACGTTCGGCGGCGGGAAAGACCAGAAGGCCGATCCCGATGGCGAACCAAAGGGTTGTAACGCGGATGATGGCGGTGGCGGGGACACTTACCTCAAGCGGCACGCCTTCCAACGCAAGCAGGGCGATCATGGCGGCTTCGGCCCCACCGACACCGCCGGGGGCGCCGGTCAGACCGCCGGCAAGGGTTGAGAAGACAAAGATCGCGACTGCCTTGGCAAAGCCGATATCGGCCCCCATCCACATCAAAAGCAGGTGAAAGGCATACCCTTCCGCAACCCAGCCGATCACGCCTACCAGAGCTGCAATCGCCATCAGCGTGGGCGAAGTGAACGCTGACAGCGACAGCGAGGCGCGTCGAACCTTGGCCCAAAGCCGCGCAAACCGCCCCGTGATCTTGTGCCCCATCGTGGCAAACCAGCTCAGCAAGCGCGGGCGGGTGGCTGCGAAGGCGGCGATCAGGGCAAGGATGGTGACGGGTAATCCGCCCGCGATCCCGGTGGCTGAAAACGCCAGTGCCAGCCCAAGGATCAACGCCATGGCTGTCAGGTCAGACGCGCGATCCACCAGCACCAGCGGTGCTGTGCGTTCAAACGCCCAACCAGTTTCGCGTTTCAGCCAGCGCATCCGCACCAGCTCGCCCACGCGGCCCGGCGTGACGGACATGGCAAAACCGCCAAGAAAGTGGCGCATGTTCTGAAAAGGCCCGGTTGGCAGGCCCAGTTTGCGGGCAAAGATATGCCAGCGCAATCCGCGAAACAGGTAATTTACAAGGCTCAGCGCCAGAAGAATACCCACTTGGGCCATCGACAGCTTGGCAAGCTGCGCGCGGGTTTCTTCCCAGCCTGTTGCGGCGGCCAGACCTATCAACCCAACCATCACCAGCGCAAACAGGCCCAGCAGCACAAGCGTGTCGCGCAGCCGCCGGGGTGCGGGCTGGCCCGCCGACTGTTTCCCAGCGGTGGACGGTATGGGGTTGGTGCTGCTCATTGTCATTGCCCGGCTTATGGCGGGGGATTACGGCGAGAATATGAAAGCATTTGTGCAATTGCGAGGGAAAACCAATGCGCCCGCACGACCACCGCCCAAAAGAAAAGGGCCCCCGTGCGGGAGCCCCTTAAAAACGCGTTGGCGCGCTGTTCAGTCGACGATCGTTGCCTGGGTCGCGGCGCGCAGCTCGTCCTCGGTCACGCCATCGGCGGTCTCGACGATCTTCAACCCGCCTTCGACCACGTCCAGAACACCCAGGTTGGTGATGATGCGATCCACCACGGCCTTGCCGGTCAGCGGCAGAGTGCATTCCTTCAACACCTTGCTGTCGCCGTGCTTGTTGGTGTGATCCATCACGACCACCACGCGGCCAACTCCGGCCACAAGGTCCATCGCGCCGCCCATGCCTTTGACCAGCTTGCCGGGGATCATCCAGTTGGCAAGGTCGCCGTTTTCGGCCACCTCCATCGCGCCAAGGATCGCCATCGCGATCTTGCCGCCGCGGATCATGCCGAAGCTTGTCGCGCTGTCAAAATAAGAGGTTTTCGGCAGTGCGGTGATCGTCTGCTTGCCAGCGTTGATCAGGTCGGCGTCAATCTCGTCTTCGGTCGGAAAGGGGCCCATGCCCAACATGCCGTTTTCCGATTGCAGCGTGACTTCGACCCCGTCGGGGATGTAGTTGGACACCAGCGTCGGAATGCCGATGCCAAGGTTCACGTACCAGCCGTCTTGCAGTTCCTGCGCCGCGCGGGCGGCCATTTGATTGCGGTCCCAAGCCATGATTATGCCTCCCGGATGGTGCGTTGTTCGATGCGCTTCTCGTGCTCGCCTTGGATAAGGCGGTGCACATAAATGCCCGGCAAGTGGATTGTGTCAGGGTCAAGCGAGCCAGTCGGCACAATCTCTTCCACCTCGGCCACGCAGACCTTGCCACACATGGCAGCGGGCGGGTTGAAGTTGCGGGCGGTCTTGCGGAAGACAAGGTTGCCGGTTTCGTCCGCTTTCCACGCCTTCACGATGGACAGATCGGCAAAGATACCTTGCTCCAGGATATAGGTCTCGTCCTCGCCATCGGGGCCGGTTGGGAAGTCTTTATGTTCCTTGCCCTCGGCAATCACGGTGCCCACGCCGGTCTTGGTGTAAAAACCGGGGATGCCGTGTCCGGCGGCGCGCATCCGTTCGGCCAACGTGCCTTGGGGGTTGAATTCAAGTTCCAACTCGCCCGATAGATACTGGCGCATGAACTCGGCGTTTTCACCCACATAGGACGAGATCATCTTTTTCACCTGCCGGGTCTGCAACAGGATGCCGATGCCGAAGTCATCCACGCCGGCGTTGTTCGACGCAAATGTCAGATCCTTGGCGCCATCTTCCTTGATCGCTTGAAGCAGAAGCTCGGGGATGCCGCACAGGCCAAAGCCACCGGCGGCAATCAGCATCCCGTCGCGCAGAACCCCGTCAAGGGCCTCGGCGGCGCTGCCATATACCTTTTTCATGAAAGTTACCTCTCGTCAGTTGTTGCATCTGTTCTGGCGTGCAGGCGGTGCAAAGTCAACGAAACCCGACTGCTTGGCGCGGGTCTGCGTATTTCTACCTGCCGGGGCGGTCTATAACTTTGGTTGGTTGTGGCCCTGACCAACCAAAGTCCAATATGCTGAGGTGTGAAATTGGCGATAGCTGAGCGCAGTCAAATCGCAACAAAGGAGATTGACATGCACACCACCAAAACCGCAAACACCTTCGTCACCGCGGTCGTGCTGGCCATGCTGGCCGCACCTGCAAGCGCCCAAACCACCCGCGATGAGGTGGTCGAGATGTTGGCCGCCGAGGGTTACACCGAGATCACGATCAAGCGTAGCCTGTTTGGCAACACCCGCATTGAAGGCGAAGGCCCGAAGGGTGAACGCGAGGTCGTGCTGGGCAAGAACGGCGACGTTCTGCGCGATCGGTTCGAACCGAATGACGACGATGATGATCGCGATGACGACGACCGGGACGACGATGACGACCGGGATGATGACGATGATGATCGCGACGACGATAACTACCGCGACGATGATCGAGATGATGATCGCGATGACGATGATGATCGCGATGATGACGACCGGGACAATGATCGTGATGACGGCCGCGACAATGATCGTGATAACGACCGCGACAATGATCGTGACGATGATGACGACTGATCCGACCTGATCGGATGTCATTCAAACCAAAGCGGAGGCCGACATGAAACCTGCAACCCTGACCAAGATCGGTGTTGTCATCTATGCCGTGTCGGCCCTCGCGTTCTTGCACAGCCTGTTGGGCGAGATTACCGGCTATCGCCTGTTTCATTACGGGTGGGTGGTGCATGAAATCACCGAACTTGCGACGCTTCTGGGTTTCATCATCGGTGGCCTGTTGATGTGGCGCAGCCATCGTCTGCTACACATCCGCAATGCCGAGGTCGAACGGCTGTTGCGGGCGGCCAAGGGTGAGTTTACCGCGCTTTTGCAGGCTCAATTCGCCCAATGGGCGCTGACCGAAGCGGAACAGGACGTGGCCCTTTTAACCGTAAAGGGCATGAGCGTGGCCGAGATTGCCGAGGCGCGCAGTACCAGCCAAGGCACTGTCAAATCACAGAACAATGCGATTTACCGCAAGGCCGGTGTCAAAAGCCGGACCCAACTGGTTGGCGTTCTGGTTGAGGAGTTGTTGGTCGGGCCGGAAGTGCCAAAAAAGAAAATGGACGCAGCCTGAGCTGCGTCCATAATTCCATCTAACCGGCGCGGCGGATCAGATCAATCGGACCTGCGCCCCCACGGGGGTGATGGCGAACAAATCGGCGATGGCATTGTTGTAAAGCCCGATACAGCCATCCGAACTGCGTCGCCCGATCTTGCGCGTGTCGTGCGTGCCGTGGATCAGATAGGCAGGCCAATCCAGATACATCGCGTGCGTGCCCAGCGGGTTGTCAGGGCCCGGCGGCATATAGTGCAGTTCGGGGTTGCGTTCGATCATGCTGGGCGTGGGTGTCCAGTCCGGCCCGACCTTCTTGCGCACGACCTTGGTATAACCGGTCTTGGTCAGCTCGTCCGTCATCGGAACCGAGGTCGGGAAGATGCGATAATCGCTGCCATCCGCGCTCCAGTAATGCAGGGCGCGTGATACCGTGTCGCAGACAATTGTCACCCGGTCCAGCTTGTCGAAATGGTCGCGCCAATCCTGGTTGGCAAAGCTCGACGCGTTGCGTTTTGCGGTTTCAATCGCCGGGGCGGCAAGGCCACTGCGCGGCATGATCAAGGTTGCGGTTGCGCCTGCAATCACGGCGCGACGAGATAAGATACGTGTCATGGTGAGGCTCGTTATTTTCGTTGCGTTTGGCGGCACTCAAACCAACCTGCGCCGGGGGTTCAACTCACGAATGCGCGAGTTCGAATGTGATCGGCAGGCCTGTCGCATTTTTGGCCCGGATCGGGGGAATCCGGGCCATACTGGGTCGCTCGCACGTCTACGTTTTTTTGGCTGTAGCTTTTTTCTTTGGGGCGGGTTTCTTTTTCGCTGCGGCCTTCTTTTTCGCAGGCTTCTTCTTCGCGGCCTTCTCGGCGATCAATTCGACGGCCATTTCCATCGTGACGTCTGCGGCTTCCACATCCTTGGGAATGGTCGCGTTGACCTTTTCCCATTTCACATAGGGGCCATAGCGTCCGTCCATGACGTTCACCGGGCCGCCATCTTCGGGATGTTCACCGAGTTCTTTCAGGGGCTTAGCCGCCGCACGTCCACGTCCGCCGGGATTGGCGCGTTTTTCCGCCAGCATCTCGACCGCGCGGTTCATGCCGATATCGAACACGTCAGCGGGGTCTTTCAGGTTGACATAGACGGGCTTCGCCTCGCCTTCTGCCTGGTGCATGATGTAGGGGCCGAACCGGCCGAAATTGGATTTGACATCACCGCCATCGGGGTGGTCGCCCACGACACGGGGCAGAGACAGCAGGACCAGTGCTTTTTCCAGTGTGATCTCGTCCTTGTCCCAGCCTTTGGGCAGGGACGCGCGCGGCGGCTTCTTGTTTTCCGGTGTCGGTTCGCCGCGCTGCACGTAAGGCCCGAACCGACCGGATTTCAACCAAATCTCGTCGCCCTGATCTTCGCCCAGCAGACGTTCATCGCCTTCGGCGCCTTCACCGGCGATCGGGCGGGTATAGGTGCATTCTGGATAGTTGCCACAGCCGACAAACCCGCCCGTGCGCGAGGTTTTTAGGTGCAGTTTGCCTTCACCACATTTTGGGCAGATACGCGGGTCGGAGCCATCTTCGCGGGGTGGATAAAGCTGCGGGGCAAGGGCCGCGTCCAGCTTGTCGAGCACCTCGGAAATCCGCAGGTCGGATGTTTCCGAAATCGCGGCTGAGAAATCCCTCCAGAAGCGCGCCAGGACTTCCTTATAATCCATGTCGCCGGCCGAGATCTCATCCAGTTCTTCTTCCAAGTTCGCGGTGAACTCGTATCCCACATATTTGCGGAAGAAGTTCATCAGAAAGATCGTCACGATCCGGCCTTTATCCTCGGGAAACAGGCGGTTCTTGTCCTTGCGGACATATTCGCGGTCCTGGATCGTGGTGATCACCGACGCATAGGTCGAGGGGCGACCGATGCCCAGTTCTTCCATGCGTTTGACCAACGTCGCCTCGGTGTAACGGGGTGGCGGCTGGGTGAAGTGCTGTTCGGGCGTGACGCCCTTTTTCTCGGCCTTTTCGGCTTCCATGATCTGCGGCAGGCGCTTGTCGTCGTCATCCACCACTTGGTCGTCGCGGCCTTCTTCGTAGACCTTCAGGAAGCCTTCGAACACGACAACCTGACCGGTGGCGCGCAGCACGACCTGACCGTCGGATGAGCCCACATCAACCGTGGTGCGTTCAAAGCGGGCGCTTTCCATCTGGCTGGCGAGTGTGCGTTTCCAGATCAGGTCGTAAAGCTTGCGTTGATCGGGTTCTAACCTGGCTAGATCGTTCGCGGAAACGGTCATATCCGTTGGGCGGATACATTCGTGCGCTTCCTGTGCGTTCTTGGCTTTGTTCTTATAGATACGCGGCTTGGCGGGGATGAATTCCTTGCCATAGCGGTCGGTGATCGCGTCGCGTGCCGCGGCCACGGCCTCGGGCGCCATGTCGATCCCGTCGGTCCGCATATAGGTGATATAACCCGCTTCATAGAGACGCTGGGCGGTCGACATCGTCTGGCGCGCGCCAAAGCCGAACTTGCGGCTGGCGTCTTGTTGCAAAGTCGATGTCATGAAGGGCGGCGAGGGGTTGCGGGTAGCGGGCTTGGCCTCGACCGATTGAACCGACAGATCGCGCGACGAAATCGCCTGCACCGCCATTTCAGCGGCGGTCTCATTCTCTAGGTCGTAACGGTCGAGCTTCTGGCCGCCCAAGACCGTCAGTCGCGCCTCGAACTCCTGCCCTCGCGGCGTGGAAAGCAGCGCCTTGACCGACCAGTATTCGCGGGCGTTGAACGCCTCGATCTCTTCCTCGCGCTCAACGATCAGACGCAGGCAAACCGATTGCACACGACCCGCCGACCGCGCACCGGGCAGTTTGCGCCACAGAACGGGCGACAGGTTGAAGCCCACCAAATAATCCAGCGCACGACGGGCCAGATAGGCCTCTACCAGATCGGTATCCACGTCGCGCGGCTGCTGCATCGCTTCGGTCACGGCGGATTTGGTGATCGCGTTGAACACCACGCGGCTGACCGGTGTGTCCTTCTTGATCGCACGCCGCTTGCGCAGGGCTTCTTCAAGGTGCCACGAAATCGCTTCGCCTTCACGATCCGGGTCAGTCGCGAGGATCAGGTTGTTATCGTCTTTCAACGCATCCGCAATGGCGCGCACGTGCTTGGCGCTGTCGCGACCAATTTCCCATTTCATGGCAAAATCGGCGTCGGTATCAACCGACCCATCCTTCGCGGGCAAATCACGCACATGGCCATAGGATGCCAGCACGGTGTAATCCGACCCAAGATACTTGTTGATGGTCTTGGCTTTGGCCGGGCTTTCAACGACGACAACTGGCATGAACTTCCTCTCGACTCAGTCAGGCCACGTTATATTGACCCCTCATCACGGGGCGTTAGATGGGTTGGGAAGGGGCATGTTGTCAATGGCGTGTCATTATATATAGGCGGGTCTGTCGCCGCGCCCCCTTTAGGGGGCGGAGAATTTGACGGCAAAGCTGACATTCGATTTGCGCAGAAAGAACATTCGTGGAACACTCTTCCCACCCGCATCCCCCGTTGATAAAGAACCCCCATGAGTGAATTCGACGAAAACGACGCATTCGAGGCCGCCGCCCGCCCCAGCCTGTCAGCGCAGGCGATGGCGGCGCGCCCGATGCCTTACCTTGATGGGCTGAACCCTGCGCAACGCGAGGCGGTCGAGGTGTTGAACGGCCCAGTCCTGATGCTGGCGGGTGCGGGCACCGGCAAGACCAAGGCCCTGACCACCCGCATCGCGCATCTTCTGAACACCGGGCAGGCGCGGACGAACGAGATCCTCGCCGTGACCTTCACCAACAAGGCCGCGCGCGAGATGAAAGAGCGTGTCGCCAGCCTGTTGGGCCAGACGGTTGAGGGGATGCCGTGGATGGGCACGTTCCATTCGATCTGCGTGAAGCTTCTGCGTCGTCATGCGGAGCTTGTGGGGTTGAAAACGAACTTCACCATTCTGGACACAGACGACCAGATCCGGCTGATGAAACAACTGATTGCCGCCAACAATATCGACGAAAAACGCTGGCCCGCGCGGTTGCTCGCTGGCGTGATCGACAATTGGAAAAACCGCGCATGGACGCCCGAGGTGCTGCCGGCGTCCGAGGCCAACGCATTCAACGGTCGCGGCCCTGAGCTTTACGCGCAATATCAGGCGCGGCTGAAGACACTGAACGCATGTGATTTTGGCGACCTGCTGATGCACATGGTCACGATTTTTCAGAAACACGACGACATCCTGAAGCAATACCAAAGCTGGTTTCGCTACATCCTTGTGGACGAATACCAAGATACCAACGTGGCCCAATACCTGTGGCTGCGCCTGCTGGCCGCCGGTCACAAAAACATCTGTTGCGTAGGCGATGACGACCAGTCGATCTATGGCTGGCGCGGGGCAGAAGTGGGCAATATCTTACGGTTTGAAAAGGATTTTCCGGGCGCGAAGGTGGTGCGGCTGGAACAGAACTACCGCTCGACCGCGCATATCCTTGCCGCCGCGTCTGGCGTAATTGCTGGCAACGAGGATCGACTGGGCAAGGAATTGTGGACCGCGGCTGAGGGCGGCGAAAAGGTCCGCCTGATCGGCCATTGGGACGGCGATGAAGAAGCCCGCTGGGTCGGTGAGGAAATCGAGGCGATGCAATCGGGCACGCGGGGCAGGGCACCGATGTCGCTGGATGATATGGCGATTCTTGTCCGCGCCTCCCACCAGATGCGCGCGTTCGAAGATCGGTTCTTGACCATCGGTCTGCCGTATCGCGTCATCGGCGGCCCGCGCTTTTACGAGCGTTTGGAAATTCGCGACGCGATGGCCTATTTCCGGCTGGCGGTGTCTCAGGATGACGATCTGGCGTTTGAGCGCATCGTGAATACGCCCCGCCGGGGGCTGGGCGACAAGGCGGTGCAGACCATTCAGGGGCTCGCGCGCCAAAACGGCGTGTCCCTCGTTGAAGGCGCGCGGATAGCGGTGGACACGGGCGCGATCAAAGGCAAGGGTGGCAAGGGGCTGGCCGAACTGGTCATGGGGCTGGATCGCTGGCACGCGCAACTGCGCGCCGAGGCTGACACCCATGTCGAAATGGCTGAAGTAATCTTGGAGGAATCCGGCTACACCGACATGTGGCTGAACGACAAAACACCCGAAGCGCCGGGGCGGCTGGAAAACCTCAAGGAACTGGTCAAAGCACTGGAAAGTTTCGAAAACCTGCAAGGATTTTTGGAGCATATCAGCCTGATCATGGACAATGACACCGACGATGCGGAAGAAAAAGTCACGATCATGACGCTGCACGGCGCAAAGGGGTTGGAATACCCCGCCGTGTTCTTGCCGGGGTGGGAGGACGGACTGTTTCCATCCCAACGCTCGATGGATGAAGGCAAGGTCAAAGAGACGGGGAACGGAAGCGGGTTGGTCAATTTGGGCCTCGAAGAAGAGCGCCGGCTGGCCTATGTCGGCATCACACGGGCCGAGGAGATTTGCACGATCTCGTTTGCTGCCAACCGTCGGGTTTATGGGCAGTGGCAAAGCCAGCTTCCGTCGCGCTTCGTCGATGAACTGCCCGCGGACCATGTCGAGGTGCTGACCGCGCCGGGGCTTTATGGTGGTGGCTACGGCGGTGCGGCGGGCGATTTTGGGGCGTCACCGTTGGAGGACAAAGCCAGCCGGGTGGACGCTTATAACTCGCCAGGGTGGAAGCGGATGCAGGCGCAGGGCGCGTTGCGTAGCAAGCCCAGCCCGAACGAATCGCGCGGGCTGGTGATTGATCTTGAGGCCGTGTCGTCCTTCACGCAGGGTGACCGGGTATTCCACACCAAGTTTGGCTATGGCACGGTGATGGGCATCGAAGGCGACAAGCTGGATATCGAGTTTGACAAGGCGGGTGCCAAGAAAGTCGTTTCCAAGTTCATAGTGCCTGCCGCGCAGGCGGGCGACGTGCCGTTCTAAGGCGGTGCGTTAACGGTCCGGCGGGGTCCAGTCCTTCTCGGGCGCGGCGCCATGGCGGCGCAGGCGCAGCGCCAACCCGACCGAAACACCGACGCCAATGGCGATGGTCAGGTCCGCAAACACCGTCAGCACCAGCGTCAACAACAGCAGCACACGGTCAGACACGCGCGTTTGTAGATAGCCGCGCCATTTCTGCGGCTCGCTCATGTTCCATGCGGTCAGGATCAACAGCCCCGCCAAGGCAGGCATCGCAAGATATCCGGCCAGCGGGGCGGCCAGCAGCATGACCAGCAGAATGGTCAACGCGTGAACGATCCCGGCAACCGGCGTCTTGCCGCCCGCGCGGACATTTGTCGCCGTGCGCGCAATTGCGCCTGTCGCGGGCAAGCCACCGAATAAGGCAGACCCGATATTGGCAAAGCCCTGCGCCAGAACCTCGGCGTTGGGCCTGTGCTGACCGCCGATCATCCGGTCGGCCACCATCGCCGATAGCAGTGATTCGATGCTGGCCAGAAAGGCGATGACAATGGCGGATGGCAAAAGCTCGGTCAGTCGTGCGATGCTGATATCGGGAAGGGTGGGGGTGGGCAGGGTGCTGGGCAGCGCACCGAAGCGCGAAAAGATCGTGTCGACCGGCAGGGCCACCAGCGCGACCGCCGCAGACGTAACGCCAACCGCGATGATCAGCCCTGGAAATTTCGGTGCGAACCGCCGCAAGGCAACGATCAGCACCATCGTTGTTAGCCCGATTGCCAAGGCCGCGCCGCTGACGCTACCGCGCGCCGCCCAGAGGGTGCTCATCTTGGCGATGAACTCGGCCGGGACTTCGGTAGTGGACAAGCCGAACAGATCCTTGATCTGACTGGCTGCGATGATGATCGCGATGCCGATGGTGAAGCCGTTGATGACCGGTTCGGGCACATATGCCACCAGATTACCCGCGCGCAGATAGCCTGCGACCAACATGATGATCCCCGCCATCAGTGTCGCCAGCACCAGCCCGTCATAACCGTGATCGGCAATAACGCCATAAACCACGACGATGAATGCGCCGGTTGGCCCGCCGATTTGTACCCGGCTGCCGCCAAGAAATGAAATCAGAAACCCGGCAACGATGGCCGTCACCAGCCCCTTTTCCGGCCCCGCGCCTGATGCGATGGCAATGGCGAGGCTTAGCGGCAGGGCAACCATTGCCACGGTCACACCTGCGATCAGGTCACTTGTGAATTGCTCGCGGTCATAATCGCGCAAAGTTGTCAGGATTTTGGGCTTCATAGGACGAGCTATCCCGCCAAATCCGGCAAAATCAACCGATAAATGCGCAAACCCGGTATGCGGGGAAGCACCAAGCACGCGACATCCCCTGCGTCCACAAAAAAACGGCGACGCCCGGGAGGAGGTGGGCGTCGCCGTTCCTGGATGAGGCAGGCCCCCGGGAGGAGGTAGGAGCCCGACATCAGGTGGCTCGGGGTCTGGGAGGAGGTAGACCCGTTGCCGTATCGGTTTGCCTCTGGGAGGAGGTAGAGGAAACCGGATCTTTGGGGGTGCGGTGACACCTGGGAGGAGGATGGTGCCACCGCGACCCGCGGACCTTCTATGGGAGGAGGACGAAGGTCCGAAACTGTGTGTCCGATGCTCTATGCCCGGACTTATGTGATCGTGCAGCGGGGACCGGGGAGGAGTTCGGCCCCCGCCGCCAATCAAGGCCACCACCAAGGGAGGAGGAAGTGGCGGCCAGGAAACTTATTTTCCGTAAACTGCCATATGCGACACAAAACTGACCGAGACGCGGCTGATACCCAAGTCAGACAACTCGCGATCTGACAAACGGCTCAGCTCGCGAACGGTTGCGCGATATTGTGCGCGTTGGGCCAGTTTTTCTTTCAACTCGGCAAAGCGGGCGTTCAGGCGATCCACGATTCCAGCCGGGGCGGACAGGATTTCATTTGCGTATGTCATATTCATTCTCTCTTTCGTCTCATCCACAGATCCCTGCGGGCGGGGCGGCCGTTGCCGCTGTATTTGTGTTGGCGCTCACAGCGTCGTCTTGAGGCAGTAGATGGGCCGAATGCTGCAGATGCACAATACCCACAAAGGCAAACCCGATATGCAGCCGGTGCATACGTAAAAATGCCTTAAAAATAATGATTTAATGCCGCAAATAGGTTGACGCTGGGTTAGCTTCAGCAGTGCCAATTTGGGGTCGTCTGGGTTGACCTTGGGGCACGTCTGACCAGGCCTGCCGTCTGCCTTGCATTTCGATGCCTCTTGCACCTGTCGTGAAAGCTGCCAAGTAATGCGTAACCCAGAAGGAGGCACGAATGTCAGATATGCGCGAAAAGATCATGGGCACCTTGTCCACCATTGCATTGCCGGACGGGGGCGACCTTGCCTCGCGCGATTTGGTGCGCGCGCTGACGGTAAATGAGGGGGCGGTCAGTTTCGTGATCGAGGCGCCGACGCCCGAGGAAGCCGCGACCATGGAACCCCAACGCCGCGCCGCCGAGGCTGCTGTGGCGGCCTTGAACGGGGTCGAGCGTGTCTCGGTTATTCTGACGGCGCATGGTCCTTCTAAGGCCGCGCCGCAGCCGCCTAACCTCAAGTTCGGCGGCCATCCAAAGCCACAGGCGGGGCCGCTGCCGGTGCCAGGAGTGACGAACGTCATAGCCATCGCGTCTGGCAAAGGCGGCGTGGGTAAGTCGACGCTCAGTTCGAACCTTGCCGTCGCGCTGGCGCGTCAGGGGCGCAAGGTTGGCTTGCTGGATGCCGATATTCTGGGGCCATCCCAGCCGCGCATGATGGGCACCAGCGAACGCGCATCCTCATCCGATGGCGAACAACTTGCGCCAGTCGAAGCGCATGGCGTGAAGATGATGTCCATCGGATTGATGCTGAAATCCGACCGTGAGGCGGTGGTGTGGCGTGGCCCGATGTTGATGGGCGCATTGCAGCAGTTGATGTTCCAGGTCGACTGGGCGCCGTTGGATGTGCTGATCATTGACCTGCCGCCGGGCACGGGCGATGTGCAGCTCACGCTGGCGCAGAAATCCCAGATCACCGGCGCGATCATCGTCTCCACGCCGCAAGATGTGGCCCTTCTGGATGCGCGCAAGGCGATTGATATGTTCGCCAAGGTGAAGGTGCCGATCCTTGGTCTGGTCGAGAATATGTCGACCTATGTTTGCCCCCAATGCGGGCACGAGGCGCATCTGTTCGGTCATGGCGGTGTTCGCGAAGAGGCCGCAGAGCTTGGCGCGCCCTTCCTTGGCGAAATTCCTCTGTCTCTGGATGTGCGTCTGGCTGGTGACAGCGGCAGGCCCGCCGCATTGGGCGAGGGGCCGGTGGCTGATGCCTATGCCGCGCTGGCCCGAGATTTGGTGGCACGCGGCATCGCCTGAGTGAACTGAACCATCTGTAGCGATCGGCCCGTGGGAAACCATGGGCCGTTTTTGCTTCGCCTCATGGGAATTCATGGGGATTGGGCTGGCGACACGTAGAATCTTTCCAAAAAAGGCGGCCAGATTCGATCTTTTTCGATCTGGATACCCTCGGTTTGCGACATATTTGCCCCTGATAACCCAAAATATGGGAAATCGAGGGATTTTTTTATGCTGCGTATGCAGCACTACATTTGGTGTCTGGATGGCGTACTTTCTGCTAAGTGTCGTTTCGGCGGGGTCAAAATTGACGCTATATGTTGTTTTCCAGACCCCTTCTGAACAACATATGCCCAACTTGTCCCATAAAAAACTATTGCGTCCCACGAATTCCCAAGCTATCCCTAATTACAAGATGAGGACGGGACATAAGAGGCACCAAGACCTCCAGACACTCCCAAGTCAGGTTTCATACAGGCACCCGCTTCATCCCAAGAAAGAGATCCGGCGCGAACGCGAGCAGACATCCCCCCAGGTGGCGCGCGCAGCTGGACACCCGGAAACGGGACAGGCGGCGGATTGGGCAGTGGCAGCAGCTCAATCCGCCGTTTCTATTTCAGCCCCGGCGACAGATCGGGGCAGGAAAACGGGACAGTGAAGGAGCCGCGAAAGTGGCACGCAGATTCAGAGGTGAAAGCCGCCACAAGGTGGACGCAAAGGGCAGGGTTTCGATCCCAGCCCTGTTTCGCCGTGTGCTAGAAGCTGGCGACCCGGACTGGACCGATGGTTTGAACCCCAACATTGTCATTGTGTATGGCGATCACCGTCGCAATTTCCTTGAATGCTATACGATCGAAGCTATCGACGAGGTTGACGAACAGATAGCCGACCTGCCACGTGGTTCGGTCGAGCGCCGCTCGCTTGAACGCATGTTCAACGGTCAGTCTCTGCCGACAACGGTGGATGACACCGGTCGCCTTGTGCTGCCCGCGAAGTTGCGCCAGAAGATTGGGCTTGAGAATGAAGCCTTCTTCATCGCCACCGGCGACACATTCCAGATCTGGAAGCCCGAGACGTACGAAAACGTCGAAATGGCCAAGGCCGAGGCGTGGCTGGACGCGCAACCGGATGATTTCGACCCCTTGACCTTGCTGGGCGGGGCGCCGAAACCCGAAAGGGATGGCTGACATGACCGACCCGGCTGCCACCGAAAAACGCCCTCATATCCCAGTTTTGCTACGGCCGCTTTTGCAAGCGGTCGCGCCTGTTTCTGGTGGCTGGGTCGATGGCACATTCGGGGCAGGTGGGTATACGCGCGGATTGTTAGACGCGGGCGCCGACTGGGTCTGCGGCATCGACCGTGATCCGATGGTGTTCGACATGGCTGCCGACTGGGCGGCGGACTACGGCGACCGGCTGACACTGCGCGAAGGCACATTTTCCGACATGGACGAACTGGCAGGCCGCCCCTTGGACGGCGTGGTGCTGGATCTTGGCGTCAGCTCGATGCAGCTTGACCTGGCCGATCGTGGCTTTTCCTTCATGCGCGACGGGCCGCTGGATATGCGGATGAGCCAATCCGGCCCCACCGCTGCCGATATCGTCAATCAGGCGGACGAAGAGGCGCTGGCTGACATTCTGTATCACTATGGCGAAGAACGCGCCTCGCGCCGAATTGCGCGGGCCATTGTCAGGGCAAAGGCTGAGGCACCGTTTGAGACGACGCTGCAACTGGCTGGTGTCGTTGAGAAATGCCTGCCGCGCTCAAAGCCCGGCCAGAGCCACCCGGCCACCCGGTCGTTTCAGGCCATCCGCATCGCGGTGAATGACGAATTTGGGCAGTTGATCGACGGGCTGGAGGCCGCCGAACGGGCCTTGAAGCCCGGCGGCAAGCTGGCGGTCGTCACCTTCCATTCGATGGAGGACCGCGTGGTGAAGCGATTCTTGCAATCCCGCGCGTCTGAAGGCGGCGGCGGGTCGCGCTATGCCCCGCAAGAGGCGGCAGAGACGCCACGCTTCAAGCTGACCCCGCGCAAAGCCATCGCGCCCGACGCGGACGAGCTTGCCGTAAACCCGCGCGCCCGGTCGTCGCGCTTGCGCGTGGCCACCCGGACTGACGCGCCTGCTGGCCCCTCGGACCGGCGTAAACTTGGCCTTCCACCCCTTGTTTTCAAGGAAAAATCATAATGCGCAGCTTGCTTTACATCACATCCGCCTTGGTCGTCATGGCGTTGGCCTACTGGGCTTATTCCGAGAACTATAAAACGCAGGCCTCGCTGGATCGGGTCGAGCAGTTGCAACGCGAGATCGGCCAGATGCAGGAACAACTGGCCGTCCTACGCGCGGAATGGGCCTATCTGAACCGCCCTGATCGGCTGCGCGATCTTGCCGAGCTGAACTATGGGCGTCTTGGCCTGTTGCCGCTGGCGCCTGAGCAATTCGGGCGGGTCGATCAGGTGGCCTATCCCCCCGATGATATGCCGGAAATCACCGAAACCTTCGATGTCTTTGGGGAGATTGACCAATGACCCGCGTCCCACTGCGCCCGCTTGCCCGCATTCTTGACGCCCGTGCCAAAGGTGAAAATCCCGATGCGATCGAGCGTGAGAACCTGCTCCACCGCCACGACGAAATCCGGGACCGGTCACGCCTGCGCTCGGAGGGGCGACTTTTGGTGCTGGCGGGCTTGTTCCTGTGCGCCTTCCTTGTGGTTGGCGGACGGATGGCCGCGCTGTCGGCCACTGATCCGCGCGAGCCGCGCGCCTATGCGCCGGGGGCATCCATCGCTACCGCACGCGCCGATATCGTGGACAGGCAGGGGCGTATCCTTGCCACCAACCTTGTGACGCATGCGTTGTATGCGCAGCCCCCGCAGATGGTCGATCCGCTGCGTGCGGCGGATGAACTGGTCAAGATCTTCCCAGACCTGAAACGCGAGCGACTGGTCAAGGACTTTACCGGCAAGCGCAAATTCCTGTGGATCAAGAAGAAACTCAGCCCCGAGCAGAAGCAGGCCGTGTTCGATATCGGCGAGCCCGGTCTTCTGTTCGGCCCGCGCGAGATGCGCTTGTACCCCAACGGCAAACTGGCCGCACATGTTCTGGGCGGGGCAAGTTTCGGTCGTGAAGGGGTCAGCGCCGCCGAGGTGATCGGCGTGGCTGGCGTCGAAAAACAGTTCGACGAATACCTGCGCGACCCTGCCAATGGCGACAAGCCGCTTGAGCTTTCGCTGGATCTGACCATTCAGGCTGCGGTTGAACGCGTGCTCTATGGTGGGATGAAGCTGATGAACGCCAAGGGCGCGGCCTCGATCCTGATGGATGTGCATACCGGCGAGGTGATATCGGTCGTGTCGCTGCCCGATTTCGACCCCAACAAGCGTCCCCGGGTGCTGACCAAGGGCGACCAATCTGACAGCCCCTTGTTCAACCGCGCGGTGCAGGGGGTTTATGAACTGGGATCGACCTTCAAGATTTTCACCGCCATTCAGGCGATGGACCTGGGGCTGGTCAACGAAAACACAATCATTGACACCGGGGTTCCGATGAAAATTGGCGGCTATCGGATCGGTGAATTCAGGGGCAAGAATTACGGCAAGCTCAGCGTGGCCGATATCATCGTGAAATCCTCGAACCGGGGCACTGGACGCATGGCGCTTGAGATCGGCCCCGAACGCCAGCAGGAATTCTTGCGCACGCTTGGCCTGTTCGACCGCACGCCGTTCGAAATCGTCGAGGCGCGCGGCTCGACCCCCCTGCTGCCCAAGCGCTGGGGCACGCTTAGCACGGTCACGATTTCCTATGGGCACGGGCTGTCCTCGACCCCGATGCATCTGGCGGCGGGCTATGCGGCGATTGCCAATGGCGGATTTGGCGTGAAACCCACAGTGTTGAAACAGCACCGACTGGCACGCGGCCCGCGGGTGATGTCGGCTGCATCGGCTGCGGCGGCGCGTGATATGCTGCGCAAGGTGGTGACGGAAGGCACCGCATCCTTTGGCGAGGTGGCAGGATATAAAGTGGCGGGTAAGACGGGCACCGCTGACAAGCCGAAAGAACAAGGCGGTGGGTATTACAAGGACAAGGTGATCAATACATTCGCCAGCATGTTTCCGGCTGACAAGCCGAAATACGTGCTGGTTGTGACGCTGGATGAACCAGTCGAGACATCAGGCCCGAAACCCCGCCGCACCGCCGGGTGGACCGCAGTGCCGGTTGCCGCTGAAATCGTGCGCCGGGTGGCCCCGTTACTGGGGTTGAAGCCCGAACCCGAACCGATCGTTGAATCCTTTGCGGCAAGTGGGGTAACACTGGCGGCGAACTGATCACAAGGGACGGAATATCATGGGCGCTGAGATGACGACGAAAAGCCTGGCGGAGCTGGGGCTAAGCGCCCGCGGTGGCCAAAGGGCAGACATCACGGGCCTGTCGGTTGACAGCCGCAACGTCAAGCCCGGCCATCTGTTTGCCGCCCTTCCGGGGTCGCGAATGCATGGCGGCGAATTCATCCAATATGCGCTTCGCATGAAGGCGGCCGCCATCCTGACTGACTCCGAAGGGGCCAAGATCGCCAAGACCGAGTTAGAGGCATCCGACGCGGCCCTAGTTGTGACCGAAGACCCGCGCATGGCGTTGGCCTATGCTGCGGCACTTTGGTTTGGCGCGCAGCCCGATAACATGGTGGCGGTCACCGGCACCAACGGCAAGACTTCGGTCGCCAGTTTTACTCGCCAGATCTGGACTTTACTGGGGATCGAGGCGGCCAATCTGGGCACCACGGGGGTCGAAGGCGCCTATACCGCGCCGCTGAAACACACGACGCCTGAGCCGATCACCCTTCACAATATGCTGGCCAAGATGGCAGGCGCGGGTGTGACCCATGCAGCGATGGAGGCGTCAAGCCACGGGCTTGCCCAACGCCGTCTGGACGGTGTGCGCTTGTCAGCGGCGGCGTTTACCAATTTCACCCAAGACCACTTGGATTATCACGCAAGTTTCGATGAATACTTCGCGGCCAAGGCCGGGCTGTTCGCGCGCGTCCTGCCTGAAAACGGTACGGCAGTGATCAATCTGGACGACCCCAGAGGCGGCGAAATGGCGACGATTGCGCAGGCGCGTGGGCAGCATCTGATCCGCGTGGGGCAGAGCGATAAATGCGACCTGCGCCTGACCGCGCAACGTTTTCATGCAAACGGACAAGAGGTTATGTTTTCTTGGAGCGGCACCGCCCACACGGCAAAGCTGCGGCTGATTGGCGGGTTTCAGGCCGACAACGTGCTGGCGGCAGCTGGGCTGGCCATTGCGTGCGGCGCCGACCCCGCGCGGGTGTTCGAGACATTCGACGACCTTGAAACCGTGCGTGGCCGAATGCAGCATGCCGCAACCCGCGACAATGGCGCGGCGGTGTTCGTCGATTTTTCCCACACGCCAGATGCGTTGAAATCGGCCCTGCGCGCCCTGCGCCCGCATGTGATGGGCCGGATCGTCGTTGTGTTCGGCGCTGGCGGAGACCGCGATACAACGAAACGCAAACTGATGGGGCAGGCGGCGGCCGAGAATGCCGATGTTGTGTTCGTCACGGACGACAACCCGCGCACCGAAGACCCCGCCGCCATCCGCGCCATGGTGATGGAGGGATGCCCCGAAGCCATGAATGTCGGCGACCGGGCCGAGGCGATCCTGCGCGGCGTCGATGCGCTTGGCCCCGCCGACGCGCTGTTGATCGCCGGCAAAGGGCATGAAACAGGGCAAACCGTGGGCGAAACCGTGCTGCCGTTTGACGACGCCGAACAAGCCTCGGTCGCGGTGGCCGCATTGGACGGGCGGCTGGCATGAGCTTGTGGCGCGCCACCGACGCAGCCCGCGCGACCGGTGGGCAGGTGCGCGGCGATTGGGCGGTGGACGGCGTGTCCATCGACACCCGCACCATCCAGCCCGATGATCTGTTCGTAGCGCTGAAAGACGCCCGTGATGGCCATGATTTTGTCGTCGCGGCGTTTGAAAAAGGTGCTGGTGCGGCGATGGTCAGTCGCATTCCGGATGGGGTGGCCCCCGATGCGCCCTTATTGATCGTTGACGACGTGCTGACCGCGCTAGAGGCGCTTGGCCGGGCTGGTCGGGCGCGCACGCAGGCACGCGTCATCGCTGTGACGGGGTCGGTCGGCAAAACCTCGACCAAGGAAATGCTGCGTGCAATCTTATCGCCACAAGGCCGCACCCATGCCGCCGAAGCGAGTTATAACAATCACTGGGGCGTGCCGCTGACGTTGGCCCGAATGCCGCAGGACACTGATTTCGCGGTGATCGAGATCGGTATGAATCACCCCGGTGAAATTGGCCCCCTGGCCCGCATGGCCCGGCCTGATGTGGCACTGGTGACGACCGTCGCCGCTGCGCATCTTGAGGCGTTCGACGACCTTGCCGGTATTGCACGCGAGAAGGGCGCGATCTTTGAAGGGTTACAGCCGGACGGGACCGCCATCGTCAATGGGGACCTCGACACCTCGCCGGCGCTGGCTTTGGCTGCGAACGGCTTTGATCTGCAAAGTTTCGGCGAGGGCGCTGCCAACAATCACCGGCTAACCCATGTCACGCTGACCCCCGAGGCCACGATTTGCAAGGCCATGATCGGCGGGGATGAACAACTGTTCAAGATTACCGCGCCGGGGCGGCACTTTGCTATGAACGCGCTAGCCGCAATCGTCGGAGCGCGCGCGCTGGGGGCCGATGCAACGCTGGCCGCCCGCACGATCAACCAATGGCAACCGCCGGCCGGTCGCGGCACGCGCGAAGACGTGGTCCTGGACCCGGCCGAGGGTCTGACCCTGACCCTGATCGACGATGCGTTCAACGCTAACCCCACCTCGGTTGCCGCCGCGCTCGAGGTGCTTGGGGCGATGGCGCCTGTGGATGGTGTCGGCCTTATCCAGAAGGGGCGCCGCATCGCAATCCTGGGCGACATGCTGGAGCTTGGCCCCGACGAAATGGCACTTCACGCGGGGCTGGCCGACCTGCCGTTCATTGCCGCCATCGACCAGATTCATTGCGTCGGGCCGCGGATGCACGCCCTGTGGGGGCGGTTGGCGGGTGATCAACAGGGCGTGTGGGTAGAAGATGCCGCCCAAATGGCCCCTCACTTGCGCCGGATTGTGGATGCGGGCGATGTGGTGTTGGTCAAGGGCTCAAAGGGATCTCTGGTGTCTCAGACGGTTGACGTCCTGCGAAAAATGGGTCAATCGCTTCGATAATTCCAAAAAGGGACCTACCACATGTTGTATTGGCTGACCGAGTTTTCGGACGGTGGCGATGTTTTCAACCTGTTTCGCTATATCACCTTCCGGGCGGGCGGCGCATTCTTCACGGCCCTGATTTTCGGCTTCATCTTCGGCCAACCCCTGATCAACATCCTGCGCCGCAGGCAGGGCAAGGGGCAACCGATCCGCGACGATGGCCCGGAAAGCCACAAGGAAAAGCAGGGCACGCCGACGATGGGCGGTCTGCTGATCCTGTCGGCGCTTCTGGTCTCGACCCTTTTGTGGGCGCGGCTGGATAACCCTTATATCTGGATCACGCTGTTTGTCACTTATGGCTTTGGTCTGATTGGTTTTGCTGACGATTATGCCAAGGTCTCGAAAGCGACGACTGCGGGAGTGTCGGGCAGGCTGCGCATGGCGCTGGGACTGTTGATCGCGGCAATTGCCGGGTATCTTGCATCAATTTTTCACCCCGAAGAACTGCAATTTCAGCTGGCGCTGCCGTTCTTCAAGAACACACTCCTGAACATGGGTCTGTTCTTCGTTCCCTTTGTGATGATCGTGATCGTGGGGGCGGCGAATGCGGTGAACCTGACCGATGGTCTGGACGGACTGGCGATTATGCCAGTTATGATTGCTGCGGGCACGCTGGGCGTAATCGCCTATGCTGTTGGTCGCGTCGACTTCACCGAGTATCTAGAGGTGCACTATGTGCCTGGCACGGGCGAACTGTTCATCTTCACCTCGGCGCTTATTGGTGGGGGGCTCGGCTTCCTTTGGTATAACGCCCCGC
The DNA here is from genome assembly GCF_022678485.1 of Aliiroseovarius sediminis. Lineage (GTDB taxonomy): Bacteria > Pseudomonadota > Alphaproteobacteria > Rhodobacterales > Rhodobacteraceae > Aliiroseovarius > Aliiroseovarius sediminis. The sequence goes on from NZ_JALBYP010000018.1 coordinate 121,655, forward strand.
CCGCCGCCGTGTTCATGGGCGACACCGGATCGCTTGCCTTGGGTGGCGCGCTGGGTGCCATCGCAGTCGCCACCAAACACGAGATCGTGCTGGCCATCGTCGGCGGCCTTTTCGTGGTCGAGGCGCTGTCGGTCATCATTCAAGTGCTCTATTACAAACGCACGGGGCGACGCGTGTTCCTTATGGCGCCGATCCATCACCATTTCGAACACAAGGGCTGGCAGGAACCGCAGATCGTCATCCGCTTCTGGATCATCTCGCTGATTCTCGCGCTGATCGGGCTGGCAACACTGAAAGTGCGCTGACCGCCCGTTTCTTCTGGCCTGAAATATCCCGGGGTGAGGCGCGCTTGCAAAGCGGGCCGAGGGGCAGCGCCCCTTTCCTGAACCCCAAGCGGGGGCTTTTGTTTCCACGCGCTGTGGTCTAGCCATTATGAAACGAACTCGGAGGCAAGGATGATCCCGGTCAAAGGTTATGACGGCCAAAAGGTTGCAGTGCTGGGACTGGGCCGGTCCGGCCTTGCCGCCGCTCATGCGTTGGAAGAAGGCGGGGCCGAGGCGCTTTGCTGGGACGACAGCAGTGAGGCCCGCGACCGCGCTGAAGGCCAGGCCCTGATCGTGTACGACCTGACCCGCGCAGATGCCTGGCAGGACGTCGCCGCCCTGATCGTCAGCCCCGGCATTCCGCATCTCTATCCCACCCCCAACAAGATCATCGCCGCTGCGATGGAGGCGGGCGTGCCGGTCGACAACGACATTGGCCTGTTCTTCCGCAGCTTTGCCGGGTCGGACTGGGATAGCTTCGACACCATGCCCAAAGTGATCGCGGTCACCGGGTCGAACGGGAAGTCCACGACCTCGGCCCTGATCCATCATGTGTTGGAGGAAGCCGGGCGCCCCTCGCAATTGGCGGGCAATATCGGGCGTGGCGCGCTCGACATCGACCCCGCTCATGATGGCGAGGTCGTGGTATTGGAATTGTCCAGCTATCAAACCGACCTTGCGCGGGCGCTGACCCCGGATGTCGCTGTGTTCACCAACCTGTCGCCCGACCACTTGGACCGTCACGGGGGCATGGGCGGTTATTTCGCCGCTAAAAGACGCCTTTTTGCCGAAGGTGGCCCGGATCGCGCTGTGATCGGTGTGGACGAACCCGAAGGCGTGTATCTGGCCGGGCAACTCTCGGAAGGGCCTTCGGATGATCGCGTGATCCGTATTTCGGTTGATCGCAAATTGTCCGGGTCGGGCTGGCAGGTCTTTGCGCGCAAGGGGTTTTTGTCGGAATATCGCAAAGGGCGGCAGGTCGGTTCGATTGATCTGCGCAAGATCAAAGGCTTGCCGGGCACACATAATCACCAGAACGCCTGCGCCGCTTATGCGGCGTGCCGCACGTTGGGGCTGGCCCCCAAACAGATCGAGGCCGCGTTTCATGCCTTCAAGGGTCTGCCACACCGCTCGCAATTGGTCCGGGAACTGAACGGGGTTGCCTTCGTCAATGACAGCAAGGCCACCAATGTGGACAGTGCCCGCGCCGCCCTGTCGGCCTTCAAGAATATTCGCTGGATTGCAGGGGGGCTGGGTAAGGATGGCGGGATCGAAAGCCTGTCGGCGGATGATCTGGCAGGTGTCACCAAGGCTTATTTGATCGGCAATTCCGCGCGGGATTTTGCACTGCAACTGGGTGACGTGCCGCACGAGGTATTCGAGACGATGGAGCAAGCCGTTGCGCGCGCCGCCGTTGATGCCCAGCCCGGTGACACCGTGCTTCTGGCGCCTGCCGCCGCCAGTTTCGACCAGTATCCCGATTTTGAAAAGCGGGGCGAAGATTTTACCCGGCACGTTGCAGCCCTATCAGTGGGTGGCTGACGCGCATGGTATCCCGCAGCATACGGTAGGCTGCGAAAAGCCCTTGTTATAAAGGGTTTGCAAGACATGCACGCTCTGCTACCCCTTGGCGCAGCAGGAAAGGGGACAGATGTTTTCACTGGATGATCACCCGCAGCGTTACGCGCTGGCAAACGAGCTGCACGCGCGTCCGTCGCCTGCGTTGACCGCGCCCACAACGGCGGTGTTTCTGGCGGTGAAGCGTCCCGATAACGCGGCCAGCCGGGATCGCGAGGCCGACCGCGCGCATCTGTTGGACCTGCTCGACCGGTTCGGCGCCCCCCATCCCAGCCCGGATGCAAACCACTATTTCGGGGCGATGGGTCGCTATCACTTGAAATGGGAACAGCACACGGAATTCGTGACCTATACCGTTTTTGCCGACGGCATCGGCTCGCGCGCATTCGATCCGGCGGCCTTTGATGTGTTTCCCGACGATTGGCTGCGGCAGGCGCCGGGCAAGCGCGTGACCTCGGCCCATATTCGTGTCGACACCATGCCTGGCTCTGAGGTTGAGATGAATGACGCGATCAACAACTGGTTCGTCGCCGAAAGCGTCGCGGCGACCTGGGTCTTGGACCGCGCGGCGCTGGTGGCCGGTGATTTCCGCATCGACCCGGCGGGCCATATGCGCTTCGTCGCCTTCATCGGCAAGGGTGTCGGCGAACGGCGCATCGGGCGTATCGTGCAGCGGTTATGCGAGATCGAGACCTATAAGGCGATGTCTATGTTGGGCCTGCCGCAAGCCCGCAACCTGCAAGCGAAGTTGGGCCTGCTGGACAAAGAACTGACGCATCTGGTCGGGGCCATGTCACAAGGCGATGAAGCCCCCGAGGCAACGCTGGACGAGTTGCTTCAAATCTCGTCTAAGCTTGAGGATCTGACCGCTGCGACCTCGTTCCGGCTCAGCGCCACGACCGCTTACGAGGCCATCGTGCATCAGCGTATCACCTTTCTGCGCGAAGAACGCTTCATGGATCGCCAGACCTTGAGCGAATTCATGATGCGCCGCTATGACCCCGCCATGCGCACCATCAAAAGCGCCGAACGTCAGTTGACGGGGATGGCGCAGCGCGCGATGCGTGCGGGCGATCTTCTTCGCACGCGGGTGGATGTGCAGCGGTCCAAGCAGAACCAATCGCTTCTGGCCAGCATGAACCGGCGCGCGGATATGCAGCTGCGCCTTCAGGAAACGGTCGAGGGGCTGTCAGTCGTCGCGATCAGCTATTACGCCGTTTCGCTGGCGGGCTATCTGGCCTATCCGCTGACCGAAATGCTGGGTATCTCTAAGGGAATGCTGACCGCTGCGCTTACGCTGCCTGTGGTTGGCCTTGTGTGGTTGGGCGTGCGTCGGATACGCCATTCCATCGAGAAGTGAGGCGCGCATCCACGCGCCCTGCGACCCACGCCCCTGCCGCTATCGTCGCCAGTGCCAAAGCAGCAGCCACCGACAGCGTCGCCACGCCCGAGATGCCTGCGCCCACCGTGCAGCCCCCGGCCAGAACGCCGCCAAAGCCCATCAAAGCGCCGCCAACTAGGTAACGCCCCATCTGGGCTGGTTCCTCAAAGCCTTGCCACTGGAAGCGCCCCGCGATCAGGGCCGACACTAGCGCGCCCAGCACCACGCCGCCGATCAGGCCGGTGCCGAAATTGGCGCCAATAGCCGAGGATGCACCGGTCCAGAACAACGTGTCCGCCAAAGGTGCGGTGAACGAGATGCTTTCAAACGTGATCGGATCGAATTCATCCAGAAGCACAAACCCGGTTGCCAGCCAGCCCAGCGGGATCAGCGCGCCCAGAAGGGCGGCCAGAACCAGCATGCGCGCGCCGGGACGCGACCGGATGATCAGAACACCCGCCAGCGCCATCGGCAGAATGGCGGTCCAGAGGGGCAGGGATGGGGCGGGGATCACGACCGCCTCAAGCGCCACGCGGGCCGGGGCCAGCAAGCCCTTGAGCGTCGCAAGCGCCGCCAAGGCGGCCACAAACAAGACGACCAGAGCGCGCAGATTGCCCGACGCGCCCAGAACCGTTAGCCGCGACAGGCAGCCGCGCGTCATGACCATACCAACGCCAAACAGCAGCCCGCCGACGATGATCGCCAGATAGGGCAGGTTGGCGGCGTGGAAGCGATGGGCCGAAAACTCGACCCATCCGGCGTGCACCAGAGCTTGCGTGCCAAGGACGGCCACGGCCAGCGCCGTTAACCAGATCGCAAGGGCCGACCGGTTGTCTTGACCGCCCCCGATCAGGCCGCGCCTGAGGCAGAAGCGTGTGATTTCCGCCAGCACACCAAAAGCCGCGCCCAGTCCCAATCCGAACAGGATCGAGGCAGTGCGTGGGGTCAGGGTCTCAAAGCCAAGGGTCTCAAACATCTTCATGTCTCCGCATTTGGGAATATGTTCCATCTGGCGTGCGGATTGCGTTGTGACAAGGGTATAATACAGACGAAATCAGACCAGCCGTAGAACGTTTTTCCATCATGTGTCTTGATGGACGAATGTTGTGCGGGCTCTTGTCTGTCAGAATGAAGATTGGCCCGCGCTGGGTGCGGGCCGGGCCAACTGGCGTTCTTTTTCACCAGCGCCGCACCCATTGAACCGCCGGGTTAATCGGCGCATGGTGATCCGCATGACGCGCATAGCACGCGCCCCACTGCCAAGGATCAGAACGTGCCTATCAAAAACCGATTTCACGAATTGAAAGACGACATCACCGCATGGCGTCGCGATTTTCATGCGCATCCCGAACTGATGTTCGACACCCACCGCACGGCGGGGATCGTCGCTGACAAACTGCGCGCCTTCGGCTGTGATAAGGTGGTGGAAGGTATCGGGCGCACCGGCGTGGTGGGCGTGATCAAGGGGCGCGCTGATACGTCCGGGCGGGTGATTGGTCTGCGCGCGGACATGGATGCGCTACCGATTGAAGAGGCGACAGGGCTGGATTATGCCTCGACCCAGCCGGGCAAGATGCATGCTTGCGGCCACGATGGACACACCGCGATGCTGCTGGGCGCCGCGCAGTATCTGGCGGAAACCCGGAACTTCGATGGCACTTGCGTGGTGATATTTCAGCCTGCAGAAGAAGGCGGCGGGGGCGGCCGCGTGATGTGCGAAGATGGGTTGATGGATCGCTTCGGCATTCAAGAGGTTTACGGCATGCACAACTGGCCGGGCCACGATGCGGGCACATTCGCAATCCGGCCCGGACCTTTCTTTGCCGCCGCTGATCTGCTGGATATCCGGCTTGAAGGGCGCGGCGGACATGCGGCGAAACCGCATGACACGATTGACCCGGTGGTGATGGCCGCACAGGCCGTGCAGGCATTGCAGACGATTGCCTCGCGCAATGCCGATCCGACCTTGCAGGTTGTTGTTTCGATCACGTCTGTGGAAACAAGTTCCAACGCGTTCAATGTGATACCGCAGGGTGTTCATCTAAAAGGGACGGTGCGCACCCTGTCGCCGGCGCTGCGTGATCTGGCGGAACGCCGGGTGAACGAGATTTGCAACGGCATCGCGGCCACGTTCGGAGGCTTGGTCGACGTGCGCTATGATCGCAACTATCCTGTGATGGTGAACCACGAAGATGAAACCAAGTTCGCAGCGAATGCAGCCGCGACGGTTGCGGGAAGCTGTGACAACGCCCCGCTGATCATGGGCGGCGAGGATTTCGCCTTCATGCTGGAAGAACGCCCCGGCGCCTACATCCTTGTCGGCAACGGCGACACGGCGATGGTTCACCACCCCGAATACAATTTCAACGACGAGATCATCCCGCAGGGCTGTTCGTGGTGGGTTGAAGTCATTGAGCAGCGGATGCCGGCGACCTGAGCCGCCGGGCGCGATCAGCCGCCCGTGTGGTTCATATGGCGGATGGTCTGGCCCTGCACGCCTTGCCGGGAATAGTCGAAATCATGCCCCTTGGGCTTGCGCCCGATGGCGGCATGAATGGCATCGATCAGCACCGCATCGCTTTCGGATGCGCGCAGCGGCGCGCGCAGGTCCGACATGCCGTCATGGCCCAGACAGGTGTAGAACTGGCCGGTGCAGCTCATCCGCACGCGATTGCAGCTTTCACAGAAATTATGGGTCAGCGGGGTGATCAGACCGATTTTCTGGCCGGTTTCCTCGACCCGCATATATCGCGCGGGGCCGCCGGTGGACAGGTCCAGATCGGTCAGCGTCAGACGCTTGGCCAGTTGGGCGCGCAGGTCGGAGAGCGGCCAGTATTGGTCCAGCCGATCTTCTTCGCCCATATCACCCATCGGCATGACCTCGATAAAGGTCAGGTCCAGTCCCTTTTGGGCGCACCAATCGACAAGATCGAACAACTCGCTGTCGTTAAAGCCCTTCAAGGCAACCGCGTTGATCTTGACCTTCAGCCCGGCCGCCAGTGCCGCATCGATGCCGCGCATGACCTGAGGCAGGCGGCCCCAACGGGTGATGCGGGCGAATTTCTCTTCGTCCAACGTATCGAGCGAGATGTTCACCCGCCGCACACCCGCCGCATACAGATCATCGGCGAAGCGGTGCAGTTGCGAACCGTTGGTGGTCAGCGTCAACTCGTCCAGCGCGCCGCTGTCCAGATGCCGGCCCATGCCCTGAAAGAACCCCATGATTCCCTTGCGCACCAGGGGTTCGCCCCCGGTGATGCGCAGCTTGCGCACGCCAAGGCCGATGAAGGCGGTGCAGATGCGGTCCAGTTCTTCCAGCGTCAGCAGGTCTTTCTTCGGCAGGAAGGTCATGTTTTCGGCCATGCAATAGGTGCAGCGGAAATCGCACCGGTCCGTCACGGACAGGCGCAAATAGGTGACAGCCCGCATGAACGGGTCAACAAGTTGCGGCGTATTCATACCCCGAAGGTAAGGGCGAGCGGTCGGGCGCGCAAGGCATGGGTCGACAAATTCAGTCGTTGAAAGCTGTGACAATTTGCGCCACGCTGAGTTCATGAAACAATTCATTGTGATACCGACAATTTGTGTGGCCCTTGCCGGATGTTCCGACATGGGGCTGGACAACTTGATGCCCCGCCCACCCCACCTTCAATCTCAACCCAGCTATGACCGCAATCTGCCGCCGCCACCGCGCGACGATGCGATTACGGTGGACGAACTGGACACCGCCACCGACGATGACCGAATGGCCGCCGCAACGACGCCACCCAACACCGCGGCGGGGTCTTTGGGCGTCACGGTTGCCAGCCTTGGCGACCCCACCGCGCCGGGCTTTTGGCTTGAGACATCACTGGTCTCGTCCGAAAGCAGCGGTCGCGTCCAGTCCAAGGCAACCGGCCGCACAGTCAAGGTGACGCTGCGCCCCAGTTCAGGGGGTGGCAGCCGCGTGTCGCTGTCCACACTGCAATTGCTGGATCTTGATATCTCGGGACTGCATGAACTGGTTGTCTTTGGGTCGTGACGGCACGACTGTCTGACACGGATTGGCTGGCCGAAGGTCGGTCGCGCAAGCTTGTCGCGCCTTGGGGTGCGTGGGCTGACATGCGGGACCAGTTTACCTGGGATATCCCCGACGAGTTCAATATCGCTGAACGCTGCTGCGACAGTTGGGCTGCGCTTGATCCCGCCCGTGTAGCGCTGACCCATGTGGCCGAAGATGGCACCAGCACCGATTGGAGCTTTGGTGCGCTGAAAGACGCCTCGGACCGGCTGGCGGCGGTGTTTCGCGCCAGCGGCGTGTGCAAGGGCGACCGGATCGCGGTGCTTCTGGGGCAAGGGCCCGAAGCGCTGATCACCCATTTTGCAGCCTATAAGCTGGGCGCGGTCGTGCTGCCGCTGTTCACGCTGTTCGGTGCCGACGCTTTGGCTTATCGCCTGTCCGATAGCGGCGCGCGGGTTGTGGTGACGGATGCGCAAAACCTTTCGAAAGTCCAGATACTTGCGCCGGACTTGCCCGACTTGAAGGATGTGTTTGCGACCGCTCCATCGCAAGGCGCGCGCGAGTTCTGGGCCGAGATTTCGGCCGCTGCCCCCTTGTCAGACCCCGAGCGCACCGCAGCCGACGACCCCGCGGTGATGATCTATACGTCGGGCACCACTGGTCCGCCCAAAGGCGTGTTGCACGCGCAACGCTTCTTGCTGGGCCATCTGCCCTGCGTCGAGACCTTTAACGAGGATTTTCCGCAGGCGCAGGACAAGGGCTGGACTCCAGCCGACTGGGCGTGGATCGGCGGGCTGATGGATCTGGCCTTGCCATTTCTGTATTTCGGCGTTCCGATTGTCAGCCACCGCATGCGCAAGTTCGAGGCCGAAGCGGCCTATGACCTGATCGCAACCCACAAGATTCGCAATATGTTTATGCCACCCACGGCCCTGAAACTGCTGCGCCAATCCGACGCCCCCACTGCGGCGGTCAATATCCGCTCGATCGGGTCGGGGGGCGAAAGCCTTGGCGCGGGGCTGCTTGACTGGGCGCGCGATGTGCTGGGCGTGCGTGTGAACGAGTTCTATGGCCAGACCGAATGTAACCTTGTCCTGTCCTCGGTCGCGGGCGCGATGAAAGTCAAACCCGGCAGTATGGGCCAGCCCGTTCCCGGCCATGATGTGACCGTGCTGGATGAGGATGGCAAGCCATGTCCGCCGGGCGTGATGGGCGAGATTGCGGTGCGCGCGGGCGACCCGGTGATGTTCCTGCGTTATTGGAACCTGCCCGAGCAGACGGCGGCGAAATTCGACGGCAACTGGATGCGCACCGGTGATCTGGCGGTGCGCGACGCGGAGGGGTATTTCACCTTCGCCAGCCGCGATGACGACGTCATCACCTCGGCCGGTTATCGTATCGGCCCGTCCGAGATCGAGAACTGCTTGCAGACCCATCCCGACGTGATCTTGGCCGCAGTGATCGGCGTGCCCGACCCACTGCGCACCGAGGCGGTGAAGGCCGTGGTCGTCCTGCGCCCCGGCGTGGACCAGACCGGCATGGCGGATCAGTTGGTCCAGCTTGTGCGCGACCGCATCAGCCCCCATGTCGCGCCCCGACTGGTCGAGTTCGTCGACGAACTGCCGATGACCGCGACTGGAAAGATCATGCGCCGCGAATTGCGGCCCCCGCAGGATTGATCGGCGAGAGCCATCTGGGAAAGCGACAAGAGGCACGATGAGACATCTGCTCAGAACCTTCGGGATTGTCGCGATTACCTTCGCGATTGCGTTCTGGTACGCCGAGAAAGCGCTTTTTGGCGGCATCGACCCCGATGGCACCCTGCAAGAAAGCGCGTTCCTGCCGATGACCTACTTTCTTGGTGTGATTGGGTTGATCAGTCTTGTGGCGTCCTTCGCTGTGAAGCCAAAACGCTAGCAGCGCGGTGAGACAGCCGTTAGGCCAAGAGATTTCCCGCTTCCTTCCGGGCGAACGCCTTCATCCTGTCGCCGTGGGCCTCCAGAAAATCGCGGGTGCGGGCAGGGTCGTGTTTGGACAGATCACGCAGCCACCACGCCACAGCTTTTTGGATAAACCAGTCGTGGTCATCGACATACGCCCCCGCCCATCCAAGCACCCGGTCGCGAATGGCCAGGTCTTCCGGCTTGGGGTTGTTTTGCTTGGTCCAGGGCAGGGTGATGACCAGCGCGGCGCGGCGGGTCCACATGTGGTCAGATTTCGTCCAACCCTCGACCGTGTCGATGCGCGCAGGGTCGGCGACCAGCCGCTTTTGACCGGCCATGCAGACGTGATCGGCAATCGCCCAACTGTCAAAATCGGGCACCCAGTTTTGGATCAGGGCCCAAGCGGCCTCGTCGGGGCGCAAGCGCGCTTGGCTCAGCAGTTTGGCCGCCGCGATGCGGGCTTCAAAGATGTCAGTCTGCCAGAGCTGGTCGGCCAGTGTCACGCGGTCCTCGACCGAGAGGTTCTGTCGCCATGTTTTGGTCAGATCGTTTAGCGCGGGGTTGGGGATGCCCAGCACCTCGCGTGTTTGCTTGTGATAGGCGGCCATGCCTTCGGCGCGGCCGTCTTCCACCTGCGTACGCAGGGCCGCCAGCGCCTCGTCCAGTGTCATTCGACCGTGACCGATTTCGCCAGATTACGCGGCTGGTCCACGTCGGTGCCTTTGGCAATCGCCGTGTGATAGGCGAGAAGCTGCGCCGGGATCGCGTAAAGGATCGGCTGTATCAGTTCGGGCGCTTCGGGCAGGGCGAGGGATTGCCAAACACCGTCGCCGGCCTCTTTCGCGGCGCGTGCATCTGACACGAGCACCACGCGCCCACCGCGCGCCATGACCTCTTGCATATTGGATACGGTCTTGTCGAACAGCCCGTCATGTGGGGCCATGACCACGGTCGGCGTGGCCTTGTCGACCAGCGCAATCGGGCCGTGCTTTAGTTCACCCGATGCATAACCTTCGGCGTGTATATAGCTGATTTCTTTCAGTTTAAGCGCTCCCTCAAGCGCCAGGGGAAACATCTGTCCGCGGCCCAGGAACAGCACATCGCGTGCCTCGGCCAATTTCCCGGCGATCTTTTTCGTGGCGGTGTCGATGGTCAAAGCGTGGCTCATCAATCCCGGCAATTGGCGCAGATCGGCCAGATGCGCAGCAAGACCCGCGTCGTCCAGATGGCCGCGATCATGGGCGGCTTTCAGGGCCATGATGGCAAAGCAGGTCAGCTGGCAGGTGAAGGCCTTGGTGGACGCAACCGAGACCTCTGGCCCTGCATGAATTTCTACCGCTACGTCGCTTTCGCGCGCGATTGAGCTTTCGGGAACGTTGATCAGGCTAACGATCTTGTCGACCTTGCCCGCCGAATACCGCAGGGCGGCCAGCGTGTCGGCGGTTTCGCCGGATTGGCTGACGAAGACGCCCAGCGTTTTGGGCGCAAAGGGCGCTTCGCGATACCGAAACTCGCTTGCCACGTCAATGTCGATGGGCAGACGGGCGTAGCGTTCGAACCAGTATTTCGCGACCAGCCCGGCATAATAAGCGGTGCCACAGGCGACGATGGACAAGCGGTCAACATCCGCAAAGTCGATGCCGCCCAAGTCCATGACGATCTGATCGTCGCGCAGATAGGCATTCAACACCTCGCCCACGACCGAGGGCTGCTGTGCGATTTCCTTCGCCATATAGTGCTTGTATCCGCCCTTCTCGATCCGGGCGGCGTCAAGATGGACCTGCTTCACGGGGCGGTTGGCAAGGCGGCCTTTCTCGTCATAAATCTCGGCCCCGTCACGGGTGATGACGGCCCAGTCGCCTTCTTCCAGATAGGTGATGCGGTCGGTCATCGGGGCCAGCGCGATGGCGTCAGAGCCGACGAACATCTCACCGTCGCCATGCCCGATGGCTAGGGGGCTGCCTTTGCGGGCGGCAATCATTAGGTCGCCTTCCCCATGAAACAGGAAACAAAGGGCAAAGGCACCTTCGAGTTCGTCAAGTGTGGCGGCGACGGCGTCTTTAGGGGGTTTGCCCTGCGCGATATGGCTTTGAGCCAGAAGAGCAACGGTTTCAGTATCGGTTTCCGTTGAAAAATCAATACCTTCTGCTGCAAGCTTCGTGCGAAGTTCGCGGAAGTTTTCGATGATGCCGTTATGAACTACGGCTACTGCACCTGCCTGATGCGGGTGCGCATTGGCAGTGCTGGGCGCGCCATGGGTGGCCCAACGGGTGTGACCAATGCCCGATTTTCCCGCCAACGGATCGTGTACTAACATATCTGACAAATTCACCAGCTTGCCGACCGCGCGGCGACGATCCAATGTGCCTGTGTCGTTGATCGTCGCAATTCCAGCGCTGTCATAGCCGCGATATTCCAGCCGTTTCAGCGCCTCGACCAAGATGGGCGCGGCCTCGTGATTGCCCAGAACCCCAACAATACCACACATGATCAGGAACCTTTCTGACGTCGGGCCTTCGCGGCCTTCAGTTTTTCAAATAATTTGATGGCGAGGCCGGGTTTGACCTCCATCTTCGCGCGGCCAACAGCCAAGGCTCCGGCAGGCACATCTTTCGTAACGACCGTTCCCGTGGCTGTCATCGCCTCGTCGCCCACCGCGACCGGCGCCACAAGGCAGGTGTTTGACCCGATAAAGGTCCGTGCGCCGATATCCGTATGATGCTTCGAGACACCGTCATAATTGCAGGTGATGGTGCCTGCGCCGATATTGGCGTGCTCGCCCACGCGCGCATCGCCCACATAGGACAGGTGGTTGACCTTCGCGCCTTCTTCGATCTGGGCGTTCTTGATCTCGACGAAATTGCCAACCTTGGCGTCGTTGGCCAGTTCGGCACCGGGGCGCAGGCGAGCATAGGGGCCGACCACCGCGCCGCGTGAGACGTGGCAGCCTTCCAGATGCGAAAATGCCCGGATCGTTGCGCCGCTTTCCACGGTGACGCCGGGGCCAAAGACCACGTTCGGCTCGATGACCGTGTCGCGTCCGATGACGGTGTCATGGGCGAAATAGACCGTGTCGCGGGCGATCAGGGTCACGCCATCTTCCAGTGCGGCGTCGCGGGCGCGGGTCTGGAAAACGCCTTCCGCAGCGGCCAGTTCGGCGCGGGAGTTAATGCCGAGGGTCTCGGCCTCGTCACAGGTGACGACTGATGCGGTCAGACCGCGCGCTCGGGCGACCGACACGATATCGGGCAGGTAGTATTCGCCTGCTGCATTGTCGTTTCCAACCCCGTCCAACAGGTCGAACAGAAGTTTTGCATCTGCAGCAACTACGCCACTGTTACAAAGTGTTACGGCGCGTTCTTCATCTGATGCATCCTTGAATTCTACGATGCGATCCAACCCGCCATCCTTGACGATCAAGCGACCGTAGCGGCCGGGGTCTGCGGCCTCAAAGCCAAGCACAACCACGTCCGCGCCATTCGCGCGCGCCGCTGCCATCGCCTCAAGCGTCTCGGGGCGTATGAAGGGCGTGTCGCCGTAAAGGACGATGGCGTCGCCTTCGAACCCGTCAAGAGCGGGCTGCGCCTGCTGCACCGCGTGACCGGTGCCAAGTTGTTCGTCCTGCACCGCGATCGATATCTCGGGGTCGATGTCTTTCGCCGCCGCCTCGACCATCTTGGCGCCGTGACCGACCACCAGCACCGCGCGATCCGGCGACAAAGCTGCCCCCGATGCCAGCGCATGGGCAAATAGCGGGGCACCTGCAACTTCATGCATGACTTTCGGCAGGTCTGAATTCATCCGTGTTCCCATGCCGGCGGCAAGGACAATCAGGGCGGTCGCCATATCTATCTGCTCTTTCAATTTCTTTTCGCCCGTTTTACCTCTTGCGGCGCGGCTCGCAAGCGAAAGCTGTTCAATTAACCTTACGCGAGGTTACAGGCTTTGCGTGGATATGCCAAAGGCGGAAAACAATATGACAACCAAAGCATCGCTAGGGCGGCGAACGGTGATTTTCGATCTGGACGGCACGTTGGCGGATACGTCCGGCGATCTGATTGCAGCGGCGAATACGTGTTTCTCGGCGCTGGGGCATGGTGAAGTTCTGGATCCAAACGCCGACCAGTTGACCGCTTTTCACGGTGGCCGTGCAATGCTGCGCCTTGGCTTTTCGCGCGTGAATGGTGGGGCGGTAGATGACGCGGACATCGAGCGCGAGTTTCCCAATCTGTTGATCGCCTACGAGGACGATATCGACCGCCACACGCGCCTCTATCCCGGTGCGATGGAGGCGGTCGCGCGACTGCACGCGGGCGACTATGCGGTGGGGATTTGTACCAATAAGCCCGAGGGGCTGGCACGGCTGTTGCTGACCCGCCTTGGCATTCTGAATCGTTTCACGTCGATCATCGGGGCCGATACACTGCCGACCCGCAAGCCCGACCCAGCCCCCTTCGTCGCCGCAGCCCACGGTGCCGGTGGCGATCCGACCCGCGCGCTGTTGGTCGGCGACACCGAAACGGACCGCTTGACGGCCCGTGCCGCAGGCGTGCCCTGCATTCTGGTGGGGTTTGGTCCAGAGGGGCCGGGTGTGTCGCGACTGGAACCCGAGGCGATGCTGGATCATTTCGACGATCTGGATGCGGTGGTCGCGCGGCTGATCGGCTAGGGGCACGCGCCGCCCATTGACGCCACGCCCGCGCCCGCGCAGGGTCGAAGCATGACAGAGCGATTCACCGGTAATTTTACCCAGCAGGAACCGATCCCGGACGAGGGGATCGCGGCAGCATTGGACGTGCTGCGGCATGGGCGCTTGCACCGCTATAACGTTGCCGAGGGCGAGGTCTCGCAAACCGCGCTTCTGGAGCAGGAATTCGCCGCCCTGATGGGGTCGAAATACGCGCTGGCGGTGGCGTCGGGCGGTTATGCTATTGCGACCGCGTTGCGCGCCGTTGATGTTGGGCCAGGCGACCGCGTTCTGACCAACGCCTTCACGCTGGCCCCGGTGCCGGGCGCAATCGCGTCGGTTGGGGCTGCGCCCGTCTTTGTCGAGGTGACCGAGGCGCTGACAATTGATCTGGACGATCTGGCGGCCAAGGTCGCGGAACCAGACGCGCCAAAGGTCCTGCTGCTCAGCCACATGCGCGGTCACATCTGCGACATGGACCGGCTGATGGAGATCACGGACGCGGCGGGCGTGACGGTGATCGAGGATTGTGCGCATACGATGGGCGCGCGCTGGAATGGCACCTTGTCGGGACGGCATGGGGCGATGGCGGCCTACTCGACCCAGACCTATAAACACGCGAACTCGGGTGAAGGCGGGCTTCTGATTTCGGACGATCCCGACCTGATGGCGCGAGCGATCGTGCTGTCGGGCAGTTATATGCTGTATGAACGACACTTGGCAGGGCCGCCGCCTGAAGCATTCGAGCGGGTGAAATATGTGACCCCCAACATCTCGGGCCGGATGGACAATTTGCGCGCGGCGATCTTGCGGCCTCAGCTTGCGGGGTTGGCGGAGCGGTGTGCTGCGTGGAACGCGCGTTATGGCGTGGTAGAGTTGGGGCTGCGCGACACGCCCGGTCTGACCGTGATCGAACGGCCCGCGAAAGAAGGATATGTCATGTCGTCGTTCCAGTTTCTGTTACTGGATTGGACCGAGGGCGATGTGCAGGATGTGGTGCGCCATTGTGCGGAGCGCGGGGTGGAGTTGAAGTGGTTCGGCGGGGCCGAGCCTGCGGGGTTCACCAGTCGCTATGACAGTTGGCGCTATGCAGATGTGCCACGTATGCCGAAGACGGATCGGGTCTTGCGTGGTATTCTGGACCTGCGCCTGCCGCTGACCTTCAGTCTGGGCGACTGCGCTCAGATTGCGCGGATCATTCGTGATGTGGTTTTGCGGGTGTATCAGCGGGCGGCGTAGGGGCTTTGCCCCTCTGCGCTGCGCGCATTCACTCCAGGATATTTTGGGGCCAGAAGAAACGGGCGGACAGGTTTGTGACGCTGCGTGAGTTTGCAGGCGTGTTGACGCGAATCGAGCATTGCGCGATTAACTGAACAAGCGTTCAATAACGGCGGGCGGTTGGGCCGGCCAAACGGAGGATCACCGGATGTTCAACCACAGCATGAATTTTGACCTTGGCGAGGACGTCAACGCCCTGCGCGAGATGGTGCATCGGTTTTCGCAGGACCGCATCAAGCCGATCGCGGGCGAGGTCGATGCAAAGAACGAATTTCCCAACGAGTTGTGGAAAGAGTTCGGCGAGCTGGGCCTTCTGGGTGTGACCACGCCCGAGGAATACGGCGGCGCGGGCATGTCATACTTGGCGCATGTGGTGATCGTGGAAGAGATAGCGCGGGCGTCGGCCTCAGTCTCGCTGTCCTACGGGGCGCATTCAAACCTGTGTGTGAACCAGATCCGCCGCAATGCGACCGAAGAACAGAAACAGAAATATCTGCCCAAGCTGATTTCGGGTGAACATGTGGGTGCCTTGGCGATGTCCGAGGCGGGTGCGGGGTCGGACGTTGTTTCGATGAAGCTGCGAGCCGAGAAGCGCAATGGTTACTATGTGCTGAACGGCACCAAGTTCTGGATCACCAACGGCCCGGATGCCGATACGCTGGTGGTGTATGCGAAGACCGACCCGGACGCAGGTCCCAAGGGTATCACGACCTTCATCATCGAGAAGGATATGAAGGGCTTCAGCACAAGCCCGCATTTCGACAAGCTGGGGATGCGCGGGTCGAACACTGCCGAGCTGATCTTTGAAGACGTCGAAGTGCCGTTTGAGAACGTGTTGGGCGAAGAAGGCAAAGGCGTGAACGTGCTGATGTCCGGGCTGGATTATGAGCGCGTCGTGTTGTCGGGCATCGGCACCGGCATCATGGCCGCCTGCATGGATGAAATCATGCCCTACATGAAGGAGCGCAAACAGTTCGGCCGCCCCATCGGGGACTTCCAGCTGATGCAGGCCAAGATCGCGGATATGTATACCGCGATGAACTCGGCCCGCGCTTATGTGTATGAGGTCGCGAAGGCGTGCGACCGCGGTCAGGTGACCCGTCAGGACGCAGCCGCATGTGTGCTCTATGCCTCGGAAGAAGCGATGAAGCAGGCGCATCAGGCTGTGCAGGCAATGGGCGGCTCGGGCTACATGAACGAAACCCCTGTCAGCCGCATGTTCCGCGACGCCAAGCTGATGGAGATCGGCGCGGGCACCTCGGAAATCCGCCGGATGCTGATCGGGCGCGAGTTGATGGGCAAGATGTGATGCGTATTCGTTCGTTTGCCTTCACCCTTGTTCTGACGGCCACCACGCCGGCCATTGCGCAGAACATGACATATAGCTTCCATCCGACCACGGACTGCTTGTCTGCCATGGGCGACGATGGCGATCCGATGCTGTGTGTCGGATCGGCGGCCAATTACTGCATGGAAGCGACCGAAGGCGGATCAAGCACGGCGGGCATGTCGTCCTGTCTTGGATTGGAATACGAAGACTGGGATCGCCGACTGAACCGCGCCTATGGTCTGTTGATGACCCGGCTGAAGGCCGAAGATGAAGAGATGGCGACCCTCGGGTCTGCTGACCCCAAACAAGCCCCTGCGCTTTTGGCGATGCAACGCGCGTGGATCACGTTTCGCGATGCGTCGTGCGATTACGAACGCTCGAAATGGGGTGGAGGCACAGGCGGAGGCCCTGCGTCTGTCGCCTGCATGCTGCAGTTGACCGCCCGCCAGTCGCTTGCGCTGGAGGCCGATCTGAACCGTTACGGCGAACAAATCTGCAACCACGAAGGATGCTGAGATGAAACTGACTTCCCAAGCCACGCCCGGATCCGAGGCGTATAAAGCGAACCGCGAGGGTCACCTTGAGGCCTTGAAGGTCGTGGCGGAGGCCGCCGAGGCTGCTGTCATGGGCGGCGGGCAGAAATCGCGTGATCGTCACCTGAGCCGGGGCAAGATGCTGCCGCGCGACCGGGTGTCGAACCTGCTTGATCCCGGATCGCCGTTTCTGGAGGTTGGCGCGACGGCGGCACATAACATGTATGACGGCGCGGCCCCCGCGGCCGGTGTGATTGCCGGTATCGGTCAGGTGCACGGGCAGGAATGCATGATCGTCTGCAATGATGCGACCGTCAAAGGTGGCACATACTACCCGATGACCGTGAAGAAACACTTGCGCGCGCAGGAGATTGCCGAGGAATGCAATCTGCCCTGCATCTATCTGGTCGATAGCGGCGGCGCGAACCTGCCCAATCAGGATGAGGTGTTCCCGGATCGCGACGACTTTGGCCGCATTTTCTATAACCAAGCCCGCATGTCCGCCAAGGGCATCCCGCAAATCGCCGTGGTGATGGGGTCTTGTACCGCCGGGGGGGCCTATGTGCCCGCCATGTCGGACGTGACCATTATCGTGAAGGAACAAGGGACGATCTTCCTTGCCGGTCCGCCCTTGGTCAAGGCCGCGACGGGTGAGGTCGTCACCGCAGAAGACCTTGGTGGTGGTGATGTGCACACGCGCCTGTCTGGTGTGGCGGATTATCTGGCCGAGGATGACGCGCATGCGCTGGCACTGGCACGGCGCGCGGTGGAAAGCCTGAACCGCATCAAACCGCTGACGGTGAAGTGGCAGGAACCGGAAGAACCGGCTTATGATGCTGAGGAGTTGCTGGGCGTTGTGCCTGCCGACCTCAAGACGCCGTACGACATCCGCGAGGTGATCATGCGCATCGTCGATGGCTCGCGCTTTGACGAGTTCAAGCCGCGCTTTGGCGACACTTTGGTCACGGGGTTTGCGCATCTGAAAGGCTGCCCCATCGGGATCATCGCCAACAATGGCGTGATCTTCTCGGAAGCCGCGCAAAAGGGCGCGCATTTCGTTGAACTGTGCAGCCAGCGTAATATCCCCTTGGTTTTTCTGCAAAACATCACCGGCTTCATGGTGGGCCGCAAGTATGAGAACGAAGGTATCGCGCGCCACGGCGCCAAGATGGTGACCGCTGTCGCCACCACCAATGTGCCGAAGGTGACGATGGTCGTTGGCGGCTCTTACGGGGCCGGTAACTACGGCATGGCCGGGCGCGCCTATCAGCCGCGTTTCATGTGGTCCTGGCCCAATTCGCGGATCTCCGTGATGGGCGGCGAGCAGGCGGCGGGTGTGTTGGCGACGGTGAAACGCGACGCGATCGAACGTCAGGGCGGGGAATGGTCGGCGGAAGAAGAAGCTGCGTTCAAGCAACCCACCATCGATATGTTCGAGGAACAGTCTCATCCCCTCTATGCGTCCGCGCGGTTGTGGGATGACGGTGTGATCGACCCACGTAAATCGCGGGAGGTGCTGTATCTGTCGCTACTGGCCGCCCTGAATGCCCCGATTGAACCGACGAAATTCGGCGTCTTCCGGATGTAATCAGAACCGGCCTGGTTCTTCTGGCCGGAAATATCCTCGGGGGTCCGGGGGCAGACAGCCCCCGGTTCCTCCGCCCGACAAAAGGAACAGAGAAATGTTCACGAAAATCCTGATTGCCAACCGGGGCGAAATTGCCTGCCGCGTGATCGACACCGCCCGCAAGCTGGGTGTGGCCACAGTGGCGGTCTATTCCGACGCCGACGCGGCCGCCCGCCATGTGAAGATGGCGGATGAGGCGGTGCATATCGGCCCGTCGCAGCCTGCGCAGTCCTATCTGAAAGGTGATGTCATCATTCAGGCCGCACTGGATGCGGGCGCGCAGGCGATCCATCCGGGTTATGGGTTCCTGTCGGAAAACCCCGATTTCGTGGATGCGGTTGAAAAGGCCGGGTTGGTCTTTATCGGTCCGTCCTCGGATGCAATCCGCGCGATGGGTCTGAAAGACGCTGCCAAGAAGCTGATGGTCGAGGCTGGCGTGCCCGTCGTGCCCGGCTATCATGGTGCAGATCAAGACCCCGCGCTGCTGGCCTCTGAAGCTGACAAGATGGGCTATCCCGTGTTGATCAAGGCTGTTGCGGGCGGCGGCGGGAAGGGCATGCGCCGCGTCGATGACCCCAAGGATTTCGCGGACGCTCTGGCCTCGGCGCAGGGCGAGGCGAAAACCGCCTTCGGTAATGCGGATGTGTTGGTCGAGAAATATATCCTATCCCCCCGTCATATCGAAGTGCAGGTGTTCGGCGACGGCACCCAAGCCGTGCACCTGTTTGAACGTGACTGCTCGCTGCAACGCCGCCACCAGAAGGTGATCGAGGAAGCGCCAGCCCCCGGCATGACAGAAGAGGTCCGCGAGGCGATGGGGCAGGCGGGCGTACGCGCTGCCGAGGCGATTGGCTACAAGGGCGCGGGCACGGTGGAGTTCATCGTCGATGGTGCGAATGGCCTGCGCACCGACGGGTTCTGGTTCATGGAAATGAATACCCGCCTGCAGGTGGAACACCCCGTGACCGAAGCGATCACTGGCGTTGATCTGGTGGAATGGCAATTGCGCGTGGCCAGCGGAGAAGGGCTGCCCAAGCAACAGGACGAGTTGACCATCAACGGCCACTCGTTTGAAGCACGGCTGTATGCCGAGGATGTGCCCAAGGGCTTCCTGCCCGCCACCGGCACGCTGACCCATCTGAAATTCCCCGACGGCGCGCGGGCCGATACCGGCGTGCGGGCGGGCGACACGATCAGCCCGTTTTATGACCCGATGATCGCGAAGATTACAGTGCATGCCGGGTCTCGTGCGGCGGCGCTGCGCCAGATGTCTTCGGCGCTGACTCATACCGAAGTGGCAGGCTCTGTCACGAACCTTGCGTTCTTGGGCGCGCTAACGCGGCACGAAGGGTTCGCGGCAGGCGATGTGGACACTGGCCTGATCGAACGTGATCTGGAAGCTTTGACAGCCGACCCCGGCCCAAGCATGGCTGATGTGGGGGCTGCCGCATTGTGTGCCCTGGATTTGCTAAAGCGCGAAGGGTCGGGCTTTACGCTTTGGGGCGGGCTCAACCACTTTGTGACCCTGACCCACGGCGAGGATACTTACGAAGTCGTCGTGACCTCTTACGGGGCCGATCGTCATGTGATCACTGTCGGCGATGACAGCATCGAGGCCACATGCATCCACGGCCAATGGAAAATGGGCGGTGACCGTGGCCCGCGCGTTGCTAAAGCTGGCAATGTCGTGACCGTTTTTGCGCAATCCGGGCTGGAATTCCACGTGGTTGATCCGTTGGACCAGGACGCGGGCGCAGGGGCCGGGGCAGGGGTCGTTGAGGCACCGATGCCGGGTCTTGTGAAAGCGGTCTTTGCCAAGGCGGGCCAAGAAGTCAAACAGGGCGACCGGCTGGCCGTTTTGGAAGCCATGAAGATGGAACACAGCCTGACCGCCGCGCGCGATGGCGTGGTCGCCGAGGTTCTGGTGGCCGATGGCGATCAGGTCGAAGCCGGTGCGCCCCTTGTGCGTCTTGAGGAAGAAGAGGAAAGCTGATGACCTTCCGTCTGCATCACGTGCAATATGCCCGGTCGATCCGAGTGCTGTGGCTGATCGAAGAGATCGGGCTGGAAGAAAAGCTGGGCCGCACGCTTGATGTGGTAGAATACAAGATCGGCTCGAAGCAGATGTATGAGGGCGAATTGCCCAAAGTCTCGACTGCGTCGCGGGTGCCCGCCTTGGAAATCGGCTCCAAGCGGATCAGCGAAAGTGGCGCCATCGTTCAGTATTTGATCGAGGAGTTTGCCCCCGAACTGGGTGTCGATCCCGGCGGGGCTGAACGGACGGATTACCTGCAATGGATTCACTACTCGGAAACCATGGCCAGCCTGGTCGAGCAGTTGAACCTGCAAATGGTGTTCCTGCGCCCGCCTGCCAAACCCAGCCCCATCGTCGTCAAGCTGAACGTGGCTCGGTTGCGTCATACACTCGTGGGGCTTGAGGCGCGATTGGAGGGGCGCGACTGGCTGCTGGACAAGGGGTTCTCGGGCGCTGACATCATGTTGGCCTTCAACCTGTTCGCCGTGCCTTACTATGTGAAACTGGACGAGTTCCCGAACATTCTGACCTACAAGGCGCGGGTCGAGGCGATGCCGTCCTATCAGCGGGTGATCGAGCGCGAAGGCGAGCAGCGCTTCTATGACCGTGATTTCTATCCCGTTCCACAGGAGTAACCCCGATGGAATATGTCGAGATTTTCGAAGTCGGCCCGCGTGACGGGCTGCAGAACGAGAAACGCCAGATCCCGACCGAGGACAAGATCGCGCTGGTCGATCTTCTGTCCACTGCCGGGTTCAAACGGATCGAGGTTGCGAGCTTCGTCAGCCCCAAATGGGTGCCGCAAATGGCGGATTCAGCGGATGTACTGGCGGGGATTAAGCGGGTGAAGGATGTGTCTTACGCCGCATTGACCCCGAACCTGCGCGGGTTCGAAGGCGCGGTGGCCGCCAAGGCGGACGAGATCGCGATATTCGGTTCAGCCTCGGAAGGGTTTTCCAAGGCCAATATCAACTGCACCATCGCCGAAAGCCTTGAACGGTTTCAGCCCGTGGCGGATGCGGCGGCTGAGGCGGGGATCATGATGCGGGGCTATATCTCTTGCGTGACGGACTGCCCGTTCGATGGACCGACACCGCCGGACAAGGTCGCATGGGTGGCAGAGCAACTGATCGCGATGGGGTGCTATGAAATATCCTTGGGCGATACGATTGGACAGGCCACGCCCGAGACAATCGACACGATGCTGGATGCGGTGCTGAGCGTTGCGGGGCCAGACATGTTCGCGGGCCACTACCACGACACGGCGGGTCGGGCCTGCGACAATATCGAGGCATCGTTGAAAAAGGGGCTGCGCGTGTTTGACGCCGCCGTGGGTGGTCTGGGCGGGTGCCCCTATGCGCCCGGCGCGCAAGGCAACGTGGCGACCGAGGCGGTGCATGACCGCGTGACGGCGCTGGGCTATTCGACCGGGTTGGACCGGGACATTCTGGACAAGGCCGCGCTGATGGCGCGGCAAATGCGGGCAGGGGAATGATAATGGGTTACGAGACGATCTCCATTTCTGTGGACGACCGTGGAGTCGCCACACTGCTTCTGGATCGCGCCGACAAGCACAACGCCATGTCAGCGCAGATGATCGAGGAACTGACCGACGCCGCCCACGCGTTGGGCGCAGATGAAGCGGTGCGTGTGGTGATCCTGACAGGCGCGGGCAAAAGCTTCTGCGCGGGGGGCGATCTGCGCTGGATGCAGGACCAGATGGCGGCGGACCCGGTGACGCGCGGGATAGAGGCCAAGAAACTGGCGATGATGCTGAATGCGTTGAATGAAATGCCGAAACCTCTGATTGCCAAGGTGCAGGGGCAGGCGTTTGGCGGCGGGGTCGGGATGGCGTCGGTGTCCGATGTGTCCATCGGCGTCACCGGCGCGAAATTTGGCCTAACCGAAACGCGGCTGGGTCTGATTCCGGCCACCATCGGCCCCTATGTGCTGGCGCGTCTGGGCGAGGCGATGGCACGCCGCGTGTTCATGTCGGCACGTATATTTGACGCGGACGAGGCTGTAACGCTGGGATTGTTGGCAAAAGCTGTCGCGCCCGAGGATTTGGATGCGGCGGTCGAGGCCGAGGTGACGCCTTACCTGTCCGTCGCCCCCGGCGCGGTGGCCGAGGCCAAGGCTCTTGCCCGACGTCTGGGCCCGCCGATCACCGAGGCGATCATCGACGAAACCATCGCTGGACTGGTCGCGCGCTGGGAAAGCGCCGAGGCGCAGGAAGGCATCGCGGCCTTCTTCGACAAGCGCAAACCGGGCTGGGCTTGATCACACGGTGCAGCCGTCGCGCGCATGGCGTGTTCATCTTGGGTGAGTCTCTTTTTCGCGTAGCATCATGCGCCATTTCTTGATGCGGTCGCGAAACACGAGTGAATTTTGCTTAACGAGTGAGCAAATTCTGCGCGTGCAAAACGCTTAACTTGTGCTGAAAACCCTTATAAACAAAGGCTCGCTGCGGGACTATGAGTGGGTTTTTACGACGCATTCGATATCTTGAATGAGATCTGCTCTCGGTTGACCCTGCGCACCCGCACCGGTAAACCGCTGATAGCTAGCGATAGGCGGTTTAACCGTTCAAAGGAGCCATACGTGGAAGACCTTCTCAGAGAATATCTCCCCATTATCATTTTCCTTGGATTAGCCATTGTTATCGGACTTGTTCTGATCCTTGCAGCCGTCGTGCTGGCAGTGCGCAGTCCTGATCCAGAAAAACTCAGCGCTTATGAATGCGGGTTCAACGCCTTTGATGACGCGCGGATGAAATTCGACGTCCGGTTCTATCTGGTGGCGATCCTATTCATCATCTTCGATCTGGAAATCGCGTTCCTGTTCCCTTGGGCGGTCGCGTTCCAAGATGTGGGCATGGTCGGGTTCTGGTCCATGATGGTGTTCCTCGCCGTTCTGACGATCGGTTTTGCCTATGAATGGAAGAAGGGGGCCTTGGAATGGGAGTGATGCGCGAAGGCATTCAAACCGGAGCGAACACCGCGCAAGGTGATCGCGAACATGGAACCCGTCTGATGAATGATCAGCTGGCCGACAAGGGTTTTTTGCTGACCACCACCGATGACATCATCAATTGGGCGCGCACCGGGTCGCTGCACTGGATGACCTTCGGTCTGGCCTGTTGCGCGGTCGAGATGATGCAGGCCTCGATGCCGCGTTATGATCTTGAACGGTACGGAATCGCGCCGCGCGCCTCGCCACGCCAGTCGGACGTGATGATTGTGGCCGGGACGCTGACCAACAAGATGGCACCTGCGCTTCGCAAGGTGTATGACCAGATGCCTGAGCCGCGTTATGTGATATCGATGGGGTCATGTGCGAATGGTGGGGGGTATTACCATTATTCGTATTCGGTGGTGCGTGGCTGTGACCGGGTGGTACCGGTCGACATCTATGTGCCCGGCTGCCCCCCAACTGCTGAAGCGCTGGTTTACGGCATCCTGCAACTGCAACGCAAAATCCGCCGCACCGGCACGATTGTGAGGTAAGTGATGAGTGACGCCCTGAAAGAACTTGGCGCCTTGCTGGAAGTCAAACGTCCCGAGTGCGTGCTCAGCTGGGACATTGCTTTTGGCGAACTGACGGTGAATGTGCCTCTGTCAGCCATTCCCGCGTTTATCGAGTTTCTTAAGACGGACAGCGCTTGCAAGTTTTCCAGCTTGGTGGACATCACCGCGGTGGATTACCCGTCGCGCGACGAACGCTTCGATGTGGTCTATCACTTCCTGTCGATGTACACGAACCAGCGCATCCGCGTTAAGGTCGCTGTGCGCGAGGATGATATGGTTCCTTCGATCACCGGCGTTCACGTGTCCGCGGGGTGGTTTGAGCGCGAAGTTTTCGATATGTTCGGTATTCTGTTTTCGGGCCACTCGGACCTGCGTCGCATCCTGACCGACTATGGTTTCCGCGGCCATCCACTGCGCAAAGACTTCCCGACCACCGGCTATACCGAGGTTCGCTATGATGAGGTCGAAAAGCGCGTGGTTTACGAACCCGTGTCACTGACGCAGGAATACCGCCAGTTCGACTTTATGTCGCCTTGGGAAGGTGCCAATTATATCCTGCCGGGTGACGAGAAGTCCGACGAGGCCAAAGGCTGAGGGTGATGCGCAACCAAACCTTCATATTCTGCCTTGGGGCAACGAAAGCTGGCACAAGCTGGTTGTTCGACTATTTGTCGGGCCACCGGCAGTGTCATCTTCCGGCGATGAAGGAATTGCATTATTTTGATGCGCTTGAACAAGGCACCGGCGGCTATTATCGCAAGCAGGCTCAGGCCCGTCTTGACGCCGCCCGCAAGGACCAATCAAGCGCCTGGCAGAAGCGGCTTATGGCTGATCTGGAACGCTGGCTGTCGGTGTTTGACGGCGAGACGCGCGATGATGCTGCGTATTTGCGTTATCTGCGAGAGGGCGGAGCCAAGGCGCGCGTGATTGGTGATTTCACCCCGGCCTATGGGTTGTTGAAGGAAAAGACGCTGCAGGCCATGTCGGCGCTGACCGACAATGTGCGGTTTGTTTATCTGATGCGTGACCCCGTTGACCGTATCTGGTCGAATATTCGCATGATGGCGGGCAACGATGGTCAGGCCGCTTTGGATGCGAAAGTTGACGGTGTGCTGAATGGGACCGCCGAAAACATCCTTGATCGCTCGAATTATCGTCGGACGCTGAACCGGCTGACCCGTGCCATCCCGCGCGAGGCATTGCATATCGAATTCTACGAACAGCTGTTCACGCCTGCCGCCATCGAGCGTCTGTGTGCATTTCTGGGGATCACGCCCCAGCCCGCATCATTTGACCGCGTGGTGCATCAAAGTGTGAAAGCCGACCTGCCCACGGGCCAACGTGCCCAGCTTCAGGCAGCACTCAAACCGCAATATAATTTCGTCGAGAAGTTCATGGGTGAGCTTCCGCCGGAATGGACCCAGAAGATGGTGAGCGCATGATGGACGGAACCAAGGACTTCAACGACGCCCTGACCGGCGAACAGAAGATCCGCAACTTCAACCTCAACTTTGGCCCGCAACACCCGGCCGCCCACGGCGTGCTGCGCATGGTGCTTGAGCTGGACGGAGAGATCGTCGAACGCGTCGACCCGCATATCGGGCTTTTGCACCGTGGCACCGAAAAGTTGATGGAAAGCCGCACCTATCTACAGAACCTGCCGTATTTTGACCGGCTGGATTACGTTGCTCCGATGAACCAGGAACACGCTTGGTGTCTGGCGATCGAAAGACTGTGTGAGATCGAAGTTCCGCGTCGCGGTTCGTTGATCCGTGTGCTGTTCTCGGAAATCGGGCGCATCCTGAACCACCTTCTGAATATTACCACGCAGGCGATGGACGTGGGCGCGCTGACCCCGCCGCTGTGGGGTTTTGAAGAGCGTGAGAAGCTGATGATCTTCTATGAACGCGCTTGCGGTGCGCGTTTGCACGCCAACTATTTTCGCCCCGGCGGTGTCCACCAGGATCTGCCGCCCGAATTGATCGACGATATCGAAGCTTGGGCGCATACGTTTCCGTCGAAGATCGACGATATCGACCTGTTGCTTACCGAAAACCGCGTCTTCAAACAGCGCAACGCCGATATCGGCATCGTGACTGAAGAGGACATCCTGAATTGGGGCTTCTCGGGCGTGATGGTCCGCGGGTCTGGCCTTGCGTGGGATCTGCGTCGCTCGCAGCCTTACGAGTGCTATGACGAGTTTGATTTCCAAATCCCTGTTGGCAAGAACGGCGACTGCTATGACCGTTACCTTGTCCGGATGGAGGAAATGCGTCAGTCGTTGAAAATCATGCACCAGGCGATCGAAAAACTGCGCGCGCCGGACGGGCAGGGCGACGTCATTGCGCGCGGCAAGCTGTCGCCGCCGCCACGTGGCGAGATGAAACGCTCGATGGAAGCGTTGATCCACCACTTCAAACTCTACACCGAAGGTTTCAAGGTACCTGCAGGCGAAGTCTACGCTGCCGTCGAAGCCCCCAAAGGCGAATTCGGCGTCTATCTGGTGGCGGACGGAACCAACCGCCCCTATCGCGCCAAGATACGCGCGCCGGGCTACCTGCACCTTCAAGCTATGGACCACGTGGCCGGTGGCCACCAACTGGCCGACGTCGCCGCCATTATCGGCACAATGGACGTCGTGTTTGGGGAGATCGACCGCTAATGCTGCGCCGTTTGCATCATGAACAACCCGAAAGCTTCGCTTTCACGCCCGCCAACCTTGCTTGGGCCGAAGGGCAGGTTTCCAAATATCCTGAAGGTCGTCAGGCCTCGGCTGTGATTCCGCTGTTGTGGCGCGCGCAGGAACAGGAGGGCTGGTTAACCAAGCCCGCCATCGAATATGTCGCCACTATGCTGAATATGGCTGATATCCGCGTGCTAGAAGTGGCGTCATTTTACTTCATGTTCCAGCTTCAACCAGTTGGATCTGTAGCAAATATTCAAATTTGCGGCACGACATCCTGCATGATTTGCGGGGCGGAAGATCTGGTTGCGGTGTGTCGCGAAAAGATTGCGGACAAGCCGCATACGTTGTCGGCCGATGGCAAGTTCAGCTGGGAAGAGGTCGAATGCATTGGCGCTTGTGCCAACGCTCCGGTGGCGCAGATCGGCAAGGATTACTATGAAGACCTGACCGCTGAAAGCTTGTCGAAGCTGTTGGATGATCTGGCCGCTGGCAAGGTGCCGGTGCCGGGCCCCCAAAACGGGCGTTACGCGTCCGAACCGTTGTCGGGGCTGACCAGCCTCAAGGAATATGACAGTGGCAAGACGCAATATAACGCAAGCGTGCAATTGGCCACCGATTTGGGTGACACAATCAAGCGCATTGATGGGACCGAGGTGCCTCTGCTGACCCCGTGGCTGGGCAAGAATGCGGTCAGCGGTAAAGCGCAGCCGCCCAAGCTTGCAGTGGATGCCAAGCCTGCAAACAAACAAAAACCTGATCTTGAAGTGCCTGAGGATGATAGCGACAAAATCGCCAAACCTCCGGTAAAACCGGCTGCCGAACCGGTTGAGGGTCAGGAAACAAAGAAACCCCGCACCATGAAAGCGCCGCGCAAAGCGGGTGCGGATGACCTGAAGCTTCTGAAGGGCGTTGGGCCGAAACTGGAAGGCGTGCTGAACCAGCTTGGTTTCTGGCATTTCGACCAGATTGCCAAATGGGGTGCGGAAGAGGTCGCTTGGGTGGACGAACAATTGTCGTTCAAAGGCCGGATCGAACGTGACGGCTGGGTTGAGCAAGCCAGAATTCTTGCCGACGGCGGCGAAACCGCATTTTCGCGCAAGAACAAGTAAGGTCGAGGTCGCTAGGGTCGAGTAAGAATGATGACGGGTCACAACGAACATAAGCGTTTCAAAAGGCAGCCAACTGCCAACGCATTCGTGCGCCCGTCAGGTGTGTCTGCACCGAATAATTTGGGGGACGACAATGACTGACTCGACCGGATTTTTCACCTGTCAGCGGATCTGCTGGATTATCGGCGCGCTTGTGGGGTTTGCCTTTTTCCTGATGATC
The DNA here is from genome assembly GCF_022678485.1 of Aliiroseovarius sediminis. GTDB lineage: Bacteria > Pseudomonadota > Alphaproteobacteria > Rhodobacterales > Rhodobacteraceae > Aliiroseovarius > Aliiroseovarius sediminis. The sequence goes on from NZ_JALBYP010000018.1 coordinate 149,912, forward strand.
CCGGGCTTCTTTGTCAGCCTGATCATCGGGATTATCGTCTTCATAGGGGCGGCGTTGGGCCTGCAAAAGCTGCTATGCGCGGATGCGCCGACCGCACTTTTGGGCGAAAAAGGGGCCTCTGCTTCGACGGATTCCGCGGACACAACCCGATCGGACGAGGTTGCCGCAAACGCTGCCAATATTCCCGCAGCTGCGATGGATGGCGCGCCAGTGCCTGTCGAGGCGGCGACCGCGCCTGTTGATCCCGCACCGAAATCCACTGCAGATGCCCCGGTTGACGACACCAAGATCGACGATCAGCCCAAGCCCGCCAAGGCGCCTGCTAAAGCGTCTGGGCAAAAGGTGCAGTCCGGCGTTTCAACAAAGCCACGCACGATGAAAGCGCCGCGCAAGGCCGGGGCAGACGATCTGAAACAGCTGAAGGGCGTCGGGCCGAAACTGGAAACGCAGTTGAATGCGCTTGGCTTCTGGCATTTCGATCAAATCGCCAAGTGGACTGCGGACGAAATCGCGTGGGTGGATGACAACCTGAGCTTCAAGGGCCGGATCGAGCGCGACGGCTGGGTAGAACAAGCCAAGACCTTGGCCGAGGGCGGGGAAACCGCGTTCTCGAAAAAGGTTAAGAAGGGCGATGTTTATAAGGGATGACACAGATCATGCACACCGATCCTAAAAACAGCTTACAGCGGGAAGGGCGCTTGGCAGGTCTTGTCATCGCCGTCACCGGTGTGCTGTGGGTCGGTGGCACTTGGGCCGGTAATTATTTTGGTTGGTCCCAATCAATCAGGGGTTTGCTGGACTTGTGCGCTTTGGCCGGGTTCGTATTCGGCCTGATGGTAACGTATCGGGTCTGGCGCAAACGCCGGACGGATGAAGGATAAGAAAGAATGCTGCAGGATAAAGACCGGATCTTTACCAACCTTTATGGCATGCACGACCGCACCCTTGCGGGCGCGAAACAACGCGGCCATTGGGACGGCACCGCCGGTATCATCAAAAAGGGCCGCGACTGGATCGTCGAGCAGATGAAGGCATCCGGCCTGCGTGGTCGTGGCGGTGCGGGGTTCCCGACCGGGCTGAAGTGGTCCTTCATGCCCAAGGAAAGTGATGGGCGTCCAGCTTATCTGGTGATCAACGCCGACGAATCCGAGCCCGGAACCTGTAAAGACCGCGAAATCATGCGCCACGATCCGCACACGCTGATCGAAGGCGCGCTGATCGCGTCTTTCGCGATGAATTCGAACACCTGCTATATCTATCTGCGTGGCGAGTATATTCGCGAGCGCGAGGCGCTGCAGGCGGCCATCGACGAATGTTATGACGCGGGCCTTCTGGGCAAGAACGCTGCGAAATCCGGTTGGGATTTCGACCTGTTCCTGCACCACGGGGCCGGCGCGTATATCTGCGGCGAAGAAACCGCGCTGCTTGAAAGCCTTGAAGGCAAGAAGGGTATGCCGCGCATGAAGCCGCCCTTCCCGGCGGGCGCCGGACTGTATGGTTGCCCAACCACAGTGAACAACGTGGAATCGATTGCGGTTGTGCCGACCATCCTGCGCCGTGGGCCGGAATGGTTCGCGGGCTTTGGTCGCAAGAACAATTCGGGCACGAAGCTGTTTGCGATCTCGGGCCATGTGAACAACCCCTGTGTCGTCGAAGAAGCGATGTCGATCAACTTCGAAGAGCTGATCGAAAAGCATTGCGGCGGTATTCGCGGCGGTTGGGACAATCTGAAGGCCGTGATCCCCGGTGGATCGTCCGTGCCCTGCGTGCGCGGTGAAAACATGCGCGATGCGATTATGGATTTCGATTATCTGCGCGGCGAGCTTGGCTCGGGCCTTGGCACCGCCGCCGTAATCGTGATGGATAAGCAGACGGATATCATCAAGGCGATCTGGCGTCTGGCGGCCTTTTATAAGCACGAAAGTTGCGGTCAATGCACGCCATGCCGCGAAGGCACTGGCTGGATGATGCGCGTGATGGAACGCTTGATGCGCGGCGAGGCTGAGGTTGACGAAATTGACATGCTGTGGGACGTGACCAAGCAAGTTGAAGGCCACACGATCTGCGCGCTTGGCGATGCCGCCGCTTGGCCGATCCAGGGCCTGATCCGTAACTTCCGAGACGAAATCGAAGACCGGATTCAAGTGAACAAACACGGCAAAGCCGGCATCGCGGCGGAATAAGGCGCGTAAGGGGTATCAGACGGTGACAACTATGGGTCAACATAACAACATATTGAAAACAGGCGGTAAAACGCCGGTTTTCGCGTGTTGTTATTGTATGACACGCACCGACACCCCCATCTGCTTCATGACCAAAGGAGATTTGTCATGAAGAAACTACGCACTATAACGCTAGCTTCGGTTCTAGCGATGACCGCGACGACCGGGCTGGCATCTGCGCAAGACTACACCGCACTGCGCGAAGATCGCCGCGTCCATGCCGAGCTTCTGGGCGCTTCGGTTGCCTATCTGATCGACGAAAACTGCACGACGTTGCATTTGCGCAAGTTTCGGCTTCTGACCAAGGGGCTTTCGCTGCGCAATTATGCCATGTCGCTGGGGTTTTCATCGAAAGAGGTGATGGCCTATGTCGACAGCAAGGCCGAACAGGACCGGTTTCGAGCCATCGCGCAACCGTTGTTGGAAAAACGCGGCGTGACGGCAAAAGACCCGGAAAGCTATTGCAAGATAGGCCGGGCCGAAATCAAGAAACGCTCTTTCGTAGGTTCGTTGTTATTCGAACGTTAAGGGCAGACACGTGCGAGTCAGGGGCGAAACCCCGGCTAGCGAAACGAAAAAGGGACCGTGATGAGCGACCTGAAAAAGATCGTCATTGACGACAAGGAAATTGAAGTAGACGGCGCAATGACGCTGATTCAGGCCTGCGAAGTGGCCGGGATCGAGGTTCCGCGCTTCTGCTATCATGAACGCCTGTCGATCGCCGGCAACTGCCGCATGTGTTTGGTCGAGGTCGTGGGCGGCCCACCCAAGCCGGCAGCATCCTGCGCCATGCAGGTGCGCGATTTGCGTCCTGGTCCCGAAGGCCAAGCGCCTGTTGTGAAAACCAACTCGCCCATGGTCAAGAAGGCGCGCGAAGGCGTGATGGAATTTCTGCTGATCAACCACCCGCTGGATTGCCCGATCTGCGACCAGGGGGGCGAATGTGATTTGCAGGATCAGGCGATGGCCTACGGATTGTCCGGCTCGCGCTTCAAGGAACAGAAGCGCGCGGTGGACGATCTGGAACTGGGGCCGCTGGTCAGCACGACAATGACCCGCTGCATTAGTTGCACGCGCTGTGTGCGCTTCATCACCGAGGTTGCCGGTATCCCCGAACTAGGCCAGACGGGCCGTGGCGAAGACGCTGAAATTACCAATTACCTTGGCGAAACGCTGGGTTCCAACCTTCAGGGTAACATCATCGACCTGTGCCCCGTTGGTGCGCTGACCTCGAAACCCTATGCCTTCACCGCCCGCCCCTGGGAACTGACCAAGACCGAAACCATCGACGTGATGGATGCGCTTGGGTCAAACATCCGTGTGGATACCAAGGGCCGTGAAGTGATGCGTATTTTGCCGCGCAACCATGACGGTGTGAACGAGGAATGGATTTCCGACAAGACGCGCTTCATCTGGGACGGTCTGCGCCGCCAGCGTCTTGACGTGCCTTACGTTCGCGAAAATGGCAAACTGCGCAAGGCCACTTGGGGCGAAGCGTTGGCCAAAGCGGCTGAAGCCATGAAGGGCGCCAAGAAGGTCGCCGGTCTGGTCGGTGATCTGGCCTCGACCGAAGCTGCGTTCAGCCTGAAAACTCTGATCGAAGGCTTGGGTGGCAATGTTGAATGCCGCACGGACAATGCGCGACTGCCCGTTGATAACCGCTCGGGCTATGTCGGAACGGCGCGGGTCGAAGATTTGGACAACGCGAAATTCATCCAACTGATCGGCACCAACCCGCGGGTCGAAGCCCCGGTTCTGAACGCCCGCATCCGCAAAGCGTGGCTGAAAGGGGCCGAGGTTGGTCTGGTCGGCAGTGCCGTCGATCTGACCTATGATTACAAGCATCTTGGCAATGACCGTGCGGCGCTTGATGCGCTTGTGTGCAAGGACTACGGCCCGGTGAAAGATGTCCCCTCGGTTATCGTTGTGGGCATGGGCGCTGTGCGCGAGGCTGATGGATTGGCTGTTTTGGCCAACGCGATGAAGCTGGCGGACGAGACAAATTCCAAGTTAATGGTTCTTCACACGGCGGCGGGCCGCGTGGGTGCGATGGATGTAGGCGCCGTAACCGAAGGCGGCATGGAGGCCGCTACTGCCGGGGCCGACGTGATCTTCAACATGGGTGCCGATGAAATCGATATCGACGCTGGCCCCTTCGTGATCTATCAGGGCAGCCATGGCGACCGAGGTGCGATGCGCGCGGATGTGATCCTGCCGGGCGCAGCGTATACCGAAGAAGGCGGGCTGTTCGTCAACACCGAAGGGCGACCCCAATTGGCGCTGCGTGCGAATTTTGCACCGGGCGACGCCAAGGAAAACTGGGCCATCCTGCGGGCTCTGTCGGCGGAACTGGACGCGACCCTGCCGTGGAACACCTTGGCGGGTCTGCGCCGCGCGATGGTCGAAGCTGCGCCCGTGCTGGGGGGCGTCGATCAGGTGGCCGACAACGAATGGCAACCGCTGCCGGTCGAAAAAATGGGAACGGCGAGCTTCCGGTACACAATTGGCGATTTTTATCTGACCAACCCCATTGCACGGGCGTCAGAGGTGATGGCAGAGCTTTCGGCGCAAGCGCGTGCACGCGCGTCTTCGACGCTGGCGGCCGAGTGAAAATAGGGGCAGGGCCGGGAAATGGTTAAACAAACGATCAGCACGAACCCACGAGAAGGCCTTTTTGCAGGTCTGTTCGGCGTGGCTGTGTATCCCACTGGTCCTGCGAAAGAAAACGAATACCGACGGTCTGAGGGCATGAAGAGAAATGATTGAATTCTTCACGACAACAAATCTGGGCATTGCCCTTTTGATCCTCGGTCAGTGCTTGCTGATCGTGGTCCCGCTTCTGGTGGCGCTGGCCTTCCTGCTGTATTTTGATCGCAAGGTCTGGGCGGCGGTACAGATGCGCCGAGGCCCCAACGTGGTGGGTGCATTCGGCGTGCTGCAATCCTTCGCGGACTTTATCAAATATGTGCTGAAGGAAGTTGTGGTGCCGGCCGGCGCGGACCGCTTCGTCTTTTTTCTTGCCCCGATGATGAGCTTCGTTCTGGCGATGATCGCGTGGTCCGTGATCCCGTTCAATGACGGCTGGGTGCTGGCGGATATCAACGTGGCGATCCTATTCGTCTTCGCCGTATCCTCGCTTGAGATTTACGGCGTGATCATGGGCGGCTGGGCGTCGAACTCGAAATACGCGTTCCTTGGGTCGTTGCGGTCGGCGGCACAGATGATCTCTTACGAGGTGTCGATTGGCCTGATCATCATCGGCGTGATCCTGACCACCGGTTCGATGAACTTCGGTGACATCGTCATGGCGCAAGACGGCAAAGGGCTGCTCAGCTGGTACTGGCTACCGCACTTCCCGATGGTGTTTCTGTTCCTGATCTCGGCACTGGCGGAAACCAACCGCCCGCCGTTCGACTTGCCGGAAGCAGAGTCAGAATTGGTGGCAGGTTATCAGGTTGAATATTCGTCAACCCCGTTCCTGTTGTTCATGATCGGTGAATACATCGCGATCGTTCTGATGTGCACGCTCATCTCGATCCTGTTCTTCGGTGGTTGGCTGTCGCCGGTCGAGGCGCTGCCCGATGGTATCTTCTGGCTGTTTGCAAAGATTTTCTTCTTCTTCTTCGTGTTCTCGATGATCAAGGCGATCACACCGCGCTATCGTTACGACCAGTTGATGCGCATTGGTTGGAAAGTGTTCCTGCCGGTGTCGCTGGCATGGGTTGTTCTGGTCGCATTCTTTGCCCAATACGGGGCATTCTGGGGCACTTATGCCCGCTGGACTGTGGGGGGCTGATTAATGGCATTTGATTACGCACGCGCAACGAAATACTTCCTGCTGACGGATTACATAAAAGCGTTCGGGCTGGGGTTAAGATACTTCTTCTCGCCCAAGGCAACGCTGAACTATCCGCATGAAAAGGGTCCGCTTAGCCCGCGTTTTCGCGGTGAACATGCGCTGCGTCGCTATCCCAACGGGGAAGAGCGTTGCATCGCCTGTAAACTGTGCGAGGCGATCTGCCCCGCGCAGGCAATTACCATCGACGCGGAACCCCGCGAGGATGGATCACGCCGCACCACGCGCTATGACATCGACATGACCAAGTGCATCTATTGCGGCTTCTGTCAGGAAGCCTGCCCGGTGGACGCAGTCGTAGAAGGCCCGAATTTCGAGTTCGCGACCGAAACGCGCGAAGAGTTGTTCTATGACAAGGCCAAGCTGCTTGAGAACGGCGACCGTTGGGAAGCCGAGATTGCCCGCAACATCGAACTTGATGCCCCGTATCGCTAAGTGATCGCTAAGGAAAGCCGATGAACGATTTCTCCAAAATGTACGCGCAAATGATGGAGCAGGGGCAGGAAATGCTCCGTAACTTCAACCCTGCGCTGGAGACATTCAAGCCCCAGGGGTTTGACAAGCTTATGCCCACCATGCCGAAAGACATGATGGACATGATGTTTGGCAATGCCTTCAACAAGGATGGGCTGGACTCCAAGACGCGGATGCTGATCACGCTGGCGGGGCTGACCGTTCTGGGCGCGCAGGCGGATGCGCAGATCAAGTTCACCGTGCGCCATGCTTTGGAAGCGGGCGCGACCGAGAAAGAGATCGCCGAGGTGATCTATCAAATGTCGATGCTGGGTGGTCTTCCGGCCATGACACGTGCATTGGAACTGGCGCAAGCCGTGTTTGACGACAACGAGGAGGGGGACGCATGAGCGTTGCCGATTTCACATTTTACCTCTTTGCCCTAACCACTGTTGTGGGCGGGTTTTTTACCGTGATGGCAAGGCATCCCGTCCACTCGGTCCTTTGGCTGATCACCGCGTTTGTGGGCGCAACGGGCCTGTTTGTCCTGTTGGGGGCCGAATTCGTGGCGATGCTGTTGATGATCGTCTATGTGGGTGCGGTCGCGGTGTTGTTCCTGTTCGTCGTGATGATGCTGGACGTGGACTTCGCGGCGCTTAAGGCCGAGATCGCGAAGTCGCTTCCGCTGGCGCTTCTGATCGGTGTGATCCTGCTTCTGGAACTGGCGACGATCTTCGGCACATGGCAGTTTGCCGACGGGGCGCAGGCCGCGCGCGGGGCCGTCACTCCGGCCCTGTCCGAAGCGCACAATACGCTGGCGCTGGGGCGCATCCTCTATACCGATTACATCTTGCTGTTCCAGCTGGCTGGCCTGATCTTGCTGGTCGCCATGATCGGCGCGATCGTCCTGACGCTGCGCCACCGTCCGAACATCAAACGCCAGAACGTAATTGCCCAGATGCACCGCGACCCCGCGAAAGCGATGGAGGTCATCGACGTGAAACCGGGGCAGGGGCTTTGAGCGGATCTGAAAGCGAAACCGTCATGAATACGAAAATAAAGACTTGGGCGCGCTGCACCGGCAGCCAGGCCCGGAACGAAGGGACGCAAGCACATGGTAGGACTTGAACATTATCTCGCGGTCGGGGCGGCCCTTTTTGTCATCGGCATTTTCGGCCTGTTCCTGAACCGCAAGAACATCATCATTTTGCTGATGTCGATTGAACTGATGCTTCTGGCAGTGAACATCAACCTTGTCGCGTTCTCAAGCTTTCTTGGGGATCTTGTCGGGCAGGTGTTTACCCTGTTCGTTCTAACCGTGGCCGCCGCCGAGGCAGCCATCGGTTTGGCAATCCTTGTCAGCTTCTTCCGCAATCGTGGCACGATTGATGTCGAAGACGTCAACGTGATGAAAGGCTAACGGCAAATGGTACAGATCATCCTTTTTGCCCCGCTTATTGGTGCGCTGATCGCGGGTTTCGGCCATCGGGTCATTGGTGACAAGGGCGCGCAGGTTCTGACCACCGCGCTGTTGTTCCTGTCCGCGCTTCTGTCCTGGGCCGTGTTTTTGAGCCTTGGGTCCGAGACCCAGCAGATCCACCTGATGAACTGGGTGCAGTCCGGCACGCTGAGCGTTGACTGGTCGATCCGTCTGGATCGTCTGACCGCGATCATGTTGATTGTGGTGACCACCGTGTCGTCGCTGGTTCACCTGTATTCGATGGGCTACATGGCCGACGATCCGCAGTTCAAGGGCGAAAGCTATCGCCCCCGGTTCTTCGCCTATCTCAGCTTCTTCACCTTCACGATGCTGATGCTGGTCACAGCCGACAACCTGCTGCAGATGTTCTTCGGTTGGGAAGGCGTGGGCGTCGCGTCGTATCTTCTGATCGGTTTCTACTACAAGAAACCGTCGGCGAATGCGGCCGCGATCAAAGCCTTCGTGGTCAACCGTGTCGGTGATTTCGGTTTCCTGCTGGGGCTGTTCGGGTTGTATTATCTGACCGACTCCTTGATGTTGGACGATATCTTTGCCGCCGCCCCCCTGCTGGCCGAGACCGAGCTTCACTTCCTCTGGCGCGACTGGAACGCCGCCAACTTGCTGGCCTTCCTTCTGTTTGTCGGTGCGATGGGTAAATCGGCGCAACTGTTCCTTCACACCTGGTTGCCGGACGCGATGGAAGGCCCGACGCCGGTGTCGGCGCTGATCCACGCCGCGACCATGGTGACGGCGGGTGTCTTCCTTGTGTGCCGCATGTCCCCACTGATGGAATACGCGCCGGAAGCCACGGGCTTCATAGTCTTCATCGGCGCCACGACCGCCTTCTTCGCGGCCACGGTGGGCCTTGTGCAGAACGACATCAAACGCGTGATCGCTTATTCGACCTGTTCGCAGCTTGGTTACATGTTCGTGGCCGCGGGCGTCGGTGTTTATTCGGTTGCGATGTTCCACCTGCTGACCCACGCATTCTTCAAGGCGATGTTGTTCCTTGGGGCGGGTTCGGTCATCCATGGGATGCACCACGAACAGGACATGCGAAACTATGGCAACCTGCGTAAAAAGTTGCCGGTGACCTTCTGGGCAATGATGATCGGCACGCTAGCGATCACCGGGGTCGGCATTCCGTTGACTGCGATTGGTTTTGCTGGCTTCCTGTCGAAAGACGCGATTATCGAGAGCGCCTATGCTGGCACCAGCGGAGGCTACGCTTTCTGGATGCTGGTTATCGCGGCGCTGTTTACCAGCTTCTATAGCTGGCGGCTGATGTTCATGACCTTTTACGGCAAGGCGCGCGGTGACAAGCACACGCATGACCACGCGCATGAAAGCCCGATGGTCATGTTGGTCCCGCTTGGTGTTCTGGCGCTGGGGTCGATCTTTGCGGGTATGATCTGGTATGGCTCGTTCTTCGGTGATCACCACAAGGTCAACCACTTCTTCGGGATCGAAGCGCACGCCGAGGCAGCCGCAGACGCGCCGTCCGAGGCTGCAAATGGCGACGACTCCGCGCTGGCTGATGAAACCGCGCAACCGGCTGAGGAAGGCATGCATGTAGGCGAAGCCCCGAAAGGTGCGATCTTCATGGCGCCCGACAACCACGTGATTGACGACGCACACCACGCGCCCGCTTGGGTCAAGGTGTCGCCCTTCATTGCGATGCTGATCGGCTTCGCCACAGCCTTCTGGTTCTACATGGTGAATACGAACATGCCCAAGAAACTCGCTACGACGTTCCCGCATGTCTATCAATTCCTGCTGAACAAATGGTATTTCGACGAGCTTTACGACATTGTCGTTATAAAGCCCGCTTTTGCCATTGGTCGGTTCTTCTGGAAGCGCGGCGACGGCAATGTCATTGATGGCTTCCTGAACGGCGTCGCGATGGGGGTCGTCCCCTGGTTCACCAGACAGGCGGGCCGTGCGCAATCCGGTTACGTCTTCACTTATGCCTTCGCGATGGTCATCGGCATCGTCGCACTGGTCACAATCATGATCCTCTTCAGCGGTGGAGCGCAATAATGAACAACCTGCTTTCCATCATCACCTTCCTGCCGCTGGTTGCGGCGGTTATCCTTGCGCTATTTCTGCGCGGGGATGACGAAGCAGCCACCCGCAACGCCAAGTGGCTTGCGCTTGCGGCGACGTTGGCGACCTTCCTGTTCTCGCTTCTTCTTCTGACGGGGTTTGACTCCGCCAACACGGGCTTTCAGTTCGTGGAAGAGGGAAGCTGGATCATGGGCCTGAAATACAAGATGGGCGTCGACGGGATTTCGGTTCTGTTTGTGATGCTCACCACCTTCATGATGCCGCTGACCATCTGGGCAAGTTGGGGCGTCAAGTCCCGCGTGAAGGAATACATGATCGCCTTCCTGCTACTTGAAACGCTGATGCTGGGCGTCTTCATGGCGCTGGATCTGGTGCTGTTCTACCTGTTCTTCGAAGCAGGCCTGATCCCCATGTTCCTGATCATCGGGATCTGGGGCGGGAAAGAGCGTATCTATGCCGCTTTCAAGTTCTTCCTTTATACCTTCCTCGGCTCAGTCCTGATGTTGGTCGCGATGGTCTACATGTATGTGGACGCAGGCACGACGGATATTCCGACGCTAATGACCCATTCGTTCGGGTCTGACACGTTCAGCATTTTGGGTATCCAGATTGTCGGCGGCGCACAGACGCTGATGTTTTTGGCCTTCTTCGCCAGCTTCGCGGTGAAAATGCCGATGTGGCCGGTGCACACCTGGTTGCCGGACGCACACGTTCAGGCACCGACTGCTGGTTCGGTCGTGCTGGCCGCGATCCTTTTGAAGATGGGCGGCTATGGCTTCCTGCGCTTCAGCTTGCCGATGTTCCCGGTTGGGTCGGACGTCATGGCGACTTTCGTTCTGTGGCTGTCAGTGATCGCCATCGTCTACACCTCGCTGGTGGCGCTGGTGCAAGAGGACATGAAGAAGCTGATTGCTTATTCATCGGTTGCGCATATGGGGTTCGTGACCGCTGGTATCTTTTCGCTGAACCAACAAGGTTTGGATGGGGCGATCTTCCAGATGCTCAGCCACGGCTTCATCTCGGGCGCGCTGTTTTTGTGTGTGGGCGTTATCTATGACCGCATGCACACCCGCGATATCGACGCCTATGGTGGTCTTGTGAACCGGATGCCGGCCTATGCGTTGATTTTCATGTTCTTCACTATGGCCAACGTGGGTCTTCCGGGTACGTCGGGCTTCGTGGGGGAATTCCTGACGATGGTAGGTATGTTCCAAGCCAACACTTGGGTCGCCTTGGTTGCCGCATCTGGTGTCATCTTCTCGGCGGCTTATGCGCTTTACCTGTATCGCCGCGTTGTCTTCGGCGATCTGATCAAGGAAAGCTTGAAGTCAATTACCGATATGGACGCGCGCGAGAAGATGATCTTCGCACCACTGGTGTTCATGACCCTGCTGTTGGGCGTCTATCCAAGTCTTGTGACCGATCTGATCGGTCCCTCGGTCGAGGCCCTACTGACCAACTTCCACGCCGCCATTCCTGCCGAAGCTGCAGAGATGGCCCAGACCGCATCGCATTAAGGGAGAGCACAGATGAGCTCTGTTTATATTCAAACGGTTCTGCCCGAGCTGGCGCTGGCCATCTATGCGATGGTGGCGCTGCTGGGTGCGGTCTATACTGGCAAGGATGCGCTGGCAAAACCGATCACCTGGATCACCGCAGCAGTGATGGTTGTGGTCGCGCTGGTGGTGGCCGGGGGCGATGGGTCCACCGCCGCCTTTGGTGGCATGTTCCTGGACGATGCCTATGCCCGCTTTGCCAAGGTCGCGATTCTGCTGTCCGCCGCCGCCGTTCTTGTGATGGGCGAGGCGACGATGTCGCGACGCGGCCTTTTGCGGTTCGAGTATCCGATCCTTGTGACGCTTTGCACCGTCGGCATGATGGTGATGGTGTCCGCAGGCGATCTGATGACCCTATACATGGGGCTGGAGCTTCAGTCGCTGTCGCTTTACGTCATGGCGTCCTCGAACCGTGATAGCGTGAAGTCGACCGAGGCCGGTCTGAAGTATTTCGTGCTGGGCGCGCTTAGCTCGGGTTTGTTGCTTTACGGCGCGTCGCTGACCTATGGCTATGCCGGCACGACCCTGTTTTCCGAGATCATCCAGGCGGCCAATGACGGCCGGGTGGGGCTTGGCATGTTGATCGGTCTGGTTTTCGTGACCGCCGGTCTGGCCTTCAAGGTTTCGGCTGTGCCGTTCCATATGTGGACGCCGGACGTCTATGAAGGCGCGCCGACCCCTGTGACGGCCTTCTTTGCCAGCGCACCAAAGCTGGCAGCGATGGGCCTGTTGGGTCGCATCCTGTTTGACGCCTATGGTGGGGCCATTGCCGACTGGCAACAGATCATCGCGTTTCTGGCCTTTCTGTCCATGTTCGTTGGCGCAATTGCGGCGATCGGTCAGACCAATATCAAGCGTCTGATGGCCTTCTCGTCGATCACGCATATGGGCTTTGCGCTTCTGGGCTTGGCTGCGGGCACCGCTTATGGTGTGCAGGCAATGCTGCTATATATGGCGGTCTATCTTGCGATGAATATCGGCACCTTCGCTTTCATCATGTCGATGGAGCGTGATGGCCGCCCGGTCACGGATATTGCGTCCCTGAACCAATTTGCCACAACTGACAAGCTGAAGGCGCTGGCGATGCTGGTTCTTCTGTTCTCGTTGGCCGGTGTGCCGCCAATGCTGGGCTTTTTTGCCAAATACGGCGTTCTGATCGCCGCTGTTCAGGCGGATTTGACCTGGCTGGCTGTGGCCGGTGTTGTGGCGTCGGTGATCGCGGCGTTTTATTATCTGCGCATCGTTTACTATATGTATTTCGGAGATGAGGGCGAAGGGATCGAAGTCAACATGTCGCCCGCCGCTTGGGTTGCGCTGGTCGGTTCGGCAGCAATTGTCGTTCTGGGTATCGTGAACTTCTTCGGCATTGAAACCGCCGCCGCTGCGGCTGCTGAAGCCCTTGTCAAATAAGGTCGTGCCAACCTGGCCCAAAGGCGTGGAAAAACGCGTTCTGGATCAGGTCGACAGCACCAATGAAGAGGCCCGGCGCATCGCGTCGGGTCTATTGGGTCCGACATGGATCATGGCTCACCGGCAGACCAGCGGTCGCGGACGGCGGGGCAGGGCTTGGGTGGACCCCACCGGAAACTTTGCCGCCACGGTGGTCATGCGCCCGACCGAACCGCCCGCACAGGTGGCGCTCAGAAGTTTTGTGGCCTCACTAGCACTTTTCGATGCCTTTGCGATGGCGACCGGACGCGGCGATGCTTTTGCGCTGAAATGGCCTAATGATGTGCTGTTGAACGAGGGGAAAGTCGCAGGCATTCTTCTGGAAAGCAGCGGGCTGGGAACCAAGGTCGGGCATTTGGCCGTCGGCATAGGTGTGAACCTGATCGACGCCCCGCCCGGCACAACTGTCGAAGCCGCGGCAACGCCGCCGGTCAGCCTGGCAGCTGAGACCGGGGTTGTGCTGGAGCCCGAAACCTTTTTGAACCTGCTAGCCCCCGCCTATGCCCGGCACGAAGCGACCTTTACCACCTACGGTTTTGCACCCATTCGCGAAGCGTGGCTGGCCCGCGCTGCCCGGCTGGGGCAGACCATCACCGCGCGCACCACCCGCCATGAATATGTCGGACGGTTTGACACGGTGGACGCGGACGGCAACCTTGTTCTATCAACAGCCACATCCCGCGAGGTGATCCCCGCGGCCGAGATCTTTTTCTGAGAGGGGACCAGATGCTTTTGGCAATCGACGCTGGCAACACGAACACCGCATTCTCGATTTGGGATGGTGAGAAGTTTTTGTGCACGATGCGGACCTCGACCCACCATGCGCGCACGGCGGACGCCTATTTCACCTGGTTCGCGACCCTGATCAATCATTATGGGATCGAGCCGAATATTACCGGCGTGGTCGTCAGTTCCACCGTGCCGCGCGTTGTTTGGAATCTGCGCGTCTTTGCGGACCGATTTTTCGATTGCCGTCCGCTGGTGGTTGGCAAACCCGACTGCCTTCTGCCAGTGGCGCCGCGCATTGATCTGGGTACTGTGGCCGGCCCCGACAGGTTGGCCAATGCCGTTGCGACCCACGCTCGCCACGGGGGGGATTCAATGGTTGTCGATTTCGGCACCGCCACAAACATCGATGTCGTGGCCCATGATGGCGCCTATATCGGCGGTGTAATCGCGCCCGGCGTGAACCTCTCGCTTGAGGCGCTGCACCAGGGCGCGGCGGCGCTGCCGCATGTGGACGTGACCCAGCCTGACAAGGTGATCGGCACCAATACGGTCGGCTGCATTCAGTCGGGCATCTTTTGGGGCTACGTCAGCCTTGTGAAGGGGCTTGTGCAGCGGGTGAAAGATGAATACGGCCTGCCGATGAAAGTCGTCGGGACCGGTGGCCTTGCCCCATTGTTTGAGCAGGGCGACCATCTTTATGACGTAATTGACCACGACCTGACCATGCACGGTCTGGTCCACATTTATGAATACAACAAGGAACAGGGCAACATATGACCGCTGATCGTCTGATTTACCTCCCATTGGGGGGCGCCGGCGAGATCGGCATGAACGCCTATGTCTATGGCTATGGCAAGCCGGGTAAGGAACGTCTTATCCTTGTTGATCTGGGTGTCACCTTTCCCGATATGGACACTTCGCCGGGTGTGAACCTCATCATGCCGGACGTTACTTGGCTGGCTGACAACGCCGACCGGTTAGAGGCGATTTTCATCACTCACGCCCACGAAGATCACGTGGGCGCCATCGGGCGGCTTTATCCCCGGCTGAAGGCGCCGATCCATGCGCGCCCCTTCACCCGCTATCATGCGCAGCGCAAGATGGAGGAGGCAGGCCAGGTGCCCGAGGCTGTGATTGCCGCCGATGTCTTCCCGAAGATGATTGAAGCCGGGCCCTTCAAGGTTGGTTTCTTACCGCTGAGCCACTCGATCCCGGAGAGCGCGGGGTTGGTGATCGACACACCCGCTGGGCGCGTCGTGCATACGGGTGATTTCAAGCTGGACGAAACGCCGGTGCTGGGCGATCCGTTTGACGAGGCGCTGTGGCGCGAGGTCGCCGCGCCAGGGGTCAAAGCTCTGGTTTGCGATTCCACCAACGTATTTTCAACCCATCCCGGCCGATCCGAGGCCGAGGTCGGCCCGGAACTGGTGACGTTGATTAAAGATGCGCCGCATATGGTGGTGGCGACCACCTTTGCTTCGAACGTAGCGCGGGTAAAGCAGCTTGCAGATGCCGGTAAGGCGGCGGGCCGCTCTGTCTGTCTTTTGGGTCGTGCTATGCGCCGGATGATCCAAGCCGGTGTGGAAACGGGCGTTCTGGTGGATTTCCCGACGACCGTCACGGTGGAAGATGCCCGCGATATTCCGCGTGAAAACCTGATGCTGATCGTGACTGGTAGCCAAGGCGAACGGCGTGCCGCGTCGGCGCAACTCGCGCGTGGCAAATATTTGGGGATGTCGATGGCAGAAGGGGATATGTTCCTGTTCTCGTCCAAGACCATTCCGGGCAACGAACGTGGCGTGATCCGCATCATGAACGCGTTTTCCGAGATGGGTGTTGATATCGTGGCCGAAAATGATCGCTATCACGTGTCAGGTCACGCCAACCGGCCCGATCTTCAACGGGCGCATGATATAATCGACCCCAAGATGGTCATCCCGATGCATGGCGAACACCGCCACTTGCGCGAACACGCAAAGATTGCGGAAGAGTGCGGACGCAGGTCCTTGGTTGTGGTGAACGGCGCCGTGTGTGATCTGACCGGCGATACTCCCCACGTGGTCGAACATGTCGAGGCCGACCGCGTCTATCTGGATGGCGATATCCTGATCGGGGCGCTGGACGGTGTGGTGCGCGACCGCATCCGCCTTGCCCTGAACGGCCATGTCATCGTTAACGTGATCGTCGAGGGTGACGAGCCGCTGGGCGATCCATGGGTCGAGCTTATGGGCCTGCCAGAAACTGGTTCATCAAAAGCACCGCTGGTTGATGTGCTGGAGGAGGATCTGGGCCAGTTCCTGATGCGCGCCGGGCGAAAAACACTGCGTGACGATGACAAGATCGGCGAAGAACTTAAACGGATCGCGCGCAAAACGGCCAATGATGAGATCGGGCGCAAACCCGAAGTCACTGTTGTGGTTAGCCGTTTGGAATAAGGGGCCGCGCTGCGCGCGCCGGCCTCTGGCGGGGATATTTCTGGCCAGAGGAAGGACGGTTGGTTCATAAGAAAAGCCCGCAAGCAGTGCTGCGGGCTTTCTGTTATGTGAAGCGTTTTAGCCGGTGCGGCGTTCGGCAAAGCTTTTTGCGATGAAGTCGGGCAGATGGTCGCCCATGCCGACGGTCTGTTTGTTGTCGTGGCGTCCGCCGCGTTGCCCGCGCCCGGACTTTTCTTGCGCTGATTTCTGGTCCTTTTGCGGCTTTTTTTCAGCGTCATCGCGTGGTTTAGCGGATTGTTCGTCCTTGGGTTTGCGCTCGCGTTTGGGGGCGACGTCCTGTTGTTCCTCGTCGTCTTTTTTCCGGCCGCGCGCAGGTTTGTCAGGCAGCGGGCTTTCGACGCGCGGGATCTTGCCATCAATCAGGCGTTCGACGGCGTCCAGATTCTTTTCATCTCGCGGCTCGCAGATCATGATTGCTTTGCCGTCGCGTCCAGCCCGACCTGTCCGGCCAATACGGTGAACATAGTCTTCGGCGTGGCCAGGCACATCATAGTTGAATACGTGACTTACATTCGGAATGTCGAGCCCACGGGCCGCGACATCGGAAGCACATAGGAACCGAAGTGTTCCGGCGCGAAAGCCGTCCAGTACTTCGGTTCGTTTGGACTGCTCCAGATCGCCATGGATCGGCGCGGCATCATAGCCGTGTTTCGCAAGCGATTTTGCAGTGATATCAACGTCGGTCTTGCGGTTGCAGAAGATGATCGCGTTGGTGCAGGCGTCGCCTTCGCGGTCGATCAGAGCGCGCAGCAAATTGCGTTTTTCCGATGCGGCACGGTCCCGGCGCGAGGCTTTGAACATGCACAATTCCTGAGTGATCGTCTCGGACGCTGTGGCTTGGCGCGCGACTTCGATCCTGACGGGGTTTGAAAGGAAGGTGTTGGTGATCCGCTCGATTTCGGGCGCCATGGTGGCCGAGAAGAACAGGGTTTGCCGGGTGAAAGGGGTAAGCGAGAAAATCTTCTCGATATCAGGGATGAACCCCATGTCGAGCATACGGTCGGCTTCGTCCACCACCATGATCTGCACACCAGTAAGCAGCAGCTTACCACGTTCGAAATGGTCCAGCAGGCGGCCGGGGGTTGCGATCAGCACATCAACACCGCGGTCGATCGCCTGATCCTGTTCCTTGAAGCTGACACCGCCGATCAGAAGCGCTTTGGTCAGTTTGACGTGTTTGGCATAGGTGTCAAAGTTTTCCGCCACCTGCGCGGCCAATTCCCGCGTAGGGCATAGCACCAGTGATCGCGGCATGCGCGCCCGTGCACGGCCGCGCGCAAGGGCGGTAATCATTGGCAGGGTGAAGCTGGCGGTTTTGCCGGTGCCGGTCTGGGCGATACCCAGCACATCGCGCCCTTCAAGCGCGGGCGGGATGGCGCCTTCCTGAATAGGGGTGGGGCTGGTGTAGCCGGTTTCTTCAACGGCTTTCAGCACTTTAGGGCTGAGCTTTAGGTCAGAAAATTTAATCATGCATGTCCTGTTTCACGGACATCTTCGCCCGTGCGGATGGGAAGGGAAGGCCCGTATGGCCGGTGCGCAAATATAACGCCCCTTCAATATCCTCTTGAGGTAAAGAAAAATGGGGGCGTGGTCAACAACATGGGTGAGTTTGTGAACAATCCTGCACTCGTATTGCCGTTGTTGAGCGGTTAGACCGACATATGTCGCCTTCCGGCCCAGCCTCTGCATCACCATTCAGACCATCATTTCCTTCGTCGCAGCCAATCTTAATGTTGGATAATCACGTTCAATACGGTCGATATCCCATTGAAGTCTGGTCAGAAATACGGGATCTCCGTCATTGTCATGGGCGATGTGCTGCTTGTTCGCTTCGACCAGTTTTTCGACTTCGGGTTTGTCGCCGATGATCCAGCGGGCCGAGGTGAATTGTGACGCCTCAAACCGCACGGGCAGGCCATATTCCAACTCGATCCGGCTGGCGAGCACTTCGAACTGAAGTGCGCCGACAACGCCGACGATGAAACCTGACCCAATATTGGGCTTGAACACCTTGGCTGCGCCTTCCTCGGCGAACTGCATCAGGGCTTTTTCAAGATGTTTGGCTTTCATCGGATCGCCTGCACGGACAACTTGCAGAAGCTCAGGTGCGAAAGACGGGATGCCAGTGGCACGGATCAACTCACCTTCAGTCAAGGTATCGCCAATCCGCAACTGGCCGTGGTTGGGGATGCCGATAATGTCGCCCGCCCAGGCCTCCTCTGCCAGTTCGCGGTCTGAGGCAAGGAACAAGACCGGGTTTGACACAGCCATCGGTTTTTTCGTGCGGACATGGGTCAGCTTCATGCCCCGTGTGAAGTGGCCCGACGCCAGCCGCATGAACGCAACGCGGTCGCGGTGTTTGGGGTCCATGTTGGCCTGCACCTTGAAGACGAAGCCTGCGACCTTCTTTTCTTCGGGCGCGATGGCGCGGGGGTTGGCTTGCTGTGGCTGTGGTTCGGGGCCATAATCCGCAATGCCCTGCATCAACTCTTGCACGCCAAACGAATTGATCGCCGAGCCGAACCAGATCGGGGTCATGTGGCCTTCCAGAACGGACTGAGGGTCGAGGGTCGGCAGCAATTCGCGCGCCATTTCGACCTCTTCCAAGAACTTTCCAAGCAGGTGTTCGGGGACGTGTTCGGCCAGTTTGGGGTCGTCCAGGCCGTTGATCTCGATCGTTTCGGCCACCACGTTGCGGTCGGCGCGGTCCATCAGTTCCAACCGGTCGTTCAGCAGGTCATAACAGCCCAGGAAATCGCGACCCACACCGATAGGCCAACTGGCGGGCGTAACGTCAATGGCAAGGTTTTCCTGAATTTCATCAATGATATCGAAGGTGTCCCGGCTTTCGCGGTCCATCTTGTTACAGAAGGTCAGGATGGGCAGATCGCGCAGGCGGCAGACCTCGAACAATTTCTGCGTCTGGCTTTCGACACCTTTCGCCCCGTCGATCACCATCACGGCGGCGTCCACGGCGGTCAACGTACGATAGGTATCCTCGGAAAAGTCCGAGTGGCCGGGCGTGTCGACCAGATTGAAACGGTATTTTCCGAAATCGAACGACATGGCGGATGCCGAGACCGAGATGCCCCGATCCTGCTCCATCTTCATGAAGTCTGACCGCGTGCGTCGCGCTTCACCCTTGGCGCGCACCTGTCCGGCCATCTGGATGGCGCCGCCATACAACAGGAATTTCTCGGTCAGGGTCGTTTTGCCGGCGTCCGGGTGGCTGATGATCGCAAAGGTGCGACGGCGCGCAATCTCGGGCGGCAGTTCGGGGCGGTTTGATGCGGTGTCCAACATGGAATGGCATATAGCGACGGGGGCGGGGCGGCGCAACAACGATGCGCTTCCCCTGTCGCGGCGCCCCTGCTAGGTCTGGACCGAACTGAACACGGGTTGCCGGAAAAATAGGAGAGACTGATGGATCTGGGTATTACAGGCAAGCGGGCGCTGGTGTGTGCATCATCCAAAGGCTTGGGGTTGGGCTGTGCGCGGGCATTGGCGGGTGAGGGTGTGTCGTTGGTGATGAATGCCCGGACCGAGGGGCCGCTTATGGCCGCCGCTGAGGCCATCCGGGCCAAGACCGGCGTTGACGTGGTAACGGTCGTCGCCGATGTGACGACAGAAGATGGACGTGCGGCTTTGCTTGAGGCGGCAGGCGATGTGGATATCCTGGTCACCAATGCAGGCGGGCCGCCGCCGGGTATGTGGTCAGATTGGAACCGTGAAGATTTCATCGCCGCTTTTGACGCCAACATGCTGGCGCCGATTGCCCTGATGCAGGCGCTTATCCCCGGCATGGCCGACCGCGGCTGGGGGCGGGTGGTGAACATCACCAGCCAGTCGGTGAAATCCCCGATCGCGGTTCTTGGCCTGTCCAACACCGCGCGCACCGGGCTGACCGGCTTCGTCGCGGGCACCGCGCGTCAGGTGGCTGGGCAAGGTGTGATCATCAACAACCTGCTGCCGGGCATCCACGATACCGACCGCGCCACCGCGCTGGACAAAGGCGTGGTCGAGGCACAGGGCGTCACCATGGACGATGCCCGCGCCGCCCGTCAGGGGACCATTCCGGCCGGGCGATACGGCACGATTGACGAGTTCGGCGCCACCTGCGCTTTCATGTGCTCGCAACATGCGGGCTTCATGGTGGGGCAGAATATCCTGCTGGATGGCGGTGCGGTAAACACGACATTCTGACACTGTTTCGCAGGCGGCGTTTTGGGGTTGCCCTAAGTAGTGCGATGGGCAACCTTGCCGCGGCGAACAGACAGAAAGGATGTGTCGATGCGGATGAACAAACTGGCAGGCGGACAGTTGGAGGTCAGCGCCCTGTGCCTTGGCTCGATGCTATGGGGCACTATCAACACCGAGGCCGAGGGTCACGCCCAGATCGACCAGTCACTGGATCACGGCATCAATTTCATCGACACCGCCGAGATGTATCCCGTCGCCCCCGTCCGCGCCGAAACCTGCGGGCGGTCCGAGCAGGTGATCGGCAGTTGGATCGCCAAGACCGGGCGGCGAGGTGACGTGGTGATCGCGACCAAAGTCTCGGGCAATAATGAAGGTTGGAAGCGGGACGGCAAGGGTTATGATGGTGCCATCATCCGCGAGGCGGTCGAGGATAGCCTGACCAAGCTGAACACTGATTACATCGATATCTATCAGACCCATTGGCCGGTACGTGGCAGCTATGCGTTTCGGCAGAACTGGAGGTTTGACCCTTCGGGCCAGAACAAGCGCGAGGTCGAGGCGCATATGCGCGACGTGCTGGGCGCGATGGCCGATCTGGTGCGCGAAGGCAAGGTGCGTCACTTTGCGCTGTCCAACGAAAGCGCTTGGGGCACGGCAGAATGGCTGCGCATCGCGCGCGAGATGGGCGCGCCCGAGGTGATCTCGGTTCAGAATGAATACAGTTTTCTGTTCCGGTTGGCCGATACTGATTTGGCCGAGCTGTGTATGAACGAAGGCGTGCGCGTGCTGTCCTATTCGCCCTTGGCGGCGGGTCTTTTGACCGGGAAATATCAAAACAACGTGGTGCCCAAAGGATCACGGTTGGACCGGACACCGGGGCTTGGCGGGCGGGCTACTCCGCGCGCGTTTGACGCGGTTGCCGCTTATCACGATGTTGCGCGGAAACACGGGCTTGACCCTGTTCATATGGCGCTGGCTTTTGCCGTTTCGCGCCCGTTCATGGGGTCGACCATCTTTGGTGCTTCGTCCAAGGAGCAGTTGACACGAATCCTTGATGGCAAGGACCTGACCTTGTCGGACGAGGTGTTGGACGACATCGACCGCGCACACCGCGCCCACCCGATGCCGTTTTGACGCCGGGCGGCGAAAGCGGTTAGGATCGGGAACGTTAACCAAAAGGAGCAAGCGTATGGATCGGCGGCGGCTATTGACTGGTGCGGTGGCGCTGGCGGCAGGCACCGGGCTGGCCGCTTGCATGGGCGGCGGAGGTGGCGTGCGCTTTCACCGCAAAACCTCGCGGGGGCTGAACTCTACCACGCGGTTTGACGCAGCGCGCTTTGCCGGGCGCTGGGTGATCCGGGGCGAATTCGTCTATCCCGGCGAAGTGCCGTCTTTTGGTGCTGTCGTCTTTACGCAAGCGGGCGGCAAGATCATCGCGCTGGATGTCTATGGGCCATCCGGTTTGCTAGATCACTATCGGGCGACCCAACCCGCGCCGGGCCGTATCAAGGTGGGCGCGGCACCGTTTGATACACAATATTGGGTGCTTTGGGTCGATGCCGATTACCGCACCGCAGCGATTGGCACGCCGTCGGGCAGTTTCGGCTGGATCATCGACCGTGCCAAGACCGGTGGGGATGATCGCATCACAGCCGCGCGGGATGTGTTGGGGTTCAACGGCTATGACCTGTCGAGGTTGAAGACCGTCTAAGCGCGCTGGCGTTTTCGCCCGGCCCGTGGCAAAGGGCAGGGATGCAAGCCTGGATCCCCATCACCATCGCCGCGGCGTTTTCGCAAAACCTGCGCTTCATGCTGCAAAAGCGGCTGAAGGACACGCGGCTGTCAGCCACGGGTGCGACGCTGGCGCGGTTTGTCTATTCCGCACCACTGGTGGCGGTGATCCTGGTGGCCTATCTGGGCGTGACGGATCAATCCGCGCCGGTGCCGGACGGGCGGTTCTTCCTGTTTGCCTTTACCGGAGGCATTGCGCAAATCCTTGCCACGATCTGCGTCATTGCCCTTTTTTCCGAACGCAATTTTGCCGTCGGCATCACGTTCAAAAAGACCGAGGTCGTGTTGACCGCACTTGTCGGGCTTGCGGTGTTGGACGAAGGAGTCGGTCTGGCGGGCGGTCTGGCAATCGCGGTCGGGTTTCTGGGCTTGATCCTGCTGTCGGACCCGCCAACCGGCGGCAAACCCGGTCTCAGACGCTTTTTCAACCGCGCCGCCGCTCTGGGGCTGGGGGCGGGTTTTTTGTTCTCGGTCTCGGCGATTGGCTATCGCGGCGCGGCGCTGTCGCTTCCGGTTCAGGACGTGGTGGCGCGGGCGGGCTTCACCCTTGCGGTGGTCACGGCGTTTCAGTCGGTGGTCATGCTGATTTGGATGTCACTGCGTGAAGCAGGCCAGATCAGCCGCGTTCTGGCCGCTTGGCGGGTGGGGGCGCTGGTCGGGCTCAGCTCGATGATCGGCAGTTTCTGTTGGTTTACGGCCTTCGCGTTGCAAAACGCCGCGCTGGTCAAAGCGTTGGGGCAGGTCGAACTTCTGTTCTCGTACGCCGCTACGCTGTTTGTGTTCCGCGAGACGGTTACAGGGCGCGAATATGCGGGGACCGCGTTGATCCTGACCTCGGTCCTAGTGCTGGTCTTGTTTCTGAAATAGCCGTCAGCCAGCGGCGGTCAATGGCCCAACCCCGCCCAGACGTTTAAACAGGCTTTCTTCGTCCGAGTTGTTAAAGAACGGCACCTGTGGTGGTGCGCCCAGATCGGGCAGGTTGCCGACGATCTCGGCCAGAACGACCTCGGTGATGAAGGGCAAATCGAAGCGGCGGACGTTGTCCAGCGGTATCCATTGCAGGTTGCTCAACTCGTCCGAGGCGCGCGAGAAATCGTCGATATCGGTGCGTAATTCGCCCGCATCCACTGCAAAGAACCGTGCATCGAACCGACGTGTGCGGCCCTTGGGCGTGATGGCGCGAAAGACGAAGGCCATGCCGCGGGCGGATGGGATCAGGCCCGCATCCGCAAAGCCTTCCCAGCCATTGGGAATAGTTCCGCCCCAATCACCCGGTGCGCCCAGCATCTGGCCGGTTTCTTCCCACAATTCGCGAATGGCTGTCACCAGAAGTGCCGACGCGATGGCCGGGTCGGCATCTTCGCCCAGACGGGTCAAACACGGCTCGGCCCCGCCTTCGGCCAAGGGAATGTGTTGGTCGTCCAGATCAAGCGCCCCGCCGGGAAAGACGAACTTGTTGGGCATGAAGGCCGCTTTGGCCCCGCGTTGTCCCATCAGAACTTGCGGCCGCGTTGCCTTGTCGCGGATCAGAATAACCGTGGCCGCATCCCGCAGGATCTTCGACTTGTCCATGATGTCCCCTATACGTCGCCGTCAAGCTTGAAACCGTGCATTCGCTTGGCCCATTGGAAACCGACCATGAACCCTTTGAAGCGGGGCAGCAAATAGAGTGATGTCGCCACCGTCCCCACCGTAAAGATTGACGCCAGCATCATCGGTTCCTGCACAAAATTCACATAGGTGATGTGTAGAAGGGGGGCCATCAAATGGCCCACCACAAGGATTGTTAGGTAAGCAGGGCCGTCATCGGCGCGGTGGTGATACAGGTCTTCGCCGCACACCGTGCAGGTATCCTGCACCTTCAGGTATCCTTTGAACATCTTGCCGGTACCGCAGCTTGGGCACAGCTTGCGCCAACCTTTCCTGATCGCGGGCTTCAACTCGCGTTGCAGCCCGTCATCAGACACGGGCGGGGTGTTCAGTGTCGTCACGTCGGTCATTCATATTTCCTTTGTCGCGCACCAAGCCATTCTATGGAATGAAACCAAGAAAACCATGCCCCGTTTTGCTTTTGCGGCGGGATGCCGCAATTTTTTTGCAAAACCGCGACGGAAACCCGCCCCAGCCGCGTTCAATGTTTGTAACGCCGATCAAATACAGGCTCGGCGGGTACAGGCAAAAGAAAAAAGGAACAGATTATGACTGCTATGAAAGCAAAGACGGCAACGGCAATCGCACTGGCATTGGGCGCGGCTTTGACATTTGGCGCGACCTCTGCAGTAGCATTTGGCGGCAAGGATGCGCGCGGCATGCAAGGTATGGGACGCGGTTTCATGCAAATGGAATTCACTGATCTGGACATTGATGCCAACGGTCAAATCACTGCTGAAGATTTGAAAGCTCATGCCGAAGCCCGCTTCTCAGCCGCTGATACGGACGGCGACGGCGAGCTGTCGATCGAAGAAATGCAGGCCCAGCGGGCCGCAAAGATGGCTGAACGCCAAGCCAAAGCTGGCAATCAGGGCAAGGGCCAGCGTCAAACTCAAAGTCAAGGTAAAGAAAAAGGTCCGATGGCAGAAAAGCGGATGCGTTGGATGATGGAAAACATGATCGCCAAGCGGGACAGTAACGGCAACGGCACGCTCAGCCTTGATGAGGTGGCACCGGATCAGGCCCGTATGGACCGCATGATTGACCGGTTTGACACCGATGATGATAACGCGCTCTCGCAAGCCGAGTTTGATGCGGCGCAAAAGGAAGCCTTCATGCGCGGTAAAGGTAAGCGCGGTCACGGCAAAGGTGGACATGGCAAAGGTGGCTACGGCAAACGTAACGGCGGATAAGGTTCGCCCGTGCCCCTGCGTTTCGTGGGGGCACATGCGCCCGTTGTCACTGCGTGGCAGAGCGGCTAGGCAGGACGGATGGAAATGGCCTTGGACGCGTATGCAGAAGCCACGGATGACGCGCTTCTCGTCTTGTACGGGAACGGCGATCCGATGGCGGCAGAGCTTCTGACCCGCAGGCTTGCGCCGCGGGTTCTGGGTTATGGAACCCGTCTTTTGGGTGGTGATCGGGCCGAGGCCGAAGACGTGACGCAAGAGGCCATGTTGCGTCTGTGGAAGATCGCACCGGAATGGCGCACGGGCGAGGCGAAGGTGTCGACTTGGTTGTTTCGGGTGGTGTCGAATTTGTGCACCGACCGATTGCGCAAACGGCGCACTGTGGATATCGACGCGATAGAAGAGCCCACCGATGACGCGCCCGCTGCCGTCGATGGAATGATCCAGGCAGATCGGGCGGTCGCCTTGCAATCCGCGCTGAACAACCTGCCGGAGCGCCAGAGAATGGCCGTGACCCTGCGCCATATCGAAGGCATGGCGAACCCCGAGATTGCGCAGATCATGGACATCAGCACCGAGGCGGTCGAAAGTCTGACGGCCCGAGGCAAGAAAGCGCTGGCAATCGCACTTGCAGACCAGCGAGAGGAGTTGGGATATGACACGGACTGACAAACCCATGCTGGACGATAAGGCGCTGGATGCGTTTTTCGACGCAGCCCGGCGCGAATCACCGCAAACGTCCGATGCGCTTGTGGCAGCGATCCTTGATGATGCTGCCGCGCATCGGCCGCAAGGCAGCATTATGTCGGATGCACCGATTTTGCGCTCGGATGATGCGCGCGCCGCGCGGGGTATCTGGGGCGATCTGGTTGCCGCCATTGGCGGCTGGCCTGCGCTGGCAGGGATGGCAACAGCGACCGTTGCGGGGCTTTGGATCGGCATTGCCGCCCCGACCGAGGTCGAGGCCCTGTCCGGTGGGCTGATCGCGGGCACCGAGATCAGCTTGGCCGCCGACCTTTATGCGCTGGAAGATCTGACCCCGGGATATCTGAACATTGATATTTTGCTGGAGGATGAGGGATGAGCGACTCTAACACCCCTCAAACTTCCGCGTCCCCGCCCCGCCGACGCAAATGGCCGCGCGTGCTGTTGGCGGTTTCGTTGACTTTCAATCTTCTGATCGTCGGTATGATTGCGGGGGCCAAGTGGGGTTATCATCGTGACCACGGGTTCGACATGCGCGGCCCCAATCACGCTGCAATCCGCGATATGGGCTTTGCGCCACTTGCCGGCGCGTTGGACCGTGACGACCGGCGCCAGATCGGCAAGGTCCTTCGCCAGCGCAGCGGTTCGTTTGGCGATAACCGTAAGGCGCTGGCGGATGAATTCCAAACAATTCTATCAGCCCTGCGTGCTAACCCGTTCGATCCTGATGTGCTGTCTTCGGTCATGGACCGTCAGGCCGAACGCCTGCAAACCCGCGGTGCGCTGGCGCGTTCGGTTTTGATCGAGCGGATTGACCAGATGACCCCGGACGAGCGTTCGATTTTCGCCGATCGACTTGAACGCTCGGTCCGCAAACGTGCGCGGTGATCAGGCAGCGTCCGATACGAACGTGACCTGATTGCGCCCATCCGCCTTGGCCCGGTACAGTGCCTGATCGGCGAGTTGCAGCAGTTCATGCGTGCCACCGGGTAGCCCACCAGATACCGCAACGCCGATGGATATGGTCACCGGAATACCTTTGGGCAACACCCCGGCGCCAATTGGACGATCACCGACCGCCCGGCGCAAGCGTTCGGCCATGGCCTGTGCCTGAAGGCGGGTAACGCCCGGCAGAGCGATTAAAAACTCCTCGCCCCCATATCTTGCCAGCAGGTCCAGATCGCGCAGCTTTTCTTTCAGACGCCGGGCCACTTCGACCAGCACCTCGTCACCGATCGGATGGCCGAAGCGGTCGTTGATGGATTTGAACCGATCAAGGTCCAGAAGCATTATGGCATAGGATTGATCCTTCTGGCGCGCCTCGCGCTCCAGCCGATCCAGATAGCTCTGGGCGAAGCGGCGATTGTGCAGCCCGGTCAGCGGGTCGCGGACAGCCAGCGCCAGGCTGGTGTTGAAGCTTGCGCGCAGGTCGTCGCCTTCGAATTTCCGGGCCAGCAACCGGGTCAATCGCAGTGCCAGTTCCCGCGCGTCAAAGCCCGGCCGCAACACCGCGTGAGCCCCAAGGTCCAGCGCCATCGACGAGGGCGACGGTGTCTCTCCGCAATCCTGCACGACGATCACCGAATGACGGGTGGTCTGGCGCGAGCGCAATTCGCTGACCAATCGCAGACCGTCCGAGGTTTCGCTGAGGGTCGAGGCGATGACGAAGGCGTCGGGCACGCCGCCCAACGCACTGACATCCTCTAACGCTTGGGATTGTGTCATGATATCAATCTTGTGGCGGATTTCCGTGGCAAGGTGCATCCGCCAGTAAATGCCTGTTTCCGCATCCGGCGCGATCAACGCGATCCGGGCATGGCGCGCAAACAGGGCAGGTGCCTCGGCACAGCCGAAATCGCGCGACAGATCCCGCCTGCGCAGCACCTCGTCGTCGGTACCCCGCGCCCGGATCAGGCTGCGCACCATCGCCATCAACGTCGCCTCGTTCAAGGGCTTCGAGAAAACGTCATCAGCCCCCGCCATGATTGCTTCGAGTCGCGTACGCTGGTCGTCCTGATCGGACACCATGATAATCGGGATCGAGCCAAGTGTGGGGTCCGCCTTCAAATTGCGACAGGTGGCCAGACTGCAATCGTTGCGACCACGACCCAAAATGATCAGGTCGGGTCGCGTATCACGGGCAAGGGTTACCACATCGGCGCAGCGGTCAGCCTGTATCACCTCGTAACAGGCGACGGTCAGCTTTACCTTCAACACGATCCGGTTGGTCGCAAGGTCATCCGCGATCAGGATTCTCTCACTCATGTCGTCAAATCGCCCTTGTCATTGCGGCACGATGCCGGTTTGGATTGCCTTTCCACTTTGCTGCCATATTGGTTAATAAAACCTTTCCAAACGTTAAGGAGAATGAGCATGACCCCAGAAACCGCCGAGGCCACGGCCCTGAATGTGCTGGCGTGGCTTGTGTCTGACGAAGACCTGCTGCCGGTTTTTATGGGCTCGACAGGGGCCGATCAGGACGCGCTGCGCCAAGGGGCGGGGGATCCGGCGTTCCTTGGTTCGGTTCTGGATTTTATGCTGATGGATGATGCGTGGGTGGTACGGGCTTGCGATGCGCTGAATATGCCGTATCAGCATATAGCAGTGGCACGACAGGCTTTGCCTGGTGGCGCACACATGCACTGGACCTAAGCCATAAATTTATTACATATCAATATGATAAGGTTTTAACAGAAAGGACGCACCATGCCGGTTGATGGACTGCTTTTTGACAAGGATGGTACGTTGTTTCTGTTCGAAGCGACTTGGGAAAGTTGGGCTTTGTCGGTGCTCTTGCGTCTGACCGACAGCAACCTGATCCGTGCGCGCCAGATTGGTCACGAGATCGGGTTCGATGTCGACGCCCAAAAATTCCGGCGCGACAGCGTGGTGATTGCTGGCACCCCCTCGCAGATCGTATCAGCACTTCGGCAACATACCGCCTATTCTGCCGAAGATTTGGAAACACTTCTTAACGAACAGGCCGCTGTCGCCCCCCAGGTCGAAGCGGTTGCGCTTGTGCCCTTTCTGAATGTCCTGCGCCAGCGCGGATTGCGGGTCGGGGTCGCAACCAACGATGCAGAGCGACCCGCGCGCGCGCATCTGGACGGTGCGGGGATCACTGACCTTTTAGACTTTATCTCCGGTTATGACAGCGGCCACGGCGCGAAACCCGACCCGGGCCCCTGTCTGGCGTTTGCGCGGGCCATGAACCTTGCGCCAGAGCGTGTTGCGATGGTGGGCGACAGCCTGCATGACCTGCACGCCGGGCGGGCAGCGGGAATGAAAACCATCGCCGTGCTGACGGGCCTTGCAACTGCAGACGAACTGGCCCCGTTTGCCGATGTCGTGCTTGATGATATCGGCTACATACCAGCGTGGCTGGACCGCGAGGGGCAATAATACCGCCGCGCGTTTGTAGTTTATTTACACTCGGCTTCTAGTGTGGCGGGGAAACGAGTGCATTATGACGATACATGGTTTGATTTTTTGGTGTTTCGAAGGGTTCCTGATTTTCACCTACGGGGCCGAACGATGGCGCGCAATCATGCGAGAGGTGGACACGGAACATGACAGTTTCGAGCCTTTGTTTCGATATGAAGTAAGCCTCGCGAATGCAATTATTGCAGAAGCCGCGCGGCAGTTGAACAAGCCGCCAGACACGTTTCTGGAAGACTTTGGGACGTTTCTGGTGACAGATCAAAGGGTCGAACGTGTGCGCCGGCTTTTGCGCTTTGGTGGGGTCGATTACCCGGATTTCCTTCACTCGCTTGAAGATCTGCGCGGTCGCGCGCAACTGGCAGTGCCCGATCTGGACCTGCCGGTGATCGAGCTGGACGAGTTTTCGACAGAAGAGTTCTTGGTGACCTGCCGAGATGTCGCCCCCGGCGTTGGTTTCATTCTGTTGGGCATTTTGCGCGCACTGGCCGATGATTACGGCGCGCTTGCCTATCTGGAACATCTGGGGCGCGAAGGGACGACCGAAAAGATCTCGGTTCGGTTGTTGAAGATGCGTCATGGCGTGGGCCGTACGTTCCACCTTGCGGCGCCGGGGGCGACATGACGGACGATATGGCAATTTCGATAGCGTTTCACACGCTGGATCAGATGATGCCAATGCATCTGTTGATCAACGATGCCGCCCGCATCACCCATGCAGGTCCGACCATCGTCAAGGTTCTTGGTGGTGAATTGGTTGGGCGCAGTGCATTCTCGTTGTTTGAACTCCGGCGTCCACGAGTTGTTCGATCAATGGAGCATGTGCGAGAATTGGGCGGAGCCAAGGTTCATCTGCGGCTGAAAGATGGCTCAGGCACCAACATGGTCGGGGCTTTTGCCGTAATGCCTGGCACGAATCTGGTGCTTTTGAACCTGTCATTCGGATATTCGATGGTCGATGCAGTGGCGCGCTATCAGCTGGCCGGGTCGGACTTCGCGCCAACAGACCTGACGGTCGAGATGCTGTATTTGATGGAGGCGAAAACCGCTGCAATGACGGCGACAACCAAGCTTGCGCACCGTCTGCATGGTGAAAAAGCCGAAGCGCAGGTTGAAGCGATGACCGATGGCCTGACGGGGTTGCGCAACCGCCGCGCCTTTGATGCGACGTTGAAACGCTACATTGGCACACGCAGTCAGTTTTCGTTGATGCATATCGACTTGGATTTTTTCAAGACTGTGAACGATACGCTGGGTCATGCGGCGGGTGATGCCGTCTTGCGCGAAGTGGCGCAGGTTCTGTCTAACATGACGCGTGATGGTGACATGGTGGCGCGTGTCGGTGGTGATGAGTTTATCATCTTGCTGAATCGTCTGACTGATGAGAACAGGTTAGAAAGTCTTGCGCGGCGTATTATTTTGCGGTTGGAACACCCGGTCGATTTCGCCGGTAAAGCCTGTCAAATTTCAGCCAGCATCGGCATTGTGCGTAGCAGTGACTACGCCGCACCGGATGCCGCGCAAATGATCGCCGATGCCGATCTCGCGCTTTATATGTCCAAGGGTAAGGGTCGGGCCTGCATGACGATTTTCCGACCGGAGGTCTGTCCGCCGGCGCAGATTACGTAGCGACCGCAGGTGGCCTTAGCACATAGGGATTTAGGGTCTCTCAACGCCTAGAAATGCGCGTCGCACAATTCTGGTGCATGTCGTCAAACGCGGAGTGTGCCAGTTTTCCAAAGGGCTATAGGCCAGTCGCAGACGCGCAGATGTCATAGCGATATCCATAGCGCAGTTCCGGCTGCATCCGCACAAAGCTGTCATATTTAATTGGAAGGTGGCAGCCCGTAGGGGAATCGAACCCCTCTTTCCAGGTTGAAAACCTGGCGTCCTAACCGATAGACGAACGGGCCACTCTGTTGGTGAGGGGGTTCTAGGAGAAAGGTTCGGGCCGTGCAAGAGGTATTCTCAGCTTTTTTGAAAAAACTGGAACGGCCATAAAATCAGGCTTTTGCCGCGTCCTCCAGGCGCAATTGGGGGCTGGTGCGGCCTTGCCATTGATTGATTTCAAGGCGCCCCGCAAGATGGAAACGCTGGCCTCCGTGTTGCTGGAGCGTCGAACCAAGCAGGCCGTCGAACGCGCCGAAAGCGATGGCGTCGATGCGTGCGCCCAACCCGTCGCCAAAGCTGACCTTCAGGTGGCTCTGCCCAACCTGTTTGGCAAACAGGATCTGCATATCGGGAAAGACAAAGCGCGGTGCGGGGGCAGAGGCACCGAATGGGCCCGCCTGTTCCAGCGTTTCGATCAAATCCACGGTTGCGGCAGGCGGCATCAACAGCCCGTCAATCTTTAGGTCCGCCGCGCCCAACTCTCCTGCGCCTTGTTTGGCCAATAGCTGTGCCAGCCGGTCCATGGCCGGTTCCAACTGATCGCGGGTCAGGCTCAGCCCGGCGGCCATCTTGTGACCGCCGCCCTTGGTGATCAGCCCGTCGGTCGCAAGGCGCTGGATCGCTGCGCCCAGATCGATGCCTGTGACTGATCGGCCCGAACCCTTGCCCTCGTCGCCATCAAATCCGATGACGATGGCGGGTCGGTTTGTGGCCTCTTTCAAACGGCTCGCGACGATGCCGACGACCCCCGGATGCCAGCCATCGGAGGCGGCCCAAACCAGCGACCTGTCCAGCCCTCGTTCCTCGGCTTGCGCCATCGCGGCATCTTGAACGCGGGCTTCAATTTCGCGCCGTTCTGCATTGAGTTCATTCAGTTTTGCTGCAATCGAATGGGCTTCGTTCATATCCGTGGTCGACAGAAGTCGCGCGCCAAGGTCAGCTTTTCCGATCCGGCCGCCGGCATTCACGCGCGGACCCATCAGATAGCCCAGATGATAGGCGCGCGGCGCTTCATTCAGGCCCGCGACATCGGCCAGCGCCACCATTCCGGGGCGCGTGCGTCGGGCCATGATCTTCAGCCCTTGCCGCACGAAAGCGCGGTTGGCGTCGATCAGTGGCGCCACATCAGCGACCGTGCCAAGCGCCACAAGATCGAGCATTGTGATCAGATCGGGTCCGGGGTGTGCGGCCTCGCGCAACTGGCGCCGCAGTTCAACAAGCAGCAGAAAGACGACACCCGCCGCGCACAGATATCCTGGCGCGTCGATTTCGTCCTGCCGGTTGGGGTTCACCACGGCGTTCGCGTCGGGCAGGGTTTCGGCGCCCAAATGGTGATCCAGAATGACGACATCGGCGCCCATTGCGCGCGCAGCTGCAATGGGCTCGAAGCTGAGGGTGCCGCAATCGACGCAGATGATCAGGCTGTGATCCTTCGCCAGCGCCTCCATCGCGGGCACGTTGGGGCCATAGCCTTCGTCGATCCGATCGGGAATATACAGCGTGACCGCGCGCCCGAAATGACGAAACCAGTCGATCAGCAGCGCGGCCGAGGTCGCGCCGTCCACGTCGTAATCAGCGAAGATCGCCACGTTTTCCCCGCCGTCAAGGGCGCGCAGGACACGGGCGGCGGCGGGCTCCATATCCTTCAGCTTCCGTGGATCGGGCAACAGGTTGCGTAAGGTAGGGTCCAGAAAATCTGCGGCCTCGTCCGCGGGTATGGCGCGGCGGGCAAGGACATTGCACAGGGGTGCGGGCAGGTCGGTCTGCTGGGCCAGGGCTTGCGCATGTCTGTCGATGTCGGATGTGGGCCCCACCCAACGGCGGCCCGTGATAGACTTGTCCACCCCCAGAAAACTGCCCATATCCATCATGTCCCTGATCTACCGCGTCCTGCGTCCGAGTAGCACCACCCTTGGCGGCAAGGCGTGCGGTTCCTTAGCGCCTGCCGACGGGATTGCGATAGATCATCCGTCGCACAGACCCGGTCTTGGATCGCATCAGCAGGGTTTCGGTGGTCAGGAAGCCCGGCTCGCGCTTGATGCCCGAGACGACCGACCCATCGGTGACACCGGTGGCGGCAAAAATGACGTCTGCGGTGACCATCTCGTCGCGGTTATAAATACGGTCCAGATCGGTGATGCCTGCCTTGGCGGCACGGCCCCGTTCGTCATCGTTGCGAAAGGTCAGTTGGCCCCAAATCTGCCCACCCATGCATTTCAACGCCGAGGCAGCCAGCACGCCTTCGGGTGCGCCGCCGCTGCCCATATACATGTCGATGCCTGTGATCTCGGCTTCGGCGCAGTGGATCACGGCGGCCACGTCACCATCGGTGATCAGGCGGATCGCCGCGCCAGTTGATCTGATACCTTCGATCATGCCTTCATGGCGGGGGCGTTCCAGAACGCAAACAGTGATGTCTGATGTATTGCACCCGCGCGCCTTGGCCAGTGCCTTGACGCGGTCGGCAGGGCTCATGTCAAGGCTGACCACGTCTTTGGGATAGCCCGGCCCGATGGCCAATTTATCCATATAAACATCGGGCGCGTGCAGCAGGGTGCCGCGCGGGGCCATCGCGATGACAGTCAAGGCATTGGGCATGTCTTTCGCGGTCAGTGTCGTGCCTTCCAGCGGGTCCAGCGCGATGTCCACGGCGGGGCCGTCTCCGGTGCCGACCTCTTCCCCGATAAACAGCATCGGGGCTTCGTCGCGTTCGCCTTCGCCGATCACCACGGTGCCTTGAATGTCGAGCAGGTTCAGCTGATCGCGCATGGCGTTGACAGCCGCCTGATCGGCGGCTTTTTCGTCCCCGCGTCCGATAAGATTGGCGCTGGCCATCGCGGCGGCCTCGGACACACGGGCCAGACCGAGCGAAAGCATACGGTCCAGAAAAACGACTTTATCGGCCATGGCGGGAAATCCTTACTGTCTATGTTTGATTAAGGGTTTAGTGCCCGCTTGGGGCAGGGGCAAGGGACTTGCGCGCGGTGTTAGCGCTTAACCCGGATTTGCGGTCAGGGCGCGAGGGCTGCGGATCAATCCCTGAAACAAAAGCGCGATCGTCAGGCCGTTCATAATGTGCCAAAGGAAATGCGTGCCAAATGGCCAGACCGCACACAGGTGCATGTCCAGCGTGCGCAGGGTCAAGGATACCATGAACGTCCCCGTCGCGGCTGCGACCCACGGCGCAATCGGGTGGCTCTTGCGGTGGCTAAGGGCCGCGAAGGCCAAAAGGGCCAGAACGGCGGGCAAGTACTGCTCGGACCCGTTCAGAAGCGTGTTCGCCGGGGTGGTATGGTCATACGTATCAGACGCGGGCTCGGTGCTGGTCTGGCTGCCGCTGCCATCGCCGCCGAACGCGAACAGGATGGCGACAAGGCCCACGGTCACAGCCAGCCCGATCCCGATGCGACCGGGCCGCACGCCCCCGATCCGGTGGATGGCGACCAGCACGAACAGGGCAACAAAGATCCAGATCGGGATCACGTCGGCAAGGCTGGACCACGCGTTGGCGAAGGTGTGAAACAGGAAGCTGCCCAGCCCGATCAGGGCGGCCAGCGCGATCAGGACCACGATCACAAGGTCGGTGCGATCACGCTTGGACGCCTCGACCCAGCCCCAGACAGCGGCGAGGATGAAGGACAGGTTGGACAGGGCGTTCAGCGGCTCGGCCCAGAACTCCGGCCCGGTGCGTTCGCAATAGATGTCGATGGCCGCGAACCAGTCCATCGACTGGCTCAGACCTCTTCGATGCGGATGGCGACCGGCTCGCCCTCGACCACGCCGGTTTTGCCCAGCCCGGCCAAGGCAGTGTCCAGCCCGTCGCGGGTGCATTTATGGGTCACGACCAGCACCGGGGCCAGCTTCTGGTCATGGCTAACCTGCCGCATCCGGTCGATCGAGATCCCGGCATCGCCCAAAACTGCCGCGATTTTCGCCATTGCGCCCGGTTTATCCAACAGCAACATCCGCAGATAATAGGGCGCGGGCTTCATCGCTTTTACGCCCGTGACTGGCCGCAGGGTTGAGGCCGATTGGCCAAAGGTCGCAAGCCGGAAACCGCGCGCGATGTCCATCACGTCGCCCATCACCGCGCTGGCGGTCGGGCCTTCGCCGGCACCGGGTCCGCGCAGCACCACCTGTTCGATGGCGTCGCCTTCAACGACGACCATATTGGTGCCGCCTTCCAACTGGCCCAAGGGCGAGCTGTCGGGCACAAGGCAGGGGGTCATGCGTTGTTCCAGCCCGCGACCCGTCATTTGCGCGACACCCAGAAGTTTGATGCGATAGCCCATTTCGGCTGCGTGTTCGATGTCTTCCAACTGGATGCGCTG
The DNA here is from genome assembly GCF_022678485.1 of Aliiroseovarius sediminis. Taxonomy (GTDB): domain Bacteria; phylum Pseudomonadota; class Alphaproteobacteria; order Rhodobacterales; family Rhodobacteraceae; genus Aliiroseovarius; species Aliiroseovarius sediminis. The sequence goes on from NZ_JALBYP010000018.1 coordinate 185,414, forward strand.
GATGCCTTCAAGCTCGACCGCGTCGAAATTGACCTGTGTGCCAAAGGCGATGGAGGACAGTATCGCCAGCTTATGGCCCGCGTCGATGCCGCCCACGTCAAGGTTGGGGTCGGCCTCAAGATAGCCAAGCTCGGCACATTCTTCGAACAAGGCGTTATAGCCACGCCCGGTGGCCTGCATCTGGGTCAGGATATAGTTGCAGGTCCCGTTCATGACACCCATGACGCGGGTGATCTCGTTGCCTGCCAGCCCTTCGGTCAGAGCCTTGATGATCGGGATACCCCCGGCGACAGAGGCTTCATAGCGCAGGCGCACGCCAGCGGCTTCGGCGGCCAGCGCCAATTCCTGCCCGTGATGGGCCAGAAGTGCCTTGTTGGCGGTGACGATGTCTTTGCCTGCGGCAATCGCAGCCTCGCAGGCGTCTTTGGCGGGGCCTTCGTGGCCGCCCATCAACTCAACAAACACGTCGATATCGTCGCGTTTTGCCAGTGCTACGGGATCATCCTCCCACGCGTAATCGGACAGATCAACGCCCCGATCCTTGTCGCGCGTGCGGGCTGAAACGGCGGTGATCGTGATCGGACGCCCGGCGCGATCCTGCAAAAGTGCGGCTTGGCGGCGGATGATCTTGATCACGCCGGTGCCGACGGTGCCAAGACCTGCAATCCCAAGGCGCAGGGGGCTGTTGTCACTCATGTCGCTCTCCGTCGGCTGTTTGATCGTTCAGCGACGTGTAGCCAATGGCCGCCAAGGGTGCAATCCGCAGGGCGTGGGTTGGGTGAAATTTTCGGGCAAGCCGTCAGGACGCGTCCAGCGCATCCAGCATCTGATCCTCGGTCTCGGTGTCCACCACCGACGTGCCGCGCAACTGGGTCGCCCGCGCACGCAGGTCCGCGGCCCGTGTGGCCAGATCATCAATGCCATCATCCGTCGGCGGTATTGCCGCCTGTGCCTGAATTTCACTGGTCGGGATGATCTTCGGAAACGGCGCGTTTGCCGCTGCGCCTTCGGGAAAATCCGGCGCAGGTGCACAGGCCAGCAGGATCGCGGGCAGGATCATGGGAAGGATCAGGGGGCGCGGTGGCATATGGTGCAGTCTCCGGTTCTGGCCCGTGGGGCTGGGGGACGATACCCCCACGCCCGCTCCGCCGCAAGGTCGGGCGCATTGTGCGGTTGGATTTGAACAAACGTTCAGTTATCAAGGCGCCATGGCACGTAAAACCGGATCACATAGCGAAATCACAGGCCCCAAGGTGCGCGAGGCGGCCCTTGCCCTGTTTGCGCAGCATGGGTTCGCTGCCGTCTCGATGCGCCAGATCGCGGCTGAGGTCGGCGTGCAGGCCGGGGCGCTTTATCTTTATACGAAAGACAAGCAAAGCCTGCTGTTTGACCTGATGCAGTCGCATATGGATGATCTGTTGGCCGCGTGGCAGGCCGAGCCCAAAGGCGATGGCGCGCTGGCACATCTTGAAGCCTTCGCCCGGTTTCACATCCGCTTTCACCTTGAACGCCCCGACGCGGTGTTCATTGCGTATATGGAGCTTCGCAACCTCTCGGACGACAACTTCGCGGCGATCGAGGCGCTGCGCCGGACCTATGAGGGCGAGTTGGAGGCGATCCTGCGCGCAGGGCACGCCGAAAGTGTGATCCACGCGCCTGATATCCGGCTGACCACTATGGCACTGATTGCCATGCTGACCGGGGTCAACACCTGGTATCGGGACGGGGGGCGGCTGTCGCGCGATGCGGTGGCGGACATCTATTGGGACATGGTGCGCGGTGCAGTCGGGGCATGATACGGCGCGCGGCCACTGGACTCTGACGCCCTTCGCGCCGATATATAGAACATGTCGCTTCCACCCGGTTTCCTAGATGAATTGCGCAATCGTCTGAGCCTGTCGCAGGTTGTCGGGCGCAAGGTCATATGGGACCAGCGAAAATCCAATCAGGCCAAGGGTGATATGTGGGCGCCATGCCCGTTCCATCAGGAAGCAACGCCTTCGTTTCACGTAGATGACCGCAAGGGTTATTACTATTGCTTTGGCTGTCACCAGAAGGGCGACGCGATTTCGTTCGTGCGCGAGACCGAGAATGTCGGCTTTATGGAGGCCGTCGAGATTCTGGCGGGCGAGGCCGGAATGCAGATGCCCGCCCGCGACCCCAAGGCAAAGGAAAAGGCCGACCACCGCACGCAGTTGGTTGAGGTGATGGAAATGGCGGTAAACCATTTCCGACTGATGCTGAAAACCGGTGCGGGCACCGCGGCGCGCGAATATCTGACCCGCCGGGGGTTAAGCGATGCCGCGCTGGATCGCTGGGAAATCGGCTTTGCGCCCGATGCGTGGCAGGGGCTTTGGGACCACCTGAAAAGCAAGGGGGTCGAGGACGACCTGATCCTTGGCGCAGGGCTGGCCAAACCCAGCAATAAGGGCAGCAAACCCTATGACACTTTCCGGGGTCGCATCCTGTTCCCGATCCGTGACGCCCGTGGCCGCGCAATTGCATTCGGGGGCCGCGCGATGGACCCCGAGGAAAGCGCAAAATACCTGAACTCGCCGCAAACCGATCTGTTCGACAAGGGCCGCAGCCTGTTCAATCACGGCCCCGCCCGCGAGGCGGCGGGGAAGGGCCAGCCTTTGATCGTGGCTGAAGGCTATATGGATGTGATCGCGCTGTCCGAGGCCGGGTTTGGCGCCACCGTCGCGCCCCTTGGCACCGCAATCACCGAAGACCAGTTGCGCCTTCTGTGGCGCATCGCGCCCGAGCCGATCATCGCGCTGGACGGGGATCAGGCGGGCCTGAAGGCCGCGATGCGGGTGATCGACACCGCGCTGCCTTTGCTTGAGGCGGGGCAAAGCCTGCGCTTCGCGTTGATGCCCGAAGGCAAGGACCCCGACGACCTGCTGAAGGAAAGCGGGCCGGATGCCATGCGGGCGTTGATCGACGCGGCGATACCGATGGTCGACCTGCTGTGGCGGCGTGAAACTGAAGGCAAGGTCTTTGACAGCCCCGAACGCCGTGCTGCGCTGGACAAAGATCTGCGCACAGTGATTGCGCGCATCAAGGACCCCTCGATCAAGTCGCATTATGGGCAGGCGATCAAAGATAAGCGATGGGATTTGTTCCGCGCACGTCCCAAGGGACAGGGGGCAGGCCGCGCACCGTGGAAGCCCAGCCCGTGGAAGAAGGGGCAGGGCCGCGGTTGGGCGCCAACGCCGCCGGTGCTGCAATCAACCAAGACCTCGCTTTTGGCGATGGCGGATGATCAGGGACAGGAAGTGCTGCGTGAGGCGGTGATCCTGGCAGTGCTGATCCGCTGCCCTGACAAGCTGGAACAGGTTGAAAGCCGGGTGGAGCGTTTGGATATGATCGGACCCGATCACGCAGCGCTTCAGCGGTTCATTTTACGCCACGCCCACGAAGGCACGGATGTGCTGGAACGCAGCATTGCAGAAGGATTAGGGACCTCTGCCCTTGAAAAGCTGTTTGCGCTCAACCATGTGCAAATCACCCCTGCGATGCGCCATCCCGATGATGACGAAACCGTCGAGGCTTGCCTTGATCAGGAGTTGATGAAGCTTGAGGCATCGCGCGGTCTGCGACGCGAGGTTGCAGATGCCGCCGAAGATATGAATACATTGCCCGATGAAGGGGTGACATGGCGTCTGGGGCAGGCCGCACAGGCGCAGCAAAACGCGCAGCGCAGCCAGACCGAGGATAAGGCCACCTATGAGGTTGCCGATAACGGAACGCTTATGAACCGCGATGAACGCGACGCGCTGGACGCATTGTTGGCGCAGATCGACCCCACGAAGGGTAAGAAGAAATAGCAACACTGCCGGACGATCTGGCCTTTTGGTAAAGACCCGGCAAAGAATACGCGATAAACGGGTTGGCGAATCACTGATTCGGAGTGATGATTCGGCCAACGCGAATCACCTATGAGGTGGGGCATCACTTAGGCGAACACGCCGATGTCCCGATCCGCCAAGCCAAGCGCAAGGAGGGCCCATGGCCGCCAAGGATACTGCCAGCGACCGCAAGGACGACCAAGACAACGAACCGATGGTCGATGTAAGCCAGACAGCGGTCAAAAAGATGATCGCCGATGCGCGGGAAAAGGGCTACATCACCTATGATCAGCTCAACCAAGTGCTGCCGCCCGAACATGTAAGTTCGGAACAGATCGAGGACGTGATGTCGATGCTGTCTGAAATGGGCATCAACATTATCGAAGACGAAGAAGCGGACGAGGAAGACAAGGGCTCGACCGAACTGGTCACGCAAGCCGGCGCGCGCGAAGTCACTGTCGCCACCACCGCGACTGAGAAGTTGGATCGCACCGACGACCCTGTGCGCATGTATCTGCGCGAAATGGGATCGGTCGAACTTCTGAGCCGTGAGGGCGAGATTGCCATCGCCAAACGGATTGAAGCCGGGCGCAATACGATGATCCTCGGGCTGTGCGAAAGCCCGTTGACCTTTCAAGCCATCACGATCTGGCGCGACGAACTGCTGAGCGAAGACATCCTTCTGCGCGACGTCATCGACCTTGACGCCACCTTTGGCAACGCGATGGAGGAGGACGGCGAGGACGAAGAAAGCGTCGCCGCCACCCCCAGTGCTGACAGCGCGACCCAATCCGGCGAAAAGAAGAAGACTGAGCCTGAACTGGACGCTGATGGCAATCCCATTGCCACCGATGACGATGATGACGACGAAGATGAAGCGGCCAATATGTCGCTTGCCGCGATGGAAGCCGCGCTGAAGCCGCGCGTGCTTGAGACGCTGGACCTGATCGCGCGTGATTATGTCAAACTGTCGGAAATGCAGGATCAGCGGATGTCTGCGACCCTGAACGAAGACGACAGCTTCTCAAAGAAAGAAGAGGGCGCGTATCAGAAACTGCGCTCTGAAATTGTTATGCTGGTGAACGAGCTTCACCTGCACAACAATCGGATCGAGGCACTGGTGGACCAGCTTTACGGCATCAACCGGCGCATCATGTCGATCGACTCGGCGATGGTGAAGCTGGCCGACCAAGCCCGCATCAACCGCCGCGAATTCATCGAAGCATATCGCGGGCGTGAATTGGACCCCACTTGGCTTGACGATATGGGCAACCAGTCCGGGCGGGCTTGGCAGGGCTTTATCGAGCGGTCGACCGACAAGGTTGAAAAACTGCGCGGTGACATGGCGCAGGTCGGGCAATATGTCGGCGTCGACATCCCCGAATTCCGCCGCATCGTGCAGCAAGTTCAAAAGGGCGAAAAAGAGGCGCGTCAGGCCAAGAAGGAAATGGTGGAAGCCAACCTGCGTCTGGTCATTTCGATCGCCAAGAAATACACGAACCGCGGCTTGCAATTCCTTGATCTTATTCAGGAAGGTAACATCGGCCTGATGAAGGCGGTGGACAAATTCGAATACCGTCGCGGCTATAAGTTCTCGACCTATGCGACGTGGTGGATCAGGCAGGCGATCACCCGCTCGATCGCGGACCAAGCGCGCACGATCCGTATTCCGGTGCACATGATCGAAACGATCAACAAGCTGGTGCGCACAGGCCGCCAGATGCTGCACGAAATCGGCCGCGAGCCGACGCCGGAAGAACTGGCCGAAAAGCTGCAAATGCCGCTTGAAAAAGTGCGCAAGGTGATGAAAATCGCCAAAGAGCCGATCAGCCTTGAAACCCCCATTGGGGACGAGGAAGACAGCCAGCTTGGCGATTTCATCGAGGACAAGAACGCCGTGCTGCCACTGGACAGCGCCATTCAGGAAAACCTCAAGGAAACGACAACGCGGGTTCTGGCCTCACTGACGCCGCGCGAAGAACGTGTGCTTCGTATGCGGTTTGGCATCGGGATGAACACCGACCACACGCTGGAAGAGGTCGGCCAGCAGTTCAGCGTCACCCGCGAACGCATCCGCCAGATCGAGGCGAAGGCGTTGAGGAAGTTGAAGCACCCGAGCCGAAGCCGGAAGCTTCGATCGTTCTTGGATCAATAGGGCAGGAAGCGCATAGTGGTGCAACCTTGTCGTAATGTCTTTGAAACCGATGACCATCTTTCGGCGATCTATTCTCGCAAGAAAGAGATTGAAAAGCGACTGGAACAGTTGACGGGGCGCAAACCGCGCCCCGGACTGTCCAAGGAGCAAGCCTTCAATACGCCGCTGCCTGCGCAGGTGCACGAATTGATGGAAGAATGGTTCAAGGTCTCGAAGGCGCACGAAGAACGGTTTGCCCAAGTCGATCGGGCAAGATTGGCGCGTTTCCAGAAGGGCGCGTTCGAGGACGCTTACGAGGAACGCTGCGCACAACGCTGGTGGTTGCGTCGTTACTGAGTAGTCATCGGGTTGTCGTTGCTGCACCGCACCCGCATAATATTGGTCATGCAGACGGAATTTCGGATATCTACCCACGGCCCCGGCCTTTTTGAATTCACCCACGACGTGACGGGCTGGCTGTCCAAACAGGGCGCCCAGGACGGCCTGCTGACCCTCTTCGTGCGCCACACCTCCTGCTCGCTGCTCATTCAGGAAAACGCCGACCCCGAGGTGCAGACCGATCTGCAAAACTTCTTTCATCGGCTGGTGCCGCCGACCTCTGATCCCAGCATGTCCTTCCTGACCCACACCTATGAAGGCCCGGACGATATGCCCGCCCATATCAAGGCCTCCCTGTTGCCGGTCAATCTGTCCATTCCGGTGCAGTCGGGGCGGCTGGCGTTAGGAACATGGCAGGGGATCTATCTTTTTGAACATCGAGACGCGCCGCACACCCGGCAGGTGGCGGCGCATCTTGGTCCTTAGAGAGGGCTTAGTCTTCCAGAAGGAAGGTCACCATCAGATTTACCTGATAATGGGCGACCTTTCCGTTCTCGACCTTGACCGACTGTTCCTTGACCCATGCGCTGACGACATTGCGCAGGGTGTCTGCCGCGCGCTCAACCCCCTTTGCGACGGCGTCGTCAAAGCTGTCTGGCGAGGTGGCTGAAATTTCGGTCACACGTGCGATAGTCATCTGTTCTCTCCCTTTTGTTGGCTGGCAGATGGTTTAAGTCTAACCGTGTCTTGCCGTCATTCGGAAACACTCTTTCCCCAAATGGCAATGAATCGCGTATCTTGCGGTGCGTATTTCTGACTACACAAGACCTATGGGCTGCCCTATAGTGCCTGTGGATAACTGGGCGACCGACCGACGAGCCAAGGCCCGGTCAACGCCCGAACAAGGAAAGAGGACGCCGATGCGCTGCCCGTTTTGCGGAAATATTGATACCCAAGTAAAAGACAGCCGTCCGGCCGAAGATCACGTTGCCATTCGCAGGCGGCGGTTTTGTCCGGCCTGCGGCGGGCGGTTCACAACCTATGAACGCGTGCAGTTGCGTGACCTTGTGGTGGTCAAGACCAACGGCCGGCGCGAGGATTTCGACCGCGAGAAGCTGGAACGCTCGATCCGCATTTCGATGCAAAAACGCCCGGTTGAACCGGAACGCATCGACCAGATGATCTCGGGCATCGTGCGTCGGCTTGAAAGCATGGGTGAAACCGATATTCCGTCCAAGACAATCGGCGAGATCGTGATGGAAAGTCTGGCCCGGATCGACACTGTGGCCTATGTGCGCTTTGCCAGTGTTTACAAGAACTTCCAGGCTGCCGATGACTTCGACAAGTTTGTAAGCGAGCTTCGACCGGACGTCGCGCCGGAAGACGAGTGACCCAATCTGACACGCGTTATATGCGTTTGGCCCTGTCGCTTGGGCGACGGGGTCTTGGGCGTTGTGCGCCGAACCCCGCTGTGGGCTGCGTGATCGTGCAGGGCGCACGGATCGTGGGTCGTGGCTGGACGCAACCCGGCGGACGGCCCCATGCCGAAACGGTGGCGCTGGCGCAAGCCGGGGCGGCGGCGCGCGGGGCGACGGCCTATGTGACGCTGGAACCCTGCGCCCATCACGGACAAACGCCGCCCTGCGCGACCTCGTTGATTGACGCAGGCGTTGCGCGGGTGGTGGTCGCGCTTGGCGATCCTGATCCGCGTGTGGACGGGGGCGGGTTAACCATGTTGCGCCAGGCTGGGGTCGAGGTTGAAACCGGTCTGTGCGCAGATGAAGCCCGCGTTGATCAGGCAGGCTTCCTGACCCGTGTCACGCAAGGCCGCCCGATGGTGACGCTGAAACTGGCCAGCTCGTTTGACGGGCGGATCGCCACGGCCTCGGGTGACAGTCAGTGGATCACCGGCGCCGAGGCGCGCCGCCATGTTCACGCGATGCGCGCCACCCATGATGCGGTGATGATCGGGGCAGGCACGGCGCGGGCGGATGATCCGTCTCTGACCGTGCGGGGGCTTGGTGTCGAACACCAACCCATCCGCGTTGTCTTGTCACGCCATCTGGACCTGCCGTTGGACAGCCAACTGGCCCGCACGGCCCGCGAGGTGCCGGTTTGGGTTTGTCACGGCCGCCGCGCCGCGCCGGAAGTTGTCTCGGCTTGGGCTGGCATAGGGGTCGAAATGATCGAAGTGGGCGAGACGCAAGGCGCACTTGATGCAAGTGCTGTGCTGCGAGCCCTTGGCGACCGTGGCCTGACCCGCGTCTATTGCGAAGGGGGCGGCAGTCTGGCCGCTTCGCTTCTGTCTGCAGGGGTTGTGGACGAGCTTGTGGGCTATACCGCCGGGGTCGCACTGGGGGCCGAAGGAAGGCCGTCGCTTGCCGCGATGGGGCTGGATCGGCTGTCTTCTGCCCCCCGCTTCGATCTGGTCGAGGCGCGCGCGATCGGCAGCGACGTCTTGCACCGCTGGCGTCAGCGCCAAAGATAGGCGTAGCTGGCGAACAATCCTTGCAATTTCGACAATATCCGCGTGACCGGGGTGATCTTGGGCGGTGTGCCGCTGGCCAGACGGTCCACCACCACCTCAACCGGGCAGGCGGTGCCGGTCACGGGATCGTGGTAGCGTGGATAGTCGATCAATACGGCATGGGACAGTGCGATCAGGTCGGGCCGCGCGGTGCGGCGGGCGGGGATTGTTCCAAGATCGTGGGTCAGCCCCCAACCCGCATAGAAGGGCGTGCCAAGACAGGTGACTTTGCAGCCGCGCAACAGCGCCTCGAACCCAAGGGTCGAGGTCATGGTCCAAACCTCGTCCACCGCGTCGATTAACCCGATGGGATCGGCATTGTCCGCGACCAGATCGGCAAGTATGCAGGCTTGGTCAGGCGGGACGGCGCCCGCGCGTAGCCCCGCTTCGACATCCGGATGGGGTTTGTAGATGATCACGGCGTCAGGGTTTTCCGCACGGGTCTGTTCGAGCAGGGCCAGATTGGTGGCGACTGTATCAGTGCCTAACCGGATCGAGGCATCGTCTTCGACCTGTCCCGGTACCAGGATGCGGTGCCCCTTGGCCAGACGATCCAGCCCCTCGGGCAGCGGGCGGTCGAGGTTATATTTGCCAATCCCCGCTGTCGCCAGCCGCGCGATTAGCCCTTCGGCTCGTTCGCGGGCGTAATCGGGCAGGCTGTGTGATGCAGCGATCAGGCGTTCCAACCGGCATTCGCGGGTGGGGTCGTAATAGATGCCAAGATCATCGCGCACCAAGGACAGCGGGGGCACCAGTTCCGCGCCCAACCCGCGTGAACGCAGGAACCCATCCTCGATCCGCAGAAGCGGGGCGTGGGTCTGGTGGTCAGGTTGCTCTTTTCCGGCCCAGATCATCAGCGGGCGTTCGATGTCAGTAGCCCCCTTGGCAGCACGGGCGGCATTGTCGTCGAAGATCATCGCTGGGCCGTCTGCGAAGAACTGCGCCAGTGGGCGGCGCTTCCACAGGCGCATTCCACTGGCGACATAGCCGCGTTGATCCTCGCGCCACGCGCGGGCGCGGGCTTCAAGCGTGTCCAGCACGGTCTCGATCTCGCACAGTTGGTGGCGATACGGATCATACCATGTGGGATAGAGGATCATCGCCCCCATAAAAAGCTGCGTGCGGGTAAGTGTGCGCGTCCGCCGATCCACCGGCCGGTCGTCCACCGTCAGCCCCCAACCCGCATAGAAGGGCTGCCCGAACACATTGGGTTTGTGCCCCGCCAGAATCGCTTCGAACCCCATGCCGGAACTGACGGTATAAACCGCCTGCGCGCCTTCCAGCAGCGCCCAGGGGCTGACGGGGTCCGAGATCAGGCGCACCTGATCATTTTCATCCTCAACACCGTAGTGACCTTCGCGATGACCCAGCGAAGTCTCTGGATGTGTCTTGATCAGGATGCGCGTGTCGGGGTGGTTCAGACGCGCGGCGACCAGCATTTCACGAAACGTGTTTTCCGATGCACCAGCATGAGCGATCGAGGCGTCATTGCGCGTCTGGTCGATCACCAGCACATAGGGCGCATCTGGCACAGGCTGGGCGGGGTCAAAGGCGTTATACTTCGATAGATGGGCGTGTCGCATACGGTCCATCGCGTCGCGCGCCCGGCGCAACGTATCGCTGTGGTCCAGCGGGTCCGTGGCAAGGATATGTTCCAGCCGCGAGGGTTGTGCGCTGTCGAAATGCACGCCCATGTCGTCGATCAGAAGGCCTAGAGGTGGCTCGCCCGATCGGCCGGGCGTGACGGACCGCAGGAAGGCATCCTCGACCTGAATCAGGGGGATGCCACGGCGGGCGGCGATGGTCTCGCCCCGGCCCGAGGTCGGGCTTTTTCCCCAAGTGCCCACGCAGTCGCCATCTTTGGGCAGACCAAGCCGCACGTCCCAACCCGCCAGCGCCAGAATACGGCGGATGCGGGGCTGGGTCAGGAAGCCTCCGTTATAAACGTAAAGCCGCCGGGGGGATGCCCCGCCAGCGGCTTTGTCCATCTCTGGTATCTGGGCCATCATGCCGTCTGGATCAGGATCCGGACAGCGATTGGTTCAGTGACGAAATCGACCCCGCGGTGGCCAGCGACCCGGTCAGGGCCGACAAAAGCTTTGTCCATTGGACGTAAGGTGCTTCGGTTACGTACACCGTGTCGCCATCGCGAATGATGAAATCGCGGGCTTCGAACATGCCGTTGGGTTCGGTCAGGTCCAGCACGTAAACCATGCGCTGGGTGCTGCTGATGTCGTTGCGGCCCAGCACGGTGTTGGCGATTTCGGCGCGTTCATCGCGCAGGATGAAGATGCCTTTGGGATCCGCAGACGAGGTCGACAGACCGCCCACTTGCGCAAGTGCCTCCATCGCCGACAGGGTTTGGGTCTCGAACCGGACGCGTGCTTGGCCCCCGGTCGCGCCGATGGCGGTATAGGATCGTGTGTCTTCTTCGACCAGGATACGGTCGCCGCCGCGCAGGGCGATGTTGGTGTCGGGGTGGTTGAATAGATCCTGGAACCACACCTCGCCGGTCTGGTTTCCGCGGTTGACCTTGATCTTCGCGATCTCGGGCGAAATGGCGATGCCACCCGCGCGTGCCAGCATGGCATTCAGCGTGCGTGTGGGGCGTTCAATGGGATAGACACCCTGACCGCTGACAGCCCCGGTGATCGTCACGGTGGACCCGTCACCAGCCAGACGGCGGACCAGAACCTGCGGGTCTGGAGTTTGTTCGGCTAGTTTGCCGGTTATGATCCGGCGGATCGCTTCGGGCGAGTTGCCAGCGGCTTTGATGCGGCCAGCATAGGGAATGAAGATGAAGCCCGAGCCGTCCACCTGCACCTCTTCCAACGCGGCGGGTGCGCCTGCGGTCGTCAGAATGCCCTTTTCGACGTTTTCCCAAATCGAGATGCCCAGCGTGTCGCCCGGCTGGATTGTGTCTGATCCGACCAGCCCCGCGTTGGCGAAGGCCTTGGAAAAACCGAGCTCGGGTACAACAGCGGTGGCCCGGTTGACGCGGTCGTTCACCAAAACGACGATGGCATCGCGCGCCTGATTTTCCGAACTTGCGAACAATTCCTGCTTGCTTGGGCCGGATCGGGGCAGGCCACAGGCACCAAGCGACACGACCAATGCACATGCGGCCGCTGCGCGCACCCATTTATTGCCAACGATGCTCAATGCTCGGGCTCCTTGTAACTGCCGGCGTACCGGACCCATATTTGACGCGAACCTAGTTTGAGGCGCGCCGTATATCCAGCATTTCCCGCAAGGGGTGCTAATTTACGCTTCGCAATTGTTGCCGAGGTGCCGCTGTTCCGCGTTCCAGCGCCTGATAAGGGTCATCCATGGCCAGCATCATGTCCACCACCTGACGAAGCAATTGTCGCCGCCCGCGCGATGAGTAGTAACCACCTGTCACCTGGCTGGTTTCCAACAGGTAGTGGCGATAATCGCGATAGGCGCGGCTGTCGGGGCGGGTCGGTTGGTCGAAGAATTCCGTAAGGGGTTGGGACGAGGTGAATTCCGGTTTGTCAAAAACCGCGGTGCCGAACACCTTTAACGGTAGCCCGCGCCATAACACCTGTTGGGCGGCGGTCGAATTTACCGTCACCGCAGATCGCGCATCGTCCAGCAGCCGTGCCAGCTTGCCCCCGCGCACGTAATGTACCCGGTCGGCGATGCCGTATTGCGCAGCAAGGCGGCGGATCTGGGCGCGCTGCGGCACGCGCCCGTCCTCAAGCGGGTGAGCCTTGAAGACAAGGTGGTGATGGGGCGGGGCGCCCGTGGCAAAACCTTCAACTACCGCCTCAAGAAACTCTGTCATCGTGTTGAAAGGGCTGTGTTTTTGAAAGCTGGAGTCGTGCTCAAGTTGAAGCAGGGCAAGATGATAGGGGAAGCCACCGTATTTGATGCGGCCCGTCGCTGCAATCCGGTTGGCGGCAATGTATGGCATCAATAACAGCCGGATCAGATAGAGCTTCAGCTCTTGCCCAACGCTCAGTGCCCGATGAGGGCGGAAATTGCCATAGCGGCGGTTTGCGAACATCACGAACCAATGATACAGCGCGCCATAGAAGACATGGTGGCGCATGTCGCCCCAATGGGCCGGCGCTTCTGGTATATCAAGTTCGGCATCTGCCAACGCCGCGCGCATCTGCTTCACTGTCATCTGCATCAGACGGGAATGGCCGTTCGATCCGTCACGCTCATATGTTACCCAATAAGGGCGCAGGTAGCCTTCTTCAAACACATGCACGGTCAAACCACGGGTGCGGGCGATCTCGATCGCTTGTGCATGGATCGGGCGGGTGTCGCCATAAAGCACGATATCGGTGATCTTGTGCCGATCCAGCAAAGCGGAAAACCGCGCGGGCCAGGTGTCGTGCGGTGCGGTGAAAGGAATGTAACTGGCGCGATCACGCCAAAACACCTGATCGCCCATATTGAAGCCCACGCGCCAAACGTGCGCGCCCGCCGCCCGCAGCATTCGCCCCAATTGCCAGAAAAACGGGCCGTGGGGGCCTTGCAACAGCAAGAAACGTCGTTCTTGGCTGGTCATTTTGCTCATGGCGTATTCCGTGTGACTGTATCTTACCCTCAACCTCGGTGGCCCCGAGGATTTCCCTTTCTGGCCCGCCTTCCTTTATAATGAAAGGGGAACCTTTCAGTTCCGTAACCCATGATGTGGCCCGCGAAGCGCTTGGCAAGACCGTCGTGTCGCGCTAGGTCAAAGGCAACGCAGTCCGACGGCAAGGAGAGGTCATGTTCACAGGTATTATCACCGATATCGGGCGCGTCGCAGCCTTGGAGCAATCCGGCGACATGCGCGCCCGGATCGAGACCGCATATGACACCAGCAGCATCGACATCGGTGCCTCGATCGCGTCGGACGGGGTTTGCCTGACGGTCGTGGCGCTGGGTGAAGACTGGTATGACGTTGATATATCCGCCGAAACGGTATCGAAAACCAATCTAGGCTCGTGGACGGTGAGCCATAAGGTGAACCTTGAGCGCGCGTTGAAGGTCGGTGACGAGCTTGGCGGGCATATCGTGTCAGGTCATGTGGACGGCGTGGCCGAGATCATCGGTATGACAATCGAAGGTGACAGCACTCGCGTTCGGTTCCGTGCGCCCTCTGAGTTGGCGCGCTTCATCGCGCCGAAAGGGTCTGTCGCGCTGAACGGCACATCGCTGACCGTGAACGAAGTTGAGGGTGATGAATTTGGCGTGAACCTGATTTCGCACACCAAAGAGGTGACGAACTGGGGGCAGGCAAAGATCGGCGACCGGGTGAATCTGGAAATCGACACGCTGGCGCGCTATGTGGCGCGGCTGGCGGAATATGGGTGATTGGAACGCGCGGGTGTGGTTGTTGTCTTTGACATATTCGGGTGCGGGCATATGATTGGCCGAAACGCCTGACCCAAGACGGAGCCACCCATGACCCTGATCCGCCCGACCCGCCGTGACCTTCTGCGCCTTGCCGCAATCGCGCCGGCTTTCGCCATGCCTGCCACCGCCCGCGCCATGCTGGGCGCGCCCACCGCTGGCAACCCGGCGCATTTCAGCTTCACACTGGGCGAGGCGCGGCTGACCGTGGTATCGGATGGCTATTTCTCGCTGCCCGGCAGTGGGTTGGCGGTGAATGCGCCCGAGGACGAGAAGATCGCGTTTCTGAAAGATCATTTTCTTGATCCCGAGCGTGGCTATTCCCACACCAACCACTTGTATGTCGAAATCGGCGATGCGCGGGTGCTGATCGACGTCGGTTCTGGCACCCGCTGGCTGGATACGACCGGGCGGCTGATGGGCAACCTTGAGGCCGCCGGGATTGACCCGATGGGCATCACTCATGTGGTGATCACCCATGCCCACCCGGACCATATCTGGGGCATTCGTGACGACTTTGACGAACCGCTGATCCCGGACGCTGAATACTTCATGGGCGAGGCCGAGCAGGCCTATTGGCTGCAAGACGGTCTGGTGGACCAAGTCGCGCCAGAGCGACAGCAATTCGTGGTGGGTGCCGTGAACTCGATCAATGCGGACGGATTGGAATGGACGCTTGTGGGCGGGGGCGCCGAGGTGGTGCCGGGTGTGCGGCTGCTGGACAGCCCCGGTCATACGCCCGGCCATCTGTCGGTGATGATCGACAGCGGCGGGCAACAGTTGATCGCCACCGGCGACGCGCTGACCAACGCCTATACCAATTTCGCTCATCCCGACTGGTTCAACGACACTGACACGGATGGCGAGATGACGGTGGTCAGCCGCCGCAAGATTCTGGACATGGCCGCGTCTGACCGGATTGCTGTGCTGGGCTATCACTTCCCGTTTCCCGGCGTGGGGCACGTACGCCGCACGGCGGATGCGTTCGAGTTTGTGCCCGCGCTGTGGCAGTTTTGACCTGATGACTTGATCTGTGCGCTGCGATGCCTAACTAAACCTTTCAGGTAAGAAAGGATTGTTGATGAATAATAACGGGTTAGGGTCGCCCATTGACGACGACCGCGTCGCGTTGCTGATTGATGGCGAAAACATCTCAAGCGCGTTGGCGGGCAAGATCATCGTCGAAGCGGGGAAGTTGGGCGAGCTTCTGGTCAAACGAGTCTATGGCAACGCCGCGCGTATTCGTGGCTGGGACGAGGCACCGGGCATCAAGCTGGTGCATACCGGGCTTGGCAAGAACGCGGCCGATATTGCGCTGGCGCTTGACGCGGCAGAACTGAGCTTCGAGGCGAAGGTCAGGACCATTGTTCTGGTCAGTTCAGATGGCGATTTCTCGCACCTTGCGACCTTCTTGCGTGAACGCGGCCATGTGGTTGCCGGGATGGGCGAGGGGAAAGCCCCGGTGAATTATCGCAAGTCCTGTTCCAGTTGGTTGACGCTGGACACCAACCCCAAGGATATGGATCAGAAGATTCTGGCCGAGATGCGCAAGCAGAAGGACGGGTTGTTGATCGGTCGCGTCAGCCCGACCTTGCGCGCGGCGCTGGGCGTCACCCTGTCTGATCTGGAAGAAAAGACTTGGCGCAAGTATTTCGAAAAACGCCTCGACACGTTCAAGATCACGGGGGACGGGCAGCAGACCAGGATTACGGCGCGTTAGAATGCCCGCGCGCCGCCTTTGCGCTGGCAAACGCATCCCGCCTGCGCTAGTCACGGGCGCGAACCTGAAGGGAACGCGCCATGCCTGATCGCAGCACATATGAAACGCCCGGCCCGGTCGAGGCCAGCTTGTCGGACGCCATCTCGTCCGCCGAAGAGATCATCGAAGACGCCCGCGCGGGCCGGATGTATATTCTTGTCGACCACGAAGACCGCGAGAACGAGGGCGATTTTGTCATTCCCGCCGATGCCTGCACCACAGAGGCGATCAACTTCATGGCCACCCACGGACGCGGATTGATCTGTTTGCCGATGGAGGCCGCGCGTATTCAGGAATTGGGTCTGTCGATGATGTCCACGCACAACTCCTCGCGCCATGAAACGGCGTTCACCACCTCGATCGAGGCGCGTGAAGGCGTCACAACCGGCATTTCCGCCGCCGACCGTGCACTGACGGTGTCCACCGCCATCGACCCTGCCAACGGCCCCGCGGACATCGCCACCCCCGGTCACGTCTTTCCCTTGCGCGCCCGCAATGGCGGCGTGTTGGTGCGGGCAGGGCATACGGAAGCCGCCGTTGACATCTCGCGCCTTGCTGGGCGCACCCCCGCGGGCGTGATCTGCGAGATCATGAACGAAGACGGGACGATGGCACGTCTGCCGGAACTGGTGGACATTGCCCAAAAGCACGGGCTGAAGATCGGCACCATCTCGGACCTGATCTCCTATCGCCGCCGCCACGACAATCTGGTGCGCGAAACCTCGCGCGAACACGTCACCTCGCAATATGGTGGCGATTGGGAGATGCGGATTTTCACCGACCTGACCCATGAGATCGAGCACGTGGTGCTGATCAAGGGCGACATTACCACGCCGGACCCGGTGCTGGTGCGCACCCATGCGCTGCAAGAGGCGCAAGATGTGCTGGGCCTTGGCCCGCGCCCCGCTGATGAGTTGCCCCGCGCCATGCAGATCATCGCGGATGAGGGCAGGGGCGTTGTCTGCCTGTTCCGTGAACCACGCAAGACGCTTCATGCCAACGATGATGACGACGGGCCGCGCACGGTGCGCCAGATCGGGCTTGGCTCGCAAATCCTGTCCGCCCTCGGCCTGCATGACATGGTTCTTTTGACCGACAGCCCGGATACCCGATATGTGGGTCTTGACGCCTATGGGCTGACCATCACCGGCACCCGACCCATTCAGAAGGATTGAGACATGGCCAAAGCTGAACAGCATTACGTGCTCGACCGCCCGGAGTTTGACAAGCCCGTGAAACTTCTGATCGTCGTCGCGCCCTATTACAAGGACATCGCCGACAATCTGGTCGCCGGCGCCAAGGCCGAAATCGAAGCGGCAGGCGGCACATGGGACCTGGTCGAGGTGCCCGGCGCGCTGGAAGTGCCCACCGCCATCGCGATGGCCGACCGGCTGTCGAACTTTGACGGTTACGTGGCGCTGGGCTGTGTGATCCGGGGTGAGACAACGCATTACGAAACCGTTTGCAACGACAGCTCGCGCGCGATCCAGATGATGGGGCTGCAAGGGCTGTGCATTGGCAACGGCATCCTGACGGTGGAAAACCGCAAGCAGGCCGAGGTGCGCGCGGACACCAAGGATCAAAATAAAGGCGGTGGGGCTGCGGCTGCGGCCTTGCATCTGGTCGCGCTTTCGCGCAAATGGGCCGGCGCAAGCAAAGGTATCGGGTTCAAGTCGATCTCGGACACGATCAAGCTTGCAGGTGACACGAAGGATACCCCTACCGCATGACGCTTTCCGGCAACCAGAAACGCCAGATGAAATCCGCCGCCCGTTTTTTTGCGGTACAGGCACTGTTCCAGATGGAAGCCTCGGGGCAAACAGCCGATCGGGTGATGGTCGAATTCGAAGACCACCGTTTTGGCGAGGAATTCGACGACTATGCAATGGCCGAAGGCGACAGTCGCCTGTTTCGCAAACTGATCGAGGATGCGGTGAACCATCAGGCGAAGATCGACCAGATGACTGACCGCGCGCTGGTGGCCAAATGGCCCTTGGGGCGCATCGACCCGACCTTGCGCGCCCTGTTCCGTGCTGCCGGTGCCGAACTGACGCAGGGCGAGACGCCGCCCAAAGTTGTGATCACCGAGTTTGTGGATATCGCCAAAGCCTTCTTCCCGGAAAGCGACGAGGGCAAATTTTCGAACGCCGTTCTGGATCACATGGCCCGCGAAGCTCGCCCGGAGGCGTTTTGATCGGGGGTCAGATTATCGCCGAATATACCTGCAAACATGCGGCGCGAGGGTGCTGAGTTGTACCTTGCGCACCGTCGCCCCTTTAATTTCCGCTCAACTGCGTTAAGTTGAAGGTGAAACGGAAAGGAAAAACCATGCCACGCCTCGTTCGCCTTTATATCAAACAAGTGCTGATCGGGTTCGGTCTGTCAGCGACTTTCGTTGCGCTTTTGCTTTACACCAATGTCGGCAATTTGTGGCATCTTGTGTCCACGTCGGACATTGGTTGGATTGCCGTACTGATGTTGTTCATGTTCAACGGCATTGTGTTTGCTGGCGTCCAGTTTGCCATCGCTGTTATGCGGATGGAACATGACGACACGCCCAAGGGCGGCAAGCGTGAGCCGGTGGCCACCAATATCCCGGTGCGTGTGGAAGCGACCTCGCAGAAGTAACGGCCGGCAAGCTGACACATCGTGCAGGGCTTGAACCTAGCGCGGCGTCAAACGAATCAGCCTTGCGTCGCCCCCGTCCTCGATCACCCACAAAGCGCCATCCGGCCCTTCCTCCAGATCCCGCAGGCGGACGTTCCAACTGAACCGTTCGACCTCGCGCGCCGTGTCGCCGTCAATCGCGACGCGGATCAGCGCGCGGCTGACAAGGCCACCGATCAGCGCGTTGCCCTGCCAATCGGCGAACATCTCACCGGAATGGATCACCAGACCCGATGGCGCGATGCTGGGCACCCAGAACGCGGCGGGGGCGGCAAACTCGGGGCGTGTGTCGTGGTCGGGGATGGCTTTGCCACTGTAATTGTCACCCATCGACACCACCGGCCAGCCATAGTTCAAGCCGGGTTTGATCAGGTTCAACTCGTCCCCGTGGCGCGGGCCCATTTCGTGGGTCCAGAGCTGTTGGTCAGCGTCGAAGGCGATGCCCAGAAGGTTGCGATGCCCGAGCGTCCAGAAGGTCTTGGCCAGTTCGCCCTGATCCTGAACCGGATTGTCGGCGGGCACCGTGCCGTCGTCATTCAACCGGATGATCTTGCCAAGCGCCATGTCCCATCGTTGGGCCGGGGTTTGTTCCTGCCGGTCACCCGAGGTGATGAACAGCTTGCCCTCCTGCGCTGACCCCTTGGGACCGAAGGCGATCCGGTGCGAGAAATGACCGGCCCCGGGGCGGTGGGGCTGTTGGCTCCAGATCCGTTCGATATCCGTCAGGGCGGGCGGATCGTCTTGGATCAATGTTGCGCGCACCACCACGGCGCCACGCGTCGCCCCACCATCCTGACTTTCGACATAAGACAGGTAAATCAGTTTGTTCTCGGTGAAATCCGGGTGGGGGACCACATCGCCCAAACCGCCCTGACCGCCGACCACCGGGTTTGGCACACCATCGACCGCGCGCTTGCTGCCATCGGTCGAGACAAGCCAGAGCTTGCCCGGTTTGGTGGTTACCAGAAGCTGGCTGTCGTCAAGGAAGCTGATCGCCCATGGCTGGTCGAACCGGGCGACCGGCGTGGCCTGAACCGCGCTGCCCGCTGACCCTTCGACGTTGAAGGCATCATCGTTTTGGGCAATCGCTTCGATGGGGGCAAGGCCAAGGGTAAGGGCCAAAAGCAGATGTTTCACAGTATCCTCCCAAACAGATTGTTTCGCTTCCCGCTTAGCCTACGCCAAACCGGCACGCGACCGGGAACAAAACCGCGTGAACATACGGTGGTCGGATCAGGGAAAAGTTGGCGGAACCGCACGCATCCGTCGGGGTCAGAATTCCCGAGGACCTGTATTTACAGGTGGGCGCCGGGTAACCGAACCAGGGTCCGGACAGAGCCAGCTCCCTCGGAATTGCTTAAGGCCACTGGAATTGTACCCACGTGGGACGAGAAGGGCAGAAGCCGCCACGGCCTAGATAAGCGGCCGATAAGGGCCTTACAAGGGGAGAGATCGGGCTGAATTGCGGTGCATTGACAAAATGTTCATGAATTGTTCATGTTGGACCTATGGAGATGCCAAGCCAAACCTTGATGCCCGGCCAATTGCTGGCGCGCGGCGTATGTCGCCACATGCTGGCCCACGGCTTCGTCACGGTGGAAGAGCTTGTGCCGACGCGGGGGTTGCGGGTGGATGTGATGGCGCTTGGACCGAAAGGTGAGATTTGGGTGATCGAGTGCAAATCCTCTCGCGTGGACTTCATGTCGGACCAGAAATGGCAGGGTTATCTGGAATGGTGCGACCGCTATTTCTGGGCCGTGGACGGAGATTTCCCGACCGATTTGTTGCCGGAGGGCACGGGGTTGATTATTGCCGACAGCTTTGACGCCGAGATCATCCGCATGGCGCCCGAGGACAAGCTGCCACCTGCGCGCCGTAAGATGATGGTGCAGAAATTCGCCACCCATGCGGCGCGCAGGTTGCAGGGCTTTCGCGATCCAGGCGTGGCAGGCCTTGTCAATATCTGAGGGAAAGGGGGCTCTGCCCCCTCGGGACTTCGTCCCTCACCCCCGGGATATTTTGGGCCAGAAGAAACGGACTATTTTTTCTTTTTCGACTTGGCGCTGTCAGCCAAGGCGCGGGCTTGTGCGGCGGCAGTGCGGAGTTCTTCGGCGATTTCCTCGGCCTCTTCCGGCTCAAAGTCCATCGGCAATTCGACCCCGCCACCTTCGATGTAAAGCCGCACCATTCCCAGTGAGGTGGGCCCGATCTGAAGGTTGGCGTCGATGTCGCTTTCGTCGTTGATGCCCATGTCTGGCCTCCTGAAACGTGTTGCTTCGGGTTAGTGGTCTTTCGCACATTTTTCAAGCCGCCACCTCTTGCATTGGTCTGCATGGGGGGGTAAATGCAACCAGCGTGCCGACATAGCTCAGTAGGTTAGAGCGCTTGATTGTGGATCAAGAGGTCCCCCGTTCGAGCCGGGGTGTCGGTACCATCCCCCAAAACTGCGAAATCACCCTCTGCGTTCAACGAACCGTAATGCGTTTGATCAGGTCGCCGGTGCCGTGGTCGAAGACGAGGATTTCGTCGCCCGCCACCACCGCATACCAATCCGGGCCGAAGGTGATTGCGTCGGCCGTCATGCCGTCGGGCAGGGTGATCTGGTCGGGCAGGGCGGGGGCCCGCGTCTGATCGGGCGTGGTTTGCGAGAAACGCATGACAACGACGCTCACCAGCACTACAAGGCCCACAATCGTGGTGAGGGTCATGGCCGTCACCAGAGTTTTCAGATAACGCACGGTGCCTTGGCCCACGGTAGCCTCGAGTGCTGCGTCCAGATCCTGTTCAGGAGTATCGTTCATGTCATCCTCGCACCGTATCGTCGCGGTCACCATTGCAGAGAACCCGCCCAAGCGCCTTGATAAGGCGATTGCACGCGATGTGCCAGAGGAGGCGAACCTGTCGCGCTCGCGCCTGGCACGGTTGATCGCAGCAGGGGCGGTGCGGTGTGGCGGGCAGGTCATGGATGACCCGCGGGCCAAGGTGGTCGAAGGCGACCAGTTCGAAATCCACGTGCCCGAAGCCGAGGAGAGCCATATCGGCCCCGAGGATATCCCGTTGGATGTCGTCTATGAGGATGCCGATCTGATCGTGGTGAACAAGCCTGCCGGTATGGTGGTGCATCCAGCCCCGGGCACGCCGACGGGCACCTTGGTCAACGCGCTTTTGCACCATTTTGGCGGTGAATTGTCAGGCGTGGGTGGGGAAAAGCGGCCCGGCATCGTGCATCGGATCGACAAGGATACCTCGGGTCTGTTGGTTGTGGCAAAGTCGGACGCGGCCCATCACGGATTGGCCAAGCAGTTCGAGGCGCATAGCGTCGAACGTCGGTACAGCGCTGTCACCCATGGTGCGCCCGACAAGGGCGATCCGCGGTTGGGCGGCATTCGCGGCACCAGTTTCGAGGCTGGCAATATCCTGAAAATCACGACGCAACTGGCGCGGCACAAGACGGATCGGCAAAAGCAGGCGGTGCTGTTTTCTGGCGGGCGGCATGCCATCACGCGCGTGCGCACCATCGAGGTTTTCGGCGACCCGGCGCAGGCTGCGATGATCGAATGCTGGTTGGAAACCGGTCGCACCCACCAGATTCGCGTGCATATGGCTCATGCAGGGCATGGCCTGATCGGGGATGCGACCTATGGCGGAAAACGCAAACTGAACGTGAAAGCTATCGGCGAGGCAGGCGCCCAATCGGCGCGAAACTTCCCGCGACAGGCGCTTCATGCGGCAACGCTGGGATTTGAACATCCCGTGACCGGCGAGAACTTGAGGTTTGACGCGCCCTTGCCCGCCGATATGGTGGCCTTGATCGAAACATTGCGGGCGGGGGCATAAACCCGCTGGACGGAGCGGGGCAGGCGGGTCATGACGACGGTATCTTGGGGATCCTGGGGGGCGATCTGGGCGGTTCTGCTGATTTTGCTGGACCTGGCCACGATCGCGCGGGCGGTAACGCGTGAACATCGGTCGCCTGCATCTCGATTGGCGTGGAGCGTGGTGATCATGACCTTGCCAGTGGTCGGTGTGGTGGCCTATTTCTTCCTTGGGGACACCAGCGCGGACCGGAAATCTGATCGAAAACTCAAGGATTTGCGCCGCGAGCTTCCCAAACAGCCGAACGACCAGCCGCGTGCTGCGCTTCCTTTGCTGTATCGGCAGGCCTTCGCGCGGGCCGCTTCCGTCAATGGATTCTTGCCGTTGGCGGGCAACCGTGCTGACGTGACGATCGACAGCAATGAAAGCATCGACTGGCTGGTGGCCGATATAGATGCGGCGACGGACCACGCGCATCTTCTGTTCTATATATGGCTGGCCGACGATAACGGCACGCGAGTGGCCGAGGCGATGATCCGTGCTGCCCGACGCGGCATCAAGGCGCGGGTGATCGTGGATGGGCTGGGATCTCGCAAGCTGTTGTCCGATCCGCTGTGGATGCGGATGAATGAGGGCGGGGTGGAAACGGTCGTTGCATTTGCGTTCCGGTTTCCACTGCTTTCGGCCTTTATCCGCAGGTTGGACATTCGAAATCACCGCAAAATTGTCGTGATTGACCACGCGATTACATATGTGGGCAGCCAGAACTGTGCCGATGCTGCGTTTCGCGTGAAGAAGAAGTTTGCGCCTTGGGTCGACGTGATGCTGCGCGTTGGCGGGCCTGTGGCATGGCAGGCACAGCGTCTGTTCGTGTCGGACTGGATGGTGCATGGCGGCGACGATATCGCACGCTATCTTGACCACGAGCCCGAGATGCCCAAAGGCGGTTTTCCCGCAGTGATGGCGGGCACGGGACCGACCGAAAGCGTCCATGCGGTGCCCGATATGATGCAGATGCTTTTGGCCTCGGCGCAGAAAGAGGTGATTATCACCACGCCCTATTATGTCCCGTCCGAGGCGCTGCATCAGCAGATTTGCGCGGCTGCTTTGCGGGGTGTCTATGTGCGCCTGAACGTGCCAGCCACGAATGACAGCCTGATCGTCGCCTTTGCGTCGCGCAGCTTCTATCGGTCGCTCTTGAAAGCCGGGGTTGATGTCTACGAATTTCAGCCCGGTCTGCTGCACGCAAAGATACTGAGCGTTGACGGCACCGCCGCGCTGGTCGGTTCGCCCAATCTGGACCAGCGCAGCTTTGATCTGAACTATGAGAACAGTATGATGCTGGTTGATGAGGCAACCGTCGGCACGCTGCGTGAAAAGCAGAAGGTGTTTCTGTCCATGTCCGATAAAGTTCAGCGTGAAGTGGTGGCCGGCTGGACCGTTCCACGACGGCTTTTGTTTAATAGTATTGGGATGTTGGCGCCTTTGTTGTAAATTACTCGCAATTTAATGCACGACCGCGTGAGTTTTCATGACACGCTCTTCACTTTCGCAAGGTGTGCGGGCATATTTATCTCAACACGACTGGTCAATTTCGTTTGTCTGCATGTTGGGAAGGAAGCGCGGGGGTTGTTATCATGCCAATCCCCTAACCCGTGCGGGCAGGTGGGAAAGGAACTGACACCATGAGCAACTTGAAAAATCTACCGGCTCCGACGCCGGAAGGCGGTTTGAACCGCTATATGCAGGAAATTCGGAAGTTCCCGATGCTGGAACCCGAAGAGGAATACATGCTGGCCAAACGCTGGGTCGACCATCAGGACCGCGATGCGGCGCACCAGATGGTGAACTCGCACCTGCGGTTGGCGGCCAAGATTGCGATGGGCTATCGCGGCTATGGCCTGCCGCAAGCCGAGGTGATCTCCGAGGCTAATGTGGGCCTGATGCAAGCTGTCAAAAGGTTTGACCCGGAAAAAGGCTTCCGTCTGGCGACATATGCGATGTGGTGGATCAGGGCTTCGATTCAGGAGTATATTCTGCGGTCGTGGTCTTTGGTGAAACTGGGCACGACTTCTGCGCAGAAAAAGTTGTTTTTCAACTTGCGCAAGGCGAAGGCCCGCATCGGCGCTTTGGAAGACGGCGATTTGCGCCCGGACAACGTGGCGCGTATTGCCAGCGATCTGAATGTGACCGAGGAGGAGGTCATATCGATGAACCGTCGCCTGTCGGGGGGCGATGCGTCACTGAACGCGACCGTTTCGGCAGACGGCGAAGGCTCGATGCAGTGGCAGGACTGGCTGGAAGACGAGGGTGCCGATCAGGCTGGCGATTACGCCGAGCAGGACGAGCTTGAGGTCCGGCGCGAGCTTCTGGCGCAAGCTATGGACGTGCTGAATGAGCGAGAGAAAGACATCCTGAATCAGCGTCGTTTGAAAGATAAACCAATCACGCTGGAAGAACTTTCGGGTGTCTATGATGTCAGCCGCGAACGCATTCGCCAGATCGAAGTGCGCGCCTTTGAAAAGCTACAAAAAAGGATGCAGGATCTTGCTTCCGAGAAGGGGCTATTGGAAGAGGTCTGATGCTGAGGCCCTGTTGTTTCCGACTTGACCGACCCGCGATACGCTGGGTCGGTCAGGTCGACAACTTCGGCCGCACGGTGTCCGGGGGCGCGACATATCCTTGCGCGCTTAAATTTTCCCGCGACACGCAAGCCATGATCGACCGCGTATTCGACGTGGCCGTTGATATTAGCTGACGGAGGGCAAAATGGCAGGTGGTTGGGCGCGCGACGGCGCGGTTCAGGAACAGATTGACGCCTCGGTTCAGGACGAACTGGCGCGGTTGCGTGCTAATCAGGCGCCGGCCGGCGAAAGCCGCACCCATTGCGCGGAATGTGAAGAGGAAATCCCCGAAGCCCGGCGCAAAGCCATTCCAGGTGTGAAGTTGTGTATCGACTGCATGCATGATCGAGATGCTGCATTCAAATCACGACCGGGGTTCAACCGGCGTGGATCAAAGGACAGCCAGTTGAAGTAAAGGGACACAATGTGGCTCTAACGGTGAGACCAGGATCATTTGGTCCGCTATTTTTCGGAACGGTAAAAAGGCAAATGCGTTTAGGAAAACGCGATACTTTGAGGAAGCACCTTTCTTTTTAAACCTGTTTCATCCTTTGATTTACCAAGCGACTGACTGACTTTGTGTTTACTTGGTCACATAGTCAGACCTTCCGACTTCTGAACGTGTTTAGAGTAATTCTAATTTAGAATTGATCCAGATCAGTGCAGTGGCCCATCCTGATCCTAGTGTCGTGTTACGCGCGAGGTATTAGGAGAATGGAAAGATGTTTGGAAAACTGACACTTGCCGCTGGGTCGCTGCTGACGGTCGCAAATATGGCATATGCCGATGATCTGCGCGCGGTGGCGCTTGAAACCTTCAAGCCGCTGCCCTCGACGGTGCCGGCAGTGAAGGACAACGTGATTACCGAAGCCAAGATTGAGCTGGGTAAAGCCCTGTTCTTTGACCCGCGCATGTCGGCATCGGGCGTTTTCTCATGCAACTCATGTCACAACTTGGCAACCGGGGGGGACGACAACATGCCAACCTCGATCGGGCATGGTTGGCAGAAGGGGCCACGCAACTCGCCCACGGTGTTGAACTCGGTTTTTAACGAGGCGCAGTTCTGGGACGGTCGCGCCGCAGACTTGGCCGAGCAAGCAAAGGGTCCGGTGCAGGCGGGGGTCGAAATGGCCAACACACCCGACAACGTGGTCGCGACGCTGAATTCCATGCCGCAATACGTCACCTGGTTCAAAGATGCGTTCGAGGGCGAGGCCGATCCGGTCACCTTCGACAACTTCGCCAAGGCGATCGAGGCATACGAAGCCACGCTGATCACCCCCGCACCGTTCGATTCTTGGCTAAACGGCGATGACAATGCCATGACCGAACAGCAACTGGCCGGGCTTGAGCAGTTCGTGGATCTGGGCTGCTCGTCGTGCCATTCGGGCGTTAACCTGGGCGGACATGGATATTATCCGTTCGGCCTGATCGAAAAGCCCGGTGCGGATATTCTGCCGGAAGGTGACAAGGGGCGATTTGCGGTCACCGAAACGGCGGATGATGAATATGTCTTCCGCGCTTCGCCGTTGCGGAATATCGCGCTGACCGCGCCCTATTTCCACTCTGGTAAGGTCTGGGATCTGAAAGTCGCCGTCCAGATCATGGCCGAAAGCCAGTTGGGTGAAGAGATTGATGATGCGACCGCCGATCAGCTTGTGGCGTTCATGGAAAGTTTGACTGGCACCATGCCGGAAGTCACCTATCCGCTGCTGCCCGTCGAAACCGCAACCACGCCGCAGCCCAGCGGAGAGATTGTAGTCCAGTAAGTGGCAGCAACAAGGAAGCGGGGGGCCGAAAATGCCCCCCGCGTTCTTGATCAGTCTTCCATCGCTTCCAATTCATCAATGAAGCCTTCGATCATCGCCAGCCCCTTGTCCCAAAATTTCGGGTCCGAGGCATCAAGACCGAACGGAGCCAGAAGCTCTTTGTGGTGTTTTGATCCGCCCGCTTTCAGCATCTCGAAATACTTGTCCTGAAAGTCGTCGCCGCCTTCCTCATAGACCGCGTAAAGCGCATTCACGAGACCGTCGCCAAACGCGTAGGCATAGACGTAGAAGGGCGAATGGACGAAATGCGGGATGTAGGCCCAGAAGGTTTCATAACCGTCCATGAATTCGAATACCGGGCCAAGGCTTTCACCCTGAACGCTCATCCAGATGTCGTTGATCTGGTCGGGGGTCAACTCGCCGCCCGCACGAGCTTCGTGCAGTTTGCATTCGAAGTCATAAAATGCGATTTGGCGCACGACCGTGTTGATCATGTCTTCGACCTTGCCTGCCAGAAGAACCTTCTTCTCAGCCGTGGTTTTCGCTTCGCTCAGCAGTTTGCGAAAGGTCAGCATTTCACCGAAGACCGAGGCAGTTTCGGCCAGCGTCAGCGGCGTTGATGACAGCATCTCGCCCTGATCTGCGGCCAGCACCTGGTGGACGCCGTGGCCGAGTTCGTGGGCCAAAGTCATCACGTCGCGGGGCTTGCCGAGGTAGTTCAGCATCACATAAGGGTGTACGTTGGTCACTGTGGGGTGGGCGAACGCGCCCGGCGCCTTGCCGGGTTTTACGCCCGCGTCGATCCAACCTTTTGAAAAGAACGGTGCTGCAATCTCGGCCATGCGTGGGTCGAAATCAGCATAAGCGTCCATGACGATCTTCTCAGCCGCAGGCCAATCGACCAGCTTGTCGTCCTCCATTGGCAGGGGCGCGTTGCGGTCCCAAACCTGCATCACGTCCAGCCCCAGCCACTTGCGTTTCAATTCATAATACCGGTGGCTCAGGCGCGGATAGGCGGCGACCACGGCGTTGCGCAAGGCTTCGACCACTTCGGGTTCCACGTGGTTTGCAAGGTGACGCCCGGTCTGCGGGCTGGGCATCTTGCGCCATGTGTCCTCGATGTCCTTTTCTTTGACCAAGGTGTTGTGAACGCGCGAAAAGATCTTGATGTTCTCGTCCAGCACACGGGCAATTTCTTCCGCGGCGGCTTGGCGAATATCGCGGTCCTGGTCGGTCAGAAGGTTCGCCGTGGCTTCAAGCCCCAGTTCTTCGCCATCGACGGTGAAAACCAGCCCCGCGATGGTTTCGTCAAACAAGGTGTTCCAAGCCGATGCGCCGACCGAGGACTTGTCGTGCAGAAAATGCTCCAACTCGTCGGACAGTTGATATGGTCGCAAGGCGCGCAGTCGGTCAAAAATGGGCTTGTAGCGGGCCAGTGCCGCATTGTCGGCAAACCAGCCGTCCAGCACCTTGTCGTCGATCCGGTTCACTTCCAGCGAGAAAAAGACAAGCGGCGCGGTGAATACAGTGATCTTTTCTTGGCAGTTTTGCAAAAACTGCGCGCGGTCGGCATCGGTGGTTTTCTGATAATAGCGCAGACCGGCGAAAGACATGATGCGCCCGCCGATCAGGTCGATTTTTTCATAATCTTCGATACAGCCCAACATGCCTGCGGCATCCAGATCCGCCAGTTTATCTTGATACGTCGCGGCAAAATCGGCGCAGGCTTTTTCAAGCCACTGCAAATCGCGCGCGAGTTCAGGGGCATCTTGCGAGGCGTAAAGGTCGCTCAGATCCCATTCGGGCAATCCCTCAAGCGGTTTGTCACCGGTTTGTGCGTTTGCATCAAATACGGGACGGGCGGGGAAGGGAAGGGTGGTAAGCATTGGGCCTCCGGTTTTGTGTGTGGGTCAAGACATATGACGCGGGCAGGTCAGTTGCAATCCGCCCCCGCAGGGTGTGACGTTTGCCGCGACAAAGGGCGCAAAATGGCCGATTTTCCCCGCCAAGGGGTTTTGACCCGGCCCTGCGGTCCCTTTATAGGAAGGAAGCAGAATTCAAAGGACGCGCGCGTGATCAGATTCATTCTTGGCATTTTCGGTGCCGTGTTTACCGGCATTACGTTGGCCATTTTCATGGCTGCGCTGGCGATCGGCGGCGTTTTCTGGATGTATTCCAGGGACTTGCCCAGCCACGAACAACTTGCCAACTATACGCCGGCAACCATCAGTCGGGTGTATTCCGGCGAAGGTCAACTGATGGATGAATTCGCCCGCGAACGCCGCCTGTTCACCCCCGCTGACGAGGTTCCGGCACTTGTGAAGCACGCTTTCATCTCGGCCGAGGACAAGAATTTCTATACCCATGCGGGGTTTGACCCGCGTGGGATCGCGGCGGCTGCACTTGAAGCGGCGCGGGGTGGCAAGCTGCGTGGCGCGTCCACCATTCCGCAGCAGGTGGTAAAGAACTTCCTGCTCAGCTCTGAGCGATCGGCGGAGCGCAAGATCAAGGAGCTGATCCTGTCGGTGCGTCTGGAAAGCACCTTGTCCAAAGATGAGATTCTGGCGCTGTATCTTAACGAGATTTTTCTGGGTCAGAACTCGTATGGTGTGACCGCCGCTGCGCAGACCTATTTCAACAAGACACTGGACGAATTGGAGCCGCACGAGGCTGCAACGTTGGCCGCGATGCCGCAAGCGCCCAGCAATTACCACCCTGTTCGTGCGAAGGAACGTCTGCTGTCGCGGCGCAATTACGTCCTGCGCGAGATGTTTCAGAACGGGTATCTGGACCGGGCGACTTACGACACCGAGGTGGCAAAGCCCCTGAGGTCGGTTCAGAATGGCGACTTCCCCGCTTTTCGCGAGGCGCTTCCGCCGCGGGATTACTTCACCGACGAAATCCGCCGCCAACTCAGCCGTGATTTCGGGGAAGAGGAGTTTTTTACCGGCGGTTTGGCCGTACGCGCCACCGTCGACCCGGATTTGCAGGACGTGGCCGCGAAAAGCCTGCGCATAGGGCTTGAGAAATATGACCGCAGCCGAGGCGTCTGGCGTCCGACCGGCGTGACCTTGCCCAACGAGGCGCTGGCCGACGAAGACACGTGGCGCGCGGCACTGGCGGACACTCGTTTTCCGCGAGATATCGAAGGCTGGTACCCGGCTGTTGTGCTGGACGTCGGCGCTAATGATGCGCGCATCGGGATTGAAGGCGTGCCCGAGGACGAAGACGGTCACTGGATTCCCGCCAAGGACGTGACATGGGCGCGTCGCCGTCTGGAAGACCGCAGTCTTGGACGCCGCGCACAGGTCGCAGGCGATTTGTTGAAGGTGGGCGAGGTCGTGCATGTTCGCCAAATGACCCGTGATGATGACGGCAGCTTCATCCGCTGGACATTGCGACAGGTGCCCGAAGTGCAGGGCGGGTTCATGGCAATGGACGTGAACACCGGCCGGGTGATCGCGATGCAGGGGGGCTTTAGCTATCAGCATTCGGTCTTCAACCGGGCCACGCAAGCAACGCGTCAGCCGGGGTCGAGCTTCAAGCCCTTCGTCTATGCGGCGGCGCTGGACAGTGGCTTTTCGCCTGCCACCATCGTCATCGACGCCCCGATCGAGGTTGTCGCGGGGGGTAAAATCTGGCGGCCCAAGAACTATTCCAATCGTTTTTATGGCCCAACGCCCCTACGGACGGGGATCGAGCAGTCGCGCAACTTGATGACCGTACGTCTGGCGCAGGAAATCGGAATGGACACGGTGGCGGGCTATGCTGAACGCTTCGGCGTCTATGACCGTATGAACCAGTTTCTGGCGAACTCTTTAGGCGCCGAGGAAACGACGCTTTTTCGCATGGTCGCCGCCTACGCGATGTTTGCCAATGGCGGAGAGCGGGTTGAACCCACGCTGGTCGACCGGGTACAGGACCGTTGGGGCAAGACTATTTATCGCCATGACAGCCGCCAATGCACCGATTGCGACGACCCCACGCTTGCCAATGGGCAGGCGCCGGAGATTGTATCAGACCGCGAACGGGTGATGAACGCCATCACCGCCTATCAGTTGACCTCGATGTTGCGGGGGGTGGTGGAACGCGGCACCGCGCGCAGCGTGGTCAACCTGCCGGTGCCGACGGCTGGCAAGACCGGCACGACCAATGACGAACGCGACGCGTGGTTCGTCGGCTTTACGTCGAACATCGTGGCCGGGTGCTATATCGGGTATGATCGCCCGCGCTCGATGCCTGGCACGTCGGGTGGGGGTATGTGTGGCCCTGTGTTCCAGCGTTTCATGTTAGAGGCGATCAAGGAATATGGCGGCGGTGAATTCAAGGTTCCGCCGGGCGGGCATTTCATCAAGATTGATCGCTTTACCGGCTCGCGCCTGCCGCCCGACGCTTCGGGCGATCACGTGGTCGCCGAATATTTCCGCGATGGGGAAGAACCGCTGTTCGGCGTGATGTTTGACGGCGGCTTTGCGATGGGGGCCAACCTGCCCATGTTTGACCGTGGCGAAACCGACGATGAAGGAACGCAGGTCCAGACCTCGACAGGGAAAACCGTTGTGGTGCCGGGCAAGGCCGATTTTGGCTCGATGTCGTCGGGGGGGCTATACTAGGGCGTCAGCCTTGGCGGGCGTTAACCATTCATATGTGCCAAGACGCATTTTGCCCATTGTCATTCCAACCCCGGACCACGTATGGTCAGCATGAGGTGGACCACACACTCATGTGTGATCACCCGCAAGAGTTTCGCTGTTACGTCGACCGAATGTAGGCCAAGGCCGCAGACCGGGACAAAACAGTCCGATAATGCCACGGAACGCGCCCCTATGGGCTGGCTGCCGCGGTGAGAAATTGAAGATCGACGACGGTCGAGCCGGAAGGGCCGCCGCCTTTGGTTGGAAAATACGCCCGATGTCTGACAACAGGCCGGGCACTTGAATGGGTCGCGCCGGGGCGTTCTGATAAGTCAGCCACCCCTTGCCGCGACCGGAGAAGAAACGCGATGATGCGCGAGAGGATCGAGCAAACACAGACGGCAGGGCGCAAGCCTCTTGCCGTGTTGCTGCGTCCCACGCATCGCTTCGCCCTGACAAGCCACCCCGAAAACCGCGCGCTTCCACCAGGAAGGGCGCGCCGATCGCGGTGCAGAAAGAATATATGCCCAAGAAGATGCTTATTGATGCCACCCACGCGGAAGAAACCCGCGTTGTGGTGGTGGACGGAAACAAGGTCGAGGAATTTGACTTTGAATCGGAAAACAAACGCCAGCTAGCTGGCAACATTTATCTGGCCAAGGTGACGCGGGTCGAACCCTCGTTGCAGGCGGCCTTTGTCGATTACGGCGGCAATCGCCACGGTTTTCTGGCTTTCTCGGAAATTCATCCGGATTATTACCAAATCCCCGTCGCTGACCGCGAGGCGCTTCTGGAAGAAGAACGCGCCTATGCCGAAGCTATGGCTGCCGAAGAGGAAAAGCCCAAATCGCGCCGCCGCCGATCCCGCCCGCGCAGCCAGTCCAAAGCCGAAGAGGCTATTTCAGACGACGCCGTTACCACGAAGGAGATCGAGTCGTCCAGTTCAAGCATGGATGTGATCGACCTTGAAGACGGCGATGAAAACGGCAATGGCGACCCGCTTGAGGGGCAGTCGCCCATGGAGTTGGTCGAAGAGACCCCTGTCGAAGAACCGATTGACGAACCCAATGGCGACGACCAGCCGTCGAAGGCCAAGGATGACAGCTCTGACGACGACAGTTCGGACGATGAGGACAGCGACGATGACGATGACGCCCCGCTGGATGCAACCGAAAAGGACGACCAGATCGAAAGCGTCGCGGACGACGATTCAACCGATGACATCCGCCCACGCCGCAAGCCGCGCCCCAAGCGTTACAAGATTCAGGAAGTAATCAAAGTGCGCCAGATCCTTCTGGTGCAGGTGGTGAAAGAAGAACGTGGCAACAAAGGCGCCGCACTGACCACCTACTTGTCGCTGGCGGGTCGCTATTGCGTCCTTATGCCCAACACTGCACGCGGGGGCGGCATCAGCCGCAAGATCACCAACGCACCCGATCGCAAAAAACTGAAGGAAATTGCCGCCGAGATCGACGTGCCGACAGGCGCTGGCCTGATTGTACGCACGGCAGGCGCCAAGCGCACCAAGTCCGAAATCAGGCGCGACTATGAATATCTGCAACGTCTATGGGAACAAATCCGCGAACTCACGCTGAATTCAACTGCGCCGGCCAAGATTTACGAGGAAGGCAACCTGATCAAACGCTCGATCCGCGACTTGTATTCGCGTGAAATTGACGAAGTGTTTGTGGAGGGCGAAGTCGGCTATCGCACCGCCAAGGACTTCATGAAAATGATCATGCCGTCCCATGCGAAAAACGTGAAGCTGTATCAGGACCAGATGCCGTTGTTTGCGCGCTATCAGGTCGAAAGCTATTTGTCGGGCATGTTCAGCCCAACGGTGCAGCTGAAATCCGGCGGTTATATCGTGATCGGCGTGACCGAGGCACTGGTAGCCATCGACGTGAACTCGGGCCGTGCCACCAAAGAAGGCTCGATCGAGGAAACGGCGCTGAAAACCAACCTTGAGGCCGCGGAAGAAGTGGCGCGCCAACTGCGTCTGCGCGACCTTGCGGGCCTGATCGTGATCGACTTTATCGACATGGACGAACGGCGCAACAATAACGCCGTTGAAAAGCGGATGAAGGACAAGCTGAAAACCGATCGCGCCCGCATCCAAGTGGGCCGGATTTCCGGTTTCGGCCTGATGGAAATGTCGCGCCAACGTCTGCGCCCCGGCATGATCGAGGCAACGACCCAGCCCTGCCACCACTGTCATGGTACGGGCCTGATCCGGTCTGACGACAACCTTGCGCTGTCCATCCTGCGTCAGCTTGAAGAAGAAGGCGTGCGCCGCCGTTCGCGCGAAGCTCTGGTCAAGGCGCCGGTCGGG
Source organism: Aliiroseovarius sediminis (assembly GCF_022678485.1). Classification (GTDB taxonomy): domain Bacteria; phylum Pseudomonadota; class Alphaproteobacteria; order Rhodobacterales; family Rhodobacteraceae; genus Aliiroseovarius; species Aliiroseovarius sediminis. Next base: position 219,239 of record NZ_JALBYP010000018.1, read on the forward strand.
ATCGTCAATTTCCTTGTGAACAACAAACGCGAACATATCGCCCAGATCGAGGCGCGTTATGGCATGGCCGTCCGGGTCGAGGGTGATCCCTCTCTGGTCTCGCCCGATTTCACGATCGAGAAGTTCAAGACCGCCACCCGCACGGTGCCGGAATCTTCGGATGCGGTCGTATCGGTAGACGCATCCTTGATGCAAGAAATCGACGATGTGGAAGAGGCGGAGGTTGTCCCCCACGATAATGGCGAGGATGATGAGACGAAGCCCAAAAAACGCCGCCGCCCACGCCGTCGTCGCCGCAAGCCGTCGAACGGAGGGGATGAGAGTTCGGATAGCCAGAACGGTGACAGCCCGGAACAGAAGGACGCGTCGCCTGAGGTGAAGGAAACAGCACCAACCGACGACAAGACCGACACGCCTGCCGCAGACGCGGATGAAAAGCCCAAGCGCAAACGCGCACCCCGCAAGCGCGGTGCGGTTGCCGAAGCCGGGGCAGATGATGCAACGAACGCGGATAATGCCGCGGCTGCGGACGGGGCGGATGCCGACGCGACTGCGAAGGCCGATGCCGATGCAAAGGCCGAGGCTGACGAGAAACCCAAGCGCAAGCGCGCGCCTCGCAAGCGGGCTGCAGCTGTCGCAAACTCCGATGAGGCGGTCGTACAAGGCGCAGCGTCGGAGGCAGACGTGGACGAGGCCCCCAAGAAACCTGCACGCAAACCTCGCGCCAAGAAGGCGATCGTCGAAGACGCCAAGACGGACGAAACCGAAGCTGCGCCGACCGACGATGCTAAAACTGAGGTTGATGCCAAGCCTGCCAAGCCGACCCGCAAACGGGCCCCGGCAAAACGCAAAAAGGTTGACGAAACGGCAAACGCTCCCGAAGGCGGCGCAGATGTGACCCCGATGCCCGCGCCTGAAACCGCAGAGCCTGCGCCGGACACGACGCCTGCGCCTGCGCCGGAAAGTGCCAAGCCTGACGTGACACCAGAACCTCAGCCTGCATCGGACGAGCCGTCAAAGCCCAAACGCAAAGGGTGGTGGTCACTGGGTCGCTAAGAGTTTTCTGCCAAGATAAGAAAGACGAAGGCCGGGGCATGCCCGGCCTTTGTTGTGATCAGCCCTTGCGGATGAAGTAATGGGTGCTGTTGCCCGCCTTGTTCTGGGCCAGCAGGGTGTGGCCCTGTTCGGCACAGAAATGCGGCACGTCGATCACCGCAGCCGGATCAGTCGCCTGCAGGCGCAAAATCTGGCCTTTTTCAAGCGATTTCAAACGCTTGCGCGCTTTCAGAACAGGCAGCGGACACAGAAGCCCCATTGCATCCAGATCGTCGTCAAATTCCATATCTTCCCTTAGGCGCTTGGCGCTTTGCTGTCCATCCATCAGGGTGCACCAATATGTCGCGCAGTTGTGACAAACAGGCAGGTGACGGCGCAGATTTGGCGCGCTATGTGGGGGTATGTTTGGATTTGAACTCATAGATGCAAGCCTGCTGCCGGCATTGATCATCGCCTTCGTCGCGGGGATTCTGAGCTTTCTCAGCCCTTGCGTGCTGCCCATTGTGCCGCCCTATCTGGCCTACATGTCCGGCGTCAGCATGGGCGAGATGAGCGAGGGTAGAAGTGCCGCCCGCAAGGCCACTCTCGCGGCTTTGTTCTTCGTCATGGGCCTGTCCACCGTTTTTCTGTTCCTCGGCTTTGCGGCCTCGGCTTTCGGGGCATTTTTCCTGCAAAATCAACAACTTTTTTCCACGTTCGCGGGAATTGTCGTTATGGTGTTCGGCGCGCATTTTCTAGGCGTGATCACGATCCCCTTCTTGAACCGCGACGCACGGCTGGACGCAGGCGATCAGGGTGGCAGCGCGTTTGGAGCCTATGTTCTGGGGCTGGCTTTTGCCTTTGGCTGGACGCCCTGCATCGGTCCACAACTGGGCGCGATTCTTTCGCTGGCGGCGTCCGAAGGGTCCGTCACACGGGGCACCACGCTTCTGGCGATCTATGCTGCCGGGCTGGGCATCCCGTTCCTGCTGGTTGCCGCTTTCTTCCCGCGTATGACCGGGGTCATGAATTTCATGAAACGACACATGTTGCGGATTGAACGGATCATGGGCCTTCTTCTTTGGACGATTGGCCTGCTGATGCTGACCGGCGGCTTCTCTCGCTTCTCGTACTGGCTCTTGGAAACTTTCCCGGCACTTGCCGCGCTCGGTTGACCTGAGCATGGTCAGATAGGGGCTTAATTTCGCTGGATGATCGGGCTAGGGTGCAGGCGAAGCAGTCAGGCTGGGCCAATGGATCATTGCGACGCGCCGTCATCACATTCCCCCCAGAAGGTGCGCCGGCGCAGGGTATTCTATATTCCCGGTTATGACCCGATTCATCCCCGCAGATACCGCGAACTGTACCGCAAGGAGGGGGCCACTCAGGCCGCCATCTCGGGCTATCAGATTGATTTGATCGGGCGGCAGGGGCCGGGCACCTATGGCTGGCAGGTGACGGGCCGGATCGACGGCACCGAGACGGAAGCCGAATTCGACGTGCTGGTCTGGGCCGATATCGTGCGCGACAGCATGAAGCTGAACATTGCGCAGACCTATCTTCTGATGGCGCGCACGGCCTGGACGTATATTGCGTATGGTACGCTGTGGCGGCTGATGCGGCTGCGCAAAGGTCCGGTCATCGCGGCGCTGTATCCGGTAGGTATGTTGATCCTGCAACTGATCCTTGCGCTTCTGCTTGGGCATATTCTTGGCTATGTCGCTGCATTCCTGGCAGGGCAATTGGCCTTGCCGGGTGCTGCTGCGATTGCCTATGTGCTGGTGTTCGCTGCGACCTTCATCGTGCTGCTTGGATGGTTTCGCAAGATAGATCACCGACTTTACGTGTATTACCTCATGCATGACTACGCCTATTCGGCACGTTCTAAAGGGGCCAACCCGCCGGAATTGGAAGCGCGCATTGCGCTGTTTTCCGACCAGATTGCCGAGGCGCTCTGCTCGGACGTGGATGAGGTTCTGGTCGTGGGGCACAGTTCTGGCGCGCATCTTGCGGTGTCGATTCTGGCCGACCTGTTGCGGGCCGGGCGCGTGCCAAAGGATGGCCCGGCGCTGGCCTTTCTCAGTCTTGGCCAAGTGGTGCCGATGGTCAGTTTCCTGCCTGATGCGCACCGACTGCGGCGGGATCTGCAAGATATGAGCGTCCAGAGCCGGATTGCTTGGGTGGACGTGACCGCCCCCGGCGACGGCTGCGCCTTTGCGCTGTGTGACCCTGTCGCGGTGTCAGGTGTGGCACAGGACAGCGGCAAAAATTGGCCGCTGGTCGTTTCTGCTGCGTTTTCAAAGACTCTCAGCCCGGCGCGTTGGAAGGAACTGCGCTGGCGGTTTTTCCGGCTTCATTTTCAATACCTCTGCGCCTTTGACCAACCCGGCGACTACGATTATTTCCAGATCACCGCAGGTCCGTTGACCTTGGCTGATCGCTATCGCGACCGCCGCCCTTCGGCCAGCCGAATTGAAACGCCGGTGTCGAAATACACGAGCATGGCACCGTGACTGACCGCATCCCCCCCAAACCACCGTCGCGAAGCGGGCGGGTGTCGCTGTGGCGATATGCGAAGCTGTTTCGCCGCGATATTCTGTCGGCCCAGCCCGCGCGGCTCTATCGCGCGTGGATGGCCGAGTTTCGCACGCCGTTTTTCCGCAGCTATATGTGCAATGACCCGTCGCTGGTCGATCTGGTTCTGAAAGAACGTCCCGACGACTTCCCCAAATCCGACCGCATCCGCGAAGGGCTGGCGCCGCTTTTGGGAAACTCGGTCTTTGTCACCAATGACGAAGTCTGGAAACGCCAGCGCCGCATCATTGATCCCGCGTTTGAGGGGGGGCGCTTGAAAGAGGTGTTCCCGGCCATGTGGGACGCCGCTGTTTCTGCGGTGGACCGCCTGCGCCCCATGGCGGACGGCACCCCCGTCGAGGTTGAAAGCCATGCCAGCCACGCGGCTGCCGACGTGATTTTTCGCACACTTTTCTCGATTCCGATCGAACATGAGATTGCGGGGCAGGTGTTTACGAAGTTCCGCGACCATCAACGCGCCCAGCCTGTGGTCAACCTTGGGGCGCTGTTGCCCTTGCCGTGCTGGATGCCCCGTTTTCACAGCCGCAAGACGAAAGAAACGGCGCGCCAGATCCGCGGGCTGATCCAAGACCTGACCGCCGCCCGCATGGCCGAGATCGGGAAGGGCACGGCGCCCGACGATCTGGCCACCAAGATCATGACGACGACCGATCCCGAGACAGGCGACCGGTTTGACACTGATGAAATGGTTGATCAGGTGGCGATCTTCTTCCTTGCGGGCCATGAAACCAGCGCATCGGCTCTGGCATGGGCGCTGTATCTTCTGGCGCTGTATCCCGCCTGGCAGGACCGGGTCGCGGAGGAGGCGCAGGCACAGATTGACCCCGACAAGATCTATTTCTCGGTCATGTCGCGCCTGCGCCTGTCACGCGACGTGTTCCGAGAAGCGCTGCGCCTTTATCCCCCCGTGCCGATGATGGTGCGCGAGGCGCGCTGCCCGGAAAAGTTCAGGGGCCGCGATGTGCCCAAGGGCAGCCAGATCGTTCTGAGCCCGTGGCATCTTCACCGCCATGAACGCTTGTGGAATGACCCCGACGCCTTCGACCCGGCCCGGTTTCAGACCACAAACGGGAAAACCTGCCTTCGCAACGCCTATATCCCGTTTTCCAGCGGGCAGAGGGTCTGCCCCGGCGCCGGGTTCGCGATGATCGAGGGGCCGTTGATCCTGTCCATGCTGGTGCGGACCTATCGCTTCGCGGTTGTGGCGGACAAACCCGCCATGCCGGTGGCCCATCTGACGGTGCGGGGCCGGGAAGGGATCTGGCTGTCGTTGACGCCGCGTGAGTGAACCTCAGCCCTCGGACGGTCGTCTGTAGTGATCGAGCACATAAACCCGAATGGCCGAGGCCAGCCCCCGATCCACACCGCGTGCTGCATCAACTTCGGCCGCCAGTGCGTTCAGGGGCAGGCCACGCGTCTTAGCTATCTCACGAAAGGCTTGCCAGAACTCAGGTTCCAGCGATACGGATGTGCGATGCCCATGCAAGGTGAGCGAGTGTTTTTCGGGGCGCGAGGTCATTCTGTGTCGGGGTCGCGCCTGTGACCGTCAAGCAGCCGTTGCGCGCGGGCTTCATCCGCGCTTTCTGCTGCATTCTGCGCCTTGGTGCGCCCATATTTCAAGGCGTTTTCGTCAGCGCGGGCCTTGGTCGCGGCCCGTGCTTTTTCTTTTCGAAACCGGTTCAGGTTGACCGGCCCTGAACCAGACCCGGCCATCAGTCTTTCGGGCCGATCATCTGTTCGGGGCGCACAACCTCGTCAAAGGTTTTTGCGTCCACGAAACCCAAAGCGATGGCCTCTTCCTTCAGCGTCGTGCCGTTCTTGTGCGCGGTCTTGGCCACCTTGGTCGCGTTGTCATACCCGATGGTCGGGGCCAGCGCCGTGACCAGCATCAGACTTTCCTTCATCAGCTTGTCAATGCGCGGCTCGTTGGCCTGAATGCCGTTCAGCATCCGTTCGGTGAAGCTGTCGGCCGCATCACCCAGAAGTTGGATGGATTGCAGCAGGTTATAACTCATCATCGGGTTATAGACGTTCAGTTCGAAATGCCCCTGCGAACCGGCAAATGTCATCGCGGCATTGTTCCCCATCACATGTGCGGCAACCTGAGTCAGCGCTTCGGCCTGTGTCGGATTTACCTTGCCCGGCATAATCGAGCTGCCCGGTTCGTTTTCCGGCAGGATCAATTCACCCAGACCCGAACGGGGGCCGGAGCCAAGGAACCGAATGTCATTGGCGATCTTGTAGCAGCTGCCCGCCACCGTCGCCAAAGCGCCCGACATGAACACCATCGCGTCATGGGCGGCCAAGGCTTCGAACTTGTTGGGCGCGGTGACGAAGGGCAGGTCTGTGATGCGTGCCATGTTGGCGGCAACCTCTTCGCCCCAACCCTTGCGCGTGTTCAGGCCGGTGCCGACGGCCGTGCCACCTTGCGCCAATTCGTAGATACCGGGAAGAGCCAGCTTTACCCGCTCGATCCCTTGACGGACCATCTGAGCATAGCCCGAAAACTCCTGTCCCAAGGTCAGAGGCGTGGCATCCTGCGTATGGGTGCGGCCAATTTTGATGATGTCCTTGAATTCGTCCTGCTTGGCCTCAAGACCCGCCAGTAGCTTTTCAAGGCCGGGCAGAAGTACGTCGCGCACGCTCATCGCGGTGGCGATATGCATGGCTGTGGGGAACGTATCGTTCGAAGATTGTCCCATGTTGCAATGATCATTCGGGTGCACAGGGTCTTTCGATCCAATTTCGCCGCCCATGATTTCAATCGCGCGGTTGGCAATGACCTCGTTGGCGTTCATGTTCGATTGGGTGCCGGACCCTGTTTGCCAGACGACCAGCGGAAAGTTGTCGTCAAACTTGCCCGCGACCACCTCTGATGCGGCCTGAATGACGGCGTCCGCGATGTTTTCGTTCAGTACACCCGCGGCTTTGTTCGCCTCGGCGCAGGCTTGTTTGATGACGCCCAAGGCGCGCACGATGGCGACGGGCTGTTTTTCCCAGCCAATGGGGAAGTTCATCAAAGAGCGCTGCGTCTGCGCGCCCCAGTATTTGTCAGCGGGAACCTCTAGCGGGCCAAAGCTGTCGGATTCTGTGCGGGTCTGGGTCATGTCTTGGCGCCTTTATTTTCAAAACCGACGCCGTTGTACACCACTGCACACCAAATTCAATGGCGATGACGGTTCAGTGGTCAGGATCGGTTATTTGCGGAAGCTGTCCAAGCTGACGATTTCTGCGTCTTTGTGTGAGTCTTCGTCAGCTTTATCATCGTCCGAGCCTTTGTCGGATTTGGGCTTTTTATGTTCAGGGTCTTCGACAGGCCCTGCTTCTTCCGGCACATCGGCATCGTCACCGGCAAGGTGCAAATCAGGATGGTGCGCATCCTCCATCTCGAACCGCAGGCCGAATTCCACTGACGGGTCCACAAACGTGTTGATCGCATCGTAAGGAACATACAGTGTTTCCGGCGCGTCCCCGAAATTCAGCGTCACACCAAACCCGTTCTCGTCAACCGAGAGGTTTTCAAACCAGTGCTGCAAGACGATGGTCATATCGTCAGGAAAGCGGTCTCGCATCCAGTCGGCCAGTTCAACGCCGCTATGATGCGTGTCGAAATTGATAAAGAAGTGATGTTCACCCGGCAGGCCATTGGTTGCGACACCCTCCAGCACCCTCCGGATAAGGTCGCGCATCGCATCATGCATCAGGTTTCCATAGTCGATGGTGTCGGACATGAACAATCTCACTTTGTGGCTGCGTCCAGAATACGGGATTCGTCAGTGAAGAAAAGGCGCAAGATAATCACAGGCCAAGCATTGTCAGGACCACCGCTAACAACGCCATGACCGTCAGTGTGATCAACAGCGACAGGCGGAGCGTCCCGAGCAGAACCACAGTAACAGCGCACAGCCCTATGGCGTGAACATCCAAGCTGTTTGGCACGGGCAGATTGGGGAAAAGGCGATGCGACCGTGAAGATCCACAGAAAGCACGGCATGAAGGTGATCCACAGCGTTATCGCGGCGGTGGCCAATGCAAGTCCGGGACCAGACAGTGTGTGGCCGGTCATATAGCCCACGCACTGAGTCACCAAAATCAGCGGACCGGGTGTTGTTTCCGCAAGTCCAGCCCATCCATCATCTGATCCGGCGTTAGCCAATTCTGCGTGGTCACGACCACTTGCGTCATATAGGCCAGCACACCATAGGCGCCGCCGAAGCTAACCACCGCAAGTTTCGAGCAGAACGCCCCGATTTCTGCCAGAATATCCGCCTCTAACGCGACTGCCAATGCGATGGGGGTCACCCATAGAATAAGCCAGACTGTGGATCGTGCCAAAGTTCGGCGTAAACTGGCAGAGCGCAGGATGCTTTGGTGTGCGGTGTTATGCGTCGTTTCTTGACCGGCGCTGGTCTGCCGGATCAGACCATAGGTGGCTACCTGATGACCACCACGGGGAAAGGTGCTTCAAACGCATAAAGCGCCAGGAAAGATGCCAGCGCGATGAACCAGTGATCGCGCGATGCAATGTCTTGCCGCCCCGCCGAAGGACATCAGGCCAATTCGGGTAAACACGCGGATCAGATCGGGAAGGTCGGGCGTCATGGTCCGGATAGGGCCTTGATCCGCTTGGTTTGGCAAGTGAAACCTGCGACGCCCGCCAAGCCTGCAAAGCCTTAGGCAGCGATGCCTTCACCGGACAGGCACAGCGCCAGACTGTCGGAAGGCAGGTATCCAAGCTGTTCGAAGAAGGTCAGGAAGTCGATCTGGTTATAAGCTTCAACGGCATTTCCATCCTTCGTGCGCACCATGATTTGGCCGGTGGTCTGCACAGGTGTTTGATCGGCCAACGTGACCGCAAAGACCGTGAATGTCGCCCAAACCCAATCGCCCATCTCGACCGCGCGATCGAAGCGGATATCGTTGATTTCCACTTGCGCCAGCAAGGCTTCGGCAAGTGCGCGGAAATCTTCGGGGCCGATGCCGAAATCCATCACCCCCTGCGCTTCAAAGTCAGGGGTGAAAAAACGATCAATGGCATCAAGGTCCTGTTGGACCCAGACCTGATCGTACCAGTTTTTCAGATGCTCAAGAGGGGTCACTTGATGATCCTTCCAGTGTCGGGTTCGCATTACATCTGTGACGCTAGACCGAAACCTTTAAGGATGTATGACCAACCTAATGGAATTTCATAAAACACAATCAGAGCGGGAAAGTGCAGGCTTCTGTTGCCAGGTGCCTGCGAACCCCGCCTTACGCTGCTAGGCGCAAGGGCTTAAATCGGCAACTCGAACTGCTTACGCAGCCAGAGCCATAGCCGGAGCTTTGTTGTCATTTGCAACTAGCTTAAGTGAACCGATAACGGTGGTATCTCACCGAGACAAAGCTAACCCCTTTAGACGTCCGTCGATCCTGTTTCGTCCCCATGATCCCCAAATGAAGGATGTTTGGTGGAGACGCCGGGTACCGCCCCCGGGTCCGATCCGCTTATTACGAGCGCGTTTATGTCCATAGTCCCTTGCAGGACACCTTACATGTAGGGGCTTGGGCGACGGTTGAAAAGGGGTATCCGCATGCGTTTTCGGCTTCGCCGCGCGGCGCGGGCCCAATTTCCGCTTTCAGGGCGGTTCTGCCTTACCGCGATTGCGGGTGAAATTCGCGGTGCGAGGTGGCAAGGTAGCCGTCGTATGTGGTCTTGGTCAAAGATTCGCGCGGCGCGGCAACAGGATACGATGCGCACGGCAATCTGGCCGCCTGAAAACAGGAGACAGAAGATGTTCAAAGCATTGGTGATGGAGCAGGACGCCGACGGGCGGGCCGTTGCAACGATCAAAGAACTGGACGAGGCTGCGCTGCCCGAAGGGGATGTGACGGTTGCGGTTGAGTATTCGACCGTAAATTACAAAGACGGTTTGTGCCTGTCGCCCAAGGGCGGGGGCCTGGTTCGCGCTTATCCACATGTGCCGGGGATTGACTTTGCGGGCACGGTCGAGGCCTCGGACGATGATCGTTATACCCCCGGCGACAAGGTCGTTCTGACCGGTTGGCGCGTGGGCGAGGTGCATTGGGGCGGATACGCGCAGAAGGCGCGGGTGAAGGCTGACTGGCTTGTGCCGCTGCCCGATGGGTTAGAGGCGCGGCAGGCGATGGCGGTCGGCACCGCGGGTTTCACCGCGATGTTGGCGGTGATGGCGCTGGAAGATCACGGGCTACGTCCCGAACAGGGACCGGTGCTGGTTACGGGCGCGGCTGGCGGGGTGGGTTCGGTTGCCACGGCAATTCTGGCCAATCTTGGATATTATGTGGCTGCCGTCACTGGACGCCCCGATCAAGCAGATTACCTGAAGGGTCTGGGGGCTGCACAGATCGTTCCCCGAGAAGAGCTGAATGAGACAACCAAGCGCCCGCTTGAGGCCGAAACCTGGGCGGGGTGCGTCGACGCGGTGGGGGGCGATATGCTGGCCCGTGTGCTGGGGCAGATGCAGTATGGCGCCAGCGTTGCCGCCGTGGGGCTTGCGGGCGGGGCGGCCTTGCCCGCGACGGTTATTCCCTTCCTTCTGCGTGGGGTAAACCTGCTGGGGATTGATTCAGTGATGCAGCCCTATGACAACCGCTTGCGGGCGTGGGGGCGGATTGCCTCGGACCTGCCTATGGACAAGCTGGAAGCGATGATCCGCACCGCCACGTTGGACGATCTGTCGGTGGTGGGCGCCGATATCCTGAACGGTCAGGTCAAAGGGCGTGTGGTGGTTGATGTGAACGGCTGATCCCTGCGCTTGGGGCGGTTCGTCGCGGTGCAAAATGACGCATTACTTGTTCTGAATGTATCGCGTAGCTCTTTCATCGAGGGCCTGTTGCCCCGCCCGCCTGTGCCGGTTCGACCGGTGCGATCCATTGCGGGCTTACCCATTATGCAAGGACAGATCACATGACCAAATTTTCGATCAAGACGACCCTGACCGCCGCCGCCATTGGTCTGGCCGGGCTGGCTGGCACGGCTCAGGCCGATGACGCCGACAACCTCGTCACCATTCTGACCGCACCCGAAGCCCAGACCCAGATGATGGCGATGGTGCTGACGATGAAATCCGCAGAACAAGGTGCCGCACCCCATGTGATGTTGTGTGGCCCGGCGGCCGATCTTGCACTGAAAGAAGCACCCGAAGGCGCGACTGCCCCGCAAAAGCCGCTGGGTGTTGGCCCTCAGCAGCTGATGCAGAAAATCATGGGGATGCCCGGCGCCAAGGTCGAGGTCTGCGCGATCTATCTGCCCAACAAGGGGGCCGAGAAAGACGTGCTGCTGGACGGTATCACCGTTGCCGCCCCCGATGCCATGGCTGCCGCGATGCTGGACGCCGACGCGCTGATGAGCCTGTAAAGGTTATGCCATACCGTGCTGGGGCAGGGCGATGCTTTGCCCCAGTACCCTTCGCTTGGACCCTGATGCTGCGCTTGACCTGCCCGTACGGGGCCGATAGCCAAGAAATGTCCGGGGCCATAGCGCAGTCATTCGCGCAACCTGATCTCTCAGGCAACCCCCATCAACAAACGATGCGAAGGAGTTACCAATGAGCGAACTGGACATCAACTGGGTGCGGGCGCAATTCCCGGCGTTTGCCGAACCAAGCCTGCAAGGGCAGGCCTTTTTTGAGAACGCGGGCGGGTCTTACACTTGCGCGCCGGTGATTGACCGGCTGACGCGGTTCTATCACCAGCGAAAGGTCCAGCCCTATGGCCCCTACGAGGCGTCGACGCTGGCCGGCCTTGAGATGGACGAGGCACGCCGCCGTCTGGCCGCTATGATGGGGGTCGAGACGGACGAGGTGAGCTTCGGTCCCTCGACCACGCAAAATACTTATGTTTTGGCGCAAGCATTCCGCGGCTATCTGTTGCGGGGCGACGCGATTGTTGTCACCGATCAGGATCACGAGGCGAATTCCGGCTCGTGGCGGCGGCTGGCGGACGAGGGGCTTGAGATCCGTGAATGGAAGATCGACCCCGACACGGGCCATCTGGACCCAGCGGCGCTGGACGATCTGCTGGCGGACGGCAAGGTGCGGCTGGTGTGTTTTCCCCATTGTTCGAACGTGGTGGGCGAGATCAACGACGCCGTCGCTATCTGTGCCAAGGCCCGCGCGGCAGGGGCCTTTACCTGTGTCGATGGCGTTAGCTATGCGCCACACGGGTTTGTGAACGTGGACGCGCTGGGCGCCGATATATATCTATTCTCGGCTTACAAGACCTACGGCCCGCACCAAGGGATCATGGTTATTCGCAGGGGCTTGGGCGACGCGTTGCCCAATCAGGGACACTATTTCAACGCTGATGCGCTTTACAAGCGGTTCACGCCCGCAGGGCCGGATCACGCGCAGATTGCCGCCTCGGCAGGGATGGCTGACTATTACGAGGCATTGGCTGCGCATCATGGCATCACCGGCGATGCAGTGACGGTGACGGCCGGCGTGCACGACCTGATGCGCACGCACGAGGTGCAGCTTTTGCAGCCCTTGCTGGATTTTTTGTCATCAAAGGCCAATGCGCACCTGCTGGGACCTGCGCAAGCGGAAAACCGCGCGCCGACTGTGGCGGTTGCTGCGGCGCAGGCGGGCCCCGATTTGGCAGCGGAACTTGCCCGATTTGGCATCATGGCGGGTGGTGGCGATTTCTATGCTACCCGCGCGTTGGAGGCGCAAGACGTAGATCCAGAACTAGGTGTGCTTCGCGTTAGCTTTACCCATTATACAACCAAATCCGAGGTGGATAAGTTGATCAGCGCGCTGGATAAAGTTATTTAAATCAATGCCCTACGGTCTAATCGTAAAGTAATGAATCTGTCAAACCGGCCTTGACCTGCGGGGCATTTGCGCGCGGGCATCCACCCACGCCCGACACACCGGCGATTTATGTACCCGCGTATGGGTGCGTACGCCGCGATCGCTCGATCGACAGGTGCCCACGCGCCCCGCGCAGTATCACCCGCGCCTTTGCGGTCGCAGCGAGCTCTGCTGCGCCTGCATAGTGACTATCTTGTCAGGCCGGCTATGCTCGGCTTAGCCTTGGATCAGTGGGTCAAGACGCTTTGGGGGGTGATATGATCCTGATCAGCACGGATGGGCAGCCCGATCTGCCGCGCTATTTTGCCACTGTTTTTGACACAGCCTGCCGGATGAACCGGGGGCGGTTGGATTTCGTGATGCCTGATGGACGAAAATTCCGTGCCGAGGGCGCAGCGCCGGGCTATGTCGCGGAATTGCGCATACACGATAACGACGTGTTTGCCCGCCTGATCCGGGAAGGTGATCTGGGCTTTTGTGACGCCTATATCGACGGTGGCTGGTCGTCGCCTGATCTGCAAGCCTTTTTGGACCTGCTGCAAGACGACAATGACGTTCTGTATGACGGGTTTCCCGGCCAGATTTTCCTGCGCGCTTATGAACGGCTGCGCCACCTGATGAATTCCAACACCAAAAGCCGCGCGAAGAAGAACATCAGCTATCATTATGATCTGGGCAATGATTTCTATGCGCTTTGGCTGGATGATACGATGACCTATTCTTCCGCCTTGTTTCGCAGTGGGCAGGACAGTCTTGAGGCGGCACAGGAGCAGAAATACACCTCTATGATCGAACAGATGGGCGTGGGGCCGGGCGATCATGTGCTTGAAATCGGGTGCGGTTGGGGTGGTTTTGCCGAACACGCAGCGCGCAAGGGTATCCGCGTCACCGGCCTGACGATCAGCCAGGAACAGCATGATTATGCCTTGGAACGCATCCGCAAGGCGGGGCTGTCCGACTTGGTGACGATCAAGATGCAAGACTACCGCGACGAAACAGGGCAATATGATGGCATCGCCTCGATCGAGATGTTCGAAGCCGTAGGCGAAAGATATTGGCCGATCTATTTCGGCGCCGTGCGCAAATGTCTTCGACCCGGCGCGCAGGCGGTATTGCAGATCATTACGATCACCGAAAGCCGCTTTGAAGTCTATCGAAAAGGCGTTGATTTCATTCAAAAATACATTTTCCCGGGTGGGATGCTCCCATCCAAAACGGTGCTGCGGGCCGAGGTGGAAAAAGCCGGTCTTGCGTTTCGCGACCAGATCGCGTTCGGCGACAGTTATTCGACGACACTGCGCCGCTGGCACGAGGTGTTCAACGCCCACTGGGGACAGGTTGCGGATCTGGGCTTCGATGACCGTTTTAGGCGGATGTGGAATTTCTATCTGACCTCATGCGCGGCGGCGTTTCAGTCGGGCAATTGCGACGTGGTGCAGGTTACGCTGGAAAATCCCGCGTGATCGGATGCGCTTGGCACGTGACACGTCTGTTTCATGCTGAATTCGCCATAAAATAGCCATAAGAGCCTGTGAAACATCGTCCAAACGGCCGAAACCGCTGGAGATCCCAATGCCCACAGCCGCGAAACTGGTTGCCGCCCTGATCCTGTCTGCGACGGGGTGGTTCTGTGCCGAGCTGATCAAGCCGCTGATGGAAGAAGGCCGCGATCTGTCAAAACTGTCGCCGATTTGTGCGCTGATTGGCTTGTTCGTTGGGTGGAAGTTTCTTGGCCCACGTGCGGACCGACGGTTGGGCAGTGTGGGGGCAAACGCCTTTACCACCGCTCTGGTGCAGGCGGGCCTGACATTTTTCATCTTTGCCTTTGCGATCATGATCAAACAAAGTCTGCGCAAGGCCTATGACGGGCCGATCGAGGCGTTGCAGGATATCTTTATGATCAGCGTAGACTTTTATCATAAATACGTGACCGGAGAGGTCATGGTTGCGGTTTTGCTTGGGGGGGGATTGGCATCGTGGTGCGCCTTTAACGCTGCGCGCAAATGGGGCTGATCCTGTGACCACCATGTTTTTCTATGGCACGCTGTGCCATTTGCCGCTGCTTGAGCTTGTGCTGGCAGGCGAACACTATTGCACGCGCCCCGCGATGCTGCCCGGGCACCGGGTTAGCTGGGTTAAAGACCAGCCATTCCCCACGATCGAACCCGACCCCAGTGCATCCGCAATTGGCTTGCTGGTGGAAGAACTAGGCGATACTGCGCGCGCCCGGCTGGATTTCTATGAAGGCGGGTTTGACTACGCGTTGAAAAAGGTTGCGGTTCATCCCGACGGCACGGCTGCACCCGTGACTGCACAGGTCTATTTCCCTGCGCCCGGTCTTTGGACCCCCGGCGGACCTTGGTCGCTGGATGATTGGATCGCACAGTGGGGCGAGATGACGTTGGAAGCGGCAGGCGAGGTCATGTCCTATTTCGGTAAGATCTCTGCCCAAGTGGTCGCCGAACGCTTCCCAATGATCCGCACCCGCGCAGCAAGCCGCGTGCGCGCCCGCGCAAGTACCACACCCACCACCGTGCGCGCCGATTTCGGGGCAGGAGACATCGACGTTCACGCCAGCGCCCGCCCGTACGCGCAGTTCTTTACGATGGAGGAACAAGACCTGTCATTTCGCCGCTACTCCGGCGAAATGAGCGAGGTTGTGAACCGCGCGGCCTTCGTTGGTGGCGACGCGGTGATCGTCTTGCCCTATGACCCAATCCGCGACCGGGTGATGTTGGTCGAACAATTCCGCATGGGGCCGCACATACGTGGCGATCCGCTTCCTTGGACGTTGGAACCCATCGCGGGCCGCATTGATGCAGGCGAGACACCGGAAAGCAGCGCGCGCCGCGAAGCGCACGAGGAGGCGGGGTTGGCGCTTGATCGTCTGATCGCCCTGCCGCACCACTATCCCAGCCCCGGTTCGAACACGGAATATTTCTATACCTACATTGCGCTGTGCGACTTGCCTGATACTGCCGCCGGGATCGGTGGCGCCGCAGATGAGGTCGAGGATATCCGCAGTCACGTTATCCCCTTTGCGCGTCTGATGGAGTTGGTAAACAGCGGCGAGGCCGCCTGCGGCCCATTGGTCCTGTGTGCGCTTTGGCTGGCGCTGAACCGTGACGGGTTTCGAGCAGGAAGCTGATACCTGGCCCCCTTGAACCCGCTTCTGCCAACCCCTACAGATTAGAGGGAAACGCGACACATGGGGCACAAGATGGATATCAAGCAGGATCTGGAAGCAACTGTCGGCAATACACCGTTGATTCGACTGAAAAAAGCGTCCGAAGAAACGGGTTGCGAGATTCTAGGCAAGGCCGAGTTCATGAACCCCGGCCAGTCGGTCAAGGACCGGGCGGCGCTTTATATCATCAAGGATGCGGTTGCGCGTGGCGACTTGAAGCCCGGCGGGACCATCGTCGAAGGGACGGCAGGTAACACGGGGATCGGGCTGGCGTTGGTCGGGGCCTCGATGGGGTTCAAGACGGTGATCGTGATCCCGGAAACCCAGTCCGAGGAAAAGAAAGACATGTTGCGTCTGGCTGGGGCCGAATTGGTGCAGGTGCCAGCGGCACCCTATCGCAACCCTAACAACTTCATCCACTACTCGCGCCGTCTGGCCGAGAAATTGACGGCCACCGAACCCAATGGGGTGATCTGGGCCAACCAGTTCGACAACGTCGCTAACCGTCAGGCGCATATTGAAACCACCGGGCCGGAAATCTGGCAGCAGACCGATGGCAAGGTCGATGGTTTCGTCTGCGCGGTGGGGTCGGGCGGCACGCTGGCCGGGGTTGCGATGGCGCTGCAACCCAAAGGCGTGAAAATCGGCATCGCGGACCCGATGGGCGCGGGGCTTTACAGCTATTACACCACCGGCGAGATCGCGATGGAAGGCGGCTCGATCGCCGAGGGGATCGGGCAGGTGCGGATCACGAAGAACCTTGAGGGGTTCACCCCCGATATGGCTTGGCAGGTGCCCGATGAAGAGGCGCTTCCGATCATTTTTGACCTGTTGCAAGACGAAGGGCTTTGTCTTGGTGGTTCGTCCGGCATCAACGTGGCGGGCGCTATCCGCATGGCGAAAGAAATGGGGCCCGGCCATACGATTGTGACGGTTCTGTGTGATTACGGCACGCGGTATCAGTCGAAACTGTTCAACCCTGAATTCCTGAGGGAAAAAGAGCTTCCCGTCCCCGGTTGGCTTGATCGCGGCCCCGTTGTGTTGCCTGAAGCGTTTGAGGATACTGAATGACTCGCGCCCTAACCGCTATATTTGCGGCTCTTCTGTTTGCGCTGACCGCGTTTGCCGCGGTCGGGCAAAATAGCGATGCCTCGTCGGAGGAGGCGCGGACAGCCGCCTACGAGGTCCTTGACGATGGCTCGCCCGACTATGAGGCATGGGAGCGACTGGCAAGCCAGGTCGAAGACGCAATCGAGCTTGAGCGCGCCTCGGACGCCGATCTAGAGAAACTGCGCGCGGCGTTGATTGACTGGCGCAATCTGTTTTCCGAGGCGCAGAAGGAAAACTCGATCCGCATCGATACGCTGAAGACGCAATTGTCGACGTTAGGGGCTGAACCGGAAGCACCAGAAGAAGAACCAGAAGTCCTGACCCAACGCCGCCGCGAATTGACCGAAAGGTTGAACGCCGCCCGTTTGCCGGTTCAGGAAGCGCAAGAAGCGTATTCGCGCGCTGATGTCCTGATTCGCGAGATTGACGCGCAAATTCGGGCGCGTCAGACCGACCAGATCCTTGCGCTTGGCCCAAGCCCGCTGAACCCCGCGCTGTGGCCCCGTGCGCTGTCGGACCTGAAAACCACGCTGGACCTGTCCATCGTCGAGCTGCGCGACAACTGGGGTAGCGAATCGCAGCGACAGGATTTGCGCGACGACCTGCCGGTGACGCTGACGCTTCTGGCCATCGCCGTGGTGCTTCTGTTCCGCAGCCGTGTGTGGATCATGCGGCTTGGAAAACGGATGCGGGCGAAACGAAAAGGGTCTTCCCGCGGTGTGATCGGGTTTCTGACCTCGATCGGTCAGTTTCTGGCGCCGCTGACCGGACTTTTTGCCTTTATCGCCGCGCTGAACCTTGCCGGAGTGCTGGGGCTGCGCGGCCAAGTGATTGCCGATGTGCTGCCCGGCTTCGGCTTCGTTCTGTTCGGCAGTCATTGGCTGGGCACGCGGTTGTTCACATCGCACACCGGAAGCAGCGCCCTGATCGACCTGCCCAACGGCACCCAACGAACCGAAGCGCGTGTTAATGTCGGCTTGCTGGGTTTGGCACTGGGTGTCTGGGCGATTTTGACCAACCTGGCTGCTTTCGAAGAATATTCCAGCGGCACGGTTTCAGTTCTTGCGTTCCCCGTTCTTCTGGCGACCGGCTATCTGTTGGCGCGGACCGGACGCACGCTGCGCCAATACGTGCAGGCTCATGCGGATCGTGACGGAATGACATTCCGTGAACGTGCCGTATTGTTTATGGGGCGCGTTTGTCAGGGTGTCGGGCTGGGCGCGCCCATCGCAGCCGCTATCGGGTATACGAACTTGGCGGCTTCGATCCTGTTTCCATCGGTCATGACGATGGCCGTCATCGCCGTTCTTGCCCTGCTGCACAGTTTTTTGACGGGCCTCTATGGTGTCTTGCGGAACCTCAGCGAAGATGAAGCGCAACAGGCATTGCTGCCGGTGTTGATGACCGTCATGATGGTGATCCTGTCGCTGCCGCTTCTGGCGCTTTTGTGGGGTGTGCGCGCGGCTGAACTGGCCGAGCTTTGGGCCACGTTCCAACATGGTTTCCAACTGGGCGAAGCGCGCGTCACGCCGCGCACTTTGATGGTTTTCGCCCTGATCTTCGCGATCGGCTATGCCGCCACCCGCGCCGCACAATCCGCTTTGCGCACCACAATCCTGCCCAAAACCAAGCTGGACAAGGGCGGACAGAACGCCATTTCCGTTGGTGTCGGTTATGTCGGGCTGTTTCTGGCTGCGGTCATCGCGATCACGTCGGCGGGGATCGACCTGAGCTCTGTCGCCATCGTTGCAGGTGCCTTGTCGGTTGGTATCGGCTTCGGCCTGCAAACCATTGTGTCCAATTTCGTCTCGGGCATTATTCTTTTGATCGAGCGCCCGATTTCCGAGGGCGACTGGATCGAGGTGGGGGGCGAAATGGGCTATGTGCGCGACATCTCGGTGCGCGCCACCCGGATCGAGACGTTCGACCGCACAGATGTCATTCTGCCCAACAGTGACCTCGTGTCTGGCGTCGTGACGAACTTCACACGCGGCAATTCAATCGGCCGGGTGATTGTGCCGGTCAGGGTTGCCTATGGCAACGACACGCGCCGGATTGAAACGATCTTGATGGAAATTGCCGAAAACCACCCTATGGTCACGGTGAACCCGCCGCCATCGGTGGTGTTTCAGGGCTTTGGCGCCGATTGTCTTGAGTTCGAAATACGCGCTATCCTAAGCGATGTGAACTACATGCTGTCTGTGAAAAGCGAGATAAATCACGAGATTGCCAGCCGTTTTGCCGAAGAAGGGATCGAGATCCCCCATGCACAGCGCGATATCTGGCTGCGCAACCCCGAGGCGTTGGCCGTGGCGGCAGGTGATGAAAAACAGACCCACTCCGATGATGCGACGGCCAGATCGCCCAGCAATGACGCCCTGACCGTCGAAGATATGCATCGTACTGATGACAGCGATGGAGAGAGTGATGGCGGCGACGACTGAGCCTCTGTTTCGCACCGATGCCTATCTGAAACAGGCCGATGGCCACGTCGTGGCGCATACGGACCACGGCGTGGTTCTGGACCGCAGCATCTTTTATCCGACCGGCGGCGGGCAACCCGGTGACCGCGGGCAGTTAAGTTGGGATGGTGGCACGATCAAGATCATCAACACCTTGAACGACACATCGGGTAAGGCCAGCGCGGGGATCGCCCTTGTCACTGATCACGGTGCGGCATTGCCGCCGGTGGGCGCGCAGGTGTCCCAAGCCATCGATTGGGATCTACGCTTTCGGCATATGCGGATGCACACTGCGCTGCATCTGTTATCTGTTGTCATTCCTTTGCCTGTCACCGGCGGCCAGATTGGCGCCGAGAAATCTCGCCTTGATTTCGCAATGGAAAAACCACCTGATGACAAGCAAGCGATCGAGGACGCCCTGAATGCGCTGATCGCTCGCGATCTGCGGATGTCTGAGCGCTGGATTACGGATGACGAACTGGCGGCCAATCCTGACCTCGTGAAAACAATGTCCGTTCAGCCACCCAAGGGGGCAGGGCGCGTACGTCTGGTGCGCATAGGTACGGAATGTGAACAGATCGACCTGCAACCCTGTGGCGGCACCCATGTGGCGCAGACTGCGGAAATCGGGCGTGTTCGGCTGGGCAAGGTCGAAAAGAAAAGCCGCCTTAACCGGCGATTCAGCATTCACTTGGATGACTGATTTCCCAAATGAGAGGCGGTTCTCGGCCAAAGCTTGAGGCCCCTTCACCCCACAATTTTGACAACCTGCTTGGCGCGCCTGCGACGCGCGATAAGATCATGTACGAAATTCGCAATCACATCTTGAACCCGCTTGGCCTTTTGCTGTAGCAACGCCCTCGGAGCGGTGGCCGAGTGGTCGAAGGCGCACGCCTGGAAAGTGTGTAGGCGGGGAACCGTCTCGAGGGTTCGAATCCCTTCCGCTCCGCCACTTGCCTATGTAAGATATTGGTATTTAATACTTTTTTATTTTAATTGATCTTTATCCCCCACTTCATCCCCCAGAAAAATTCCGATGTCTTTGATTGCTTTGCATTGGGTATGAGGCTCGGCACAATTCGACGCGTTTGTTAAGTCCGGCCCAGACCGGCCACTCACCACCATCCGGCCATGCTGCGGTGCAGCCCGGCTTTGCGGCCATTCGCTGCACCTGCGAAATCTGGCGTCGGGCGAATTCACGCAGTGCGGGACGAAGTGAGAATTCGCTACTACTACGCTAACGACCGCTATCGCGCTTCGTTATCCCCGCATGGTGGTCAGCGACAACGGCACCAAGCTTAAGCGGGACTGATCAACAGTTTTAGCCGGATACTTGGCTTACATGTACCGACATGATATTAGTTCGACTAAAGATATGGCGAAATCGGTCGAGCGGTTAAGAAGTCATTTCTCCGCTGTATATTTAGAATGCCCACCCGAGAAGTAAGTTGAAACCAAAAAACCTCCTCGCTTGTGTATTTTCCCTCAGCCTGCTCAATGCACCAGCATTCGGGGCTGACCTCTCTGTTTGGCGGTCATCAATGATGTCTGGGTCCGAGAAGCTGGCATTCTATTCTCTTGTAAAAACCCGTCCCAAGGGCGCTGAGCGATATCTGATCAGCTTTATGAAACGTGACGGATTGGCGCATCGGAAAGGTGAATCACCTAGAAAGTTGGCGGCGGAGTTCACAATCAAGCCACTTCTTGCGTATGATAGCAATCTGAACAACGGGCTACCCGGTTCCGAATTTGCTATTGGCGACTTGAACTTCGTTGTTGATGAAGAAAGTGTTGCGAAAAAAGGAATAACTCTGGGAATAGCTGCGTCGGGCTACAGTTTGTATAGTATAGCACCCAAACAAACTGTCACATTCAAAATTGCGGCAAGCTATGAATATGCGCCGGAACATGATCTGGACAAAACAGGTATCAACGCGAGCACCTGCTTGCAGTCCCATGTCGCAAGATGGACATGGATCAACAGTTGCGGTGGCTATCGCTACCTCAAGAAAACATCCGAAACTGAAGAAAAGTATGCCTCTATCAGAGGTACTCAGATGTTCTCATCAGCTCTGGGTCATCACGAAGCGAGCATTGCGTTCGAGAGAGGGTTTCGTGAAGATTACACAAAGTCTAGAGCCACTTTCAGTTTGCTGAGTGCAGTGAAAGGGGTGGGCGCCGTCCATACTGGCATCCGATGGGGAGAACACATCGAGCAACGTCACACCACGCTAAGCGGGGCTACCATTGCTCTGACCCGACCTGTCTTCGGAAAAACCACATCAATTTCGTTTGATTACTACCGAGCGGGGGGTGGCACACATTTCGGGCAACCTAGAACAGACCATACATATACTCTGATGGTAAGACGGCCAATAAACGAACACATCATAGCGAGCGTTGGTTATCAGGTTAACGACTCAAACATCGACTTCTACGGGGAGCATCAAATCCTGTTGGGCCTTGATCTGAAGGCTTGGCGCTTTTGACCCGAGCTAGCGGTCACGGTATTTCTTAGCTGTGCCGCTGAAAAGCGATCCGGTGGGGGAGATATTATCGGGCAAAATCGGTCTGAGTTGGCAGGGGACGTTACAACCTAATCATTGATAAACATCGGATAGCTACTTCAAGGCATTCCAGCAGTCATCCGCCCCGCCGCTCTGGCCAGAAACCAATCTCCCGCGCTGCCCCAATATTCGTCGTTGAGATTCACGAGAATAGATATGCAAAAATTTGCGCATAGCGACTTACTCAGGAAGGCAGTTTGAGCAAACCTGATGATTAATGCTATATGCGGCGTACCGGGTCGGAGTATCATCAGGCTGACCGATCATCCATATAACGAGTGGCGAGGAACTGACATTGCCTAGGCGTTTGTCAGACCCCTCGCCGGATCAGGCCGAACGGTCCTCATTATTGGCCAGCTACAAAGGCTCCGCTTACACCTCCGCCTGAGAATGAGCCCTTCAGGTGGCTGGCGGACGCCCCATCCACCGAATCGTAAATCTGACCATCTGCATCACCTTCGAAGATCAGCAGAACAGGCGTATCGGATTGATTAGAACCAGCGACATCGCGTTCAATGTTGCCTGCCATCTGAGAAGTAAAACTACCATCATTGGCTATTTTGCCATTGGTCAAATCTATCTGTCCGCGAAGCTCATAGTTGTGGGGATCGAGATCCTTCCACGAAGTCATTTTGCCTTCAATCTCTTGTGTATCGAAGTCAGCCGCGAGTTTTGCATCAGCAGTCCCGCCGAACCCCCCAAAATCAGCCGTTGCAACCCCATTATAGGTCGCTTTGCCTTGAAGGCTGCTAACATCGCTCGGCGCAGTCAGGTCAATCTGCGCCGCGAGATCTCTGAACTCCGATGAACGGTCGAAGTTATCGTCACGGGTCGACCCGCAGCCCGACGTCAAAGCAACGGCCCCCAACGCCGCGATCACAGCAAAACGACGGCCAATTGAGTGAATTTGAGATACTGCTAAGTGCATATCCAACCTGCCTATTTTCCAATTAAGTTGTGGAGCAAGAATGAACTTTTCTTCGGCGTCATGCTAGGATGTTTGGAGAGGATTTTCTTGGCACTGTTGCATTATAGTCAACCACTGGTAGCTGAAGGACAACGCAGTGTTTATTGTCTCGGAGTGGTCGAAACTCTTTCTGCCTTTGTGCAAACCCGGGTTGGGAATCGCGTTAAAATCTACTTGGGACGAGCAAAAGAGACCTTGTTGATGGTTCAGTTGGGCAGGACTTACCTGTCTGGCAGCAAACGCGTTCATCGAATATCATGATTGTCACGCCCAGCCGAAAATCTGTTTCTGCGACAACGAAAGCGTCCAACGAAGTGCTCACCAACTACCTTGAGAGAATGCTCAAGAGCAACCAACAGCAAAATGGAACATTTGATATTTCAAGCGCCATAGACCGATGGAAAACTCCATGTAGTATTGTCACGGTTTTTGGTCAGGACTGAAGAAGCCTACACTCGGCCATAGCGCAGCATCGGTCAAAATGGGCTCGGAGCCGACGTCGGATACAATGCAGCTTCATGTGATATGATGCCTTGTCAACGTCGGGTTGTCGATGTGGAAGGGCGTGGTGGATCGGAGATTCCATCATGGAAACATCAAACTTACCGGCCATCCGCGCACTGCGCCCAGCATGGAACAAAGGCCGGATCGTCGGCCAAAAACGGCCGCTCAAGCCCAAACACGTCTGGGCAGTAAGGGTGCGGCTGGAGCTGGCCGAGAACCATCGTGATTTAGCTCTTTTCAATCTTGCCATCGACAGCAAGCTGCGTGGCTGCGATCTGGTGAAGATGAAGGTGGTCGATGTCATGGCGTCAGGTCAAATCAAGGAACGCGCGTCGGTGCTGCAAAGCAAGACCCAGAAGCCAGTGCGGTTTGAGATTTCGGAAGGCACCCGTGCATCGCTGGCACGGTGGATGCAGGAACCTCTTATGATCGGATCTGAACATCTTTGGCCTGGGCGCTTTCACGAACGGCTCCATATCTCGACCCGCCAGTACGCGCGGATTGTGCGAGAATGGGTGAAATCCATTGGCCTGGAAGCCAGCGCATACGGCACGCATTCAATGCGGCGCACAAAGGTCACGCAGATCTACAAGAAGACCGGCAACCTGCGAGCGGTCCAACTTCTGTTGGGGCATACCAAGATGGACAGCACTGTCAGATACCTCGGCGTTGAGCTTGAAGATGCGCTGGCCATCGCTGAGGCTATTGAAATCTAAGCGATTGGGCCGTCTTCACGGACGGCCCACAACGGCCGCTGGTCGACGTATCTGATGCCGCGCCGCAGCTTCGCCAGAGCGGCCATTTATCGGTCGCGCAGCGTGTTCGCATCGCCACGGTCAGCAAGGCGGGCCTTTCGCCCCTCGTCGTATGAAAAAGTCCGCGTTTTACTTGCCGGCTGGAGTGCCCCCCAAGTGCGGTCAATCTTTTACCACTATCAAAGTTTCCAGAACGTGATACGATCTTCAAACTTTTGGCCGCCTGTCAGAAGCGGGGGGATACAAAAAGGTAAGAGGGTCAATTAAATTTCTGACCGCCAAAATAAACGGGGGAATTATAGATGACTAAGTACTTGAAACACCGGAGCGCACTACTTGCAACCTTGCTTTGCACCTCTCTCGCGGCCTGCGAGACTACGTCTCAAACGCACTCCACATCTAGCTCGAGCAATGGAGATCGCAGCTATTGCGATGAACGCCCGGCCGTTTGCGCGCTGATCGGTGTCGTTGTTGTGGGCGGCGTCATTGCACTTGCCTCAAGCAGCGGCGGTGGCGGCGGCAGCGCAGGTGGCGGAAATGTATCCAATGCGTCGGATAGCCGGGTGAAGACAGATGTACGCTTTGTCGAGCAGCTTGAGAATGGCATCAATCTCTACGCTTTCCGCTATACCGGCGACGATCGCGTCTTTGTGGGCGTGAACGCCGAAGAAATCCGGGATGATCCGCGTTATGCCTATGCGCTCCTTGATATGGGCAACGATATCCTTGGCGTAGATTACCAGGCCCTCGGATTGGTCATGATCAACGAGGCGGAAATGCGCGCGGCCAGCAATGAAGTCATCCTCAGGGCCGCCCCTTTATAGAAATCAAGACATAGGCGGTGGCATCGCTCTGCGCCGCCGCCTTGCTTGCTCACGTCAGAGGCGCACGCACAGCGGTGAAAGTTGATCCCAATTTTGTCGAATAAGTTACCGCCGTAAGGAAAAGATGCGCCCCATACCTCTCGGGCCTCCTTAGAATCTACTTCCGGACCCGCAAGACCGGAAGCGGGAAATCTGCAATATAAAGGCGAACGGTAGTAGCATTTTGCGTCGCAGAAGTTACGGATGCGAACAATCGGTATCCTTGGCAGGGACGTACGGCTGCATCTGTCTCGGCTTGCAAAGTGCAGTTTCCGCGCACTGCTGCCGTTCGTGACCGGTGCGGCGAGGGTCCGGAAACCGTCCCCCCCCGCCCTGACCAAACCGACAAAACCGACAAAACGCCTCTTTGGTGGATCACGTACTCAATTCTGTCAGTTAAGTCAGTTCTGTCAGGGCGGGTCTTGATGCAACCCGCCCCGACAGTGCTCACCCGCTCAACACCGCCGGATTGACCAGGTACGCCCGCGAGGGTCGCCCGCCACGTGGGTTTTTCTGCATCTCAACGCTGCGCAAAAGGTTATTCTCCTCAAGCACATGCAAGACGGGGTTCACCTCGGCGGCGGTGCCAAGCCCCGCGCGATCCAGGCGCAGAACGTCGCGGGATGTGAAGCGCTGCCAGGCGTGCTCACGGATGATCTCGACCAGGCGCATGGCGGCCCGCTCCAAGCGCGAGACAGAGGCGTCCGCATAAGCCCGCCGGGCCATCGGAAGCGCGTATAGCTCCACCAGGTCCGCCGCCCGGCTGAAGGTCTCTGCGTCAATCTCGTGCGGCTGATCACAAGCCATGGCAACCCAGTCCAGATGCGCCAGGATCAAGGCAATCCGTGCCGTCAGCCCAGGCAATTTGCCTATGTAAGATAACATTAGGCCCTCGGCCCCGTTCTCCCAGTCCCTTACGTTATGGCGAAACGTATCCAGCCGATCCTTGGCCCCCTCATCAAAGGGCAAGACCCAGGGGCGCTGTTGGTCATGTTCATCGGTCATAAGCTGAAGGTCGTGAAGCCGCCCCAAAGCGCGATGGATAAACGCGTCATCAGGCGCGGAACGTGGGCGCATGATCGGCACGGGATCGGGCCAGATCGGCAGGAAGCGCGCAAGCAACCCGTCATCATCGGACTTCATCAACAGGCTGCGCAACCGGTCCGGCTGAATTGATCCGGTCACACCCACCGAAAGCCGGTCGATATAAAGCGGTTCACGGCCCATCCGCTCAACCCGGTAGCCCCGCCCGCCATAGGCTTCCAGCCAGAACGGGCGATCCGACCCACCGCCCGCATAGCGCGTCATGCCCATCAGCCACCCGGCCAATTCATCGCGCGCCATCAACGTGCCGCGCGGTTGATTTGCCAAGATCACGCCCAACCGCTCGACCGTGCTGTCTGTGACCGACAGGCAGGGTAAATGGCGTTCCTGCCCCGGATCGGCTTCGTCCGGTTTGGACGGCAGGTCGTCACCGGCCTTGAGCGCGGCCTTGGTTGCCTCTTTCCAGGCGCTTTGCGCGATCTTTGCCACCTCGGCCCGTTCAGACCATTCGGCAAGATCGGCCTCGGCCCCTTTGCGCATATCGCGCTCAAGCTCTTTCAACGAACTCAACACCGCATCAAGCCCCGGTGATTTGTTCGAGGATGGCGCACCGATCAACATGGTCCAGAGGATCGGCGGCTCGGACCAACCCGCCCAAGGCGAGACCCACCGGGTGTTGCCAATGGCCGCGCCCGCCGTGGCAAGCAGACCCGCCATAACGTAATCCGGCGGGGCAGACTTGGCCTCGGCGGCATCGCTGATCCATTTGGCCCATTGCGGGGCAAAGATGCGGTCAAGCGGTAAAGCGGGCGCGGGCGGCAGTCCCTTACGTAAGAAACGCGGCGATGGTTCGGCCCAATCCTCTACGTAAGGTATAGGCTTCAGATGTACGGTCATGCGGCCACCGCCTTTCCCAACAAGACATCGTTCCAATCAAACCCCTCGGGCGCGGGCAACATCATTACGTGCCAACCCAGGGCGTGTGCGCGGCGCGCGAGCGTTTGCGCGGCCTCACGCCCATGCCCATCCCCATCAGGTGCAATGATCAGATCACCAGCGCGATTGGGAAGCGTTACGTTAGCTAATCCGCCCGCGCTCAACGCGGCCCAAACCTCGGCGGAGCGGTTCATCAATCCGCTGGGCAAAGACAAGGCTGTCTCAATCCCCTCGGCAACGACCAGGTTTGACGTGGGCGACGGCGGCGTCAGACGCACCGCGCCACCGCGCACCGATCCAAGCATGGCTTTAGGGCTTTCAACCTCGGCCTTGGCGCTGCCGTCCTTACGTAAATATGTGCGGTGGACGGCAAAGCGCGCGACCCCATCGACCCGCGCCACGATGGCGGGCAATCGCTGGGCGCTCTTATGCCAGCAACTCTCTACGTATCGTAAACTATGCGGCAAGGCGCACGTGATTCCGCGCGCTCTTAGGTAACGCTCCCCTAATGTAGATGTTATGGGCTGGCCGCTGTCCCATAGCATACGGGCTTGGCGTGCACGCTTCTCCGCCTCGGCCTGCTTTGCTTTGCGATTTGCCGCGATCTCGACCCGGCTTGCCAGGGTGCTGCCGATTGTGGTGCGCGTCTTGTGATCCATAAGCCCACGCGTCTTGAGCGCGTCCATCACGGCCCCATAAGCGCACCCTGCATGGCAATGCACCAGCAAGCGGCCATCGACACCCACACCCAGGCTTAAACTGGGCGCGCAATCTTCATGGGCGGGACAACAGGCAAGCCCGTTTTGTCCGCGCCATGTCCCGCCAAGCGTGCGGGTGATATGTTCAGCCAAGATCATTGCCGCACCTCGCAGGCAAACCGCGCGGGTAAAGCGTCCATGCATGGATGCAGAGGCGCGTTGTGCGCCTGTTGAAGCCGGATCAGCGCTGTTTTGGTGGTGCAGTAGCCAAGATTGCGCCAAGCCGCCCCCAACACGGATATTTTGAAGCGCTGCTTTTGCAAGACCCATTGCAGCCCGTGACGACAGACCACCACGCGGTAAAGCCCCATACGGAACAGCTCGGCGCGGTAGTTGTCCGAGGTTTCCCGCACGCTCAGATCAACGGAGCGCGCCACTGTGCAATTGTGCATATTCATTGAAACACCCCGCCCAGGCTGCGTGCCTTGAACCAGGCCTCAATGTCGATGGCTCGCCATCCAACAGCGCGTTTGCCCAGCTTGATCGGCTTGGGGAATGTCCCCTCGGCCATCATTGCGTAAAGGGTCGAGCGTGACAGCCCGACCAGTTGTTCAACATCCGGGCGTCGATAGATTTTGTTCTGCGTCATGTATGACCGCCTCCCGTTTGCCCTAGGTCGATCCTTGTTTTGACCTCGGGCGTCTTGGGCAGTATTGAAAGGTCAGGGATTGCCGTTCCAAGCGTCCTGAAGTCTCGTCGGTTCCGACACGCGACGACAACTGCCCATCAGTGCCGCGTGGAACCGATCTAGGCACGTGGAATCCGCGCGTCAAATGACCCTACAGGTTGTCGTTATTATTGATCTATAACAAGGCCTTGATCCACTATTGGGGGGATTACATATACATAGGCGAAAAATAATTTGAAAAACCGCCAATAAAGTTACTTTTTGCCCTTCGCGCGCTCAATCTGAGGCGCTTGATTGGCCGTTCAGCACCGCTGCCCAGTCCTCTAGCATCGCACGACGACGACTCAGCATGTCCGTCCGGCGATAGGCGCGCTCAACCTCGCTGCCAACCGTGTGCGCCAGGGCAAGCTCGGCCAAAACATGGTCATATCCATGTTCAGCCGCCCAGTCGCGAAAGGTGGATCGCAACCCATGTGGCACCGCAGGACGGCCTGAGCGGGCGTCGAGATAACCGGGACCTCCCGCCTGTTCTTCGGCTTTCTGCATTTTGCGCATGACAGCGGATAGCGACATGTCAGACAGCATTCCGCCTTGAGGGGCGAAGAACACAAAATCGCTGCCTTCCAAACGCGGCAGGTCGCGCAGAAGTTTGACCGCCCCCTCTGGCAACGGCACGCGATGCTCTCGCCCCGCCTTCATGCGATTTGACGGTATGACCCAAAGCGCTTCATCCAAATCCACTTCGTTCCAGGTCATACCGCGCACCTCACCTGAGCGCGTGGCGGTCAGGCAGAGAAACTGCAAGGCGCGGGCAGAATTGCCGCCCCGCGTGGCGAGCGCGTCCCACCAGCCCGGCGCATCCTTGAGCGTGAGCGCGGCATGGTGGCGGGTTTTGACGATCTTCTCGGGTTTGGGCAGAAGCTCAGATAGAAACCCTTTGTAGCGCGCTGGGTTGTCGCTTTTGCGGTGGTTGGCGACAATGGCCCAATCAAAGACTTTCTCGATCCGGCCCCGCAAGCGTCGGGCGGTTTCCGTCTTAGTCAGCCAGATCGGCTCCAGGATGCGCAACACGTCCTGTACCATCACCGCTTCCATCGACATATGCCCGATGGCCGGGATCGCATAATTGTCCAGGGTCGAGCGCCATTGCTTGCGGTGCTTGTCGTTGCGAAACTCCTTGAGCTTGATCTCAAGATAGCGATCCACCGCATTGGCAAAATTCATATTGCCTTTGTCTATGTTGCGCTCGACGCGCGGGTCTTTGCCATTGCGCACCATCCGCTTGTTCTCAAGCGCATCCTCGCGTGCCATCGCCAGAGTGCTAATCGGAAAGCTGCCAAGCCCAAGCTCAACGCGCTTGCCGCCGACAACCACGCGCTGCACCCATTGCTTGCGGCCCGCCTTGTCGAGCCGTAGGTAAAGTCCCGTGCCTTTGCCGTCATGGTACTTACCAGGCGCGCGAACCTTGCTCACTAAGGCGGCTGTGAGCCCTGAATTTGGTCCTGGTCGGTTTGAAGTGGTCACCAATCTATCCCCCTATCTATCCCCCAATAATTGTCGGATACAGCGGGAATATGCAAGACGTTAGTGGAACACGAACTCACCTATATAACTATAATAAAAAGGATATTAATGGACGTTGTGGGATCGGCTCGCACTGTATTATGGCTGCCTTCCGCTCCGCCATTATCCCCCAATTGCGAACCAGTAACACCGCCCTGACGGGCACGGATTTTTACGTGTTATCAAAGGGGCTTGCGAAAAATGACCGAACCCCATAGCCGCGCCGCCTAAGCGAAGCTGGGCTCAGAGTGCCCCGCAGTCTCAGTTTGGGCGAACCTCGTCCGTTGCGGTTCGTTCCACTTTTACCGTTGCTTTTCAGTATCCTGCTTATGAACCCCGCCAAAACCCAAACGCGCGTCCCAAACGATATCGATGGTAACATAAACAGAACACGCGGTAGGCGGGTTGATCGGGATGCGTAGGGCGCGTCAAAGCCATTCTGTGGAAAAGGAAAAAGATCAAGAAACCGACAATCCCGCAAGGCCGCTTGCAACATCAAAAACAAGCCGCATAATCGATCACACAGAGGAGCCAGAGCCCACAATGCTCAAATAGCTTTGATGTCTCATTTATTTGACGATGGACACTGAAGACATGCGAGAGCAAGGTCGATCAAACCCCGGAAGAATGGAGAAAAACGATGGTCTTCAAGACTGTTCAGACCAGGCCCATTAAGGGGCAGAAGCCGGGAACATCCGGATTGCGTAAGAAGACGGCCGTGTTCCTTGAACCAGGCTATCTGGAAAACTTCGTGCAATGCATCTTTGACGGCACGGGCGGCGCGGCGGGCAAGACCTATGTCATTGGTGGTGATGGTCGGTTCCTCAACACGCAGGCCATCGGCGTGATCATCAGGATGGCCGCGGCCAACGGGGCAGCGCGTCTGATCGTGGGGCAAAACGGTATTCTGTCTACACCTGCCGCCTCGAATCTGATCCGCAAGTATAAAACCGATGGCGGGATTATCCTGTCAGCCAGCCACAATCCGGGCGGCGAGAGGGGCGATTTCGGTATCAAGTTCAACGCCGCCAATGGGGGGCCGGCGCCAGAAAAGATAACTGATGCGATCTTTGCCAAGACGCTTGAGATCACGGAATACAAGATTGCCGACCAAGAAGCCGGAGACATCGGCAAGGTCGGGACCTTCACCCTTGGTGATTGTCGGATCGATGTCGTTGATCCCGTCGATGACTATGAAACGCTGATGCAGGATCTTTTTGATTTCGACGCCATCAGCAGCCTTTTTGCGGGTGGGTTTCGCATCTGTTTCGACGCCATGCATGCGGTTACCGGGCCTTATGCCACACGTATCCTCGAAGACACATTGGGCGCGCCCAAAGGATCGGTCATCAACGCTGTGCCGTTACCGGATTTCGGTGGCGGGCACCCGGACCCTAACCCGGTCTGGGCCAGCGAACTGGTGGCGATCATGAATAGCGATGACGCACCAGATTTCGGGGCTGCTTCGGATGGCGACGGTGACCGCAACATGGTCATGGGCAAGGGCACGTTCATTTCGCCGTCCGACAGTCTTGCCTTGCTGACGGCTTACGCGCATCTGGCCCCCGCTTATTCGGGCAAACTTGCGGGCGTGGCACGTTCCATGCCCACAAGTCAGGCGGTCGATCTGGTCGCCAAGCGTTTGGGTATTCCATGCTTTGAAACGCCAACCGGATGGAAGTTTTTCGGCAATCTTCTGGACGCGGGCAAGGCCACGCTATGCGGAGAAGAAAGTGCCGGCACCGGGTCTAGCCATATTCGCGAGAAAGACGGGCTTTGGGCGGTACTGCTTTGGCTGAACATTCTGGCCCGTGACGGGCGCGACATTGTCCAATTGCAAAGCGATCATTGGCGCAACCTTGGTCGGAACTATTATTCGCGCCATGATTACGAGGAAATCCCGACGGAAGCTGCCGAGGCGCTGATGGCGGCTCTGCGCGGACGCCTCGCTGATCTGCCCGGCACGGCGGTTGCGGGATTGGAAGTGAGCACCGCGGATGACTTCGCGTATCGCGACCCAATTGATCAAAGCCTGACCAAGGCACAGGGCGTGCGCATTGGTTTCACAGACGGCTCTCGCGTCGTGATGCGCCTCTCGGGCACGGGCACCCAAGGGGCCACGCTTCGCGTCTATCTGGAACGCTTTGTCGACCGCAGCGGCGATCATAAGCAAAAGGTACAAATGGCTCTTGCCCCTGTGATCGCAGCGGCAGAAACCCTTGCAGACATAACGAAACACACCGGCCGAAGCAGCGCAGACGTCATCACATGAAGCATCGCGCAGGCCCAAAAAAACCAACATGACCTTGACTGGAAAATCCATGAAAGCCCTTAACGCCACAAGCCCGTTTTCCAGCGCAATCTGCGAAAGGCAGGCATCTAGAAACTTGGGGCGCCTCAACCCCTAATTGGCCATAAGGTTTGTTGTCGGCGCCGCTGAGCAGATGGCGCGTCAACTCCGTGAGATGCAAGTTGTCTGCTGTGACGCGCCAGATTAGATCAACGACATGCATTTCCTCAAGCCTGCGCAGTCCCTCGTTCAGCAGGTCCCCGGCGAGTGCCCGTCGATCTTCGGGCAGGCGGTCGTGCAGCAGGTGGGCTTCGGCGGTAGCCAGTTGATCGTAGCTCGGGATCTCCCGACGGATGATCTTGCGAGAACTGGTGGCTATCATATGACAATCAGGGTTGAAGATTTTTGGCGGGCTAGATCTTCAGAGTTTGAAGGTTTTACGTGAATAACGAAAAAATAATACCCTCTTGATTACGCGGGTTATATTTCGCAGGCTCCCTGGACGGACAGTGTTTTCCAATAGTGTGACCGGAGTGCAATAGAGACTGTAGAGATCTCTTTATCCGGGTGTACAGAAAAAACAGGGAGAGAGAAATGAAACATCAGGGGATAGGACGCTTCTTGGGAGCGTGCGCGTTTGCTGGCATGGCGCTTTGCTCAAGCGCTGCATTGGCGGAAGTGGAGATGCCATTTGCGCTGGATTGGAAGTTTGAAGGGCCCGCTGCCCCTTACTTTCTGTCGATCGAGAACGGCCACTTCGAAGCCGAGGGGCTTTCGGTTACCGTATTGGAGGGTGCCGGTTCGCTTGATGCGATTCCAAAAGTTGCCACTGGGGCATTCCCTGTGGGCTTTGCCGATATGGCATCTTTGATGAAATTCATCGACCAAAACCCGGGGGCGCCTGTTACCGCGGTTATGATGGTCTACGACAAACCTGCGTTCTCCATCGTCGGACGCAAATCACATGGCATCGAAAAGCCAACTGATCTGGAAGGTAAGATTCTGGGTGCGCCGCCGCCCGATGGCGCTTGGGCACAGTTTCCTGTCTTTGCCGCCGAAAACAATATCGATGTCTCCAAAGTGACCGTCGAACCTGTCGGTTTCCCGACGCGCGAACCCATGCTGGCCGAGGGTAAAGTCGATGCAATTGCCGGCTTCTCGTTCACGTCATCGTTGAATACAATGCGCCTGGGCGTTCCCGAAGATGACATTACTGTGCTTCTTATGGCCAACCACGGGCTTGCGCTTTACGGGAATGCGGTGATCGTAAATACCGATTTTGCCGAAGAAAACCCTGATGCCGTCAAGGGTTTTGTGCGCGCCATCGCTGCGGGCTGGAAAGATGCGATTGCTGATCCCGCCACGGCCGCCCAGATCCTTGCCAACCATAACCCGGCGGTGGATACGGATTTCGAAACGCGGCGCCTGAAGATGTCGATCGATGACAACGTTTTGACCGACTATGTCAGGGAAAATGGCATGGGCGGCATCGATGCTGACCGAATGGATCGATCAATCGAGCAGATGAAGATGGTGTATGAGTTCGTCAACGAACCCGACCGGGAGCTTTATTTTGATGACAGCTTCCTTCCTGAAGAGCCGCTGAAGATCAACTGATCGCGTCCAGCCCCCATCGGTTCATGCGGTGGGGGCTCGTATTTTCCCGGAAAGCTTCTCGTATGAACCTTATCGAAACTAAGGGCGTTCATCACGCCTACGAAACCCCTATGGGCCCGCTTCCGGTATTGGCCGGTCTGGACCTCGCCATACCCGAAAGCAGTTTTTGTGCCGTTGTCGGGCCTTCCGGTTGCGGAAAGTCGACCTTGACCCGACTGATCGCTGGCCTTTTGATCCCGGATGAAGGCGAAGTCTGGCTGGATGGGGCGCAAGTAAAGTCACCTCGCAAAACCGTTGGCATGGCTTTTCAAAATCCGGTGCTTCTGGAGTGGCGCACGATATTGGAAAACGTCATCTTGCCGTTGGAAATTGTCGCACCCGGTATGCCGCGCAAACAGCGCGTAGATCGCGCAATGGAATTGCTGGACATGGTCGGCTTGACCGGGTTCGAAAACAAGCGCCCCAGCGAACTGTCAGGAGGCATGCGCCAGCGTGCTTCTCTGTGTCGCTCGATCGTCCACAAGCCCAGAGTGTTGATCATGGACGAACCCTTTGGTGCGCTTGATGCGTTCACGCGCGAAGATCTTTGGCAGACCATGCGCGACCTGCGCGCCGCCGAACCATTTACCGGGGTTCTGATTACCCATGATCTTCGCGAAAGCGTCTTTCTTGGCGATCAGGTTGTCGTGTTGTCCGATCGTCCCGCCCGCACCCAGCACGTGTTGGATGTGACCCTGCCTGCCGACCGTACCCTGGATATTCTGTACACACCCGAGGCGGGTGAAATGTTGCATGAGTTGCGCGACCAGATCCGCATCGCACAAAACCGTAACGAGGCAGCGTGATGAACACTCTTAAAAAAGTTGGCGTTCCTATCGTATCAATCGTAATTTTTCTGCTGTTTTGGGAGGGTCTTGTCTGGATCAATGACTGGCCAAAATACAAGATGGCGGCACCCTCTGATCTGCCGGATGCCTTTTGGAAATTCCGCTGGCTTTTCCTTGAAATGGGGTGGCAGACGCTTTGGCGTACCGTGATCGGATTGGTGTTGGCGGTGTTGGTTGGCGGCGCTTTGGGCATGATCATGGGGCTTTCTCAAATCTTCCGGGGCGCACTCTATCCTTTGCTGGTCGGCTTTAACGCCATCCCCAAGGCGACATTGGTGCCGGTCATTGCGCTGATCTTTATCGGTCAACATGACTTCAATACCGTGTTGATGGCGGTCATGATCTCGTTTTTTCCCATCGCGGTCTCGGTCAGTATCGGCCTTTCCACGCTGGAACCCGAGTATCGCGACATTCTGCGGGCCCTCGGCGCATCGAGATTTACGATTTTTCGAAAAATCGCCCTCCCCAAAACCCTGCCGGAATTTTTCGGAGCCCTGAAGGTGTCGGTGACGCTGGCCTTTATCGGAACGAACCTCGTAGAGATTGTTTCACCCCACGGGCGCGGTCTTGGGGCGCTTTTCAAATCTGGGGAAATCAATGGCAACTACCCGCTGATGTTTGCAGTCCTGATTGCTTTGGCCATCCTTGGTATCGTTCTCTATTATCTCGTCGTTATCTTCGAGAAGATATTTGCAGGATGGGCTGAACGCCCGCAAACCTGAAGTCACTTGCGAGACTTGGTGCAATTGCGCCTGGGTGTCAGCGCGACGTCACGGTTGGTCTGGTTTGCCCGTGGGCGTTCAAAAGGGACAGGCTGGATAGCTTCTTCCGACGGCATTGCGATGTGCCAGGATGCTGTGGGTTACCTCAGAGGTGGGATGTTAGCTGTTGATCGCCGCTAAGAACTGACCCGGTATCGGCAGCGGCGAGGCCCGCGATCTCTTTACGAAGCGCCCCTGTAAAAGCGCCAATCATAGGCGACCCATAGATGCCGTTGCGGTAAATTTTTTCGAGCCCGGATCGGTCTGGTGGTATTCAGACTTCGATCCTGACCAAACCGGAGATTTGAACAGACGGCGCGGCATAGCCTTGGTAAACGCCCGTTTCTTATCGCAGTTGCGGAAGGTGTCCTTGCGGCGCAATTTGCCGGATCTGAGCTTGAGATTGATCGCAATCCCCTCATCTGAGGCCCATTCGACGATCTGGCCCAGATGCTCAAGGTGGCGGTTGATCGTACCCATGGACAGCGCGACTTTTTCGCCGGCAGTTTGGCGGCGCGGGCCATGATCTCTTCTCGGGTGGCATTGCGGTCAGCGGGGCTTTTGCCCCAGCTTTTCGGCTGCTTGTAAAGCGCTGCGCTAAAACCCTTGGCAACCGTTTGCCGGATTGGGCGCGCGTCGCTGATGCCCGTCAGCGTGGTAGACAGGCCCCCAAAGCTCTTATATTGGCGCAAGGTTTTCTCCTCAATGCCTTCACTGCGCTTCCCGTTGTCCAGGCGCGAGACAACGGCCGGCATCTTGGGATCAAGAGTGTCAGGGTCTCCCGCAGCAGCGTGACATGTTCCGCACTCAGACGATCCACCGGTCTCTCCGTCGTCAGCGCGACGGCCAGGTCTATGAGCGCGGTCAGCGCGCGGACAAGACATGTCGCTTTAGAAAAGACGTCGGTGCGAAGTGAAAGACAGAGGGCCGAAGTTTGATCAGGGTTCGAAATCCTCGCGAGGGCCCTGGGCAGGCGTCGCCGGAAGAAGAAGCCCAAGGGCCGTTTTTCGAGGTAGGGCATATGTGCGACTCTGGCCATGGCCGGGTGCTCCGAAATGAATTTCAGGGCATCCTGGAGTCGCGACCGTGTACCTGGTCGTGCACCGCTTCGTGCACGCATTTGTGCACCGGTTCGTGCACGTGCACGGGTGGCTCCGACTCCGGTCGGGGCTCAACCAATGAAATCAACCACTTGGGGGATTTTGGCTCCGGCGGTAGGGATCGAACCTACGACCAATTGATTAACAGTCAACTGCTCTACCGCTGAGCTACGCCGGAACACTTGGGCGATATAGCAAGAGCGATTCCGGGCTGCAAGGGCTATTCTCGTTTTTTCAGCTGATCCTCAGAAAATACGCGTTGGCCTCTAATTGTGGGGTTGCGGTGACGATTTTTCGGGTGGAAAGGTCGATCAAATGGGCAAACACGTTGCGTTCGGCGGCGGGCAGCAGTGCAGGGGGTGTGTCGGTATAAATAGCCCGTGTCAGGGCGGGAATGGTTGTGGGATGACCGTTTGACATGGCGGTCAGGATGTCGTGTTCGCGTGTCGTGCGGTGGGCGATCAGCCAAGCCAGTCGCTGGGCGGGGTCGCTGATTGGATCTCCATGCGCTGGATAGAAAAGGTGATCCTGGCGGGCGGCGAGTTTCGTGCAAGATGCCATGAAGGCGGTTAGGTCACCATCCGGCGGAGAGACCAAAGAGCTGGCCCATCCCATAACATGATCTCCTGTAAAAACAATATTATCCAAAGCAAAGCTAAGGTGGTTTGAGAAGTGGCCGGGGGTCCAGACGGCCTCGACTTGTAAGCCGCCCGCATCGAATACCTCGCCGTCCGATACGCAGATATCGGGGGCGAAGCGCGCGTCAACGCCTTCGCCGCCTGACCGCAATCCACGGGCGACAAGGTCGTCCATCATGGGGCTGCGGCCTGCACGCGCATCGCCAAAGGCGATCACGGGCGCGTCGGTGCGGTCGGACAGATGTGTGGCGAGGGGCGAATGGTCCAGATGCGCGTGGGTCACAAGGATCTGCGTCACCCGTTCACCACGGGAAAGTCCGGCCAGAATCGCGTCAAGATGAGTGCGGTCGGCGGGGCCGGGGTCGATCACCGCGACGTCGCCTTCGCCCAGCACAAATGTATTCGTACCCCAATATGTCATGGGCGAGGGGTTGGGGGCGATGATCCGACGAATGCCGGGGCCTATCTGCACCATCACGCCGGCAGGCGGACGTTTTTGGGGATCGGGTGTGTCTGCCATCGTCGTCTCCGTCCATCGAATCCTTGGCGATAGTAACGCTGCGCTGTCGCTGCTTGGCAAGCGGGGCGCTGCGTCATAGGGTCCGGTCATGGTTCAACTGCCTAAAAACCGCTTCCTTGATTTTGCGTGGCTGAAACAGTTCATGCCGCGGGGTCTGTATGGCCGGGCCGCGATGATCTTGATTGTGCCGATCGTGATCTTGCAGCTTGTCGTCTCGGTCGTGTTTATTCAACGACACTTCAATCGGATTACGGTGCAGATGACCTCTGGCATTGTTTTGGAGCTTGCCTATCTTCGAGCCGAGGTCGAAGCGGCCCCGACACCCGCTGCGGCCCAGACGCGCGGGGCGCAGGTGGTTGGACCGCTGGCAATGCAGATGCAGCTTCCGGGCGTGCCGGTTATGCCTTCGATCCGGTTCACTGATTTCACCGGGCCGCTGGTGGCGCGGACGTTGCAGGCGGGTTTGCCCGCATTGACAGGGGTCGATCTGACAACGTCGCGCGAAGCTGTGGTGGTGGGCGTTGACACGCGGCACGGCCCGATGCGTGTGCAGTTTTCGCGCGACCGCGTGTCGGCGTCAAACCCTCATCAATTGCTTGTTTTAATGGTGGCGACGGGCGTTCTGATGACGTTGATCGCCTATCTGTTCCTGCGCAATCAGATCAAACCGATCCGCCAACTGGCCCGCGCGGCGGAAGCGTTTGGTAAAGGGCAGGTGGTGCCCTACAAACTGGCGGGCGCGACCGAGGTGCGATCAGCTGGCAAGGCATTTCTGGACATGCGCTCGCGGCTTGAGCGGCAGATCGAGCAGCGCACTCTGATGCTGTCAGGCGTCAGCCATGACCTGCGCACACCGCTGACCCGGTTGCGGCTGGGACTGGCGATGATTGACGATGACAGTCGGGACGATTTGGAGCGGGACGTGAAGGATATGGAGCGTCTGGTGGACCGTTTCCTGAGTTTTGCACGTTCAGATGCGCTGGAAGACGACCCCGAACCCGTTGATCTTGCCGCGTTGACCAGACACTTGGCCGATAACGCCGCACGGGCCGGGCAAAACGTGGTGTTGGGTGACGTGGTCGATCCCGGCAAGTATCCCGTGCGCCGGGCGGCACTTGAGCGGGCGTTGGAAAACCTGTTGGGCAACGCGACGCGCTATGGTTCGAATGTGCGGCTGTCTTTGGTGATGGGGCGCGGTGATTTGCGCTTCGTTGTAGAAGACGATGGCCCGGGCATTCCACCCGACACGCGCGAAGAGGCATTGAAGCCATTTGCGCGTCTGGACAAGGCGCGCAATCAGGATAAAGGGTCCAGTGTGGGCTTGGGATTGGCTATCGCCAGTGACATTGCGCGCGGGCATGGTGGTCATCTTCGACTGGGCGACAGCGCTGATCTGGGGGGCTTGAAGGTCGAGTTGGTTTTGCCTCGTTGACACCCGGCGCCTGACTGGCGCTGTTTCGGTATGGTAGGCCCGGCAGGATTCGAACCTGCAACCAAAGCGTTATGAGCGCTCTGCTCTAACCGTTGAGCTACAGGCCCACTGCAAACTCGGCTGTTGCCCTTGCTAGCAAACTGGTGCGCGGCGTCAAGCGAGGCGTGGACTCTTTGCCCCCCTTAAGCTATCGCAGGCGCAGTTTTTATGCAGGTCAACCGGGGGACCAGATGAGCAACGCATCCAAGGGCATCACCTATGCCGACGCAGGCGTGGATATTGACGCGGGCAACGCATTGGTTGAACGGATCAAACCCGCCGCCAAACGCACCAACCGTCCGGGCGTTATGGCTGGCCTTGGGGGATTTGGCGCGCTGTTTGATCTGAAAGGCGCCGGCTTCACCGACCCGGTTCTGGTGTCTGCCACGGACGGTGTCGGCACCAAGCTGCGCATCGCGATTGACACGGGTAATGTGGACACGATCGGCATTGATCTGGTCGCCATGTGTGTCAATGACCTTGTGTGCCAAGGGGCAGAACCGCTGTTCTTCCTTGATTATTTCGCCACGGGCCGTCTGGAAACGGACAAGGCCGCGCGGATCATTGAAGGTATCGCCAAGGGGTGCGAACTGTCCGGCTGTGCGCTGATCGGCGGCGAAACCGCCGAAATGCCCGGCATGTACGAGGACGGGGATTTCGACTTGGCCGGCTTCTCGGTCGGCGCGATGGAGCGCGGCGAGGACTTGCCCAAAGGTGTGCGGGAAGGTGACGTGTTGCTGGGTCTGGCCTCGGACGGGGTGCATTCGAACGGTTATTCGCTGGTGCGCAAACTGGTCGAGGTCTCGGGCCTTGGCTGGGACGCGGATTGTCCGTGGAATGGCGATATCACGCTGGGCGAGGCGCTTCTGGCCCCAACGCGCCTTTATGTGCGTCAGGCGTTGGACGCGGTGCGGGCAGGGGGCGTTCACGCGCTAGCCCATATCACCGGCGGTGGCCTGACCGAAAACCTGCCGCGTGTGCTGCCCGACGGATTGGGCGCTTTGGTCGATCTGGATGGATGGGATTTGCCGCCGGTTTTCAAATGGTTGGCACAAACAGGCCAGATGTCTGAGGCAGAACTGCTAAAGACCTTCAATTCGGGGCAGGGCATGGTGTTGGTCGTTGATGCTAAGCAGGCGCCCACCCTGACCGAACAGCTGACCCAAGCAGGCGAGCATGTCACGCAAATGGGCCGCGTCCAGTCGGGCGAAGGCGTCAGCTATCTGGGGTCGCTTCTGTGAGCGACACGGGCGGTACGCATAAGCGGGTCGCCATTTTGGTTTCAGGCGGCGGTTCGAATATGGTGACGCTGGTCAAGTCGATGACCGGCGACCACCCCGCGCGGCCCTGTCTTGTTCTGTCCAATGTGCCGGATGCCGGTGGGCTGACCAAAGCCCGCGACCTGGGCATTCCGACCGCCGTTGTGGACCATCGCGATTTCAAAGACGACCGCGCAGGGTTCGAGGCTGCGTTGAATGCAGCGCTGGAACGTGCGCGGCCCGACATCATCTGTCTGGCAGGCTTCATGCGTATCCTGACCGAAACCTTCACCAGTAAATGGTCCGGACGCTGTCTGAACATCCACCCGTCGCTTTTGCCGAAATACAAAGGGCTGCACACGCACCAACGCGCCATCGACGCGGGTGACGCGGAAGGCGGCTGTTCGGTGCACGAGGTCACGGCAGAACTGGATGGTGGCCCGATTGTTGGACAAGCCCGCGTGC
Organism: Aliiroseovarius sediminis; assembly: GCF_022678485.1. Lineage (GTDB taxonomy): Bacteria > Pseudomonadota > Alphaproteobacteria > Rhodobacterales > Rhodobacteraceae > Aliiroseovarius > Aliiroseovarius sediminis. The sequence goes on from NZ_JALBYP010000018.1 coordinate 260,052, forward strand.
CGATCTTGCCGGGCGACACCGCCGATACACTGGCCGCACGGGTGCTGGTGCAGGAACATCTGCTATATCCAGCCGTGCTTCGCCGTTTTGCAAGTGACGACAGATCGCTTCTGCGTTTGTCCTGACCCCTTACCCCAAGGCTTTTCTTTTTTGTGCTTTCGCCGTAAACCCGTCAAAACACGCTAGCGCACCCCGAAAACGAGCAGAAAGACCCTGTATGATCACGATTACTACGACCGAGGCGCTGGCCGAATTTTGTACCCGCGCCGCCACGCATCCTTACGTAACGGTCGATACCGAGTTTCTGCGCGAACGCACCTATTATTCCAAACTCTGTCTTGTGCAGATGGCTGTGCCAGGCGATGCGGATGAAGATGCTGTGCTGGTTGATCCTCTGGTTGAGGGGTTATCGCTTGACCCGCTCCACGACCTGTTCCGTGACGAGAGTGTGGTCAAGGTGTTCCACGCTGCCCGACAGGATCTTGAGATTTTTTTCGTCGAAGCGGGTGTTTTTCCCAAACCGCTTTTCGACACGCAGGTCGCTGCGATGGTCTGCGGCTTTGGCGATCAGGCGGGGTATGAAACGCTTGTGCGAAAGATCGCAAAGGCGCCGATGGACAAATCCAGCCGATTCACCGACTGGTCCCGCCGTCCGCTGACCGATGCACAGAAGAAATACGCCATCGGCGATGTCACGCATCTGCGCCAAATTTATGAATACCTCGCCGCCGAGCTTGAAAAAAGCGGGCGCGGGCCATGGGTCGAAGAAGAACTTTCCATCCTGACCGACCCGGCCACCTACACAATTCAACCCGAGGACGCGTGGAAGCGCTTGAAAACACGTACGAATTCATCGCGTTTTCTGGGTATTGCAAAAGAACTGGCCCGGTTTCGTGAAGCTTATGCGCAGTCGCGCAACATCCCCCGCAACCGGGTGATGAAGGACGACGCGCTGATGGAACTGGCATCAACTAAACCGCGCAGTTTGCAGGATCTGAACCGTTCGCGGCTTCTGTTGCGCGAAGCCCGCAAGGGTGAGATCGCCGATGGTATTCTGCAAGCCGTCACCGCAGGTGTCGAAACGGCGCAAGAGGATTTGCCGAGCGCGCCCGACAAATCTCGTGACAAGTTGCAGGTGAACCCCGCGCTTGCCGATCTGTTGCGCGTGCTTCTAAAGGCGCGGTGCGAACAAGAGAGGGTGGCGCAGAAGCTGATCGCATCAGCGGCTGATCTGGATGCGTTGGCGGCAGGCAAGCGTGACGTGCAAGCATTGCGTGGTTGGCGGGCGCAGGTCTTCGGACAGGATGCCGTACGCTTGTGCGAGGGAAAGCTGGCGCTGGCAGCCAAAGGTCAACGGGTCGAGGTGTTCGAGGTCTGAGAGCGCCCGACCTGTGTGCGCCCTAAGCTTATCGGCTGGCTGAACGGCTGTTGCTTTCGCCGATCACGCGGATCGACCTGACGCCTTGCAATCGGGCGTTCGAGACGAAGCGCCCCACATAGACCTCGCGCTGCTTTGGGCGGCCTGCGTTGGTGCGATAGGGCGGTTCAGATATGCGGAACATATATGTCAGAACACCATCGACGGCCCGCCCGCCGTTTTCGGCCACCAGTTGCGCATCCCAATAGCCAAGCCGCGGTGGCAGGCCCTTGGCGCGGATAATGGCGCCGCCTGTGCTGCGCAAGACTTGCAAATCCACCACCTGCGTGACCAGCCCGCGATACTCCTGATCTTCCAGAAACCCGCCTTCGGGCACCACGGCGACCTCTTTCACGCCGTCGGATTGAAACCAGTTGAAGGGATTAAGGCTCGCGCCGCCGCCACAGGCGCTTAGGCCAAGGACAAGGCTGCTCATCACGGCAGGCAGGACAAAACGGCGCAGGGTCATGGTCGCTCCTCTTCTTCTGAACAAAGGGTTAGCCCATGCGCGCCGCTTTGAAAAGAGAACACTGCACACCCGGCCGGGTCTGGACCTTTGACGCACTTCACCCTAACTGAATGACGACGGAAAAAAAGGATCACACACCATGGCCAGCGCCGTATTTGAAGAGATTGTCGAGGATTTCGAGTTTCTGGATGACTGGGAGGATCGCTATGCGACGGTCATCGACATGGGTAAATCGCTGCCGCCGATGGATGACGCGCTAAAAGTGCCCGCCACAAAAGTTGAAGGTTGTGCCAGCCAAGTCTGGCTGCATCCGGAAATCGAAGGCGGGACCTTCCGGTTTCGCGGTGACAGCGATGCGATGATCGTAAAGGGGCTGATCGCGGTTCTGGGCGCGCTTTATAACGATCTGCCGGTGTCCGAGGTGTCGAACGTCGATGCCCCAGCCGAACTGGCGCGCTTGGGGCTGAATGAACACCTGTCTTCGCAACGGTCGAACGGGCTGCGCGCGATGGTTGAACGTATCCGTCTGCACGCCGCCGAAGCGGCCTGATCAGGCAAGCGGTTTCAGGGCGGTTTTCAGATCGCCAAATCCCGTGAATTTTCGTTCATAGCGTAATCCAAGCCGCTCGGCGGCGGCTTGCGCCATTCGGTCAAGGTCGGGATTGTCGGTCTGTGCCAGATAAATCAGCCGCGTGTAGTGCTGGAAATACATGTCACGAAGTTCGGGATGGCGATCCAGCCCCAAGGGCTTGATGACGAAGCTTTCAAACCCGCGCGCCAGAAAATCGGTCAGATAGAAGACGTCGATCTCTCCGTCCGCGTGGGCCGCGAATGCGTCATTGCCCTCAAAAAAGCTGTAACAATGGGGGCCGCGGATCATCTCGATCCCCAAGTCGTCGCACAAGGCGGCCAGTTGTCCGCCGGTGCCACAATCGGCATAGGCCACAAAAATCTGGTCGAAATCGGCATGATGCTTGTCATACGCTGCGCGCACCGCGTCAGGGATGCGTTCGGGCGTATTGTGCAGGATCGCTGGCAGGCAGGTCAGGCTCATGTGATCCCAGCCGTTCAACCGGATCAGCGCAAGAATTTCATTGGCCAGCGCGCCGCATGCCAAGATCAGAACCTTGGCTGAAGTATCGGTGGGCAACAGCCCTTTATGCGTCAAATCTTCGTCGCTTGGCTTCATTTCTCGTCTCCTCTCGAAAGGCCACGAATGCCGATCGAGGCCAGCATGACCAATGGCAGAAGTGCCATCGCGACCTGACCGTCGAATTTGCCCGAGGCTGCCGCGAGACTGCCCACGAGAACTGTCAGACCACCCGACAAGATCACCAGCGTGATCAGAAGAAAGAAACGTGTTTTGCTCATGCTTTCTATCTGGGGGCGGGTGTTGCAAAAGAAAAGGGCCCCGCCGTGTGGGCAGGGCCTTGATTTGGATCTGGCCCGGATCAGCCGGCTGCAAGCTGGTTGTGTTTGCGCGCCATGTATTCCTTCGCGGTCTCAACAGCAACGGCGGCGTCACGGCAATAGCTGTCAGCACCGATCGCCTTGCCGAATTCTTCGTTCAAGGGCGCACCGCCCACCAGAATGGTATAGTCGTCACGAATGCCTTTTTCGACCAACGCGTCGATCACCACCTTCATATAAGGCATGGTCGTGGTCAGCAGGGCCGACATGCCCAGAATATCCGCTTCTTCAGCCTCCAGTGCTTCAAGATAGCTTTCGACGGCGTTGTTGATGCCCAGATCAACCACTTCAAAGCCCGCGCCCTCCATCATCATCGACACAAGGTTCTTGCCGATGTCGTGAATGTCGCCCTTCACCGTGCCGATCACCATCTTGCCCATCCGCGGCGCACCGGTTGCGATCAGAAGCGGCTTCAGGATCGCCATGCCGGCCTTCATCGCGTTGGCGGCCAGAAGCACCTCGGGTACGAACAGGATGCCGTCACGGAAGTCGTGGCCGACGATGGTCATGCCGGCAACCAGCGCTTCGGTTAGAACGTTGTACGGTTGCCACCCGCGCTCAAGCAGGATGTTCACGCCCTCGGTTATTTCTTCCGCAAGCCCATCATACAGGTCGTCATGCATTTGAAGGACAAGCTCTTCGTCGCTCAGCTCGCTCAGGATGATATCGTCGTCTTGGTCGGACATGGCTGCCGTTCCTTAGATAAAACTCGTTCTGGTCACTTTCAGCATGCGACCGTTTGGCACGCTTGGTCTGGACCGATTGCGACATTGATTGCGCTGGGACCGACCAAATGGCAAATGAATAATTCGCTATGAGATAGTGAATCCGCTTCATACGTTCCCTTTTTGTTCTTATACTCAGTTTATGGAGTCAGAGCAGAATGGCAAAATCAGGGCCGAGGCGCGGCGCGGGCGTGGGGCCGTCACCAATGCGGTAGGGCGGTTCGAACCATACGCCCGCGTTGGGTTTGATGATGGCTGGCATCAGGATGCGCCGCGCGCCAGTCAGACCCAGGTGGCTATCGAAAACCCGCGCAGCGTGATCACCCGCAACACATCGCCCGACATTTCATTCGACCGCTCGATCAACCCCTATCGCGGGTGCGAGCACGGGTGCATCTATTGTTTCGCGCGGCCCAGCCATGCCTATCTTGGCTATTCTGCCGGGCTGGATTTCGAAACGCGGCTGATTGCGCGGCCGGGTGCGCCGGACCGCTTGCGGCAGGAACTGTCGCGCCCGCGCTATCAGGTTGCGCCCATCGCCATCGGCACCAACACCGACCCCTATCAACCGATCGAGGCGCGGTATCGCGTGATGCGCGGTGTGCTTGAGGTTCTGTCGCAGTTTCGTCATCCCGTCACCATCGTCACCATCGTCACCAAGGGCACGTTGATCGAACGCGATATTGATCTGTTGTCTGACATGGCGCAGGCGGGGCTGGCCCATGTCGGTATTTCGTTGACCACGCTGGATGCCACTGTCTCGCGCCGGATGGAGCCGCGCGTGCCAAGCCCCAATCGCCGATTACAGATGATCGAGCGCCTGGCCGGGGCCGGGGTGCCTGTGCGGGTTATGGTGGCGCCCGTTATACCCGGCCTGACCGATCACGAGCTTGAGGCAATCATGGGCGCGGCAAAAGACGCGGGCGCGATGTCGGCAGGCTATATTCTGCTCAGACTGCCGGGTGAGGTCGCGGAATTGTTCGAGGAGTGGTTGAAGGAGTATTTTCCCAACCGCGCGGCACGCGTCATGGGACGGATGCGCGGAATGCGTGGGGGGCGGGATTACAACGCAGAGTTTGGCGCGCGCATGGTCGGGCAGGGCGCATTCGCGGATCTTCTGCGCCACCGGTTCGCGATCACCCGCAAACGGCTTGGCTTCCCTGGACATCTTCCCAAGCTGCGCGGCGACCTGTTCGCGGTGCCTCCGAAACCCGGTGATCAGCTCACGCTTTTCTGATCTGAGCGTGCTGGAACAGAAAACGAGCGCGAAATGCCCCCGTTTTCCAATCTCGTTTCCAGTCTCGTCTCAGCCCCGCCGGCGGCGTGATCGCCGCTCGGGCTTCGCCCCCGCATCGTCGCCAGTGCCGTCCGATGCCGAGGAAAACCCACCAAGCGCTGCGGTGATCTGGTCCAGCGTGGGCCGCGTGTCGCTGCGGGGCTGCGTTTCCAGCGCCTCGCGCATGGCACGCAGGTGTTCAGGCGTGGTGCCACAGCAGCCGCCGATGATGGTGGCGCCGCAATCGCGTGCAAGCACCGCGTAGGTCGCCATCAGATCGGGTGTGCCATCGTAATGAATATGCCCGTCCACATATTTCGGAATGCCCGCGTTGCCCTTGGCGATGATCGGTCGTTCGCTGCCTTGGGCGGCAAAACCCAGAACCGTGCGCAACAGGTCGGATGCGCCGACGCCGCAATTGGCACCGAAAGCCAGCGGCGGCAGGCTCAAGGTCTCGACCATCTTGGCCAGATCGGCGGATGTCATACCCATCATGGTCCGCCCGGCCGTGTCAAAGCTCATCGTGCCGCACCAAGGCATCCCGGCCAATTCAGCGGCGCGGCCGGCGGCCTTGTATTCTTCGGGGGCCGAGATCGTCTCGACCCACAGCACATCGGCGCCGCCTTCTTTCAGGCCCTCGGCCTGTTCGTGAAACATCTCAACCGCGCTGTCGAAGGTCAGGCTGCCCATCGGCTCCATAATGTCACCGGTGGGGCCGACCGAGCCTGCCACAACCACCTTGCGGCCTGATGCATCTGCCACCTCGCGACCCAATTCGGCGGCGGCGCGGTTCAATTCGCGCACGCGGTATTGCGCGTTGTGCAGTTTCAGGCGCGACGCGTTGCCACCGAACGAGTTGGTCAGAAAGATATCTGATCCTGCATCGACCGCGCCTTTATAAAGTGCGCGGATATTGTCCTGCTTTTCCACGTTCCAAATTTCGGGCGCATCACCCGAGGTCAGGCCCATATTGAACAATGTGGTTCCGGTCGCGCCATCGGCCATCAGCCAATCGCGGTCCATCAAAAGTTGGGTTAGCGCGTCCGTCATTTGGGGTCCCCGCAAGGTGAAAAAGAGTTGCGCGCTACCTGCCACGTATTGCGGGTGGGCGCAAACCTTAAGCGTTTTTCAGAAGGTCGGAATGGCACCTTTTCGCGAAAAGCCGCGCGCTTGAATACGATTGACTGTTTCTGGGTGGCCATTGATGCGTGTCAGCTTTCCGTTGGGCCTTGTCGGAAGGTTCCGATTGCTCAAGAATATCTAGCAAGAAATCGTCCTGGCTCTCATCTTTACGCATCAGCAGGCAAAGATAAAAAGCGTGAATTAACAGGTCGATTTTTTGGCGGTTTTGCAAATCCCCGAACAATAAGGGGCGCCGTCTCGGTGCAAGCCCCTTAGCGGATGTGTTAAGGGTCGCGGCTCGTGTACGCGGCCTGGTTTGGCAAAACCCGCTCCGAGCCCAAGAAATGTCAAATGCGGCGTTCAACACGGATGTCAGTTTCACAAATTCGGCCTTGGGATTTTGAAGCCTCTCTAACCTGGACCAGTTGAGTCAACGAGAACGCGAAGCCGCCGTTGCGGAAAGTGAAGTTGGCGTTTCAGACTCAGCCGTATTTGCGCAAGGCTTCCAGTTCGAGGTCCAACCTCAGCTGCTGGTCAGCAATTTCTTTCATCAAGGATTTGCGAACAGCCTCATCGGTTTCAGCTTGCAGCGCCTGTCGAAGCTTTGTGACTTTGTTTTTCAGATGCACAGCCAACGGCTTGACCCGGTTCTCTTTCATAAGACGATCAATGACCGCATCTTTGGGGTTGGAAAGAAACTCCAGCGACTTTCCCGCCCCCGGAAGGTTCTGGAATTCGTCCGACCTGTCGGCGGCTTTGATCGCCATTTCGATTGCAGAGTTGAGTGGATGTGACATGAACCAACGCCTCTCAATTGTCTGCTTCTTAGAGGGTCATTTATTCGGCTTTTGTTATCCCGCTCTGACAGAACTCTCATAAGTGACCGCTCAAACTGATGCCTGCATCAGCGACTTTGCCCTGCGGGCCGGTACATGAAACCAAGATACCCTCGCAGAAAACTGCGAGGGTATCTTTTGTTCAAAGCAACTATACGCTGGGTGCGTCGCTTGACCGATTCAACACATCCGGCAAGTGGCTTGATCCCGGTGGGGGCGCCATTTCAAACGTGCTTGTGCGGTAGGTCGATCAGACCTCGGCGATCAACTCGCCTTTGGCGATGGCCAAGAACTCGGCCCGTTTGGCGCGAACTTCCTCGGGGGTGGTGCTGCTGACGTCGCCCGTGACCTTGCGCACGACATCTTCGTGCCCGGCCTCTTCAAAATCGGATTTCAGCACCTCAAGCGCATAGGCTTCGGCGTCTTCACCGGATTTGCCCAGCTTTTCGGCGGCCCACAGGCCCAGTTTCCGGTTGGCACGGGCTTCGGCTTTAAAGATCATTTCTGCATCATGTGCAAACTTGGCCTCGAAGGCACTTTCGCGTTCATCAAAGGTGGTCATTACGTTCCCTTTTTCATGGACTGGCACCTTCGGCGTGCCGAATAGCGCTGTTAGGTAATGATATGCCAATGACGGACGGTTATTGCAACTCCGCTATCGTTCGAATATCGGGGAAATCCTGTCTGAGCGGTGATATTCTTGCCCAGCGTCAGGCTTTCACGTATAGGGCGGGCATTGGCGGGAGTCGCGCGGGCAGGGGTCCGCCATAGGCTGCACCCCGCTCCGCCTGACGGAGGTCCCATGGCACGGCGAAAGAAAATTTACGAGGGCAAGGCGAAGATCCTTTATGAAGGGACCGAGCCGGGCACGATCGTCCAATATTTCAAAGACGACGCCACTGCCTTCAACGCCGAAAAGAAAGACGTGATCGACGGCAAGGGTGTGTTGAACAACCGGCTGTCCGAGTTCTTCATGAAGGGGTTGACGCAGCTTGGTATTCCCAACCATTTCATCAAGCGCCTGAACATGCGCGAACAGCTTGTGCGCGCGGTCGAAATCGTGCCGCTGGAAGTGATCGTGCGCAACGTGGCCGCAGGGTCTATGGCCAAGCGGCTGGGACTGGAAGAAGGCACGCCGTTGCCCCGCCCGATTGTCGAGTTTTCTTATAAGGATGACAGCCTTGGCGACCCGCTTGTGCCCGAAGAATACATCGCCGCGTTCGGCTGGGCCAGCCAACAGGAAATGGACGAGATCGTGTCAATGGCCCTGCGTGTCAATGATTACCTGTCTGGCGTCATGTATGGGGTCGGCATCAAGCTGGTCGATTTCAAGATCGAGATGGGCCGGGTTTATGAGGGCGATTTCCAACGTCTGATCGTGGCCGATGAAATCAGTCCCGATAGCTGCCGGCTGTGGGACATGGAGACCGGGCAGAAGCTGGACAAGGATGTGTTCCGCCGCGATCTGGGTGATTTGGCTGACGCCTATACCGAGGTCGCCCGCCGCTTGGGCGTCATGCCGTCCAACGTGACCCACACCCCCCAAAAACCGACTCTGATCAACTGAGGATATGCCCCGATGAAAGTTCGTGTAGACGTGATGCTGAAAACCGGTGTTCTGGACCCGCAGGGCGAGGCTGTGCGCCACGCGCTTGGCAATCTGGGCTTCTCGGGCGTTGAAGGCGTGCGGCAGGGCAAGGTGATCGAGCTGGATCTGGCCGACGGTACGTCCGAGGAGGATGTTATAAAGATGTGTGAAAAGCTGCTGGCCAACACGGTGATCGAAAACTACCGGATCGAGGTGCTGTGATGAAGGCAGGCGTCATCGTCTTCCCGGGTTCCAATTGCGACCGCGATCTTGCGGTCGCGTTTGAGCGGGCCGGGGCGCAAGTTTCAATGATCTGGCACAAGGAAACCGAGCTGCCGTCCGATCTGGACATGGTGGCGGTGCCCGGCGGGTTTTCGTTTGGGGATTACCTGCGCTGCGGTGCCATCGCCGCACAGTCCCCGATCACCCGGTCGCTGATTCGTCACACCGAACGCGGTGGGTATGCTTTGGGCGTGTGCAACGGCTTTCAGGTGTTGACTGAAACCGGCATCCTGCCGGGGGCCTTGATGCGCAACGCGAACCTCAAGTTCATCTGCAAGCCCGTTGGTTTGAAAGTGGAAACGACCGATTGCGATTTTCTGGCCGGATATTCGAAGGGACAGGAACTTATCGTGCCAGTCGCGCATCACGACGGCAATTATCAGGTGACCGACGAAAAGCTGACCCAATTGCGCGACGAAGGGCGGATCGCGTTCACCTATACCGACAATCCCAACGGCTCGACCGGGGATATCGCCGGGGTGATTTCTAAAAACCGACGGGTGCTTGGAATGATGCCGCATCCGGAACGCTGCGTGGACGATGTTCACGGAGGCACCGATGGCGCGGCGATGTTCCGCTCGTTGGTGGACAGCGTCGTTTCGGCGTGATTGCGAAGCAGGCCCTTCGGGCCTATCGTTGACGGATGGCCAATCTTTCGAACCGACCCGCTTTGCCACCTCGCCCCGGGGTTAGCTTGCGCGCGCGTTTCGTCCTTGTGGCGTTGGTATCGCTTGCTGTGTTGGTTGTTTATGTGTCGAACCGTTGGCTGACCGAACGCTACACCGAGACCACGCGCAACCGGGCCGAGCTGCGCGTGGCGTTGTATTCGGGTAACCTGCTCAGCGAATTGCAACGAAATTCAGTCGTGCCGTTGCTCTTGTCGCGTGATCCAGCGCTGATCAACGCGTTGAATACCGGCGATTATTCGCAAAGCACTGCACGTCTTATCCCTTATCGCGACGAGATCGAGGCCGCCTCTCTGATGCTGTTGGACGGTGATGGGCGCGCGGTCGCTGCCACCACCCGCGAGATGCTGGGATCGCAGCACCGCACCAGCCCCTATTTCGTCAATGCGCTACGCAGTTCCGAAACGGTGTTCACTGCGGTTCAGACCGAAGCGGGGGCATATGAATTTTCCTATTCTCGCAAAATTGACGACAAAGACGGCGTAATCGGGGTGATTGTGGTCAATGTGGACCTGCGCAAATTTGAACGAAGCTGGTCGGGCATCTCGGATGCGGTTCTGGTCACGGACAGCGAGGGCAACGTGATTCTGGCGACCGAACCCCGTTGGCGCGGAAAACCGGAAGGCGAGGCGTTGGCGACCGTGTCTGCGACAGAAGCAATCCGGCGCAGCGTGCGGGACGCGGCCGATTGGTCTGGCCTGCCGTCTGATGTGTTGTTTCTGGGCGAAGAGGTGATGCGCCACGAAAGCCGCGTACCGTTTCAAGGCTGGCGAATCGCGTCTTTCACGTCCTACGCATCGGTGCGCGAAAAAGTGAATGCGGTTCTGGCGCTGGAAATCATGGCTTTTGCGATGTTGCTGTCGCTTTTGTTTTACCTGATCAGCCGCCGGGCGCAGTTGCGATCTGTCCTGTTTGCGCAGGAGTCGGCAGACCTGCGCCAGCTGAACGTCGCCCTGCAACGCGAGATCGCCGAACGCAAACGCGCCGAGGAAAACCTGCAGGTTGCCGAACAGACGCTTGCGCAAAGTTCGAAACTGGCGGCATTGGGCGAAATGTCCGCCGCGGTCAGCCACGAACTCAATCAGCCGCTGGCGGCGATGAAGACCTATCTGGCGGGCGCCAAGCTCCTGTTGCAACGCAAACGACCCGATGAAGCCGCGTCAAGTTTTCAACGGATCGACGATCTGATCGAACGTATGGGTGCGATCACTCGCCAGCTGAAAAGCTATGCCCGCAAGGGTGGTGAGGCGTTTGAACCGATGGATGTGCGCGCAAGTGTCTCCACCGCGCTGTCCATGATGGAACCTCAACTGAAAAGCCGCGAGGTCCGCATCACGCGCAATATTCCGCGCGAACCGGTCATGGTTATGGGTGATCGCTTGCGTCTTGAGCAAGTGTTGATCAATTTGCTGCGGAATGCGCTGGACGCGACAAAAAGCGTTGATTTGCCACAAGTTGATATCATCGTCAGCCGTGGCGACTATGTTTTGATCACGGTGCGCGACAATGGAAACGGGGTCGAGGATTTGGATAACCTGTTTGAGCCCTTTTATACCACCAAGTCGCCGGGCGACGGTGTGGGGCTTGGTTTGGCGATCTCGTCGGGGATCGTTGCCGATCTGGGCGGTCGTCTGACCGCGCGAAACGGACAGGATGGCGGCGCGGTGTTCGAGGTTGAACTGCCCGCGCTTGACGAAGAAGAACTGGACGTTGAAGCCGCCGAATAGCGGGGACGATGCATACCACCGAGGAGGCCGCCATGGCGCAGGCAATGAAGATCGCGATCGTCGACGACGAACAGGATATGAGGCAATCCATTTCTCAATGGTTGTCGCTGTCGGGGTTCGAAACTGAAACCTATCCATCCGCCGAAGATGCGTTAAAGGTGATCGGACAGGATTATCCCGGTGTTATCATCTCGGACATTCGGATGCCGGGAATTGATGGCATGGGGTTTTTGAAGAAACTGATGGGCATCGACAGCTCGCTGCCGGTCATCATGATCACGGGGCATGGCGACGTGCCAATGGCGGTCGAGGCGATGCGCGTTGGTGCATACGATTTCCTTGAAAAGCCGTTCAACCCCGATCAACTGACCGACTTGGCCAAGAAAGCAACACACAAGCGGCGACTGGCGATGGATGCGCGTGCTTTGCGCCGGGAATTGTCCGACGGTTCGACCATCATGAAGAAGTTGATCGGGGCGTCGCCTGTCATGTCGCGACTGCGCGAGGATATTCTGGATATCGGCCAGTCTGACGGGCATGTGTTGATCGAAGGCGAAACCGGGACCGGCAAAACGCTGGTCGCCCATGCGCTGCACGCCGTTGGTGCGAAAGCCGGCAAGAAATTCGTTGTCGCCACATGTGCAGGCCAAGACGAAGATGACCTGACCCGCCGCCTGTTTGGCCCGATGGAAGAAGGTGGCACGCAGCCATTGGTCGAAGAGGCGCGCGGCGGCACACTGGTTCTGGAAGATATCGAGGCGCTGCCAATGGGCCTTCAAGCCCGCCTGCTGACCTGGATGAACGATCAGGGCACGCCAGCCGAAACCCGCGTCGTGGCGATCTGCAACCTTCAGGAACAAGGCAAGACCTGCGAAGATTGCCTGCGCCCGGACCTGTTCTATCGTCTGGCCGCGATGAAAATCACCCTGCCACCCCTGCGCCAGCGGGGCGAAGATATCCTGATGCTGTTCACCGGCTGTGCCGACCAGTTCGCTGATGAATACGGCTGCGCCGCCCCCACGGTCAGCGCGCAGGAAGCCGCCCAGCTTCTGCAAGCGCCGTGGCCCGGCAACATCCGCCAGTTGATCAACATCGCCGAACGGGCCGTGTTGCAGTCGCGGCGCGGCACTGGCACGATTTCGTCCCTTCTGATGTCGGACCATGACGAGGTGCAGCCGGTCATGACGACCGAGGGCAAGCCGCTCAAGGAATATGTCGAAGCGTTTGAACGGATGCTGATCGACAACACGATGCGCCGCCACAAGGGGTCGATCGTCGGGGTGATGGATGAACTGTGCCTTCCGCGTCGAACCCTGAACGAGAAAATGGCAAAATACGGGCTGCAACGGTCGGATTACCTGCAATAGCGGCGCGACGATCTCATCCACGGCCTGCGGCAATCGGGCCGGGGCCGGGGTCTTCCGTTGAGCTTCCTTGCGCGTTACATCAGCCAAGAGCCGACGAAGGAGCGCCCCATGGCCAAAGCCCCGTATTTTCCACCCCCGCCGCCCATCCCGCCTAAGACGCGCATGTTTCAGCGGATGCCACCTGCGGTGTTCACGCCAATCATGGGGGCCTTCGGGCTGGGGCTGGCGTGGCGGCGCGCGGTGGACATATTGTCGGCGCCTGCGGGGATCGGTGAGCTTTTGCTGGGCGCCACAACGCTTCTTTATCTATTCAGTATAGCAGCTTACGTCATGAAGCTGATTCAACGTCCCGGCACCTATGTCGAGGATCTGCGCGTCCTGCCGGGCCGGGCTGGGCTGTCAGCGATGGTGTTGTCGGGTTATCTTCTGTCTGTCACCATCCTCAACTACTCGATTGTGCTGGCGGGGGCGGTGCTGCTTCTGTTTCTTGCGTTGCACTTGTTCTTGGCGGGCCGGGTCATTCACTTGTTGATTACCGGCCCGGCCGAGGGGCGGATCGTGACGCCCGTTTGGCACCTATTGTTCGCCGGTTTTGTGCTGGTGCCCTTGGCGGCGGTGCCATTGGGGCTGACGGGGTTGGCGACCGTGACCTTCTGGGTCGGGTGTCTTGCGGCGGCGGTTATTTGGGGCGCCAGTATCGCGCAGGTCCTGCGCCAATCCGTTCCTGCACCGCTACGACCGCTGTTGGCGATTCATCTGGCACCGGCCAGCGTTCTTGGCACTTCGGCTTATCTTCTGGGAAACACCCAGTTGGCATTGGTGTTCAGCGTGGCGGCGATTGCGATCCTGACGCTTCTGGTGGTTCGCGCCCGCTGGCTGCTGAGCGCCGGGTTCAGCCCGCTTTGGGGTGCGCTGACCTTCCCGATTGCGGCGTTTTCGACGCTGATGCAAATGGCGGCGGTGATTACGGGCAACGATCTGCTGCGGGTCATCGCGGGGCTAAGCCTTGTCGCGGCCACACTTATCGTGTTGCCCATCGTCTATAAGGTCATCCAGATGTGGACCCGAGGTGTCTTGGCCACCAAGACCAACGCGGCGACCGCTTAGCTGTCCACGTCGAAGGGCGCGAGCGTGGCTCGCGCCTTTTTCGTCAGGCTTGCCCGGATCAGCGCATAGGACCTGTGTATGCGGTGGATCAATTCGTCCTTGCCCGCGTCAAACGGCAACAGCACCCATGAGCGATGGAAATAGGGGGCTTTCGCGCCCACGCCAACCTCGATCAGCATGGCAGCGGTTTCAACATCCGGCGTTTTGACCGATACGCCGGGGGTTTCGGCGCCAATCGCTGTGAAAATCTTGCCGCCGACTTTCCAGATGTCGTGACCCGGCCCAAATGGCTCGGACCATTCCGCGCCGGGCAGGCCTTCGCATATCTTGTTCACGGTGTCACGGGTCATAAGGACACGATAACCCGCTTGGCAGGCGCAGGGAAGGGTGCTAGCGTGCAGGTCATGAAACGGAACAGCATCACCATTATCTGCTGCATTACCCACTGACATTGTCAGGCGGGCCGTTCTTCTATTCCATACATGTCAGGAACTTGCTAAGCCCGCCGCGGGAACGCGTATGCGCAGGTTTGCGAGGACATTATGACGGACATCAAGCTTTACAACACGATGGCGCGGGAAAAGCAGGTCTTTACCCCGATCGACCCGAAAAACGTCCGCATGTATGTCTGTGGGCCGACGGTCTATGACCGCGCCCATCTGGGCAATGCGCGGCCCGTGGTCGTGTTCGACGTGCTCTATCGGCTGCTTCGTCATGTCTATGGGCCAGATCACGTAACCTACGTGCGCAACTTCACCGACGTGGATGACAAGATCAACGCGACCGCGCTTCAGCGCAAGGAAGCGGGCGCCGAGGGCACGTTGGAGGAGTTGGTGCATGAGCGGTCAAACGAGACCATCGGCTGGTATCTGCAAGACATGGGTGCGCTTGGCGCGCTTGAGCCGGACGAGATGCCCCGCGCGACCGAGTTCGTCGGGCCGATGATCGCGATGATCGAGGACTTGATCGCCAAGGGTCACGCCTATGAAGCCGAGGGCCATGTGCTGTTCGCGGTTGAGAGCTACAAGAACTACGGACGCCTGTCGGGCCGATCGGTCGATGACATGATCGCCGGTGCGCGGGTCGAGGTCGCGCCTTACAAGAAGAACCCGATGGATTTCGTGCTGTGGAAACCGTCCACTGATGATCTGCCGGGGTGGGATAGCCCCTGGGGCCGGGGCCGTCCGGGCTGGCATATCGAATGCTCAGCCATGAGCTATGAATTGTTGGGGGCAACCTTCGACATTCACGGTGGCGGCAACGACCTTCAGTTCCCGCACCATGAAAACGAGATCGCCCAGTCGAAATGCGCCCACCCCGACGCGGGGTTTGCCAATTACTGGCTGCACAACGAGATGCTACAGGTCGAGGGCAAGAAGATGTCCAAGTCGCTGGGCAACTTCTTCACCGTCCATGATTTGCTGGAGCAAGGCGTGCCGGGCGAGGTGATCCGCTTTGTCTTTCTTGGCACGCATTATCGCAAGCCGATGGATTGGACCGAGAAGAAGGCAGAGCAAGCTTTCAATACAGTTAGGCGCTGGCAGGCTCACGCCCAAGCAGTCGGGTTTGGAGAGCGAGGAGAAGGTGTTGGAGACAATGTCGAGGTGATCCCGGGTTTCGTTGAGGCGCTGTCTGATGACCTAAACACGTCGCTAGCTTTGACGCTGCTAGATCGCTTTGAAAGAGAGTACTTGCGTGAAGAAAATGTTGAACTGGATATGGTAGCGCAGTTCTCACGAAGTCTTAGATTGATCGGACTGGACGGGAAGAGAAAGGACCAGAATGCGTTTCCTGAAGAGATCGCCGCTCAATTTGACAAAGCGTCTGCATGGTCTCGCATTGGCACAATGATTGACGCGGCCAGGACGGAAAAAAACTTTGATGAGGCAGATCGGATTCGAGACGCCGCAAAAGCTGCTGGATTTGAAGTCCATACAACCAAGGACGGCACTATACTTTCGGAAACATTGGACTCCGATTATTCCAAACTGGAGGGTTTGTGATGTCCTCATTCGCACAGGACAGCGCACGAGCTTGGGTGGGTGCGAAGCGCCCTCCCGTGGGGAGGGTCGGGCGCTGTCCGGTCTATCGACCGGACGTAACGAGTAGCGAGGGCAACCGATGACCGAACGCCTCTACATCTACGATACCACGCTGCGTGATGGTCAACAAACACAAGGCGTGCAGTTTTCTCTGACGGAAAAGCAGCAGATCGCAACCGCGCTGGACAGCCTCGGCATGGACTACATCGAAGGCGGTTGGCCCGGTGCGAATCCGACCGACAGCGACTTTTTCGCGGCCGCCCCCAATACCCGCGCGACCTTTACCGCGTTTGGGATGACCAAACGGGCCGGGCGCTCGGCTGAGAATGACGAGGTGCTGGCGGGCGTGATGAATGCGGGCACGCCGGCGGTCTGTCTGGTCGGCAAAAGCCATGATTTCCACGTCACCACCGCGTTGGGGATCGAGCTGGACGAGAACGTGGAAAACATCCGCGCCTCGGTCGCCCATCTCGTCGCGCAGGGACGCGAGGCGCTCTATGACGCCGAGCATTTCTTTGATGGCTACAAGGCCAACCCGGACTACGCGCTGGAGTGCCTGAAGGCCGCGCATGACGCTGGGGCGCGCTGGATCGTGCTGTGTGACACCAATGGCGGCACGCTGCCCCACGAGGTGCACCAAATCACTAAGGCGGTCATTGCTTCGGGCATTCCCGGTGACCATCTGGGCATCCACACCCATGACGATACGGGCAACGCGGTCGCGTGCAGCCTTGCGGCCATCGACGCAGGCGCGCGGCAGGTGCAGGGCACGCTGAACGGGCTGGGCGAACGTTGTGGTAACGCGAACCTCACGACGCTGATCCCCGTGCTGTTGCTTAAAGAACCCTATGCTAGCCAGTTCCAGACGGGCGTTAGACGCCAAAGACTACAGGGGCTGACCCGCATATCGCGCCAGTTGGACGACATCCTGAACCGTGTGCCCAATAAGGCCTCGCCCTTTGTGGGGTCATCTGCCTTTGCGCACAAGGCCGGGCTGCACGCCAGTGCCATTCTGAAAGACCCGACCACCTATGAACACATTCCGCCCGAAACGGTGGGCAACGCGCGCATCGTGCCGA
The DNA here is from genome assembly GCF_022678485.1 of Aliiroseovarius sediminis. Classification (GTDB taxonomy): domain Bacteria; phylum Pseudomonadota; class Alphaproteobacteria; order Rhodobacterales; family Rhodobacteraceae; genus Aliiroseovarius; species Aliiroseovarius sediminis. The sequence goes on from NZ_JALBYP010000018.1 coordinate 277,245, forward strand.
TGTCGAACCAGGCAGGGCAGTCAAACCTGCGTGCCCGACTGGCGGATGCGGGGATCAAGGTAGCCAAGGGTGATGCTCGTCTCGGCGACATTCTGAACCGCGTGAAAGAGCGCGAGGATCAGGGCTATGCCTATGACAGCGCGCAAGCCTCGTTCGAGCTGATCGCGCGGGACGTGCTGGGGCAACTGCCGCAGTTTTTCGAGGTGAAGCGCTATAAGGTCACGATCGAGCGACGCAAGAACAAACGCAACCAGACAGTCAGCCTGTCTGAAGCCATCGTCGTCGTGAAAATCGGCGATGAAAAAAAGCTGTCTGTGTCCGAAAGCATGGACGAGACCGGCACAGATCGCGGCCCCGTAAACGCACTGGCGCGGGCTCTGGCGAAAGACCTTGGGCCGTATCAGGACATCATCGACGATCTGCGGCTGGTCGATTTCAAAGTGCGCATCACCCAAGGCGGGACCGAGGCGCAGACCCGCGTCATCATCGACAGCGAAGATCGCGACGGCCACCGCTGGTCAACTGTGGGGGTAAGCCCGAACATCGTCGATGCCTCGTTCGAGGCGCTTCTTGACGCGATCACTTGGAAGCTTCTGCGCGATGGGGCGCAACCGGCATGACAGACAACCCGGATCAGGACCCCATTGCGGCTTGTGCCGAGATCGTCCAGAAGGGCGACCCCGACCGGTTTCTGGCGACCATGACGGGCGCCGTGGCCGAACGAAAACGCTTGTTCCCGCTCTATGCATTCAACCTGGAAATCGCCCGCGCGCCCTTCATGACGCAAGAACCGATGGTCGCGATGATCCGCCTGCAATTCTGGCGTGATTTGATTGAGGCCGCGGCCGACGGGCAAGAGGCTCCGCGCCATGAGGTCGGACAGCCGGTCTCGCAACTGGTCGTCTGGGGCGATATACGCCCCGCGCCCTTGTTGCGAATGATCGAGGCGCGCGAGGGGGACGCGCATGGCCTGTCACGCCGGTCGGTCGATGATATCCGTGGGTATGTGCGCGCAACGGCGGGGGCGTTGATGCTGGCCGCGGGGCAGGCGACGGGGATTACGGATTTTGAAGGTGACCACGACACCGATCAGGCGTTGGAGGATGTTGGCGAGGCGTCCGGCCTTGCCAACTGGCTGATGTCGCAGCAAGCGCTGATGGCAGCCGGGCGTGGGCATGTGATGCCGGACGAAGTTGTAATCGCGACGCTGTGCAAAGCCGGTTTAAACGCGCTTTCACGCGGGCAGGCGGTCCTGGACGGACGCGATAACCCGGCCCTGCGCAGTGCTTGGCAGGCGAAAGCGATCTTGCGACAGGCCGCGAAACAGCCCGGACTTGTCGCGACAGGTGGCTTGGGCCAGTCCGAATTTGCCCGGCGCGGTGGTCTGTTGTGGCGCACCATGATGCGGCGCTGGTGACGGCGCACGCGTTCAGCCCGACATCTAAAGATCGTTTTCCTTATCGCAATGCTTGCCAAGAATCACATCCTTGCGTCAGGTAGGCGGTGGGGAATGCTGGTCTTGCGGGGTAAACAGGATGGATGCAGCGAAGCTTTGGTTTGCGCAGGACGAATACGACGACCGGCTGGGCAAGACGCGGCGGGCGATGGCGCAGCGCGAGATTGATCTGCTGATCGTCACTGACCCGTCCAATATGAACTGGCTGACTGGATATGATGGCTGGTCGTTCTATGTGCATCAATGCGTCATCGTCACGTTGGACGGCGCGCCGATCTGGTTTGGTCGTGGGCAGGATGCGGCGGGCGCGCTGCGCACCTGTTATATGTCGCCAAACAATATCATCGGTTATCCCGATCATTACGTGCAATCCACCGAGCGCCATCCGATGGACTACCTGTCGGCCCAACTGGCGGATCGCGGGTGTGGTCAAGGCCGTATCGGGGTCGAGATGGACAATTACTGGTTTACCGCCGCAGCTTTCGCATCGCTGCAGACACACCTTCCCAACGCCGAATTCACCGATGCCACTGCATTGGTCAACTGGCAGCGCGCCGTAAAATCCGAGACCGAGATAGAGTATATGCGCCAAGCAGGTCAGATCGTCGGCAACATGCACCAGCGGATTTTTGACAAGGTCGAACCGGGTCTGCGAAAATGCGATCTGGTGGCTGATATCTATGACGCCGGTCTGCGATATGACAATACGCTGGGGTATGGTGGTGACTATCCGGCCATCGTGCCACTGCTGCCTTCGGGGGCGGATGCTGGGGCACCGCATCTGACATGGGACGATCAACCGATGAAGCCCGGCGAAGGCACGTTTTTCGAAATCGCAGGTGTCGTGCACCGCTATCACTGCCCGCTGTCACGCACTGTCTTTCTGGGCAAGCCGACGCAAACCTTTCTGGACGCGGAAAAGGCGGTGCTGGAAGGGATGGAGGCGGGGCTGGACAAGGCGCGCGCGGGCAATACCTGCGAGGACATTGCGCTGGCCTTCTTCGGGGTGTTGAAGAAGTACGGAATCGTGAAAGACAACCGCACCGGCTATTCCATCGGACTGTCCTATCCGCCCGATTGGGGCGAACGCACCATGTCGCTGCGACCCGGTGACACCACCGTGCTTCAGAAAAACATGACATTCCATTTCATGACCGGCCTATGGATGGAGGATTGGGGTTTCGAAATCACCGAAAGCATACGCATCGGTACGGATGGCCCGGAATGCCTGTCCAACGTGCCCCGCAGTTTGTTTGTGAAGGATTAGGCCATGATCGACACTCCGATTGTTCCCACCATCCCGCTGGATCAGGACGGCGCGCATCACGGTTTTCTCAGACTGCCATACAGTCGCGATGACAGTGCGTGGGGGTCCATCATGATCCCGATCACGGTCATCATGAACGGCCCCGGTCCTACGGCGCTGTTGACGGGAGGCAATCATGGCGATGAATACGAGGGGCCGATTGCCCTTCAGGAACTGACTGTGACCCTGAAGCCCGAGGATGTATCGGGACGTGTCATCATTGTGCCTGCGTTCAACTATCCCGCCTTTCGCGCAGGCACGCGGACCTCACCGATTGATCGGGGCAATATGAACCGGATATTTCCGGGCCGCCCCGATGGCACGCCCACTGAAAAGATTGCTGATTTTTTTCAACGCGTGTTACTTCCGATGGCCGATGTAGCGGTCGATTTCCACTCGGGGGGAAAGACACTGGACTTCGTTCATTTCGCTGCCGTGCATTTCCTTGAGGATAAGGCGCTTGAGGCTGACTGCATTGCGGCCATGCAAGCCTTCAATGCGCCTTATTCGGTACAGATGCTCGAAATTGACAATGTGGGCATGTATGACACGGCAGTTGAAGATATGGGCAAGGTTCTGGTCACGACCGAATTGGGCGGGGGCGGCACATCTACCGCGCGGTCGAATGCGATTGCCAAGAAGGGCGTGCGCAACGTGTTGATCCATTTCGGTATATTGCAAGGTGAAATGCAGGTTGATGATACGATCACGCTGACAATGCCCGACGATGACTGCTATTTGTTCAGCCTAGGCGATGGGATGTACGAGGCGATGGTTGAGCTTGGCGATCCAGTCAAGAAGGGCGATGTTGTGGCGCGACGCTGGCCGCTGGACCGCACCGGCCAGTTGCCGGTGAACTACCATGCTCGGCTTGATGGCATTTTGATCAGCCGCCACCATCCGGGGCTGATCAAGGCGGGCGATTGCGTGGCCGTGATTGGTGTGGCCGACGTCTGACAGGGCTGGATTTCGCAGCGTTGATACGCTATCCAATCTACATCCCAAGCAATAAAGGCATTGCGCGCTGCTGCTGGGGCTGAGCGGAGCCAACCCGCCCGACCCGAAGCCGCACGATGCCACGGGTCCATGCGCCAAGGCTCCTGTCATGACAGAACCCGGCCGCGCGCCGCCTGAACGCTTGAGGTAAGACATGCTTCACAATGACCAATTAGATCAGTGGGATCGCGAGAACTTCTTTCATCCCTCGACCCATCTGGCGCAGCACGCGCGGGGTGAAAGCCCGAACCGCGTGATCCGCACCGCCTCTGGCGTGCATATTGAAGATCGAGACGGCAACAAGCTGCTGGACGCATTTGCCGGGCTTTATTGCGTCAATGTCGGCTATGGCCGGCCCGAGATCGCGGATGCCATCGCCGAACAAGCCCGCGAACTGGCCTATTATCACTCCTATGTCGGGCACGGCACCGAGGCGTCGATCACCTTAGCCAAGATGATACTGGACCGGGCGCCAGCTAACATGTCCAAGGTCTATTTCGGGCTAGGCGGGTCTGATGCGAATGAAACCAACGTGAAATTGCTGTGGTATTACAATAATATCCTGGGGCGACCCGAGAAGAAAAAAATTATCTCGCGCTGGCGAGGCTATCACGGGTCAGGGCTTGTGACCGGGTCGTTGACGGGGCTTGAGCTGTTTCACAAGAAGTTCGACCTGCCGCTGGCGCAGGTCATTCATACCGAAGCCCCGTATTACTTCCGCCGTGACGACCTGACCCAAAGCGAGGCCGATTTCGTCGCCCATTGTGTCGCCGAGCTTGAGGCACTGATTGAACGCGAAGGGGCCGACACCATCGCGGGATTCATCGGCGAGCCGGTTCTTGGCACGGGCGGTATTGTGCCCCCACCAGACGGTTATTGGTCGGCCATTCAGGCGGTTCTGGCAAAGCATGACATCCTGCTGATTGCGGATGAGGTTGTGACTGGTTTTGGCCGTTTGGGCACCATGTTCGGGTCGGAACATTACGGAATGACCCCGGATATCATCACTATCGCCAAAGGGCTGACATCAGCCTATGCGCCGCTGTCCGGCTCTATCGTGTCGGACAAGGTTTGGAAGGTGCTGGAGCAAGGCACGGACGAAAACGGCCCGATCGGCCACGGCTGGACCTACTCCGCCCATCCGATCGGGGCGGCGGCGGGTGTGGCAAACCTTAAGCTGATTGATGATCTGAACCTGATTGAAAATGCGGGTGCGGTGGGCAGCTATTTGCAGCAAGGGTTGAATGATGCCCTCTCGGAGCACGCCAATGTAGGCGATATCCGCGGCGAAGGGATGCTGTGTGCCGTCGAGTTTGTGCAGGACAAAGATGGTCGGACCTTCTTTGACGCAGCCAACAAGATCGGCCCGCAGATTTCGGCCAAGCTGCTTGAAGAAAGCAAGGTAATCGCGCGCGCCATGCCGCAAGGCGACATTCTGGGCTTTGCGCCACCGTTCTGCCTGACACGGGACGAGGCGGACACGGTGATCGCCGCGACAGCGCGCGCCGTGAAAACCGTTTTGGGCTGATCTTAACGCGGCAATGCGGCGGCGGTCTTAGCCAATGCCGTGATCGCCGACCAGTCACCAGCTTGGACCAGATCGCCTGGTGCCACCCATGATCCCCCGACGCACAGCGTGTTAGGTAGGGACAGGTAATCGTTTGCATTCGATAGGCTGACACCGCCGGTCGGACAAAAACGGATTTGCGGCAAGGGAGAGGAAAGAGATTTCAAGAAGGGCGCGCCGCCGGCGGCTTCCGCTGGAAAGAATTTTTGCACCGTATAGCCGCGTTCCAGAAGCCGCATGGCCTCAGACGCCGAACTGGCACCGGGCAGCAGCGGCAGATCGTTGGCCTCGCACGCGTCCAGAAGCCGGTCGGTCGCGCCGGGGGACACTCCGAAGGTTGCGCCGGCTTTCTTGGCGTTTTCGACGTCTTGGGGCGTTAGAAGCGTGCCAGCCCCGACGGCGCCCCCTTCAATGCGCGCCATTTCGGCGATCACTTCAAGGGCGGCATCGGTGCGCAGGGTTACTTCCAGTGCCGGTAGACCGCCCGCCACCAAGCCGTTTGCCAGCGCGGCGGCGTGGGATGGATCATCCACCACCAGAACAGGAATGACCGGTGCAAGGCGGCAGATTTTTTCGGCGGCGGTGCTTGCGTCTTGCGGCGTCATCAGTCCCTCTTTCCGGAAATAGAACTTGCGCCTTCGGTCGCGGTACTGGCCGCGCGGCGGAAGGTTTCAAACAATTCGCGACCCATGCCGTCGGCATTGGCGCTTAGATCGACTTGCACTGCGGGGCGGTCGACTGCGCCTTGGGTCAGCACTTCAAGAGTGCCCATCTCGGCGTCAAGCCGGATCATATCGCCATCACGGATGCGCGCGATAGGGCCACCGTTTGCGGCCTCGGGCGCAACGTGGATGGCCGCAGGGACCTTGCCCGACGCACCTGACATCCGCCCATCGGTCATAAGCGCCACCCGCTGGCCGCGTTGCTGTAACACAGATAGGGTCGGGGTCAGACTGTGCAGTTCCGGCATCCCGTTGGCGCGGGGGCCTTGGAAACGCACGACGACGATCATGTCGCCCTCAAGCTCTCCGGCCTTGAAGGCTGCCTTGACGCTGTCTTGGTCGTGGAACACGCGGGCGGGCGCCTCGATGATCCGGTGGTCGGTATCTACGGCAGAGACCTTGATGACACCCTGACCCAGATTGCCGGATAGTTGCACTAGCCCCCCGGTTTTCTGGAATGGATCCGAGGCCGGGCGCAGAATCTTGTCGTTCAGACTTTCGCGCGGGCCGGGTTCCCAGTGTACACGGTTGCCGTCCAGTTTCGGTTCTTGGGTATAGGCGCGCAGATCACCCATAATGGTCTTGGTATCCGGATGCAAAAGGCCCGCGTCCAGCAACTCGCCAATCATATAGCCAAGCCCACCGGCAGCGTGGAAGTGGTTTACATCCGCCAACCCGTTCGGATAGACGCGCGCCATTAACGGCACAATCGCAGAGATATCTGCGAAATCCTCAAGCGTCAGAATGATCCCGGCAGCTCGCGCCATCGCGGGCAGATGCAACACGAGGTTGGTTGAGCCCCCGGTCGCCATCAGACCGACCAGCCCGTTCACAAACGTCTTTTCGTCCAGCACATGCCCCGCAGGCGTGAAGCTTTCGGCACCGTCCTTCGTGATCGCCAGCGCCCGCCGCGTACCCTCGGCGGTCAAAGCTTCGCGCATGTCGGTATGAGGGGTGACAAAGGACGCACCGGGCAAGTGCAGGCCCATGAATTCCATCAGCATTTGGTTGGTATTCGCGGTGCCATAGAACGTGCAGGTGCCGGGGCCGTGATAGGACGCCATCTCGGCCGCCATCAGTTCATCGCGCCCCACTTCACCGGTGGCAAACTGGGTGCGCACCTTGGCCTTTTCGTCATTAGGCAGGCCCGAGGTCATCGGGCCAGCTGGCAGAAACACCGCCGGGATGTGCCCGAAGCTTGCCGCCGCGATGACAAGTCCCGGCACAATCTTATCGCAGACGCCAAGGAAAACGGCAGCGTCAAAAGTGTTGTGGCTCAGCGCAACCGAAGACGCCAGCGCGATCACATCCCGTGAAAACAGGCTCAACTCCATCCCCATTTCGCCCTGTGTGACGCCATCGCACATGGCCGGAACACCGCCCGCGACTTGCGCGGTGGCACCAGCGTCGCGGGCGACGCGTTTGATAAGGTCGGGGAAGGTCGCAAAGGGCGCATGCGCTGACAGCATGTCATTATAGGCCGTCACGATGCCCAGATTGGGCGCGCGCCCTTCGGCCAGTCGGTTCTGATCCGGGCCCGCACCAGCATAGGCATGTGCCTGGCCCGAGCAGCTAAGATGCCCTCGGCGCGGCCCATCTTCGGCGGCGCGATCGATCTTGTCCAAATAGGTTCGGCGGGTGTCGGCGGATCGTTCGATAATCCGATCCGTGACCTTTATGAGCGTGCTGTTCAGGGTCATGGCTGCTGTCCTGGTCCTTATTCCATTATATGGCGCAGGGGTGGGTTCAAAAAGCAATCTATCAGCAAGTGATAGCGCTAACAATGGCCAATTTCCGGGTTCCCCTGCGTGGGGGCGGGGTTTATGTAAGAGCCACCGAGAAAATGAATGATATCATATGACCAAGCCGCAATCACCCGATCGCGCGACGATCAGACTGAACCCAAAGACGAATGCGCGCGCCATCCAAACAGGCCGGTTGACCCGCACGGGCACTATTGACGCGGACCACGCGATACACCCGCAACTGCCCCAAAGTGGATATCCGAAAGCGCTGTCCGTCCATTTGCTACCATGAGAGTGCTGATTGATGCCTGCGTCCTTTATCCCACGGTCATGCGCGAAATGGTGATGGGCGCGGCGGGGCAGGGGCTGTTCACCCCACTCTGGTCGCCCCGCATTCTCGAAGAATGGGCGCGCGCTGCTGCCCGCATGGGTCCCGATCAGGACGCCGTGGCCCGCGCTGAAATTTCGCTGCTGCGGGAACGCTGGCCTGACGCGAACGTCCGGCCCCGCGACGGTGACTTGCGGCGCTTATGGCTACCGGATCAGAACGACATCCACGTTTTTGCCGCGGCCATCGCAGGCCGCGCGGATGTGCTGTTGACCATGAACAACGCTGACTTCCCCCGCCATATACTGAGCGAAGAGGGCCTGCGCCGCGACAGCCCCGACCTGTTCCTGCTCGCGTTCCTGAACCAAGACCCGGATGCCATCAAGACGGTCGCCACGCGCATCCTGACGCAAGCCCGGACCTTGTCAGACGTAGACTGGACCATCCGTCGCCTGATGAAAAAAGCGCGCCTGCCGCGATTGGGTAAAGCGCTGGATCAGCTTATCTGAGCCGTGGTTCTCGTGGCCATAAATATCCTGGGGTGAGCGGCACCGCCGCGAGGGGCAAAGCCCCTTACCTCCTCACCTCACCCACTTCGCTTCGTTCTTTTCAATCGCTGCGATCCGTTCGGCGGTTTTCGGGTGGCTCATCAACCACGCGGGCATCACGCCAGACCGTGATTTCGTCAGTGCGTCCAGCTTGCCGAACAGAGTTTTCTGCGGCTCAGTCCCGATCCCGGACTTGATCAACAGCGCAGTGGCATAGGCGTCAGCTTCGTATTCATCGCCGCGGCTCAGGCCGGCGGCCACAAGGCGCGTCAGGGCATTGGCGATCAGCACGCCAATCCCCGGCAGAAATCGCGAGAGCACCATGGCCAGCACCGTGCGCATCGCGTTTTGCCCTGAAAAGTCGATCATCCGTTTGCGTGAATGCCCCAACGCCACATGGCCCAATTCATGGGCGATCACGCTGGCCAACTCCTCGGCGCTGACGCGCCCTTGTCGGTATTCATTGAAAAATCCCCGCGTGATGAAAATTCGCCCATCCGGTGCGGCAAGCCCGTTAACGGGATCAATTTCATAGATATGAACAGGGATTTTGGCAATGTCCAAAGACGCGGCCATCCGGTCCGTCAGCGCCTTCAATTTGGGGTCGGCGAGCTGAGTGGATTGGGCGTCCAGTTCGCGATGCGTGCGCCAGACCGAAAAATGGTAGAGCAGCAGGCCATAGGCGACAGGCAAGAGGATGGGCAGAAGCTTCAACATGGGATCTATATGGGGAAGTATATCCGTTCAGGAAAGGGGGGCTACCGGATCGGGCGCGGAGAATCTTCCTGTCGAGCTTGCACACGCATCATCGCGCGGACCCACGCAAACATTGCCGCTGCCACGACCAATGCCACAAGAAACCCCACCAAGCTTCCCAAAAGATCCGCAAGGCTTTCGATGCGTGCAGCAAAGCCATATCCCAGACCCACATAAAGCGTGACCCAGATGGTTTCGCCCAGGATGTCCCAGATGGTAAACCGGGCCCACCCCAGTCCGGTCGCACCGGCGGCAAAATTGACCCAAGGTCCAAGCGGTGCGACAGCCCATGTGGACAGGAAAACGCCTTTGCCGCCGTGGCGGTCAACAAAATCATGTGCGCGCGCCAGAACGGCTTTACGGGCAGGGCTGCGGGCAAGGCGGTCCAGCAAAGGCGCGCCACCATAGCGGCCAAGGGCGAAGCCTGTCTGATCCCCGATCACTGCGCCTGCAAACGCCGCCAGCACCACGTTGGACAGCACAAGATCCCCAGCCGCCGCAAAACCACCACCCGCCAGCATCATCAGCGAGGTGGGGATAGGCAGCGCCAGACACGACAAAAAAGCCGAGGCGAAGACCACCCATGGCCCATAACTTGATAGAAGGGCAAAGACAGCGTCGGTCATTGGCGCGTCGCCTTGTTCGCCCCATCCACTGATCCAGACGAGCCTTGGGTGGCACGGAAAGCCACAATTGCATCCTCGATCTGCATCATCAACTCGTCTACCGGGATGCCGCGATCCTGAGCCAGATGTTCGAAGTTGCGAAATCCCTCGGCTGGATTTGGGCTGCCAAGCGCGTCGATCATCACCTTGCGTGGAATGCGCCAGGAATACGTGACATAGCGCGGCGTCATCCACGCAGCGATCGGCTGGTCGCGTCGGGCGGGGTCGTTCCAATAGACCCAACTGGCGACGGTGCGTGTTCCGAAAAACACCCCGGCTGCCATCGCAAGCGCAAGGATCGTCGTGGCCCAAGGCGCGGCGCGCCACATGCGTTTGAGGAATGAGATCACGGCTGCTCCTTTGTTGGGGTGCTATCAATACGATGCAGGCCGAGTTTTCCGTCGCTTAGCGCCCCAGTTCTTTCATCCCGCGCGCAATTCCGTCCAGTGTCATGGGCACCATGCGGCCTTCGAAAATCTGGCTGATCATCTGCACGGATTGAGTATATTTCCAGTGATGTTCCGGCAAGGGATTGATCCATAGATTGTCGGGCCAATGGTCTCGGGCGCGTTCCAGCCAGACCTGGCCGGGTTCGTCGTTCCAATGCTCGTTCGCGCCGCCGCGATAGGCTACCTCGTAGGGGCTCATCGACGCATCACCCACGAAAATACACTTGTAATCCGGGCCGTAGGTGCGCAGCACGTCCCAAGTGGGAACCTGATCGGTCCAACGCCGCGCATTGTCACGCCATACGCCTTCGTAAAGGCAGTTGTGGAAATAATAATACTCCAGATGTTTGAATTCGGCGCGGGCAGCGGAAAACAACTCCTCGACCACTTGAATATGAGGGTCCATCGAGCCGCCAACATCCAGAAACAACAGGACTTTCACCGCGTTGTGCCGCTCGGGCCGGGTTTTCACGTCAAGATAGCCGTGTTCCGCCGTGGCGCGAATGGTGCCGTCAAGGTCAAGCTCGTCATGCGCACCGTCGCGTGCCCAGTTGCGCAGGCGCTTCAGGGCGACCTTGATATTGCGCGTGCCCAGTTCGACCTGATCGTCCAGATTGCGAAATTCGCGCTTGTCCCAGACCTTTACCGCGCGTTGGTGGCGCGAGCGGTCTTGGCCGATGCGCACGCCTTCGGGATTGTATCCGTAGGCGCCAAAGGGCGACGTGCCGGCAGTCCCAATCCACTTGTTACCACCCTGATGGCGCCCTTCTTGTTCTTTCAGGCGCTCTTTCAGGGTCTCCATCAGTTTGTCGAACCCACCCAAGGCCTTGATCTCGGCTTTTTCTTCGTCGGTCAGGAACTTTTCGGCCATCTTGTCCAGCCATTCCTGCGGGATATCGACGGCCTCTAGCATTTGTTCGGCAGAGATCGCTTCAAGCCCTTCGAACGTCATTGAAAACGCGCGGTCGAACTTGTCGAGGTTACGTTCGTCCTTCACCATCGCGGTGCGTGCGAGGTAGTAAAACCCTTCGATGTCATAGGTCACAAGCCCAGCTTTCATCGCCTCAAGAAAGGCAAGAAATTCGCGCAGGGATACGGGAACCTTGTTCGCGCGCAGGTTGTCGAAGAAGGGCAGGAACATGACGTTGACCTAGCGACTTATGATGATCGAGGCGAACAGCGCGACCAACCCGAATACAATGGCATGAACGGCAGCATATTGCGCCGTATCCAGCCGGTTGCCACCCCGTTTGCGGGCGCGCAGAACACCGACCAGAGCCCCGAAAATGAGTGCTGCGATAACCAGCATATAGGCGTGCCCCCTTGTTTAAGGGCGGTCAAGGACGGCCCTGTTTGCTGTGTCCCGGCGCGATGGCGGCGATGTCGCCCAGCCGCGCGCCGACCTGTTCGTTCGAGCCGAAGCCATACCGCGCCCAGCCCAGACTGTCGAGCCTGACAAGCTGCGCCTCGGCACTGCGACCGGACAGATCCAGGGCCTCGGCCTTGATCATCAGAAGGGTGGCCAGAAGGGCGGCGTTTTCGGCCCGCATGACCGGCTGGATGTGGGTGTTCACAATCGCTATTGCCGTTTTTGTTCGCCCCGCAGACAGGGCATAGGCGGCCAGTTGCACGCCCATATGGGCGGCATGCAAAGCGGTTTTGGGGTGGCTGCGATAGATGGCTTCGGCCTCACGGAAGGCGCTGAATGCGTTTTTGCTGTTTTGACGCATATGAAGGCGACCATAGGCAAACAGGCTGAACGCCAACCGAGTGTCGCGCCATCCCATCTGGCGGGCGATGGCCACGGCAGACGTAGCGGCTTGTCTGCGATGCCCGTTGGAATAACCGGCCCCCAACGCCGTTTCTATTGCATCTTTCCATGCCTGGGGCGCGTGTTCACCTGTGCGCGGTGCGCCACTTCCGCCCCTGGGGTTCAGGCGCGCCAGTATGGCTGGCAGGCGTGCCGCCACGTCGTTTCGGCTCATCCCGGACGCAAGTTCCGGTGCGTAATAGGCACGCAGGATCAGCATGTCGAACCCTGTCAGGACGGTGTGGAAATTATCATCGTTGAACACGCTGTCATGCAGGCGATACAGGTCGTTGACCGGTCCCAAGGCCTGCGCGACCTCTTCATGCAGGCAATCACGCAGCTCTTGCGGGCTTGCATCGCCGGGCAGGAACACCGCCATCCGGGTGCGGGTGTGCAGCTTTGTCCAGTCCAGCCGTTCGGTGCCGCGTGCGGCGCGATACTCTTGCCAGCTTGACACGTTTGGGGCCACAAAACAGGCAGCATGGGGCACAAGGCGCTGCAACTGGCGTTTGGTGATGATCTGCAATGTGATCGATGCGGGCGTGGCTTCGGGTACTTGGGTGATGTTGATCCCGCCCTCAATGCGTAGCCGCGCCAACAGGCGGCTCAGGTCCGCCTGCATATAAGGGGGCGGCTCACCCGTGACGCGTAGCGTCACAGGGCCTTCAAACCGGGTCAGTACGGGAAGGGTTCGCCCGCTTTCCAACTGAAAAGACAGGTCCAGAAAATCCCCGGCAATCGTGCTATTGGGCCGCGATGGTCGGGTGATCTGCGTGCTGCCGAAGGACTTCATCGGGGGCAGGGACGAAGGCAGGCCGATGCGACTTGCGGTGACCTCGTCCTGCGCAATGTTGGATGGGCGCGGGACAGAGCACGCGCCAACAGCCAGAGCAGTCAAAAAGGACGCATAGACGGCCAGCCGCATCGTCACGCTCTCCCATATCGGATGAAAGGCGTCTTGACGCCAATCAGGTCATAGAGCTTTTGGGCCGACTCGTTTGCGGTGTGGGTTATCCAATAGACCGATGGCGCGCCCGCGTGATCGGCAGTATCATAAACCGCCTTGATCAAAGCGCGCCCGACGCCGATGCCGCGCGCCAAGGGGTCGGTGTAGAGATCCTGCAAATAGCACACGTCCTCCACCTTCCAAGTGTGCCGATGGAACAGGAAATGTGCAAACCCGACGGGCCGGTTGCCCTTGCAGGCCAGCAGCCCGTTAAATTCGTTTGGGGTGCCCGACACCAAGCGCGCAAATGTGGCATCGTGAATCTGCGGCTCTAACACAACCTGTTCAATACTAAGATACTCACCCCAAAGGCGATTCCATGCGGCCCTGTCAGACGGCGTCACCGGTCGAACAGAGATGTCGTCACTGGTTCCCATAACACCACACCCAAAGCTGTTTCATACGCCCGGCACAGCCAAAAAGTGTAAGGGGAGATCAGGTTCTGACCAAGCAAAACTATAGATTTGGCATGTTTTTAGACAAATTATTTAAACAATAACAATATTTTGTATGCGAAAATTCATGCACCACAAGGCTGGTTGCCCGGCCATTGCCAAGAGGACGAATCGAACCGTCAAAGTCCAACAACGTCGTATTCTGGACCGCCTGACCATGTGATGTCCCACTTCGCGCCGGGACGTACGTTCTGCACCGCGGATGGGTCGAAGGCCACAAGACAGGTGCCGTCTGGATGGCGCACCGAAGGATAAACCAGCCCCCGATGCCCACCGGCGCGCAGGTGATTTGCCAGTTCTTGCCCGCGCGGATAGCCGCGCGCCGGGTCGTCATGTAACGCGGGGTGGTCGGGCTGACCAGTCAGGTCAGGGAAGTCACCAATGAAATCGGCCAGCAGTTCGACATAGCGCACCTTGGTGTTAAAGATGCCCATAAAGGTCAACTCGCGGGTGTAGTGATACCCGACTTCGGCCAGCGATGTCATGGCGCTCCAGCTACAATACCATGCGCCGCGTGTGTCATCGTTGAACCGGTTGCCACCTGCCCGGCGATAGGTGAACGCCGCATTCACGTGGCTCAGGCCATAGATGCGAAGATCCGCGGCGCGGCGCTCCCACGCCAGTTCCAGTCGGTTCACCCCCATATCGCGCCCGCGTTCAGCGATGTGACGGGCTGAAGTCATCGCCTCGACCTCGGCCAAAAGGGTCGCTTCTTCGTCATCATCAACCAGCCCCCGCAGTACCGGTGGTTTGTGATACGTGGCAGGGATCAGGCGGACCAGCGCGCGGTCACTGACAGATCGCAAAGGAAGCGGGTCGGTCACATCCCGCCCCGTAGTGCATCGACGTAATTGCGCACGCGCAGGAATTGCGGCAATCCATCCTCGATCATCGTGTCAATCGGGCGGGCGCCGTCAAACAGCGGGCCTGTGTTGGCAAGTGTGATCCATTGATCAGCAAGCGATTCGTCGAAATAAAGGTGTAGGGATTTGTAGATCCCGACCAGTGCAGACAGGCGCAGCATTTGATCACGGGTCAGATCGCCCTTGAAGTTAGGGTTTCGCGCGCGTTTCCAAGTGGATGTGGACATATCCGCCAGCGCAGCCGCGTCATCCAGTTTCAGCCCCCAAGCCTCGGCAATCCGGCCATAGGCCTTCAACGCCACAGCCGCATGATCCGAGGTCGGACGGGCCGGGGGCGGGGTGATGGGTTGTGGGGCGGCGTGCATGGTGCATCTCCTGTCGTGTTGAGCAGAAGATAAGGTCATATGGTCCGAATGTCAAGTTCAGATGGGATTATTGCCGCCCGCCGCGCCCCTCACGACGGGCCATGAAGGCCAGACGTTCAAACAGATGCACGTCCTGCTCGTTCTTCAAAAGCGCGCCGTGCAGGGTCGGCAAAGCCGATGCCCCATCACGCTTCAATGTTGCTGGGTCGATATCTTCGGCCAGCAACAGCTTCAGCCAATCCAGCACTTCCGAGGTGGACGGCTTCTTCTTCAGCCCCGGTTGCTCGCGGATTTCATAGAATTGGGTCAGCGCCTCGGTCAGCAGACGCGGCTTGATGCCGGGGTGATGCACCTCCACGATGCGGGCCAGCGTATCGGCTTCGGGGAAGCGGATATAGTGAAAGAAACAGCGGCGCAAAAAGGCGTCGGGCAGTTCTTTTTCATTGTTCGAGGTGATGATGATAATCGGGCGGTGTTTCGCGCGGATGGTTTCGCCGGTCTCGTAGACGTGAAACTCCATCTTATCAAGCTCTTGCAGAAGGTCGTTGGGAAACTCGATATCGGCTTTGTCGACCTCGTCAATCAGCAGAACGACGCGTTCATCGGCCTCGAACGCCTCCCACAGCTTGCCGCGCTTGATATAGTTTTTGACGTCATGCACACGTTCGTCGCCCAACTGGCTGTCGCGCAACCGGCTGACGGCATCGTATTCGTAAAGACCTTGCTGCGCTTTTGTGGTGGATTTGATGTTCCATTCGATCATCCGCGCGCCCAAAGCGCCCGCCACCTGCTTTGCGAGTTCCGTCTTGCCAGTGCCGGGTTCACCCTTGACCAGAAGTGGGCGTTCCAGCGTAACGGCGGCATTGACCGCGACCTTAAGATCGTCGGTCGCGACATAGCTTTCAGTGCCTTCAAAGCGTTTCGTCATCCTGTTATCCCCTTGCGGTCACAGCTGCGTCATACCGGGCGAGGTAATGGGATGGGCCGCGTTTGGCAAGTGTACGGTCTATGTGGGGTCAACAGCACAAGCCGTCTATATGCAGTGCGGCTGAGATAATTGAACCGTCACGCCGCCTGAATCCGAGTGTTTTTATTGTGTTTCAGGCGCTTATCCGCTTTCGGCGAAAACCTTTATACCACATGGTCTTTGCCTAGTGACAACAGGCAATAGCGGGTGTAAACGAGCGCCAGAAGAAACCGGGCTTCTAAGAGGCAACAAGGTTGTCAGGTGGTTATGGTCCGGTAAGTGAGGGAGTTGGTATGAAAGCAGAGACTTTCCTGCCCGACGATTACCGTCCTGCCGAAGACGAGCCGTTCATGAACGATCGTCAGACGGAATATTTCCGTCGCAAGCTTCTGGCTTGGAGGGAAGAGTTGCTGGACGAAAGCCGTCATACGCTTGAGGGCTTGCAAGACAATACGCGCAACATTCCGGACATTGCAGATCGCGCGTCCGAGGAAACCGACCGTTCGCTGGAACTGCGCACGCGGGACCGGTCGCGCAAGCTGGTGGGCAAGATAGAACAGGCGCTGCGTCGGATTGACGAAGGCGAATATGGCTATTGCTCGGAAACGGGTGATCCAATTTCGTTGAAACGGCTGGATGCTCGCCCGATCGCGACACTGAGCCTTGAGGCGCAAGAACGCCACGAACGGCGTGAAAAGGTGCATCGCGACGATTAAGGCGCGCGTGCGGCGGTTCTGATTGGCGTATTGCCACTGCCAAATATCGTGGGCGATCATGTCGCGTGGCTGACCATGCGGAAATATGACAAAAGGCGCTGGACATCCGGCGCCTTTTGTCCGTTCAGGGGAATGCTGCGCCAAGCAGAACGTATATGATAAAGGCGCGCAAAAAAGGGGGCGGTAACCATGATTGCAGGGCAGCAGGTCACGATCCTTGGGGCAGGGATTGGCGGGCTGGCCGCAGCTATAGCGCTTGCGCGCCGGGGCGCACAGGTCACAGTGTTGGAGCAAGCCCCCGCGATTGCCGAAGTTGGCGCGGGCTTGCAAATCAGCCCTAATGGCGTGCGTGTGCTTGATGCGTTGGGGTTGAATGATGTGGCGCGCCGCCGTGCCATGCGCGGCACCGGTGTTTGGCTGCGTGATGGTGTCTCGGGTCATGAGGTCATTGATTTCAACTTCGACAAGGTTGCGCCTGGGGCAACATTCCTGCTGTTTCACCGTGCCGATCTGATTGACATGCTGGCAGACGCGGCACGCGCTGCGGGTGTCGATATCCGCTGCGGAGTGCAGGTGCAGGCTGTAATCCCTAGCCAGAGCGCTGCGGCGGTGAAAATCGCCGATGCACCAAGTCAGGATATGGGGTTTGTGATTGGTGCTGACGGTCTGCATTCGGTCGTGGCACCCGCTTTGAACGGCCCCCGGACCCCATTTTTTACCGGGCAGGTGGCGTGGCGGGCGACCGTTCCCGCAACCGGTCGCGAAACGACCGAGGCGACGGTTTACATGGGGCCGGGTCGGCACATGGTGACTTATCCGTTGCGCGATGGCCAACTGGTTAATCTGGTTGCCATCGAGGAGCGTGACACCTGGGCGGACGAGGGCTGGAACCACATCGACAAGCCCGCAAATTTGCGCCGGGCCTTTGCAGGGTTCTGCGACGACGCGCAAGCCTTTCTGGAAAGGGTCGAGGTGGTGCATCTTTGGGGTTTGTTTCGCCACCCCGTGGCAAAGAACTGGCATCGCGGGCATGTTGCGCTGCTGGGCGATGCCGCGCATCCGACGCTGCCGTTCATGGCCCAAGGCGCGGTCATGGCGATCGAGGATGCGTGGGT
The DNA here is from genome assembly GCF_022678485.1 of Aliiroseovarius sediminis. Lineage (GTDB taxonomy): Bacteria > Pseudomonadota > Alphaproteobacteria > Rhodobacterales > Rhodobacteraceae > Aliiroseovarius > Aliiroseovarius sediminis. The sequence goes on from NZ_JALBYP010000018.1 coordinate 295,080, forward strand.
TCTGGCCGCCTGCCTTGATCGGTTTGGCATGGACGAGGGCCCCGCACGCTATCAGAAGGTGCGCCGCGACCGCTGTGTGCGGATCGTCGCAGCGGCGAACAAGAACGCGCGCAACTATCACTATGCAAACCCGCTTGCGCGCCGGTTGGGACATGGGGCGTTGCGGCTGGCGGGACGGGTTGCCCCGCAACAGGTCTTCAAACGGTTCAGCTGGATTTACGATGCGGATGTGACGCAGATTTAGCGCAGGTCACTGCTTGAGCAGTGCATCGACAGCGTCGCCCTGCATCCCGGCGCCGAGCATTGTGAAATCACCGTCTTCAAACATCGCCTCAGACGCATCGCGGTTCACCCGGTGGGTGACTCGCGCCAGTGCCGATCCAAGCGAAATACGGGCCACACCCGCCTTGGCAAAATTGGCGCGCGATATACTGGTAAATGGTCCAGCCGCGAGTGCGTTGCCGGGCAGGGTTGTTGCTTTACACACACGCTCTTGATCCGCCATCGTGCCGGGCAGGGGGACATAGACGCAATCCGCGCGGGCCACCAAAACGAAGTCACCGGGAAGGGCGCGCGCAGCGGCGGCGGCGGCCTTGATGATGTCCCAGGCGTTGGCCAGAATGAACGGGTTGCCCTTCTGGTGCAGGGCGCGAAAGGCCGCGCCGCGGTTTTGGTCGGCCATCTGCTTGGTCCCACATGACGGCCGCAGGTTGGCCCGGCTGTCCCAGTTTTTCGTGCGGTGCGGGCGTTGTCAAACGCGGTCTATCGCGGACGGGATAGCGGCAATTCGCATAAAACGCGTGCTTGCCTCTTTCCAAAGCCCCTTCGGCGTGAGATAGGGACGTGCCAAACGAACCCTCCCGAGGAGAAAGCCCATGGAGATTCGCGAGGCGCTCACTTTCGATGACGTCCTTCTGGTTCCGGCCGCCAGCAACGTGTTACCGTCCACCGCGGACACGACCACGTTCGTCACGCGCTCAATTGCCATGAACATCCCACTTCTGAGTTCGGCAATGGATACTGTGACCGAAGCCCGCATGGCCATCGCTATGGCGCAATCGGGCGGCATTGGCGTGGTCCACAAGAACCTTGAAATTGACGAGCAGGCCGAACAGGTGCGCCGTGTGAAGCGGTTTGAAAGCGGGATCGTCTATAACCCGATCACCTTGACACCTGACCAGACGCTGGCGGACGCCAAACAGCTTCAAGAACGCTATCGCGTCACGGGCTTTCCGGTGGTGGACGCACGCGGCCGCGTTGTCGGCATCGTGACCAACCGTGACATGCGCTTTGCCAGTGATGACGACACACCGGTCAAGGTGATGATGACATCGAACGACCTGGCAATGCTGCAAGAACCTGCTGAGTTGGAAGAGGCGAAAAGCCTGATGAAGGCCCGCCGGATTGAAAAGCTTCTTGTCACTGACGCGGATGGTAAGCTGACGGGGCTTTTGACCCTGAAGGACACCGAGCAAGCCGTGCTGAACCCCACCGCGTGCAAGGATGACCTTGGACGCCTGCGCGTGGCGGCGGCCAGTTCGGTCGGTGACACCGGTTTTGCACGTTCCGAAGCGCTCATTGATGCGGGCGTCGATATCGTTGTGATCGACACGGCCCACGGTCATTCCGAAGGTGTGATCGAAGCAGTGCAGCGCGTCAAGGCCCTGTCCAGCGGCGTTCAGGTGATCGCCGGCAATGTGGCGACGGGGGATGCGACCCGTGCCCTTATCGACGCGGGCGCGGACGCGGTGAAGGTCGGCATAGGGCCGGGATCAATCTGTACGACGCGGATGGTGGCGGGGGTCGGTGTGCCTCAGTTAACGGCGATTGACGATTGCGCGACTGCCGCCGGTGACGTGCCGGTGATTGCCGATGGAGGTATCAAGTTTTCGGGCGATTTCGCCAAGGCGATCGCGGCGGGCGCAAGCTGCGCGATGGTCGGCTCGATGATAGCTGGCACGGATGAAAGCCCCGGCGAGGTGATCTTGTATCAAGGTCGTTCGTTCAAAGCCTATCGCGGCATGGGGTCGATTGGCGCGATGGCGCGCGGTTCGGCGGATCGCTATTTCCAGAAGGATGCGGCGTCCGACAAACTGGTTCCCGAAGGGATCGAGGGGCAGGTGCCCTATAACGGTCCGGCAGGCACGGTGATTCACCAGTTGGTTGGCGGTTTGCGGGCCGCCATGGGCTATACTGGTTGTGCCACAGTGGCCGAGATGCGCGAAAAGTGTCAGTTCGTGAAGATAACCGGCGCAGGATTGAAGGAAAGCCATGTGCATGATGTGCAGATCACACGTGAGAGTCCGAACTATAGGATCGGGTAGGGTTATCATGGTGCTGTGCGGTGAAATTCATGTAAGCTGGCGGACGCGATGACGCCCGGCGCCCGCGTCGCAGCTGCGATAGAGATTCTTGATCTCTATCTGTCCGGCACCCCCGCCGAACAGGCCCTGACGGGTTGGGGGCGACGCCATCGGTTCGCCGGTTCCAAGGATCGCGCGGCGATCCGTGACCATGTGTTTGATGCGCTCCGTCGACTCAAATCTTCGAGGGCCTTGGGCGGCGGTGATACCGGGCGGGCGATCATGATCGGGTTGTTGCGCGGCCAAGGGCGCGATCCAGACACGCTTTTTACCGGTGAAGGCCACGCGCCTGCACCTTTGACCGACGCAGAAGGCCAAGCTGGCCGGGCCCCCACCCGGGCCGAGCGGCTAGACTGCCCCGATTGGTTGTTGCCGCAGTTCGACGACAGTCTTGGCCCGCAGGCCGAGGATGTGCTGCTGGCCCTGCGCAATCGCGCGCCGGTTTTTCTGCGTGTCAACACGGCCCGCGTAACGCTTGATCAGGCGCAAGAGATATTATCTCGGGACGGCATCGTGACGCAGCCTCACGCGGGTGCTGATACTGCGCTGGAAGTTTTGGAAAATCCGCGTAAAATCAACAACTCAAGAGCCTTTCTTGATGGAGCCGTAGAGCTTCAGGACGCCGCATCGCAAGCGGTCGTCGCTGCGCTGCAGGTGACGCCGGGGATGCGTGTTTTGGACTATTGTGCGGGCGGTGGTGGCAAGGCGCTGGCGTTGGCAGCAATGGGGGCCGAGGTGGTTGCCCATGACATCGCGCCTGCCCGGATGAAAGACCTGCCCGCACGGGCTGCACGCGCAGGCTGTCGCATCCAGATCGCCACACCGGACAGCCTGCCCGAGCTTCTTGCCGTTCAAGGACCTTTCGATCTTGCCTTTGCAGACGCGCCCTGTTCGGGCAGCGGGTCGTGGCGGCGCGTGCCTCAGGGGAAATGGCTGCTGACGCCCGACCGGCTGTCCGCGTTGCACAGGACACAACGACAGGTGTTGGCGCTGCTTGCGACCCTGATCAAACCAGGCGGGGTTGTAGCATATGCCACATGCTCGGTCCTGACGTCTGAAAATCGTGTCCAAGTGAACGGGTTCGTTGCAGAACATCCGGATTACGAGTGTGCTTTCGACCGTCAGCTTTTGCCGACGGATGGGGGTGACGGGTTCTACGTTGCACGTTTAGGGCGAACATAGGGCTTGGCAGAAGCAACCTAAGATTGTTAACTGGTCCCGTTAATCGGCATTTAACCCTTGAGCTTACACAAATAGGGGGCCGATTCTGTAAAAGGGGACCCCCGTGTCGCATGCCGATCTGTTGCCAAATCCGTTGATTGACATCGCGCTGCGCCTGTCGCAGCGGTTGGGGTATTTGTTGACCTTGGCCGTGCTTTTCATCGGCTCTGCCTGGTTTGTGGGCTTTCCGGTGCCGGGACTGATCCTGCTGCTTATCGGTCTGACGTTCCTGTCGCTTGCGACAACAGTCTATGGCGTTGCAGCTTTTCATCGCCGGCGGCGAAAAAACCTGTTTCGAACGGTAAAACAATTTTTGGATAGGGATGCAGCGTTGGCTTTTTCGACTGATGCCGACGGAATGATCCATTATCAAAATGCCACGGCGACCGCGGAATTCGGTGATCAGACGGGCGCGACGCTCGCAGGCGCGTTGAAAGATCTGTTTGCCGCGCCCGCGTCCGTCCTCTTCCGGTTGCAAAACAAGGCACAGGCCAAGGGAGCAGCGCGCGAAGACATCGTGCTTAGGCGCGGCCATGTCCGCCTGTCGGTCCATGCTGTCGGCGAAGGTGGCTATCTTTGGCGGTTGGAAGGTTTCGGTGAACGTGGACCGGGCGGGCGCACCGGCGAAAACATCAGCCTGCCGATGATGACTGTGTCGAAATCCGGTACTATTCTGTTCATGAACGAGGCCGCCCGCCGCCTGTTGGGTGGGCGTGAAACGACACTGGATCGTGTCTTTACCGAATTGCCGATCCAGGCGGGCACAATCGCGCAGGTTTCCGCCAAGGACGGCCCGGTGCCGGCCTTCATCTGCGAGCTTGAAATCAACGCTGGTCGACGCGAAATCTATCTTTTGCCGCCGCCCTCGGGCCCGGCTATCACCAGCGAGGAGTGGTCCTTTATCGACCGCCTGCCGGTGCCGCTGATCAAGCTTGATACGATGGGCGCCATTACTATGGCCAACCGTCGCGCACGGGCGTTGCTGGGCGATGAAACCGCCATCGGTACGCAATTGGCCGATCAGGTCGAAGGTCTTGGCCGCCCTGTATCAGAATGGCTGCGCGAAGCCCATGCAGGCCGCCATTTGGGTCGGGCTGAAGTCGTGCGCGCTGTCAAACCCGAAGAAGACGTATTCTTGCAGATATCGCTAGGGCAAGTGGCCGACGAAGCGGGGCGTGCGTTGGTAGCGGTGCTGCAGGACGCGACCGAACTAAAAACCCTTGAGGCACAGTTTGTTCAAAGCCAGAAGATGGAGGCGATCGGCCAACTGGCCGGCGGCGTTGCACATGATTTCAACAATCTTCTGACCGCCATATCAGGCCATTGCGACCTTTTGCTTCTGGGCCGTGACGAGAAGGACCCGGAATACTCGGACCTGTCGCAGATTCATCAGAACGCTAACCGCGCCGCGGCACTTGTTGGACAATTGCTGGCATTCTCGCGCAAGCAAACGCTGTGTCCTGAAAAACTGGCTTTAACCGAATCCCTCTCGGACCTGACGCATCTGCTGAACCGTCTGGTGGGCGAAAAGGTGTCACTGGAACTGGATCACGATCCCGATCTGATGCCTGTCCGCGCCGACCGGCGGCAATTGGATCAGGTGGTGATGAACCTTGTAGTAAATGCGCGTGATGCGATGAGTGCTGGTGGGTCGATCCGTGTTGAAACCCGAAATGTCTGCATCAAACAGGCGCTGCATAGAGACCGTGCAACAGTTCCCGCCGGCGACTATGTCGCGATCCGCGTAATTGATCAGGGAACCGGCATTCCGACCGATAAGATCAATAAAATTTTCGAACCGTTCTTTACCACCAAAGGGGCCGGAAAAGGCACCGGATTAGGCCTGTCGATGGCCTACGGCATCGTAAAGCAGATGGGAGGGTTCATATTCGTGGACTCGATCCCTGGAACAGGCACGACGTTTACCCTGTATTTTCCCGCGTACCACGATTCTGATCTAGCGCCGGAAGATGGCGCCGGACAGATTGAAGCGTACAATAATCCTGCCGCATTCGGAAATTCTGGCCACGACGTGGGTATCCCCCATAGTCGTGCGTCAGAGGCATCAATGGAACCGCAGATACTGGCAACACTGGACTCGCTCAGCACTGATGATCAATTGTTCACAGACGGGGGGGCTGCCCAAGGTGATTTCGCGTCGGACGGGCGACCCTTTGTATCGGCGAAACCAACGACGACCGAGGCGCCGAATGTCGCGTCGACCCAACGGGGGTATGCTGATGGCACGCGGGGGGTGCCCAAGCCTACCCACAACCTTGCCGACGGTGATGATGGTATCGTTTTATTGGTGGAGGACGAAGCCCCGGTACGTGCGTTTGCGTCGCGGGCCTTGCGGATGCGGGGCTATACCGTGCTGGAAGCTGAAAATGCCGAAGAGGCATTGAAAACGCTGGAAGATACAACCTTGACTGTTGATATATTCGTCACCGATGTGATCATGCCGGGGATGGATGGCCCGACTTGGGTTGCCAAGGCGTTGGAAGATCGGCCGGGTGTGAAGGTTGTTTTCGTTTCGGGCTACGCAGAGGATTCGGTGTCAGAACACCAATCACGCATCCCGAATTCAGTATTCCTGCCCAAACCGTTTTCGTTGACGGATCTCACTGCAACGGTCCAACGACAACTGCATTGAACGATTTTGAGATCCCTATTTACAAGCGGTTTGCGGGCTATTTGTTGTTGTTAACACTTCGGTTACCAATCCTGTGCAAGAGTCGTTGCTGAAAACAAGACTTGAAATGTTCCTGATTTGTGCTCATAACGGATTTGAGAACAAGAGCAGAACACGAGCGTGATTGCCGCCCGTCCGCGGGTGTGGAATAAGGGATGATAAGAAATGGCAACGGCGGATATCTTTGACATGAAACGTGACGGTGACAAACAAAAGGCGCTTGATAGCGCATTGGCGCAGATCGAACGGCAGTTTGGCAAGGGGTCGATCATGAAGCTTGGGGCGGACAATCCTGTTGCCGAGATTGCTTCGACATCGACCGGATCTTTGGGGCTGGATATCGCGCTTGGTATAGGTGGATTGCCCAAAGGGCGGATTATCGAGGTTTATGGGCCGGAAAGCTCGGGTAAGACAACGCTGACGCTGCACTGCGTTGCCGAAGAACAAAAAAAGGGGGGGGTTTGCGCTTTTGTCGATGCTGAACACGCGCTTGATCCGCAATATGCCAAAAAATTGGGCGTTGATCTGGATGAGTTGCTGATCAGCCAGCCCGACACTGGCGAACAGGCGCTTGAAATTGTGGACACGCTGGTGCGGTCGGGGGCTGTGAACATGGTCGTGGTCGACTCGGTTGCAGCCTTGACGCCGCGGTCGGAACTGGAAGGCGATATGGGCGACAGCAGCGTGGGCGTGCAGGCCCGGTTGATGAGCCAGGCGATGCGCAAACTGACCGGCTCGATCTCGCGTTCCAAATGTACGGTTGTGTTCATCAACCAGATTCGCATGAAAATCGGTGTCATGTTTGGCAGCCCGGAAACCACTTCGGGCGGCAACGCACTGAAATTTTACAGCTCGGTACGGCTGGATATCCGGCGGATCGGTGCGATCAAGGACCGGGACGAGGTTGTCGGCAACGCAACGCGCGTCAAAGTCGTCAAGAACAAAGTCGCGCCACCCTTCAAACAGGTTGAATTTGACATCATGTATGGCGAAGGCATCTCGAAGATGGGTGAACTGCTGGATCTAGGAGTCAAGGCCGGTGTGGTCGAGAAATCGGGATCTTGGTTCAGCTATGGCGACGAACGCATCGGCCAGGGCCGTGAGAACGCCAAGAATTACCTGCGCGAAAATACCCGCACCGCGCTTGAGATTGAAGACAAGATCCGTGCCGCCCACGGGCTGGATTTCGATATGCCCGAAGGTGAAAAAGGTGCGGATGATGATGGGCTGCTTGAAGCCTGATCAAACCAACGGCACATGACGAAGGCCGGGTTTTTGCCCGGCCTTTCTTTTTGCACTGTGCCCCGGTGGACAGGGGGGGCTGGCGACTGTAAACGAAGGTGACCGCCCTTTCAGAGACAAGATATCATGGCCAGCCTTAACGACATCCGCGCGACCTTCCTGACATATTTCAAAGATAACGGGCACGAAGTGGTCGACAGCTCGCCTTTGGTGCCGCGCAATGACCCGACGCTGATGTTTGTCAACTCGGGCATGGTGCAGTTCAAAAACCTGTTTACGGGGATCGAAACGCGCGATTACACCCGTGCGACCACAGCCCAGAAATGTGTGCGTGCAGGTGGCAAGCACAATGACCTGGATAACGTGGGCTACACCGCCCGCCACCACACGTTTTTCGAAATGTTAGGCAATTTCAGTTTCGGAGATTATTTCAAGGATGAGGCGATCCCGTTTGCGTGGGATCTTATCACGAAAGAATTCGGCATTGACCCCAAGCGGCTGTTGACGACCGTGTATCACACAGATGACGAAGCGTTCGAGCTCTGGAAAAAGGTCGGCGTGCCGGAAGATCGGATCATCCGCATCGATACGGCCGACAATTTCTGGCAGATGGGCCCAACAGGCCCTTGCGGTCCCTGCACCGAGATTTTCTATGATCACGGCGACCATATCTGGGGTGGGCCTCCGGGCAGCGCCGACGAAGATGGCGACCGGTTCATCGAGATCTGGAACATCGTCTTCATGCAGAACGAACAGTTCGACGATGGCTCGATGAAAACGTTGGAGATGCAGTCGATTGATACCGGCATGGGGCTGGAGCGTATCGGCGCACTTCTGCAAGGCAGCCACGACAATTATGATACTGACTTGTTCAAGGCACTGATCGAAGCATCGGCCCACGCGACCAATGTCGACCCCTATGGCGACAAGAATGTGCATCATCGGGTGATTGCGGACCATTTGCGCTCGACTTCGTTTTTGATGGCGGATGGCGTGTTGCCGTCCAACGAAGGGCGCGGCTATGTGCTGCGTCGGATCATGCGTCGCGCCATGCGCCATGCTCATTTGCTGGGTGCGCAAGACCCGATCATGCACCGCTTGGTGCCCGAACTTGTGGCGCAGATGGGGCAGGCCTATCCCGAACTTGGCCGCGCGCAGACCATGATTGAAGAAACGCTTCTAAACGAAGAAACGCGTTTCAAGAAGACGCTCGACCGCGGTTTGAAGCTGCTGGATGATGAGGTAACGGACTTGCCTGAAGGCGTAGATCTGCCGGGTGAAACGGCGTTCAAGCTCTATGACACTTATGGCTTCCCGCTGGATTTGACCCAGGATGCGCTGCGCGAAAAGGGACGTGGGGTCGATCAAGCTGGTTTTGACACAGCGATGAACGAACAGAAGGCTCGTGCGCGGGCCGCGTGGTCAGGATCGGGCGAGGCAGCCGATGCGACCATCTGGTTCGATCTGGCCGAACAGCATGGCGTGACCGAGTTTTTGGGCTATGACACCGAACATGCCGAAGGGCAGGTGCTTGCGCTTGTATCAGACGGCGGTTTGACCGACAGCGCAAAGGCGGGCGACGAAGTTCAGATTGTCGTGAACCAAACGCCATTTTATGCCGAAGCGGGCGGTCAGGTTGGCGATAGCGGTCTGATCCGTACCGACACCGGATCGGCGCACATCACCGACACGAAAAAGGTTGCGGATGTGTTTATCCATTTTGCCAAGGTTGACGAGGGCGAGGTTGCCAAAGGGCAGGCGGCCGAACTGGCCGTCGATCATCTGCGCCGCACGGCAATCCGCGCCAACCACTCGGCCACGCACCTGCTGCACGAAGCGCTGCGTAGCGAGTTGGGTGATCATGTGGCACAGCGCGGGTCGCTGAATGCGCCCGATCGTCTGCGGTTCGATTTCAGCCACAACAAGGCGGTGTCGTCGCGCGAGCTTGGAAACATCGCGCGCGAGGTGAACACCTATATCCGGCAAAACGCGCCGGTTGAGACGCGGATTATGACGCCGGATGACGCGCGCGACATGGGCGCGCAGGCGTTGTTTGGCGAGAAGTATGGCGACGAGGTGCGCGTCGTGTCGATGGGGCATTCGCCCACGGGCAAGGGCACGGACGGTCAGACCTATTCGATTGAACTGTGCGGCGGCACCCATGTCAAACAGACTGGCGACATTGGCGTTTGCGTTATCCTGTCTGAAGGGGCCAGCGCGGCGGGCATTCGCCGGATCGAGGCGCTGACCGGCAAGACCGCCGTTGCGTATATCGAAGCAGAAGCTGCCCGAGCCTCGGAACTGCAAGGCATGTTGAAGGCCAAGCCGGACGAGGTTGTGGATCGCGTCAAGGCGTTGTTGGACGACCGTAAGGCGTTGCAGGGCGAGATTTCGGCGTTGAAACGCGAATTGGCAAAAGCTGCGGGGGCCGGGGCGGAAGCCAAGGACGTCAATGGCGTGAACTTCCTTGCCATGACCATCGCCGGTGTCGCCGGGAAAGACCTGCAAACACTTGTGAATGAACAGAAAGACGCGCTTGGATCAGGTGCGGTTCTGATCATTTCAGACAATGACGGCAAGGTTGCCGTTGCCGCCGGAGTGACGCCGGATATGACCGACCGCGTGTCGGCGGTTGATCTCGTCAAGGCGGCCGTTCCGGCACTGGGCGGAAAGGGCGGTGGTGGCCGCCCTGAATTGGCCCAAGGCGGGGGGCAGGATTTCTCCGGGGCCAAGGCCGCTGTGGCCGCTGCCGAGGCTGCCATCGCGGGCTGACAGGCCCCATTGCAAAATCTGATTGGCCGCGTATCGTCTGCTGACTTACGCGGCCTTTTTTATTGCAGGAGAAACACGATGCCCGCCCTTTGGATTGCCCATGTAACCGTTACCGATGATGAGGCTTATGGCAAATATGCAGCCCTTGCCGGACCCGCGATTGCCAAACATGGCGGACGTTTCATCGCGCGCGGCGGGCGTTATGTGCAGTTGGAGGGTAAGGAACGTCCCCGCAATGTCGTGGCGAAATTTCCCAGCGTTGCGGCGGCTGAGGGCTGTTATCATTCGCCCGACTATCAAGAGGCGCTGAGCCATGCCCGTGGCGCATCTGAGCGCGAATTGTTGATTGTCGAGACGGACGAATGACCCGCCGATAAAACGAAAAAGCCCCGGATAAACGCCGGGGCTTTCGTGTTTCAATCGTAAGCTTTACTGATCCGTCGACCGCGCGTGTCGTTTGCGTTCATGCGGATCCAGGAAGCGTTTGCGCAGCCGGATGTTGTTCGGTGTCACCTCAACCAGTTCATCGTTGTCGATATAGGCGATAGCCTCTTCCAGCGACATCGTGATCGGGGTGGTCAGCCGCACGGCTTCATCCGTGCCCGAGGCGCGCACGTTGGTCAGTTTCTTGCCTTTCAACGGGTTCACTTCCAGATCATTTTCGCGGCTGTGTTCGCCGATGATCATGCCTTGATAAACATTTTCCTGCGCGCCGATGAACATGCGGCCGCGATCTTCGAGGTTCCAAAGCGCATAGGCGACCGAGGTCCCGTTTTCCATCGAGATCAAAACCCCCGCACGACGGCCCGGAATATCACCTTTGTGCGGTGCCCAGCCGTGGAACACGCGGTTCAGAACGCCGGTGCCGCGTGTATCGGTCAGAAACTCGCCATGATAGCCGATCAGCCCGCGCGACGGCACATGGGCGATGATCCGGGTTTTGCCAGCGCCTGCGGGCTTCATCTCGGTCAACTCGCCCTTGCGCGATCCCGTCAGTTTTTCGATCACCACGCCGGAGTATTCGTCGTCCACGTCTACGGTGACTTCCTCGATTGGCTCTACGGTCTGGCCGTTTTCTTCACGCATGATCACCTGCGGGCGCGAGATCGACAGCTCGAACCCTTCGCGGCGCATGTTCTCGATCAGCACGCCCATCTGCAATTCGCCGCGGCCCGAGACTTCGAACGCCTCGCCGCCGGGGGTGTCAGCGATCTTGATCGCGACGTTGCTTTCGGCCTCTTTCATCAACCGGTTGCGGATGACGCGCGATTGAACTTTCTTGCCGTCGCGGCCCGCCAGCGGGCTGTCATTGATGCCGAAAGTCACGGTGATGGTGGGCGGGTCGATGGGTTGGGCATCCAGCGGTTCATCCACGGCCAACGCGCAGATCGTGTCGGCCACGGTCGCCTTTGACATACCCGCCAGCGATACAATATCGCCTGCCAGTGCTTCGTCGATGTCTTGTTGCCCCAGACCACGGAACGCCTGAATACGAGTGACCCTGAACTGTTCGATCTTCTGGCCGACGCGCGACAGGGCTTGCACGGTGGCACCAACCTTGAGCCGCCCGGTTTCTACGCGACCGGTCAGCAGGCGGCCGACGAATGGGTCGGCCCCCAGCGTGGTCGCCAGCATCGAGAAATCTTCGTCCTGATGGGCCAGTTGGCGCGGGGCAGGGACGTGGTTCACGATCAGGTTGAACAGCGCGTGCAAATCCTTGCGCGGCCCGTCCAGTTCCGCATCCGCCCAGCCATTGCGGCCCGAGGCATACATATGCGGAAAGTCCAGCTGGTCGTCATCTGCGCCAAGGCTGGCGAACAGATCAAAACATTCGTCCAGCGCGCGGTCAGGTTCCGCGTCCGGTTTATCGACCTTGTTCAGGACGACGATGGGGCGCAAACCCAGCGCCAAGGCTTTCGAGGTCACGAACTTGGTCTGCGGCATCGGCCCCTCCGCGGCGTCCACCAGCAAAACAACGCCATCGACCATCGACAGGATCCGCTCAACCTCGCCACCGAAGTCAGCGTGTCCGGGGGTGTCGACGATATTGATCCGTGTGCCTTTATATTCGACCGATGTAGGCTTGGCGAAAATGGTGATCCCACGCTCACGCTCCAAATCGTCAGAATCCATGACGCGTTCAGCGACGGCCTGGTTTTCCCGGAACGCACCGGATTGTTTCAGAAGCTCGTCAACAAGGGTCGTCTTGCCGTGGTCAACGTGTGCGATGATCGCGATATTGCGCAGGTCCATAGGGCCACCTTAAAGGGGAAACATAATGAATGTGTTCGAGGTCAGGAGCCGCGCATAGCTTGGTTGGGCCATGAAATCCACCCCAAAATCCGGTGCGCGTTAATTTCTGTGAGCTGCACGCCCACCTGTCAATGCGGGGCGGCCTGCGAAAACAGGTGAATTATGAGGATACCACCAAGGATCATGGACAGCCCAAGCAGCGCGGGCAGGTCCAGCTTTTGCCCAAAAAGCGCATATCCGATGATCGCAATCAACACGATCCCCAGCCCCGACCAGATTGCATAGACGATGCCAACCGCCATGTATTTCAGCGTCCAGCTTAACAAGATAAAGCTGATCGCATACGCCACCACCACTGTCACCGAAGGCCACAGGCGTGAAAATTGCTGACTGGCCTGAAGGGCGGTCGTGCCGATGGTTTCGGCGATAACCGCCAACAAGAGGATCAGATAGGGCATGGTGGCCTTCGCGATTAGGGGGTTAGCGGGATTGATCCCAGTCCGGTTTGCGTTTTTCGATGAAGGCGCTAATGCCTTCCTCGGTGTCGCGCAGCATCATGTTTTCGACCATCGCGGCACCGGCGAAGGCATAGGCGGCCTCAAGCGACATATCGGCCTGATCGTAAAAGCTCGCCTTGCCGATCTTGACCGCCGCGCCGAGCTTCGAGGCCACTGTCTGAGCAAGCTCGTCGGTTGCCGCGCGCAACTGATCGTGCGGGACGACGCGGTTGACCAGCCCGACTTCGCGCGCGCGGGTGGCGTCGATGAATTCGCCGGTAGTCAGCATTTCAAATGCGACCTTGCGTGGCACGTTACGGGTCAGGGCCACCATGGGGGTCGAGCAGAACAAGCCGATATTCACGCCGTTCACGCCAAACCGCGTGCCTTCGGCGGCCACAGCCATGTCGCATGTTGCCAGAAGCTGACAGCCTGCGGCGGTGGCGATGCCGTGCGCTTGGGCAATGACAGGCTGGGGCAGGCGGGGGATCATGCACATGACCTCGGCGCAGCGGTCAAAAAGGTCTTTGAAATAGGCCGCGCCGCCATCCTCGGCCTGGCGTCCGGCAGTCATTTCCTTCAGGTCGTGGCCTGCGCAAAAGACCTTGCCTGCGCCTTCGATCACGACTGCGCGGATCGAGGTGTCATCGGCCAATGCTTCGAATTCCGCCTTCAGGGCGGCGAGCATTGCGTCCGACAACGCATTCAGCGCGCCGGGGTTGTTCAGGGTCAAACGAGCAACTGACGCTGCGTCCTCTCTGATCAGAAGTGGGTCTGCCATCTTGTCCTCCAGTCACGTTCCGGCACACGATAGGCGGGAAAATCTCGGGGGGAAACCATGCAATTGAAAATGTCACGCAATGAACTGCAAACCTTTATGGAGGAAGCCTTCCCCCAGGTTGCTCCCGATTTCGAGATTGCCGATCTGGCGCCGATGCAAGTGACCGTGCGCACCCGGATTGGTGACAAGCATCTACGCCCCGGTGGCACCGTGTCCGGCCCGACGATGTTTGCGCTGGCCGATGTGTCGATCTATCTGGCGATCCTTGCGATGATCGGACCAAAGGCGCTGGCGGTTACGACCAATTGTTCCATCGATTTCATGCGCAAACCTGCCGCCGACACTGATTTGGTGGCCCATGCCCGGCTGCACAAGCTGGGCCGTGTTTTGGCGGTGGGGGATGTGATGATCCATTCCGAAGGCAACGACGCACCAGTTGCCCGCGCCAGTTTGACCTACTCGATCCCGCCGGAACGGGGTTGACCGCGGCTGGGGATTGGCGCACCAAAAAGTTGAATATATCGACACGAGGCTACGATGTCCCATCCTTCGACCACCCCGCCCGATCCCATCACACCACCGGCCGAGACCAGCCGGCTGGCACATTTCCCTGTTACGTTCTACGCCATTCTGATGGGGCTTTTCGGGCTGACACTTGCGCTGCACGCAGGCGTACCGGCTTTTCCGTGGCTGGCCCATGCCTCGTCTCTGGTGCTTTTGATCGGGGTCGCCATCCTGCTGGTCGTGTCGGGTTTTTATATCGCCAAGGCCATGCGTTATCCCGCAATGGTGGCCGAGGAATGGCATCACCCGGTAAAAGTCGCGTTCTTTCCCACCATCACGATATCGCTGTTATTGTTGGCAACCGCGATCCACAGCTATAACCCGATGCTGGCGGAATGGGTGTGGCTGGCTGGCGTCGTGGGGCAGGGTGTTCTGACCATTGCCGTGGTGACGGGCTGGATCAGCCACCGCAGCTTTCAGGTGGGCCACCTGACGCCTGCATGGTTCATTCCCGCGGTGGGCAACGTTATCGTGCCAATACTGGGCGCACGCCTTGGCTATATCGAGATTTCGTGGCTATTCTTCTCGGGCTGTCTGATCTTCTGGGTGGTGCTGCTGACCCTCGTGATGAACCGGCTGATTTTCCACGACCCGATTGCCGCGCGGCTGTTTCCGACCATGGTGATCCTGATTGCGCCACCCGCTGTCGCGTTTCTTGCCTATGTCAGCATGACCGGGGTCGTGGATGGTTTTGCTCGTATCCTGCTGAATTCCGGCTATATCTTTGCGGCATTGGTTGTGGCGCAAGTCCCGCGACTGGCCAAGTTGCCCTTTGCACTCAGCTGGTGGGCGCTTAGTTTCCCGTTGGCGGCATTGTCGATTGCGTCATTCCGGTTTTCACAACTGGACGGGTCGCGCGCGCACCAGACCATTGGCATGATCGTGTTGGTCGTTCTTGTGCTTGTGGTGCTGGGGTTGATCTATCGCACCGGCAAAGCCATCGCGCGAAACGAGGTCTGTTTGCCGGAGTAAGACGGGATTGGTCCTTCGATTGGCTGATATTTGTGGGGTATAATGATACCTTAATTTTAACCCCTTGTTTTTTAATAATTTATTGACGAAAGCAGCCCTTGACCCCGCGGCCAAAACATCTAGAACCAGCGCATCCGAAACCCAATCAGGGCTGAATCAATGAAAACCTTCTCTGCAACGCCTGCAGATATCGACAAAAAGTGGATCATCATCGACGCCGACGGCGTCGTGCTGGGTCGTCTTGCGTCGATTATCGCAACGCGTCTTCGTGGCAAGCATAAAGCCACATTCACACCGCATATGGACATGGGTGACAATGTCATCGTGATCAACGCGGACAAAGTTCAAATGACCGGCAAGAAGCGCACCGACAAAGTGCACTATTGGCACACTGGCTATCCGGGCGGTATCAAGTCCCGCACCGCTGGTCAGATCCTCGACGGCGAACATCCCGAGCGTCTGTTGACTAAAGCCGTGCAGCGCATGTTGCCGGGCGGACCGCTGAGCCGTCAGCAAATGACCAACCTGCGCATTTACGCCGGCGCCGAGCATCCCCACGAGGCGCAAAGCCCTGAAGTGCTGGACGTCAAATCCATGAACTCCAAAAATACGCGTGAGGGCTGATCATGACTGATGAGATCAAAACACTCGAAGACCTGAACGCCGTTGCCGAAGGCACCGAGGCCGTGGCCGAGATTGCCGCTCCCCGCGAACCCGTTCGCGACGAGTTGGGCCGTTCCTATGCCACCGGCAAGCGTAAAGACGCTGTCGCCCGCGTATGGATCAAGCCGGGTTCCGGCAAGGTCACCGTGAACGGCAAAGAGATGGGCGTTTACTTCGCACGTCCCGTTCTGCAACTGATCGTCCGCCAGCCAGAGCAGATTGCCGGCGTAGAAGGCGAATTTGATGTGGTTGCCACCGTCAAAGGTGGCGGTCTGTCTGGTCAGGCCGGTGCCGTGAAACATGGGATTTCGAAAGCGCTTCAGCTTTACGAACCCAGCCTGCGCGGCGCCTTGAAAGCCGCTGGCTTCCTGACTCGCGACTCGCGCGTTGTGGAACGGAAGAAATACGGCAAGGCTAAAGCCCGTAAGAGCTACCAGTTCTCGAAACGTTAATTCGACGTTTTGGAATATTGAACTTGAAAAGAGCGTTTGCCGATGCAAACGCTCTTTTTAATATTTATGCTGGCGATGATGAACGTGGATCAAACTGCGTTGTGGCTTCGCTATACGCAATGACAAGATCAAAATAGCATTGTTGCTAGGGCGATGACGTTTGATGATATTCTTATTTAGAAGTTGTAATTTTCTATGGCATTTAAAAAGAGAATACCTGATGACTAGGGAAAATGGCGCGGCGACCCTCCATCTGGTTTTCGCAACGTTAAATTGAATTTGTTCGTGTTGTGCGTCACAGCTGCATCTGCGTGTCCGGCTTGGATACGCCTACGGAGGCAAAAGGCTTTTTTGTGGTCAACGGCGCGACGCCAGTAAACGATTGATAGGTAGAAAAAATGGCAAATGGGACGTTGTTTGCATTGTCGGGGTATCTGGCAAACGGGTTTTGGCATCAATCTGGTGGGTCATCCGCAAAATGGAATTTGACCGGCGGCGGAAGCAGTGCGCAATATGGGACGATCACCTATAATGTTGGATATAGCTCTTACGAGTTCGCGGGCCTTTCGTTTGGCCGCCAGCAATTGGTGCGCAAGGCATTCGATTATCTGTCGAATGTGACTGGGATCAACTTCAAGGAGACCGGCTCGTCGAATGGCGACATCGTTTTTGGTGATTCTTATCTTGGGGCTTTCGCTTTTTGGGAAGATTGGAACGGTGACGGGTTCATAAATAAGGCGTATGTCAATATCGACTACAGTTGGGACGGCTGGTCCAACGCGCAGGACGACTATATCTTTCAAACCATTCTGCATGAGATCGGGCATGCGCTAGGTTTGGGTCATCAAGGCTTGTACAATGGCGATGCCAGTTTCCCTGAAAGCGCGCGTTTTTCCAACGACAGTTGGCAAAACAGCATCATGTCTTATTTCCCTCAAACCGATAACCCTAACATCAGGGCCAGTTATGCCGAGGTTCAAACGTTCATGGCGGCCGACTTGTTGGCTCTGGACCGGATGTATGGGAAGCAATCTTATGACGGCAAGACATTCGGCACCTCGAATGCGTTTACCGACCACACCATCTATGGCTTCAATTCGACCATTTCGACGTCAGATGATCCGGTGTTTGGCCGGATGGCGGAATTCGGCACGCAGAAAGCCTATACCATTGCCGATGGTGGGGGCTGGGATACGCTTGATTTTTCGGGCTGGTCTGCGAATCAGCTGATTAACCTTACAATTTCGTCCGCTGCGAGTGGCGCCCCCACATTATCCAATATCGGTGGATTGGTCGGAAATCTGGCTCTCGCTGTCGGTACGGTCATTGAAAGGGCCATTGGTGGGCAGGGCAACGACAAAATTATCGGCAATCAGACCTCAAACGGGCTGTTTGGCGGTGGTGGGAATGATCGGTTGTACGGGCAATCGGGTTCAGACAAGGTTTATGGGAATGCAGGAAACGACAAGCTTTATGCGGCGGCCGGGAACGACCTGTATGATGGAGGGGCGGGGTCGGACTGGATTGTGTTTTCCGGGGCGAGCCGCGTTTTTGTCGACTTAGGTCACACTGGGCCGCAGAATACTGGATATGGCACCGACACAATCGTCGACATTGAACACATACGGGGCGGAGATGTCAGTGACCGGCTGATGGGTAACAGCGATGACAACGTTTTGGTGGGGAATGCTGGACATGATCGGCTGGTAGGCCGCGCCGGAAACGACAAGTTGGTCGGTGGTTCACATAATGATGCACTTTTCGGTGGCGCTGGAAATGACAAAATTTTTGGTAATGC
The DNA here is from genome assembly GCF_022678485.1 of Aliiroseovarius sediminis. Classification (GTDB taxonomy): domain Bacteria; phylum Pseudomonadota; class Alphaproteobacteria; order Rhodobacterales; family Rhodobacteraceae; genus Aliiroseovarius; species Aliiroseovarius sediminis. Next base: position 313,350 of record NZ_JALBYP010000018.1, read on the forward strand.
TGGCAATGATAGACTGTATGGTGGAGCTGGAGACGACGCACTAAGGGGTGGTAGCGGGCGTGATATTATTGATGGTGGGGCCGGTAAAGATATCCTTTTCGCAGGTGTGGATCACGATCGCGATGTCTTTGTCTTTCGAAATATAAACGACAGCGTAAATGGACAACTCCGTGATCGGGTATATCAATTCGATAGTGGCGAGGATGATTTACATCTTCGCAAGATTGATGCGAACACAAATGCAGATGGGAACCAACAATTCGGTTTCTCAACCAATGGCGCGCGGGCGCATTCTGTTTGGGTGGAAGAAGCGGGTAAGCATTCGTTAATTCGCGGTGACGTTGATGGTGACGCAATTCATGACTTCGAAATTGCCATTATGGGTGTTGATTCCGTACACTGGAACGATTTTATCTTGTAACATTTCTGATAGCTGATGCGCCGTTTTGCATACTGGCATAGATAAATGTGTCTTGCGAAAAGCATCTTGAATCGATGATCTTTTCATGTTGCGGGGGGTAGGTCGATGCCCTATATCCCCGACAGACGATAAGTCACTGGCACCCGTAGCTCAGCTGGATAGAGCGCTGCCCTCCGAAGGCAGAGGCCAGAGGTTCGAATCCTCTCGGGTGCACCATTCACCTCATTTCGGGTGCACCATTCACCTCATTAGAAACGCTTAAGAGAGCTGTCGAGTGTTCTCGCGCATTGTTACTGTCCTACGTTCTTCCAGCGTCAGACATTAAAGCGATCTGCAGTTGGCAGGTCAAAACATCCCGAGATACTGCAAGTCCTACTTTATGGAAGTCGGGCGCGAGGTGATAATCGACCTGGCAGCGATGTAGATTTAGCTATTGTGATGCGACTGTCTCTGGGTACGGACGGCGGATACGGTAGATGGTTCTTCTGGCATCTAGGCTACCAAGAAATCCTGATCTACACCTTAGCAACGACGTCCATCTTGAACGGTATGAAAAATGTGCTGGGCTTGAAACGGTTTGTCCGGCGGTCGAGAGTGATGGAATACTTTTGTATGAAAAGATGGAAGATTGATGGACTGCTTTGTCATGTTTGGGGCCGCGCAGCGCCAATCTTGTTAGGTTCACCCGGCCAATGGAAATGATGCTGTCTATCTTCGGTACCTAACCACAAAATTCCTTAGAATATTGGCTGGTGCGTGCACGTTTGCCGCGTGGACCATCGCGACCAGCGTTTCGGCAGTTTGGGGTGGGAAATAACCGTGGTGTTTGTAGATGCCGATCCGGGCCTCGAAGCTCTGGGCGTCGGCTTCGGGGTGAAACTGGGTGGCATAGACGTTTTGGCCGAAGCGAACCATTTGAAACGGGCAGGTGGCCGAGGTGACAAGCTGCACGCATCCCTTTGGCAGGTGTTGCATCGCTTCCTTATGGCCCACGAAGGCTTCAAACGCATCGGGAATATTGGCCAGAAGCGGGTCGCGGCGGCCAGCATCCGTCACCCGGCAGGCGCTGGCACTGACCGGTTCGCCGAACCGTTCCTTCGACACCGATCCGGGGGCAAGATGTGCGCCAAGGATACCGATGCCGTAACAACACCCCAGAAACGGGATGTCACGGTCAGTGATCTGCGGCATCAGGGACAGGCAATCGGCCTCGATCTTGGCCTCGACCGGGGTCTTTTTCGCAGGGGGGTCAGACACGCAGCCGGGACCACCACCGACAATCACGCCGGAATAGTCGTCAAGCGACAAATCCGCGGGGATCTCCTGTTGATCCAGTCGGATGCGATGCACCTGGTCCGCAGTCAGACCGCCATTTTCAAGAAAGGCGCGGAATTCATCGTCCGAGGCGTCAGCTTCCGGGCGTAATTGCAGGATCAGAAAGGGTTTCATCGGCACCTCGTCAAATATTGCGTGACGATGCCAAAGGGTCGCGGGGTGGTCAATCATCAACGCAGCCCGGTGGGGCCTTGTCGACTGCCTGCGGCATTTTGGCTCGTTCCCTGTGTGCGTTAAATATATAAAGATATAGAATAGCGAATATATCCTCCGCCGCGCGAACCGGAGTAGGGGAGAAATCAGCCATGAGACACTACCTGACGGTTGTGTTCGCCTTGGTCCTTGCTGCCGTGATAAGCCACGCGGCGCAAGCTCAAGGCGAAAACGCAACTCCGACACCGCCACCCGCGCCACCACCAATCCCGACGACGGCGACGGTGGATCACTCCAAGCTTAAGGTCTTGCAAAAGGAATTTGCAACCGGCACCGAGGTGACGCAGGCCTGTATCAGTTGCCACAACTCGGCTGATGATCAGATCATGCACGCAATCCATTTTACGTGGAATTACGAAAGCGATAGTGGGCAGACCTTAGGGAAAGCCAATGTGATCAATGCGTTCTGTGGCAACGTTGCCGGGAACGAGGCACGCTGCACATCCTGTCACGCAGGCTATGGCTGGGATGATATGTCGGTCACACCGGCCGAGGCGGGCGTCGCGCCCGATTGTCTGGTGTGTCACGACCGATCAGGGCAATACACCAAGACCTCGACCGGTGCTGGCAACCCACCACTGGATCCGGTGAAGCCGGGCACCACGACGATCACCGGCGCGCTGGCTTGGCCGGTTGATCTGACCAAGGCCGCACAATCGGTCGGGAAGCCGGGGCGCGATAACTGCGGCAACTGCCATTTCTATGGCGGCGGCGGCGATAACGTAAAACATGGCGACCTCAGTTCGGTTCTGTATGCCCCTTCAAAAGAGGTGGACGTGCATATGGCGCAGGACGGGCTGAACTTCACCTGTTCAAACTGCCATGTGGAAGATCAGCACAGTTGGGCTGGATCACGTTATGACACCGTGGCCAAAGACGTTGTCGGGCGCGGTAAGCCCGGCGCTGTGCGTACCGCAGCAACCTGCGAAAGCTGCCATGACAGCGACCCGCATCCGATGGACATCAAGGGGATGAAGCTGAATGACCACACCGACAAGGTGGCCTGCCAAACCTGCCACATCCCCGAATTCGCACGCGGCGGCGTAGCTACCAAGACCTTCTGGGACTGGTCCACAGCCGGACGTTTGGATGCGGCGGGCAAGCCGATGCATGAAAGCAATTTCATCCAATCCGATGGCCAAGCGCTGCACACCTATCTGTCCACCAAGGGTGATTTCGAGTGGGAAGAGGATGTCGTGCCCCACTATGCCTGGTTCAACGGCCATGTGGAATACGCCACGGACGAGGTGATTGACCCGACCGCCACGGTCGAGGTTAACCGTATCAATGGGACCGCAGATGGCGCCGACAGCCGGATCTGGCCCTTCAAACGGATGGAGGGGCGCCAAGCTTATGACACCGGCAGCAACAAGCTGGCCTATTCCCATGTCTGGGGTCCGACCACGGACACGGCGTTCTGGACCAACTTCAACTGGCCCAAGGCGATCGAGGCCGGGATGAAAGCCGCAGGGCAGGAATATTCCGGGAATTTCGATTTTGTCGACACGCAGATGTATTGGCCAATCACCCATATGGTCGCGCCGGCCAAGGATGCGCTGAATTGCGGGTCCTGTCACGCGGAAGACGGGCGGCTGGACGGGATCGCGGCGGTCTATATGCCGGGGACCGACCCCCGCTCGCCGGTCGGCTTGGCGGGGATGGCTTTGTTTTTGCTGACCGTTCTTGGCGTCGGCATCCACATTATCCTGCGCATCGTTGGTGGCCGCAAAGGAGGCACAGATCATGGCTAGACGCTTCGTAAAGGTTTACCCGCGGTTTGAACGCTTATGGCACTGGACGCAGATGGTGATGATCATGATCCTGATGTTCACGGGCTTTGGTTTGAACGGTCTGCATTCACTGCTGCCGTTCGGCCCGGCGGTCATGTTGCACACGTTGGCCGCGTTGGTTTTGTTGGCTATTTGGATTTTCGCGACGTTCTGGTTGTTTACCACCGGAACGTGGCGGCAGTTCATCCCGCAGATCGAAGGGCTGTTCAAAATGGCCCGGTTCTATGCCTATGGTGTGTTCCGCGGTGAAGAACCGCCCTATCAAAAGATCTTCTGGCGCAAACATAACCCGCTTCAAGCGTTGACTTATTTTGGTCTGAAAGTGGTGGTGTTCCCGGCAATCTGGGGGTCAGGTCTGCTGTATCTTACCTATAACTTCTGGGCGGCGGACGAAGGGTCGACCTTCATGCTGTACGTGATTGCCAATGTTCATCTTCTGGCGGCCTATGTGATCGCAGCCTTCGTGGTGATCCATGTCTATCTGCTGACTGTCGGCCATGGCTTCCGTGCGCATGTTCGGCCGATGGTGACGGGCTACGACTGTATTGACCTGACGTCAGAGCAGGAAGCCTATCTGGAAACGAACGAGCCGGGGCGGTTGATGCCAAAGAAAGGCTGAAACTGTTCTCCGACTTAAACTCGTCCAAAAGAAAAGGCCCGCCAAATCGGTGGGCCTTTCGCGTTCAACAGAACGGTGGTCAGGGCAAGCTGCCTTAACGTCCCCAACTGCGAACCACGCCGCAATCCATGTGAACGAAGTTGGAACCGGAATATTTTCCAACACCGCCGCCACGGCAGGCCACAGCCGCCTTGAACATCTGGTTGACGGAGCGGGACTTCAGCCGCAGGTCGGCGGCTTGCCCCTTCATGTGCAGCGAGTTCTTGGCAACCCCGCGCGACCGAGACCGCAGCATCGCGTTGGTCTTGGGCGAGCGATAGCCCGACAGCATCATGTAAGGTTCGCGCGCGCCCATAAGTCCGTGAGCGGCGGCCATGATGTCGACGGTGCGTGCGTCGATCGAAATTGCCTGATCTGTGCGCCAATCGCGCATGAAGTGATTGATCTCTTTCAAGGCATCTTTGATATATTTGCCTTCGATCCAATAAATCATGTTGATCGTTTCACCTGTGCGTCCCGAATACATGGCGAGTCTTCGCACATCGCCCCCGCCGCGCAGAAAGCCCGCGGCATTGGCATACATCGGTGCGGCACTTACGGCTGTGGCGGCAAATGCGCCCAGCAAACCGCGGCGAGTCATAACGGAATTGGATCCGACCGAAGTGTCGATAGTCATGTTCCAGCGTGTCCCATCGCTTGCCTGTTTTGCAGCCCCTCAACGGGATCGTTGTCCCATCGGGTTAACAAGTAGTTTAGCCTCTTCCCCAGGCTCGTGGACTTTATGGCACAACTCGATTCGAGGGCCAAGAGCGGATTTGGGGTGTTTCACTTGTTCAAGAGAAATCGGCAAAAAACTGCTGAAAACCGTGAAGTATTGGTTAATTGTGGCGCAAATGCGTCACCGGCTGGGCGGTGGCGCGTCGACCGTTGAAAGGTCGGGTTTTACCCTGATTGTGAATGGACTTAGCCTTACCAATTGTGGATGATCAGCTATTAGATCGCAAGTTCACTATTTTGGGCAGGACATGACTTCCAAGACGCTACGACAAGCTCGTCGCCTTTTTCCTTCGGCGGGGATTTCTGTAATTTTGGCTGTCGTGCTGACGGGCGTACCCGTACAGACGCAGGCTCAAATGCGGATACAAACGCACACCCAACTTGATGGCCTGACCTCAGGCATCAGCGTGTCTGCCTTTGCGCAAGCCATCGCTGAAGCCGCAGCACAGAACGAAGAAATCGCGGCTTACTACCGAAGCACCGGTTTTCAACCGATCTGGACCGATAACGACGAGGCGTCCACCGCGCGGCGCAGCGCGTTGTTCAGGGCCATGAAGCGGGCGCCGGATCACGGATTGCCCGACTATGACACAGCCGCCGTGATGCGCCAGTTGGAAGGTGTCGCCAGTCTGCGCGATCTTGGCCGGCTTGAAGTCGCGATGTCCCAACTGTTCGTGGCTTATGCGCAGGATATCAACAGTGGTGTTCTGACCCCATCAAAGGTCGACAGCGGCATCGTTCGCAAGGTGCCGCGCAAAAGTGGCACCACACTTCTGACGGCATTGGCAGACGCTGATCCACACCATTACTTCAAGACACTGCCGCCCAAAGCGCCGGAATATGCCCGGCTGATGAAGGAAAAACTGAAGCTTGAAGGTCTGATGGCAAATGGCGGTTGGGGCCCCACAGTGCCCGCCAAATCGCTGAAGCCCGGCCAATCCGGCGCGGCGGTCGTTGCTCTGCGCAACCGGTTGATCCGTATGGGTTATCTGAACCGATCCGCTAGCCAATCTTATGACGCGGCGATCCAGACCGCTGTGCAACTGTTTCAACAAGATCATGGTCTGACTGCCGACGGCGTTGCGGGTGCCAGCACAATGGCCCAGATCAACCAGTCATTGCAAAACCGCCTTGGCTCAATCGTTGTCGCGATGGAGCGGGAGCGCTGGACCAATTTCGACCGCGGCGACCGTCATGTTTGGGTGAACCTGACCGATTTCAGCGCCGAACTGGTTGATCATGGCCGCGTCACCTTCGCGACTCGTTCGGTCATCGGCAAAAACCAGCATGACCTTCGCAGTCCCGAATTCTCGGATGTAATGGAATTCATGGTGGTGAATCCGACCTGGAACGTCCCCCGCTCGATCGCCACGAAAGAGTATCTGCCGATGCTGAAACGCAACCCTAACGCTGTCAGCCACCTTAAACTGATCGACAGTCGGGGCCGGGTGGTCAACCGTTCGCGGGTGAACTTCAAGGCGTTTTCAGCCAAATCCTTTCCGTTCGCGATCAAACAACCGCCCTCCAAGCGGAATGCGCTTGGATTGGTCAAGTTCATGTTCCCGAACAAATACAATATCTATCTGCACGACACACCGTCAAAAAGCCTGTTCGGGCGCGAGGTGCGGGCGTTCAGCCATGGGTGCATCCGGCTAAGCGATCCGTTCGACTTTGCCTATGAGCTGTTGTCCAAGCAGACTGCGGACCCTGAAGGCAAGTTCCATTCGGTGCTGAATACGGGGCGCGAGACGCGGATTGACCTTGATCAGCCCGTACCGGTGCATCTGGTTTATCGCACCGCGATTGCGCCCGTGAAGGGGCGCGTGAACTATCGTCGCGATATCTATGGTCGTGACGCCAAATTGTGGCAGGCATTGCAAAATGCCGGGGTGGCGCTTCGCGGCGCAGAGGGGTAATCCTTTCGCAAAGATGGTGGGCCGGATCGCCCCATCAGGACAAGGGGATCAGATGCAGTTCACTCTTTCAGAAATCGCCGCCTCGTTGGGGGCTGAGGTCATGGGTAATGGCGAGATCGTTCTGGTCGGTGCGGCGGAACCATCCGAAGCCGGGCCGGATCAGTTGGCATTGGCGATGGACCCGAAATACGCCGATGGCATCGCACAAGGCAGCGCCCGTGCAGCCCTTTTGTGGGACGGGGCCGATTGGCAGGCGCTGGGGCTGGATGGTGCGATCTGTCTGAACCGGGGCAAGGCCGCGATGCCGCTTCTGACCCGCGCGTTGGACCCGGGTCTTGGCATTGCCGCGGGCATTCACCCGACCGCTGTTATTGACGAAACCGCAAAAATCGGTCCGGGCGCGCGCATCGGGCCATTGGCGGTGATCGGGGCGAATGTCACCATCGGCGCGCGCGCGCAGGTCGCGGCTCATGCATCTATCGGCTATGGCACGGAGATCGGAGAGGATCTTGTGCTGCACCCCGGCGCGCGGATTGCGCATCTGTGCACCATCGGAGATCGCTATATTGGGCAGTCTAACTCGGTCGTTGGCGGCGACGGGTTCTCTTATGTGACGCTAGAGAAGGAAAGCGCGGTGGAAAGCCTGCGTGGTGGCATGGGCGCGCGCGACACGGATGTGCCGGTTGTAGGCAGTCACCACTGGGCGCGCGTGCATTCGCTTGGCGGGGTCGAGGTTGGTGACGATGTTGAACTTGGTGCGACCTCGACCATCGACCGAGGCACGGTGCGCGCCACCCGGATCGGGCGTGGCACCAAGATCGACTGCCAGGTTCAGGTCGGCCACAACGCCGATGTGGGTGAGGATGTGATGATGTGTGGCAATGTCGGCGTTTCGGGATCGGCCAAGATCGGCAACCGGGTCGTCCTGGGCGGTAAGGTCGGCGTCAGCGACAATATCTTCATCGGTGACGACGTGATTGCTGGTGGTGGCACCAACATCTATACCAATGTGCCCGCCGGACGTGCCGTTCTGGGAAGCCCCGCTGTGAAGATCGAAACCGAGATGGCCATTCGCCGCGAGTTGCGCCGCCTTCCAAGGCTGGCCCAGACCTTGCGCGAGCTTCAGAAAACGGTTTCAAAGCTTGTGGACAAGAACTAGATACTTGTGACCGCGAAAGGGAATGTCATGTCGGACAGCATCAACGACCGCGTGATTGTCATTCTGGCCGAACAGGCGATGATCGAACCAAGCGATATCTCGATGGATCAATCGCTTGAGGATATCGGCATCGACAGTCTTGGCGTCGTGGAAAGTATCTTCGCGATAGAAGAGGCATTCGACATCACAGTGCCCTTCAACGCCAATGATCCGACCGAAGGGGATTTTGATATCTCGTCGGTGTCGGCCATCGTTCACGCGGTGCAGGGGCTGGTTGCCGCGCAGAAAACCTGAAGGTGACAAGAAAAATGCGACGCGTTGTTATCACCGGGCAGGGGACGATCAACGCCCTTGGCCGCAATGTGCGAGAAACGCTTGAAGCTATGCGCGAAGGCCGCTGTGGCATTGGCGATCTTGAGTTTCAGGATGTCGACCGCCTGTCCATCCGCATCGGTGCGCAGATCAAGGGGTATGAGGCCGAGGCGAACTTCAACCGCCAACAAATTGCACTCTATGACCGGTTCACCCAGTTCACCCTGTTGGCTGCGCGCGAGGCAATCGGCCAGTCGGGCCTTGGATTCTCGGGCGAGCTTGCGACGCGATCGGGTGTGGTCCTGGGCACGTCGGGCGGCGGGATGAATACGTTGGATGAAAACTATCGCACCGTTTACGCCGACGGCAAGAACCGGGTGCATCCGTTCGTCGTGCCCAAGTTGATGAACAATGCGGCGGCCAGCCATGTCTCGATGGAATGGAACCTGAAGGGGCCAAGCTTCACCGTCGCCACCGCCTGCGCCAGTTCGAACCACGCGATGGGGCAGGCGATGCAGACGATCCGCACAGGAATGGCCGACGTGATGATCACCGGCGGCTCCGAGGCGATGCTATGTTTCGGCGGCATCAAGGCGTGGGAAGGGCTGCGCGTCATGTCCAAGGACGCCTGCCGACCTTTTTCTGCCAACCGCAACGGCATGGTGCAGGGTGAAGGCGCGGCCGTATTTGTGTTTGAGGACTATGATCACGCCCGTGCCCGCGGGGCCGAGATATTGGCCGAAGTGGTGGGCTTCGCCATGACGTCGGACGCCGCTGATATTGTGATGCCGTCCAAACAAGGTGCCTCGCGTGCGATTGTGGGGGCGATGAAGGACGCTGGCCTAAACCCCGGCGATGTCGGCTATATCAATGCTCATGGCACCGGCACGGCGGCCAACGACAAGACGGAATGCGCGGCAGTGGCGGATGCGTTCGGGCCCCACGCCGACGTGCTTATGATCTCGTCCACCAAGTCGATGCACGGACATTTGATCGGCGGCACCGGTGCGGTCGAGCTTCTGGCTTGTATCATGGCATTACGCGACGGCGTGATTGCCCCCACGATCGGATATCAGGAACCGGACCCCGAATGCGCGCTGGATGTCGTGCCAAACGTCGCGCGGGATGCCAAAGTTGATGCGGTCCTGTCCAACGCCTTTGCGTTTGGCGGTTTGAATGCCGTGCTGGCTTTGCGCTCGGTCTGACCGGTTGCGCAACAAACGGCGCGGGCCACAAAAAAAACGCCGCCTCTGACGGGCGGCGTTTTCTTGTTTCTTTAAATGCTTACTGCTCTTGCTGCGTCGGCACAGACAGTTCGTCGTAGGATTGTGTGAAACCGTCCAGCGACATGGTCAGGTTAACTTTCTGGTCGGGGGCTGCGGCTGGTACGATGCTGACCGTGGCTTTGGCGCCCCGCTTGAAGCCGTCGATTTCGGCCTGTGTGAAGCCGATATTGGCCACGCAGCCGGGCTGCGCGCAGAACCGGAACGGATAGCGCTTGCCCTGACCGCCATCGACCGAGATTGTCAGTTGCTGGGTCAGAAGTGTTTCAAGCGGCACCACGACGGTCGCGCCTGCCGTTGCCTGGCCGCCTTCGGGCAAACGGCCCAACGAAATTTCGGCGACTGAATTGCCCTTGTCGTCTTTCAGCAATTGATACATCTGGCAGGGATCATCGCCTTGGCCTTCAGGCAAGGTGATGCATTTGCGTTCCCAATCACCAGTGACCTTTTCAATGTAAGTCTGGCCGGGTTGGCGGCTGCCATCACCGACTGGCTGGCCCAGATCAAGGTTGGGTTGGTCGGCGGATTGTGCAGGGGCGTCTTCGGTTACCTCGGCGGCTGGTTGATCGGCCGCGCCTTCCGTTTCGGTTGTGTCTTGTGCAAATACCGGGGTCGCCAGCGCGAGCAGCGCGACAACGGGTAGGGTTTTCATCAGCTCAGCCTTCATTTTCGATCCTTACGTTTCTTTTCAGGTCACATTGACTGCGTGAATATCACGACCCGAAAGCAGTGTCAGGTGCAAAACCAATCACGCTTTGCGGGCCGATTGTGAAGGCGGGATCTTGCGCACAAAGTGGCGAAATGTCGAAAAGGGCCCGCGAGGCAGACCCTTTTCAACACTCTCTCCCTGCCGGACTGACCGGCTTATTGACCCAGACGCTATGTCACTTGGTCGCAGGGGTCAAGTTTTTTTGAGACGGAATTTTCGTTGAAAGTGTCGGTTTTTGCTTGAAAATCCACGATACCGCCAAACGCTGTATTTTTAGTGACCTGTTTAGAAAAAAGCCCCGCCCGAAGGCGAGGCAAGTCTGACAGGGAGGATGTCAACCCCAGATAGACCATGATCTTCGGGGCAACTCCAGTCTGGCACAAATGGGTTAAGATAGTATTGTTCCCCAAACAGGTTTTTCCGGCTCGAGGGGACACATAAATGGACGGTGCAATTTTCATTGGTGGCGGGGGCAAGGACTATGCTACCAAACAGGGGCTTTTGTTGAAATATGCAAACCGTCACGGGCTGGTTGCTGGGGCGACCGGCACCGGCAAGACCGTCACCTTGCAGATCATGGCTGAAAGCTTCGCAGCGCAGGGCGTGCCAGTGTTCTTGTCGGATGTGAAGGGCGATCTGTCGGGGCTGGCCAAGGCCGGGTCTGATGGGTTCAAGTTGCACGACGCCTTCACCAGCCGCGCGGGTAAGATCGGCTTTGATGACTACTCGTATGACGCATTCCCAGTGACCTTCTGGGACCTTTTTGGTGAACAGGGTCACCCGATCCGCACCACCGTCACCGAGATGGGGCCGCTTCTGTTGTCGCGCCTTCTGGAACTGACTGAAGCGCAGGAAGGGGTGTTGAATATCGCCTTCCGTGTGTCCGACGAGCAGGGGTTGCCGCTTCTGGACTTGAAAGATTTACAAGCCTTGTTGGTCTGGGTGGGACAAAACGCGAAAGATCTTTCGCTGCGATACGGCAATGTTTCGACCAGTTCGGTGGGGGCGATCCAGCGGGCGTTGTTGGTCCTGGAAAATCAGGGGGGAAACAAACTGTTCGGCGAACCCGCGCTGGAATTGGCTGATATCTTGCGAACGGACACCGATGGGCGCGGGCGCATCTCGATCCTGGCATCTGATAAACTGATGGGCGCCCCGCGCCTGTATGCAACCTTCCTTCTGTGGCTTTTGTCCGAATTGTTCGAGGAATTGCCCGAGGTCGGCGACCCTGACAAGCCCAAGCTTGTATTCTTCTTCGACGAGGCGCATCTGCTGTTCGACGACGCACCCAAGGCGCTGGTCAACAAAGTCGAACAAGTTGCGCGCTTGATCCGGTCCAAGGGCGTAGGCGTGTATTTCGTCACCCAAAACCCGGCCGACGTGCCCGAGGATATCTTGGGTCAGCTTGGTAACCGTATTCAGCACGCCCTGCGTGCGTTTACCGCCAGAGATCGCCGGGAATTGCGTCACGCAGCGGAAACCTATCGCGACAATCCGCGTTTCTCGACCGAGGATGTCATCCGCGAAGTCGGTGTGGGCGAGGCTGTGACCTCGTTTCTGGAAGCCAAAGGCGCGCCGGGGGTGGTCGAACGCACGTTGATCCGCCCGCCAAGCTCGCAACTTGGTCCGATTGAGGCGCGTGAGCGTAAGGCGCTGATCGACGCATCCCCCATTGCCGGAAAATACGAAGCCCTGCAGGACCGCGAAAGCGCCTATGAGGTGTTGACCAAACGCGCGACGGACGCTGCGAAAGCTGCCGAAGAAGCTGAGCGGCTGGAAGAAGAAGCCGAAAGCGCCGCGGAACGCGAATATCGCGCCGGGCGTCGTTATTCCGGGTCGAAGGTGGGGCGGTCAACTTCGCGCCGGTCGCCGCGCCAAAAGGCCGATGAAGGGCTTGGCGGCGCCGTGGTCGACGTGGTGATGAAAGAGCTGAAAGGCACCACAGGCCGGCGCATCGTGCGTGGCATTTTCGGGTCGCTGTTCAAGGGGCGCTAAGCGCCCCGATCACGCACGGCTAGCGCAATGTATAGGTGCGCGTGACGCCGTCTTCGCTGGTCAGAGTTGCCTGATCGCCGTCGATCTGAATCTCCAGACACCCGGTCGAGCGCATGGGCTCGGGCGTGGGTTCTGTCAGGGTGCGGCAATATTTGCCGTCCTCAACCGTCCATGTGCCGCCGAATTGGAACGAGTCGTTGCCGCCGCTTATGGTGCCGTCGGTTTCAAGTTTGATGGCCATGCCCGTTTCGCCCACGAAGGCTTTTCCAGCGAGTTGCTTAAAAAGTGGATCTTGGCTGTCGCTCTGGGCCAGCGCGGCAGGCGCAGTTGAAAGAAGCGCACACAGTAAAGCGGTTGTTTTGAGGGGGGTCATGATGACAGGCTCCGATACCAGTTCGATTTTCCACAGCTAACCGCCTTATGCCTATCAGTTGCAAGCGTAATTCCAGCGACAAACCCGCGCATCACGCCGAGCTCACAGCGGGCGGATTTGCAACATCGCGACCCGGTTACCATCGCGCTTCATGACCTCGAACCTAAAGCCGTGGAAGGAAAACACCTGCCCTTCGTTGGGGATCATCTGGGCTTCGTGGATGACCAGCCCGGCGATGGTGTTGGCCTCGTCATCGGGAAGGTTCCAGTCATTGGCGCGGTTCAGGTCGCGGATCGTCACTGCGCCATCGACCAGATAATTACCGTCATTGGCGCGTTCGATGTCCAGTTCGGATTGGTTGTCGAACTCGTCGGTGATTTCGCCGACGATCTCTTCCAGAATGTCCTCAAGCGTGATCAGCCCTTCAAGCGATCCGTATTCATCCACGACCAGCGCGAAATGGGTATGGCGGCGCAGGAATTGCCGCATCTGGTCGTCAAGCGTGGTTGTCTCGGGAATGAAATATGGCTTGGTTGCCACTTGCAAGACATCGAATTCGTTGACCGGCTTGCCCTCTGCCTGCGCCGAATACATGGCGCGGCTTAAGTCCTTGGCATGGATCACGCCAATAATGTTTTCCGGCTCGTCGCGATAGACGGGCAGACGTGTGTGGGGCGAAGCCAATATCTGTTCCAGGATTTCCAACGGTGGGGCCGACGCATCGACCATCTCGATCTGGCTGCGGTGCAGCATGATTTCCTCAACCGCGCGGTCGCCAAGGTCCAGCGCACCCAGCAGTCGGTCGCGATCCTCTTTTTCGACAGCGCCTTCCGAGTGGCCCAACGCGATGGCGCCCATGATTTCCTCGCGCACCGCCAGAATTTGGCTGTCAGGATCGGTTTTCACGCCAAATAGGCTGAGCAATCCGCGCGTGATAACACGCACGGCGGACACGATGGGTGAAAACAGCAAGATCACAATGGATATCGGCCCCGACGCCTTCGCTGCGGCATCTTCGGGCATGGTGATCGCATAGGTTTTGGGCAGAACCTCGGCGAAGATCAGCACCAAAAGCGTCATGACGAGCGTGGCCAGTGCCACGCCGCTGTCACCGAACAACCGGGTAAACAGTGCCGTCGCAAGCGATGTTGCAAGGATGTTCACAAGGTTGTTGCCCAGCAAGACTGATCCGATCAGCCGCTCGTTATCCTCGGTGATGGACAGGGCGCGTTCAGAGCCGCGGTGGCCCCGATCCGCACGCGACCGAAGCTTGCCGCGCGATGCCGCCGTCAGGGCCGTTTCAGATCCCGAGAAGAAGGCCGATAGCACCAAAAGGGCGGCAATCGCCCCGCTGCTGATCCAGAAGCCTGTGTCCATGATGTTCTCGTCTACCTTTTGAATATGTGCCTGTTTATGTCGCGCCATGGGCGCGCTTTCAAGAGATGTGGGCCGTGGGCGTCAACCTGCGCCGATGTTCTTGGCCGCTTGCGCTAGAAGGTCCAGCCCATGTTGCGTAGCTGCGGCGCGCACCTTAGCCCGGCCGCGCGGGCCGAACTCGACCGTTTGGGTGACGCAACCCGCTTCCGTCGCGACCCCGAAACAGACGCGGCCTTCGGGCTTGTGATCGGACCCGCCCGGCCCGGCGATGCCGGTAACAGACAGCGCAAGATCGGCGTTCGATGCCGCCAAAGCCCCCTGCGCCATCTCGCCCGCGACCTGTTCCGAGACCGCGCCATGCGCCTCAAGCGTCGCCTGTTGGACGCCCAGAAGATCGCGCTTGGCGGCGTTGGAATAGGTGATGAAGCCACGATCAAACACGTCCGAGCTGCCCGCCACATCGGTCAGCGATGCCCCCACCATGCCGCCCGTGCAGCTTTCGGCACTGGCGATTGTCAGCCCCTTGTGGCGGCATAGCTCAAGCAGGTCGGCGGGTTGGACAGGGTCTTCCATGGCCTACATCATAAACGCATGAACGCCGTAGGCTGCAAGAATAACCGTGATCGCGGCCGCGATACCGGCATAGACATCGTCCAGCATGACCCCCGTGGCGTCGCCCCGCCGGTCCGCCGTGCCAATCGGCCCCAGCTTGGTGATGTCAAAGAAGCGAAACGCCAGAAAGCCCACGATCCACCCGGGATACAGGGCCAGAATATCGGCGCCCATCATCTTGGCCCCGAACGACACGGGGAACAGCGTGATCCACATGCCCACCACCTCGTCAATCACAACCTCGCCGGGGTCGTGGTTGTCGGACCCGGCGGTATAAGCCTCGGTCGCTTTCAGGCCAAGGTAATAGGCGACGATGGTCGCTCCGGTCAGGGCAATCGGCCCGCCGATCAGGTGCAGAAGCCACGCAACGGGCAGAGCGGCCAAGGTGCCCCAGGTGCCCGGCGCGGGTTTCATCAGCCCGGCATAGAAGAAGGTCGCGATCAGCTTTGCGGTCGTTTTTTGCATGGATCAGCCCCCGATCAGCGTGGCCGACGCGATCGCGGCGATGCCTTCGCCGCGTCCGGTAAAGCCCAAACGTTCCGAGGTCGTCGCCTTGACCGACACCCGGCCCACCTCGACCCCCATGATATCGGCCAGCCGTTGTCGCATTGCACCCGCGTGGGGCCCGATCTTCGGTTGCTCGCAAATCAGGGTCACATCGGCATTGGATAGCCGATAGCCGCGCGTGCGGGTCAGTTCGGCCGCGTGGCGCAGGAAAATCTCGCTGTCCGCGCCTTTCCATTGCGCCTCCGAAGGTGGGAAGTGTCGGCCAATATCGCCTTCTGCCAGCGCGCCATAGATCGCGTCGGTCAGGGCGTGCATCCCCACATCGGCGTCGGAATGGCCTTTCAGGGCGCGGTCATGCGGAACGCGGATGCCGCACAGGATGACGTGATCGCCATCTTCAAACGCATGCACGTCAAACCCGTTGCCCAGACGAATATCCATGGCCTGTTCCTTTGTCCTGTCGCCGATCAACCGCTCGGCCCGGGCGAAATCGTCGGGCGTGGTGATCTTCAAGTTGCTCTCATCGCCCATCGTGATGGTAACGTCCAGCCCAGCCAGCCGGGCGACCTCGACATCATCCGCCGCGCTGCCTTCGTGGGCGCGGTGAGCGGTAAGGATCGGGGCGAAGTGAAAGCCTTGCGGCGTTTGCGCGCGATAAAGCCCATCACGCGGCTGGGTGCCGGTCACGCGCCCGTCTTCCCCACGCCACAGCGCATCGGTGACGGGCAGTGCAGGGGCCGCGCCCTTCGCGTCCGCCAGCGCCTCGATCACGCCGTCAATCACGGTCGCGCTAACCAGCGGGCGGGCCACATCGTGGATCAGCACAAGGTCGGGCGGGTCATCGGCCAGCGCCTCAAGCCCCGCCAGAACGCTGGCATCCCGCGTGGCGCCGCCGTGGATCACCTGAACCCCCGGAACGGCCTGCGCGTGGGTGTGATCGTCGGGATGAATGACCAGCAGGCAGCGAGAAATTCTTGGGTGACGTTGAAATGCCGTCAACGTGTGCAGCGCGACCGGAGCACCGGCAATCGTGCGCCATTGCTTGGGCAACCCCGTCCCGGCACGGGTGCCGCGCCCGGCGGCGACGATGATGGCAGCAATTTCCATGGGCACTGTTTAGGCGTTGGTGAAAAAAAGGACAATGGGGGCAGGGATGGCCGAAAATACTGCTCAAAAAATAGGCAGAATTTAAAACCAGTCCTCGCTTACCGTGCCAGGAGTTGATATTTCGCAGGGTGTCACGCAGCCTGCGCGTGTTGCACAAGGATTAGGCATGTCGATCGGATCAGATAACCTGTGTCTTGACCCTCCGGTTCTTCTGGCCCCGATGGCCGGGATCACCGACCTGCCGTTTCGCAATCTGGTCAGCGGCTTCGGCGCGGGGCTGGTGGTATCAGAGATGGTGGCAAGCCAGGAGATGGTGCAGGCCAAACCCGGCGTGCGCGAACGGGCCGAGCTGGGCTTTGGGCACGCAAACACTGCCGTTCAACTGGCCGCGCGCGATATCTACTGGGCGGGCGAGGCCGCGCGCATGGTTGAACAGAACGGCGCCCGGATCATCGACATCAACATGGGATGCCCCGCCCGAAAGGTGGTAGGGGGCATGTCGGGCTCGGCGCTGATGCGCGATCTGGACCACGCACTCCGCTTGATCGAGGCAATCGTGGGCGCAGTGTCCACCCCGGTGACGTTGAAAACCCGGCTGGGATGGGACGATGACAGCCTGAACGCCGCAACACTCGCGCAGCGCGCCGAGGCGGCTGGCATCAAGATGATCACCATTCACGGCCGCACAAGATGTCAGTTCTACAAGGGACGGGCCAACTGGGCTGCGATCCGGGCGGTCAAAGACGCCGTAGGCATCCCGGTCATTGCCAATGGCGACATCGTGGACACGCAAACCGCCCGTCAGGCGCTGGCAGACAGTGGCGCGGATGGGGTGATGATCGGGCGCGGCGCAGGTGGGCGCCCGTGGCTGCTGGCACAGGTCGCGCATGACCTTTGGGGCACCCCCTCGCCAACCATTCCGCAAGGTGACGCGCTGGCGCAAATGGTCACTGACCACTACCGCGCCAGTCTTGATTTTTATGGCCCCGATCTGGGCGCGCGGGTGATCCGCAAACATCTGGGCTGGTATATGGATGATGCAGGCACTGATCCGGATCTGCGCCGCCGCATCCTGTCCTCGCGCAATACCGCCGAGGTTCAGGCCATGCTGCCCGACGCCATCACCACCGAACGGCGCGCGGCATGAGGGGCGACGCGCATCTTTGGGCGGCCCTGCCCGTGCCGGCGCTGGAGCTGGACGGGGCAGGCAATGTGCTGCGCCTGAACGGCGCGGGCGAGGCGTTCCTGAACCTGTCTGAACGCAGCCTGCGCGGGGCGCCGGTGCAGGCACGGCTGGCGTTCTCGGGCGATGTCGAGGGCGCGATTGCGCGGGTGCGCCGCTCGGGCGGGTCATATTTCGTGGACGGGGCGCAACTGCGGCTTGGCGATGGCCCGACGCGCGAGGTGAACGTGCAAATTGCCTGCCTGCCAGACGCGACGGGGGCGCAGGATAGGGCGCAGGAACATGTGCTGGTCCTGTTGCAACCGCGCAGTGGGGCCGAGCATCTGGGCTGGGTCCAGGGTGCGACCGTGGCGGCACGTCAGGCGATCGGCATGGCCGAGATGCTGGCCCATGAAATCAAGAACCCGCTGGCCGGGATCACCGGGGCTGCGCAACTTCTGGCCATGTCGCTGCCGCCCGAGGATCGCGAAATGACCGACTTGATCGTGGCCGAAAGCCGCCGGGTGGTGGCGCTGCTTGACCAAGTGGAGCAGTTCGGCGATTTGCGCCCGCCCGCTTGCCAACCCGTGAACATCCACGACATTCTTGATCGCGCCCGCGCCACGGCGCAGGTGGGGTTTGCGCAGGGCATGACGATCTCTGTCGCCTATGATCCGTCGCTGCCGGATGTTTGGGTGGATGGCGACCAGATGCAGCAAGTCTTTCTGAACCTCCTTAAAAATGCCGCCGAAGCGTGTCGTGGCACGGGTCAGATCACCCTGCGCACGTTTTACGAGGGGGGGTTGCGCCTGCGGCGACCGGGCGGCGCACAGGCCAGCCTGCCGCTTCAGGTCGAGGTGTCTGATACCGGCCCCGGCTTGCCGCCCGATATTGCTGAACACGTCTTCGACCCCTTCGTATCGGGCCGCGAAAACGGGACCGGGCTTGGCCTTGCGCTGGTGTCGAAAATCCTTGGGGACCACGGCGCGCTGATCTCGGTGGACAGCCAGCCGGGGCGGACGGTGTTTCGGATCTCGTTGCCCGTGACACCCCCGGACAACCACGAGAAGGATTGACCATGGACGGAACCGTTCTTGTTGCCGATGACGACCGCACGATCCGCACCGTGCTGACACAGGCCTTGACCCGCGCGGGGTGCCGGGTGCACGCAACGGGCTCGATGGTTACGCTGATGCGCTGGGTGGACGAGGGGCGCGGGGATGTCGTGATCTCGGATGTCGTGATGCCCGATGGAAACGGGCTCGAGGCTTTGCCGCAGATCGTCCAGCGCCGCCCCGATTTGCCCGTAATCGTGATCTCGGCGCAGAACACGATCATGACCGCCATTCAGGCCGCCGAGGGCGCGGCGTTCGACTATCTGCCCAAGCCCTTCGATCTGCCCGACCTGATGAAACGCACTGCAAAGGCGTTAGAACGCAAACGGCTGCGACCCGGTGCGCGGGGGGGGGATGATGGCGTCGCCGCCGAGATTGACGATATCTCCGACTTGCCCCTGATCGGACACAGCCCCGCGATGCAGACGCTTTATCGTCTGGTCGCGCGGGTGGTGAATACTGATCTGCCGGTGCTGATCACGGGGGAAAGCGGCACCGGAAAATCCCTGATCGCGCGGGCGCTGCATGATTATTCGGACAGGCGCGCGGCACCGTTCGTCGTGGCGACTCCGGATGACCTGACT
This sequence comes from Aliiroseovarius sediminis, assembly GCF_022678485.1. Taxonomy (GTDB): domain Bacteria; phylum Pseudomonadota; class Alphaproteobacteria; order Rhodobacterales; family Rhodobacteraceae; genus Aliiroseovarius; species Aliiroseovarius sediminis. Next base: position 332,716 of record NZ_JALBYP010000018.1, read on the forward strand.
CCGGCGGGCGGGGTCGAAGCTGCCCTGCGCCGCGCCGGGGCCGGAACTATCGTTTTTGACGGGGTGGAAGATTCTGACCCCGATCTACAGGCGCGGCTGTCGCGGGCGATTGACAAGATGGACTCCGATGCGCCGCGACTGGTTGCCATATCGCAGGGGGATCTGGCCGACGCTGCGGCGCAGGGGATTTTTCGCGATGATCTTTATTACCGGCTGGCGGGTGTCGTGATCGCCGTGCCCAGCCTGCGCGAGCGTTTGGACGACATCGCGGCGCTGTCCGATCACTTCCTAACGCACGCCAGCCGCGACGAACGCCCCCCCCGGCAGTTTTCAGCCGACGCGGTCAAGGCCCTTCGCCGCTTTGTCTGGCCGGGCAATCTGCGCGAGCTTGAGAACCTTGTGAACCGATTGGCGGTGACCAGCGCGGATGACGAAATCGCGGCGGCCGAGGTGGAAATGGCCCTGACAGGGGCTGCGCAATCGCCTGCACATACGCTCAATCTTGCCGATGAACGCCTGTCGGATGCGGTCGGGCGGCATCTGCAACGCTATTTCGACCTGCATCAGGGAACGCTGCCTCCGCCGGGTCTGTATCAACGGATTCTGCGCGAAGTCGAGCTTCCGCTAATCCAGATTGCCCTTGATGCGACCGGCGGCAATCAGGCCAGATCTGCCGATTTGCTGGGCATCAACCGCAATACCTTGCGAAAAAAGATCACCGAGTTGGAAATCGAGGTGACACGCCGCCGCAAGTTGATGTAAAAGGGCAACATAGCGTGGCAATCGGGCACAAGACCCGACCACACAGGCGGTCGCCGCGGTAACGCGGCCAAGAAGCGTAAGGGCGAGCAAGTGGCGCGACGCGCGATACGGAAGTCAAGGTTGGACCAATACCTGTCCATGCGCCGTTGGCGCAGGTTCAGATCCTTGGGTGCCTTTGGAATGGTGGTGCTGGGACCGGTTCTGGTCATCGTCACCTTCATGACCCTTGGTCCCTTTGCCCAACGTGCCGACAGCAATACGCTGCGGCTGATCCTTCTGGCCGATGCGGTCTATGTGATTTTGACGGCGGGGCTGGTGCTGGCGGGTGTCAGTCGCATGATCGTCGCACGCCGACAGGAAAGCGCGGGGTCGCGTTTGCATCTGCGGCTGACGATGGTGTTCGCGGTCCTTGCGCTTAGCCCGACGATCCTTGTGGCCATCTTCGCGATGCTGACCCTGAACATGGGGTTAGAAGGGTGGTTTTCTGATCGGGTAAGCACCGTCGTTGGCAACTCACTTTCCGCCGCGCAGGCATACAAGCAGGAAAGCCGGGACGGATTGGTGCAGGACGGCCAGGCCATCGCACAGTTTCTGGAACGCCAGCGGGAAACTCAGGCGCTATTGACGGATGCCGAGCTTGGCTCGCTTCTGACGCAGGGGCAATCGCGCATCCAGCGCGGTTTGCGCGAAGCCTATGTGATCGATGCCAATGGCATCATCCGGGTCCGGGGCGGGGGGTCATACCTTTTTGATTATGAACAACCCACTAAAGTCGACCTTGACCGCGCGCTGGCAGGCGAAACCGTGGTGATCGAAGACTGGCGGAACAACGAGTTTCGCGTGCTGATGAAGCTGGACGGTTTCCCGGATCACCTGATCCAACTGACCCGTGATGTAAATGGCGAAATCCTAGATCTTGTCGATGAAACGCAAGAAGCCGCGCGGGTCTATAACCAGTTGGAGTCCCAGCGCGGGCAGCGCCTGTTCCAATTTGGCCTGATTTATCTGGGCTTTGCAGTCATTTTGATTTTGGCCGCGATCTGGATGGGAATGTCGTTTGCCGAACGTCTGGCCCGCCCTGTGGGGCGGCTTGCGGGTGCCGCGCAGCGCGTCGGCCGCGGTGATCTGGACGTACGGGTGATTGAAGAAGAGGGCGACGACGAAATCGCGATGCTGGGGCGATATTTCAACAAGATGACCATTCAGCTGAAAGCGCAGCGCGAACGCCTTTTGGAAAACACCGAACAGATCGAACGTCGCCGCCGCCTGTTTGACAGTGTCCTTGGGTCGGTAACGGGCGGCGTGATCGGGCTGAATGCCGACGGGCAGGTGACGTTCGTGAACCGCGCCGCCGAAGATGTGCTGGCGGTCAGCGACGAGGCCGTGCAGGCGCATGAGCTTTCGCTGGTCGTGCCTGAATTCCAACCCCTCTTGGACGAGGTCGCATCCGGCGGGCGCGAAACCGCTCAGACTGAGCTTCGCCTGTCGCGCAGCGGTAAGCAGGAAAATCTGCTGGTGCGGATCGCCACGCGGCGTAATCGTGATGGTGGGCTAGAAGGATATGTGGTTGCATTCGACGATGTAACGGATCTTGTGTCTGCCCAGCGGATGGCCGCCTGGGGCGATGTCGCTCGCCGCATTGCGCATGAAATCAAGAACCCGCTGACCCCGATCCAACTGTCCGCGGAACGCATAAAGCGCAAGTTCAGCCGGGTGGACGGGATCGACGTCGAGGCTTTGGAACAATACACCGACGTGATCGTGCGCCAGACCAATGACTTGCGCCGGATTGTCGATGAATTCTCCAAATTTGCGCGAATGCCGGAACCCGAACGCCGCTCGACCGACATTGTAAAATTGGTTCGCGATGCGGTGGTGTTGCAACAGGCCGGGCAGGAAGGCGTGGCCATTCGAGCGGGTATTCTGGACGGGCCCATTGAGGTCGAGATTGACGCAACCATGATCGGGCAGGCGTTGACAAACCTGATCAAGAACGCGGGAGAAGCCATTGAAACTTTGCAGGAAACCGGTGCGCCCGAGGGTCATTCGCCCGAAATACGTGTGGATATGGTGCCCGTAAAGGGCGGGATCGAGGTTACGATTGCTGACAACGGTATCGGTCTGCCGGAAGACCGCGCGCGCCTGTTCGAGCCTTACGTGACCACGCGCGACAAAGGCACTGGATTGGGGCTTCCGATTGTTAAGAAAATTATTGAAGAGCATGGCGGGCGCCTGACATTGGAAGACGCGCCCGCCTTTGATCCAAACGACACGCATCGTGGCGCGATGGCACGTGTATTCCTGCCCGCCGATACCGGGCAAACAGAGCAGTCAAAAAGGGGGGCAGCATGAGTGATATTCTGATAGTCGACGACGAACGCGATATCCGCGAACTTATCTCGGATATTCTTGAGGACGAGGGGTTTTCGACCCGTCTTGCGGGAACGTCAGACGAGGCGGTGGCGGCGGTCAAGGACGCATTACCGTCATTGATGATCCTGGATATCTGGCTGAAGGACTCGGCGATGGATGGGATCGACATTTTGAAGATGGTCAAACGCGAACATCCCGAAGTGCCGGTCGTCATCATTTCGGGCCACGGGAATATCGAAATTGCCGTGGCGGCGATCAAACAGGGGGCTTACGACTTCATTGAAAAGCCGTTCAACATCGACCAGTTGATGGTGGTGATCACCCGCGCAATGGAAACCAGCCGCCTGCGTCGTGAAAACACAGAATTGAAGCGCAAGGACACTCACCCGACCGAGATGGTTGGGGTAAGTACGTCGTTTAAGGCCCTGAAATCAAACCTTGAAAAGGTGACAAAATCCAATGGCCGTGTGCTTCTGTCCGGGGCGGCGGGCGCGGGTAAGGAAATTGCAGCACGCTTCATTCACGCCAATTCCGACCGGGCCGCAGCGCCCTTCGTGGTGGTCAGTTCGGCCTCCATCGAAGCAGATCGGATGGAAGAGGTTTTGTTTGGCCGCGAAAGTATGGAGCGCGGGGTTGAGCCGGGGTTGCTGGAAGAGGCCAATGGCGGCGTGCTCTATTTCGACGAGGTTGCAGACATGCCGTTGGGCACGCAATCCAAGATCCTGCGCGTTCTGGTTGACCAGCGGTTTCAGCGTGTGGGCGGCAATGACAAGGTGTCGGTCGATCTGCGGGTGATCTCTTCGACAAATCGCGATTTATTGGCAGAAATCGAAGCAGAGCGGTTCCGTGAAGAACTGTATCATCGGCTAAACGTGGTGCCGATTGCGGTGCCGCCGCTGGGTGAACGGCGCGAGGATATCCCCCTTCTGGCGCGGTATTTCCTGGAGGTGTTGAACCGCGATCAGGGCTTGCCTTTGCGCGAATTGGCCGAGGATGCCGAGGCGATGCTGCAAACCATGCAGTGGCCGGGCAACGTGCGTCAGTTGAAGAACATGATCGAAAGGGTGCTTATCCTGGGCGAAGGGACCGGCCCGATCCAAGCCGCTGACCTTCGCGGGCAGGAAAGCGCGGGCGACGATGTTGGGGATCAGGGCGTGACCGTGTCGGGTGCGCTTGCGATGATGCCCCTGCGCGAAGCCCGCGAGGCATTCGAACGAGAATATCTTCTGACCCAGATCAACCGGTTCGGCGGCAACATCTCGCGCACCGCGAATTTCGTGGGGATGGAACGATCAGCCCTGCACCGAAAGCTGAAATCATTGGGGGTCGTGACAGGCTCGAAGGCGGGCGCGCGCGTGGCTTATGTCGCCGGGGACGAAGACGAAACGAATGCAGACGCGGGGGCAGAGGCATGATCGCCTGAACGCTGCACGACCAGCCCCAGCGCATGGCGCGGGCATTGACCGTGCCCGGGGCATCTGGCATGGATTTTGCGTGACATCAGGGAGAACCGGATGAAGGTCATCATTTGCGGTGCAGGCCAAGTGGGCTGGCAAATCGCGCGTCACCTTTCAAACGAAAAAAACGACGTGACCGTGGTCGACAATAACGCAAGCCTTGTGGCGCGGGCGACCGACACGCTGGACGTGCAGGGGATTGCCGGGCATGCGTCATATCCCGATGTGCTTGAACGGGCCGGTGCGCCCGATGCCGACATGATCATCGCCGCCACCCATTCGGACGAGGTGAACATGGTCACCTGCCAAGTGGCGCATTCAATCTTCCGGGTGCCGCGCAAGATCGCCCGGCTGCGCGCGCAAAGCTATCTTGATGCAATCTATGCCGATCTTTACCGGCGCGATCACCTGCCTATCGATGTTGTGATCAGCCCTGAACGCGAGGTTGCGCAGGCGGTTTTGAAACGACTGCGCGCGCCCTCGGCCTTCGATATCGAAAGCTTCATTGATAACCGTGTGCAACTGATGGGGTTGCAGATCACTGATGAATGCCCTGTGGTGAACACGCCCTTGCGCCAGTTGACGGACCTGTTTTCCACCCTCAGCGCCGTGGTGGTGGGTATCCGCCGTGATGGTACCTTGTTTGCACCCGACGCGGGCGACCAGCTTTTCGCGGGCGACCAGATCTATGTCACCACGCGGACCGAGGACGTCAATCGCACACTAGAGGTGTTTGGCAAATCCGTGAAACGACAGGATCGCATTGTCATTCTGGGGGGCGGCAATGTCGGGCTTGCGGTGGCGCGTGAGCTTGAAAACCGCACTGACCGCGTGCGCGCTAAGGTCGTCGAATACGATCGCGCGGTCGCCGAACATGCCGCCGATGCGCTGGAACGCACGGTCGTGCTGCATGGCGACGGCATGGACATGGAGTTGATGAAAGAAGCCGGTGTGCCGCGTTCTGATGCGATTCTGTGCGTGACGGATGACGACAAGGTGAATCTACTCGCCTCGGTCCGAGCCAAGGCGGTGGGCTGCCCGATGTCCATCTGTTTGATCAATGACCCCTCGTTGGTCGGTCTTATGGGCCCTTTGAATATTGACGCCTATATCAACCCGCGGACACAAACCGTCAGTTCGATCCTGCGCCACATCCGGCGCGGTAAGGTGCGCGAGGTCTATTCGCTGGGCGACGCCGAGGCCGAGGTGATCGAGGCGCAGGTCCTGTCCACGTCGCCGCTTGCGGGCAAGGCCGTGCGTGATGTCGATTTCCCCGAAGGTGTGTTGGTCGGGGCGATTTTGAAGGGTGAAAAGGTGGTGAAACCGACCGGCAGGACGCAAATCGAAGAGGGCGACGTGGTGGTCCTGTTCTCAATGGCAGCTGACGTGCCCGAGGTCGAACGCCTGCTTCAGGTCTCGATCGATTTTTTCTGACCCTGCTGCCCGAATAAGGCCACCGTCATGATGACCCAAATCGCCAAACTACCGCTGCTTGTGATCCTGATGGGGATCAGTTCGCTTGCGATGCTGTTGCCAGCGGGCTTTGGTTGGGTGATCGGAGACTTCTATGAAGCGCGAGTGTTCTTCTATGGCGCGTTGCTGTTTGGGTTTCTAACGTCGTTTCTTGCGATGGCGATGGCCGATCAGCCGCGATCAACACGGCACCGACGCCACCTGATGGCGCTGTTGGGCCTGTTCGTGCTGCTTCCAATTATGCTGGCTGTGCCATTTCATCAGGCCGTGCGCACCACATCTTTTCTGAACGCCTATGTCGAAATGGTATCGGCCCTGACCACCACCGGGGCGACCCTGTTTGAGGGTACCGAGCGGATGGCCCGGTCGGTCCATTTGTGGCGTGCATTGGTTGGCTGGCTTGGCGGGCTGTTCATGTGGGTGGGCGCAATTGCCATTTTGGCGCCCATGTCGCTGGGCGGGTTCGAGGTGCGGGCGCGGTTTGGTGCGCGTGGCATGGCTGCCGCGGGCGATTCGCGGTTTGGTGCAGGGATCAGTCAGATCATCCGCGTTGCCGATTTTTCTGACCGGATCCGCACCTATGGTGTGCGTCTTGGGCCAGTGTATACCGGCCTGACGCTTGCCTTGTGGATTGGGCTTATCGTGGCTGGTGACAGCGGGTTTGTCGCGCTGTGTCATGCAATGTCCATTATGTCGACCAGTGGCATATCCCCAGTCGGCGGCCCAGCAGGTGGCGGCGCGGGCTATCCCGGCGAGGTCTTGATGGCTTTTTTTCTGGTCTTTGCAATCTCGCGCCTGACCTTCGCGTCGGACATGCAAGAGGGCGAGCGGCGGCGGCGTCTTTACAAAGACCCCGAGATGCGTATGGCCCTTGCGATCGTCGTCACCGTCCCGCTGTTTCTGTTTCTGCGCCACTGGGTGGGCGCGTATGAGGTCGACGAGGAGGCAAACTGGCTGGCCGGCATTGCCTCGCTTTGGGGAAGTTTTTTCACCGTCTTGTCTTTTCTGACCACCACCGGGTTCGAAAGCGCAGCTTGGGGCGTCAGCCGCGACTGGTCCGGCCTTCAGACCCCAGGCCTGATCCTTATGGGGTTGGCCTTGGTCGGCGGGGGCGTCGCCACCACTGCGGGCGGCGCTAAGCTCATGCGGGTCTATGCCCTATACGTCCACGGCCTGCGCGAGATGGAGAAGCTGGTCTATCCCTCGTCGATCGGCGGTTCCGGAAACGAAGCGCGGCATATCCGCGGGCGGGGCGCCTATATGGCGTGGGTGTTTTTCATGCTGATGTCGATGTCCGTCGCACTGGTGATGGGCCTGTTTTCGCTGCTGGGGCAGGATTTTGAAAGCGCCATGACCCTGACTATCGCGGCGCTGACCACCACCGGACCCGTTGCACAAATCGCGGCGTCGGAACCGATCTTCTATAGCGAACTTGGCAACCCGGCCAAGGCGGTTCTGGCAGGGGCGATGATCCTTGGGCGGCTCGAGATGCTGGCGATCGTCGCGCTATTGAATCCTGACAGTTGGCGGCGCTGACACGCGCGCTGCAACATATGTGCATTATGCACGCATTGCGCGTGCTTCCGCATTGCGGCTTTCGCCGGTGGTCAGAGCAGCATGAGCTTGATAAAACCGCCAAAAAAGGGGGTGGAAAAGGTTAAACCCCCGCGCCATAGTGGCCCAAAGACGAAATCCTGCCGGGGTCCGGCAGCACGAGAGAAAAAAGGAAAAAAGCGATGGCTGCCGACAACAAGAACCTGCAGGACGTATTTCTGAACCATGTTCGCAAGTCCAAGGTTCCGGTCACGATCTTCTTGATCAATGGCGTGAAGCTTCAGGGCGTCATTTCATGGTTCGATAATTTCTGCGTCCTTCTGCGCCGCGATGGGCAATCGCAGCTTGTATATAAGCACGCGATTTCCACAATCATGCCAGGGCAGCCCATCAACCTATATGATGGCGAAGAAAGCTGACTGACTTCATCGACAGGGAAGAACGCCCCACGCGGGCCTGGGTTTTCCACCCCGAGCTGACGTCAGACCGGGACCGGCGCGATGCCGGTCCGGCGCTTGTGGAAGCTGTTTCGTTGGCCCAAGCCCTGCCGCACCTTGAAGTGGTGGGGGCTGATATCGTGCGCCTGCCAGCGCCCCATCCCGGCAAACTTTTTGGCAAGGGCAAGCTGGAAGAATTGCACGCCAAACTTGACGCGGCCGAGGTCGATCTGGTGCTGATCGACGGCCCCGTCAGCCCGGTGCAACAGCGCAATCTGGAGAAAGAGTGGAAGGTCAAGATTCTGGACCGTACGGGGCTTATTCTGGAAATCTTCTCGGATCGGGCCGCCACCCGCGAGGGTGTGTTGCAGGTGGAAATGGCCGCGCTGTCCTATCAACGCACACGGCTGGTGCGGGCCTGGACCCATCTGGAACGCCAGCGTGGCGGACTTGGCTTTGTCGGCGGCCCCGGCGAAACCCAGATCGAAGCCGACCGGCGCGCCATCGACGACCAGTTGAACCGCCTGCGCAAACAACTTGAAAAGGTTGTGAAAACCCGCGAACTGCACCGAGCTGCGCGCGCCAAGGTTCCGTATCCCATTGTTGCGCTTGTGGGGTATACCAACGCCGGAAAATCCACCCTGTTCAATCGCATGACCGGGGCGCATGTCATGGCCAAGGACATGTTATTTGCCACCCTTGACCCCACGATGCGGCAGATTGAACTGCCTGCCGTCGGTAAGGCGCCTGCGCAAGGGGGCGGGCGCAAGGTGATCCTGTCGGATACGGTAGGCTTCATCTCGGACCTGCCCACCCAACTGGTCGCCGCCTTCCGGGCCACGCTGGAAGAGGTTCTGGCCGCTGATCTGATCGTCCATGTGCGCGATATTAGCCACGAAGGAACCGACGAACAGGCCCGCGATGTGGAAGAGATCATGACCGAGCTTGGCGTTAAAGAAAATACACCGCAGTTGGAGGTCTGGAATAAGATCGACCTGCTTGATGAAGGCCAGCAGGACGCTCGCCGACACGAAGCCGACCGCAACGACAATGTGCTGGTATTATCTGCTGTGACCGGTGAAGGGTTCGACGACCTGATCGTGGCCATCGACGCCGCACTTGATGTGCCACGGGTGACCGAGACGCTGCATCTGAGTTTTGCAGACGGCCGCAAGCGCGCGTGGCTCTTTGAAAAGGGCGTGGTCGAAACAGAGGAACCAGACGAAGATGGCTGGCACCTGACCGTGACCTGGACCGATCGTCAGGCGGCCGAATACCGTACGCTTTAGGCGCGTTACCTTTTCGGAACCAATTGTGTCACCCCCACCGATGCCGCCCGCGCCAGTGCCGGATCCAGCGACATGGGCGTGTATTCGCCACGCCGCCACAGATCGCCCAGATCATCATAGTGACGCGACAGCGGATGACCCGATTGCCCTGTCGAGATCACAAAAAGCGAGCTGTTGGGATCGGCGAAGTCATAGACACCGCGAAACCCGGCCCCGTGCACATTGCGATAAGGATTCGCGCCCGTCCCCGCCGTGCGTCCACGCAACAGCGTGTTGTCCCCGCCCGAGGTTGATTGCCGGATATTGACAAACCATTTCAGGAACGGCAGATCGCCCAGCACTGGATGCTTGTGTGTCACCTCGTGAAAGTCGCCCCAGCGCAAGCTTTCCTGCGCACCGCTGGCATGTTCGTCCAGCCATAAAAGGGCGTCGTCCAGCGCCATACGCGCAATGTCGGTGCACGTTTCGGTAGGTGCCGACTGGATCACATCGCACCAAACGCCAGCGCCTCTGACGTTGCGAAACACGCGCTCGATAAAGATCGGGTCAACATGGGGGAATTCGTTGGCCAGCGGTCCAAGCTCGTCGCGGATCAGGCGGGTTTGCAGCGCGCGCAGCCAGGCGGAATAAATCAACGGCTCGGGCATGTGCTCGTTCATCTCGCCGTTCCAGTCGCCCAGCAGTGCCAGCGCGCGCTGGCGCGCGCGTTCGGGCGTGCCGTCGGGCGCGGCGTCGCCGGTGAACCACAAATCCGCGCCGACCAGCGGCAGAAGCGTGCGCGCGGTGACGGATACGGGGTCCAGCTGTGCCTCGATGAAGCTGTCGCGGGTGTGCACCTCGCGCGCTTGCATCAGGCGGCTCCATCGTTGCACGCGCTGGCTGTCGCCCCATTCGAAGCTCATATGGTTGGGGAAGGGGCGGTTGATCAGCTTGTTATTGGTATTGCCGACAATCCCGCCCTTGGGCTGCAGGAACTCGGGATTGGCGCTATAACTCAGACGGCCCTGCCATTGGTTCGCGGCAATCCAGCCGGGGCTGGGAATGCGCCCCTGGGTCTGGTGGGCAGCGTCGCGTTTGGGCATCACGCCGATCACTTTCATGGCGATGTTTTCCCGGTCCGCCATGGTCAGGGTCAGGCTGGGTGCCACGAAATCAGAGCCAGCGGTGATGCCGTCCTCGACCGATTTGGCGCGCATCAGGCGAATGGCCGCGCTCATCGAGCGGTCCTGCGCGGTCAGCAGTGTCCAGTTTAGCGACATGGCATGGCCGGGCGGTGTGATGATGCCAAGGTCGAACAGATGGCCTGGCAGAAGCGGGCCGTTCTCGGACCATTGCAGATCGAAGGTCACGGGGGCTTCGTCCTTGATCCGCACGATCGAGCTGCGCGTGTTCAGTGGTTTGAACCCGTCGGGCGTCTGAACCTGGCTGGGATCGTCCGGGTTCAGCTTTTCGACATGCAGGTCCTGGTCATCAAGATAGGACGCAGTAACGCCCCAGCCGAAATCGTCCGAGCGTCCCACCAGCATCGCGGGCAGGCCGGGGATGGTGCCGCCGATTACACCGCCGCTGGTCAGCTCTAACCGCGCTAGATACCAGATCGCGGGGGCGGTGAAGCCCAGATGGGGATCGTTGGCCAGAAGCGTGCCGCCTGCCGCCGACCGGTTCGGTGCGGCGGCCCAGGCGTTTGACGCACCCGCAAACCCGCGGCGCGGCGCGGGCCACAGCGCCGGGCGGTCCTGTCGTGCGGGTAGGTTGGCAAATTGCGCAGCGGGCACATCCAGCAGGCTGGCATAGTCGGGCAGGGCGGCAACGCCTGTGCCGGGTATGTCGGGCAGGATGTCTTTTACCCGTTCGTCGGGCAGGGCAAGGGTGACGCGGGCGCGCAGCAGCTCTTCCTCAAGGTGCCCGGCCAGTTGCACGCCCATCAGTTTAAGAATCGCAATGCTGTCGGCGGGCTGCCACGGCGATATGTCATTGGAGAACAGAAAGAACTCAGGCGCCCCGCGGCCCAGCGCGTCATTGTTGATACGGCTGAGATAGGCGTTCACCCCTGCGCTGTAGGCCTTCAGCGCAGCCTTGGTTTCGTCGTCCTGCACCGCAACGGCGGCCTTGGAAAGAGTGTACAGATCAAGCCGACGCATCAGCTCGTCCACCTCAAGGGTGCGGCGGCCGAACATCTCGGACAGGCGGCCTTGGGCGGTGCGACGCATGGTCATCATCTGCCAAAGCCGGTCCTGCGCGTGGACATAGCCCAGCCCGAAAAAAACATCCGGGTCGTTCTGGCCAAAGATATGCGGGATGTTGGCGTTGTTACGCACGATCTCGACGGGGGCTTTTATACCGGGGGTGGCGCGCGTCACGCTGTAATCGGGCAAGGATTGCGCGGCCAGATAATAGACCAGCGACAACCCCAGACCCGCCAGCACCAGCAGCCCGGCTACGATTCGGATCATCCAAAGAACGACCTTACCCATCACATTCCAACCACTGCTTTGTTCATGTCCCTGCGTCGTCAGCGTTGACCCGACGCGCTTACGCGGTAACTACTGTGCTTCACATGGGAATTCAACGGAAGGGACACGTCATGGCAAAATGCGCATTCTTGGGGTTAGGAGTGATGGGGTATCCGATGGCCGGGCATTTGGTCGACCAAGGGCATGAGGTGACAGTCTATAACCGTTCGTCCGACAAGGCGGATCGCTGGGCCGGGGCATATAGCGGCAAAACCGCCGCCACCCCGCGCGAGGCCGCAGAGGGCGCAGATTTCGTCATGGCCTGTGTGGGCAATGACGATGATCTGCGCGCCGTTGTGCAGGGCCCCGATAGTGCATTGGCAGGGATGACGAAAGGCGCGATCTTCGTTGATCACACAACCGTTTCCGCCGCAGTTACACGCGACCTTCACGCCGCCGCCGATGAACAGGGTGTCGCCTTCGTAGATGCCCCCGTGTCAGGCGGGCAGGCAGGCGCCGAGAATGGCGTGCTGTCGATCATGTGCGGCGGTGATGAGGCCGCTTTTGCCAAGGCCCTGCCGATCATGCAGGCTTATGGCCGCACCGTGAAACGGCTCGGCGATAGCGGGGCGGGGCAGCTGACCAAGATGGTCAACCAGATCTGCATCGCGGGGCTGGTGCAAGGCCTGTCCGAAGGGCTACATTTCGCCGAGAAAGCCGGGCTGGACATCCGCGAGGTCGTCGACGTGATCCAAGGCGGTGCTGCAGGCAGTTGGCAGATGGTGAACCGGCACGAGACCATGGCCGATGATCAGTTCGACCACGGCTTTGCCGTCGATTGGATGCGCAAGGATCTTGGCATCTGCCTGTCCACGGCAGATGAAACCGGTGCGTCCCTGCCTGTCACGGCCTTGGTGGATCAGTTCTACAAGGACGTGCAGAAGATGGGCGGGGGGCGCTGGGATACCTCAAGCCTGATCAAACGGTTGAGGGTCGGCGGGTAACACCATGACAAAAAATCAAAAGGGCGGCAAGCGCCGCCCTTTCCCAGCCGTATCGTGCCCGATCAGGGAATGACCCGCGTGTATTTCGCCCCTTCGATCGAGGCACCGGCGATCAGCCCGGCCTGACCGAATACCACCGCCACCACTGGTGAGGTCGCGGTGATCGTGTCGGCTGTCAGACGGTCGCCTTCTGTTTGGAACGCATATTTGATATCGGCAGATGCCACCCAGCCCGCGGCCCGGCGGAAATCCTGCAACGCTTGATCGGTCATGAAGAACAGCACATGTGCATATTGCTGCGCGCCGATCTGCAAGCCTGCGCTGGCCTGGGTCAGCATGTAGTAATCCACGGTTGCTTCGTTGATACGCAGCGCGCCGCGCCCATAGGCGCCGCCCAGTCCAAAGCCCGCCTCGGTCACCAGTGGCATGACCAGTTGGCCGGTCGATTTCGACGCCAGCTCGCGCGTGCCGGGGTAACGATTGTAAAGATAATCCAGCGTGCTGTCGACGCGCGCGTCAATCCGGTCTCCGTCACGTGATCCGATACCGTTTGCGCATGCCGCAAGTGACACGGTTGCGCCACCAGCTGCGATCATGAAACCCCTGCGGGAAAGCCTGTTTTTGTGCATAATTTAGCCTCGTAGAATGCGCCGCCGGCGCGATTGAATGCTCGTTTGTGGCTCTTGGTCCACTTGGGCGAAAACGATAGCGGACCAAGGCGGCGCTGTCACCTGTTATGCGGCAGGCGTGCGGAATTTGGCTGAAACAGCGCCCAAACGGTTCGGTTTATGCATTATGAAGCAACCGTGCCATTTGCGGTGCAAAATAGGTCAGGATGCCGTCACATCCAGCCCGTTTGAAGGCCATCAGACTTTCGGCCATGACCATGTCCCCGTCCAGCCAGCCATTCTGCGCCGCCGCCATCAGCATCGCGTACTCGCCCGACACCTGATAGGCGAAGGTCGGCACGCCAAACGTGTCTTTGACACGGCGACAAATATCCAGATAGGGCATGCCAGGCTTGACCATGATCATGTCCGCGCCTTCAGCCAGATCGCGTTCGACAAGGCGCATCGCCTCGTCCGAATTAGCGGGGTCCATCTGATAGGTCTTCTTGTCACCCTTCAACACCCCGGACGCGCCCACCGCATCGCGAAACGGCCCATAGAAAGCCGAGGCATATTTTGCCGTATAGCTCATGATGGTGACATTGGTGAAATCGGCGGCCTCAAGCGCGTGGCGCATGGCGCCGATGCGCCCGTCCATCATGTCGGACGGGCCGAGAATGTCGGCCCCCGCCTCGGCCTGCGCCATTGCCATCTTGACCAGCGCTTCAACGGTTTCGTCGTTCACGATCTGCCCGTCGCGCACGATACCGTCATGGCCGTTGGCGTTATAGGGGTCCAGCGCAATATCGGTCATCACCGCGAGATCGGGCACCGCGTCCTTGACCGCCCGGATGGCGCGGTTGGACAGGTTGTCGGGGTTCCATGCCTCTTCACAGGCTTCGGTTTTCAAGGCGGGGTCGGTGCTGGGAAACAGGCAGATTGCGGGAATGCCCAGATCGGCAGCCTCGCGCGCGGCGGTGACAAGCCTGTCGATGGTTTTGCGCGTCACACCGGGCATCGACGGGATCTCTTCCTCGCGATCCTCTCCGTCGATGATGAAGACCGGCCAGATCAGATCCTCGACGTTAAGTGTGTTTTCGCGGACCAGCCCACGCAACGCGGCGCTGGAGCGGGTGCGACGCAGACGGGTCATCGGAAACGGGGCAACGGTTGGGGCATGGGGCGCGCGGCTCATCTGGCTCTCCTTTGGCTTGGGCAAGCGCGGGGCCTGACCAGTGTGGCTTGAAACTTCCTGCCACGGGATCGCGACCTTCACAAGTGCGCAATCTGACGCCATTTCCTGCAAAACCGGGCTGGCGCTGCCCCCGTGCCGCCGTTAGTGTGTCGGTGTTTAGACAGGCACAAGCCGGCACGCTGCCCGATCACAGGTTGGACAGCCCAAGATACGGCCCGAATAATTAAGGTAAAGCGCACTTGGATTGGTATGCTACCGTTTTCGAAATCATCGACATGCGGTCTTTCTCGAACCTGTGGTATTGGATCGCGCTTGCGGTCGCGTGGTCCACGGTCAGCCATTGGGTGGTCGGGGTCCCCTTCGACCTGATCCAGCGGGCCGAACGGCGCGGTGGGGAAGCCCAACATGATCTTGAGGATATGGTGCGCATCAACTGCAATCGCATTCTTTATGTTGCGGGGATGTCGGGCCTTTGGATCATGGGATTCGCTGCGGCGATTTTCACGTCGCTGACCATTCTTGGCTTCTGGTATCGGGTCGAGTTCGCGCAAGCCGTGTTCCTTTTGCTCTTTCCCATTACGCTGGCGGGGGTCATGTCGCTGAACACCGCCGCAATCATCCGCGAACGCGAGCTTGAAGGCGAAGACCTGCGCAATCGACTATATCGCCACCGTATCCAGACGCAGTTTTTGGGCATGGGATCGATCTTTGTGACCTCGCTGTGGGGGATGTATCAGAACTTGACGCTGGGCGTTCTGCGCTGAGCGCGCGCCCTTGACACCAGACCACAGGCGGTTAACTCCCCGACATGGACAAACTGCTTCTTTCCGGCGCGCCCGAGGGCTTTGACGCCAAACTTCTGGTCAAGGAACTTGCGCGCGGGCATGGGCCCGTGGTGCATGTGGCGCGCGACGACAAGCGATTGGCGGCGATGGAGGCCGCGCTGCACTTCTTCGCCCCCGATCTGGTCACGATCCGCTTTCCGGGCTGGGATTGTCTGCCCTATGATCGTATGTCGCCCAATGCGGCCATCTCGGCCACGCGGATGGCGACGCTGGCAGGACTGGCGACCGGCAAGATCTCGGGGCGGTTCGCCCTTCTGACCACGCTGAACGCGGCCACGCAGCGGGTGGCGGAACGTGCGTTGCTAAACGAGACATCCTTCACCGCAAGCGTAGATCACCAGATCGACGTCGATGCGCTCAGGGCGTTTCTGGTGCGTATGGGCTTTTCGCAAGCGCCCACGGTGATGGAGCCGGGTGACTTCGCGATCCGGGGCGGGATCATTGACATCTATGCACCCGGCCATGACGGCCCCGTGCGGCTTGATCTGTTCGGCGACGTGCTGGACGGTATCCGCCGGTTTGACCCGGTCACGCAGCGCACCACCGACACGCTGAAGACCATCGAACTAGCCCCCGTGTCCGAGGTCATTCTGGACGAGGCCGCCGTGACCCGGTTTCGTCAGAATTACCGTATCGAATTTGGCGCCGCCGGGTCCGACGACCCGCTCTATGAAGCGATTTCGGCCGGGCGCAAGCATCAGGGGAACGAACACTGGCTGCCGTTCTTCCACGAGCGGCTCGAGACGATCTTCGACTACGTGCCGGGTGCCTCGGTCATGCTGGACGACCAGTTGACCCCGGCACGGCTCAGCCGGTGGGATGCGATTGTCGATCAGTACGAGACCCGCAAGATCGCCATGTCCGCAAAAAACCGGATGGATACGGTCTATAAACCCTGTCCGCCGGGGCTGTTATATCTGGACGATGGGGCATGGGAGGGCACGCTTGCCGACACGCGGGTCGTGCAACTGTCGGCGTTGCCTCAGGCCACTGGGGCAGGAGTGCTGGACGGCGGCGGACGTATTGGGCGCAATTTCGCGCCAGAGCGTCAGCAGGAAAACATAAATCTATTCAAATCACTGACAGATCATATTGAGGCAAAGATTGATCAGCCCGTGATCGTTGCATCGTATTCCGAAGGCGCGCGCGAACGACTGCAGGGGTTGCTGTCAGATGAAGGCCTGATCGCCACCACCCGGATCACCGATTTCCGCGATGTGCCTGATGGCAAGGGCGGCGTGTACCTGACGGTCTGGCCGCTGGAACACGGGTTTGAAGGCCCGGATTTGACGGTGATTTCGGAACAGGACGTGTTGGGCGACCGCCTGATCCGCGCCCCCAAACGCAAACGCCGGGCCGAAAACTTCTTGACCGAAGCGCAGGGCCTGTCAGCTGGTGATCTGATCGTCCACGTGGATCACGGTGTTGGCAAATTCACCGGCCTTGAAACCGTCACCGCCATGGGCGCGCCGCATGAATGTCTTGCGCTGGAATATGCGGGTGGGGATCGGCTGTTCCTGCCGGTTGAAAACATCGAGCTTTTGTCGAAATACGGCCAGGACACCGGACTTCTGGACAAGCTGGGCGGCGGCGCGTGGCAGGCCAAGAAGGCCAAGCTGAAGGAACGCATCCGCGAAATTGCGGACAAGCTGATACGTCTGGCCGCCGAACGCGAGCTGCGAAAAGCGCCTGTGCTGGACGCGCCCCACCACGCGTGGGAGGAGTTCTCGGCCCGGTTCCCGTATCAAGAGACCGAGGATCAGCTTGGCGCGATTGAAGACGTGCTGAATGACCTGTCGTCAGGCCGCCCGATGGACCGGCTGATCTGCGGCGATGTAGGTTTCGGCAAGACCGAAGTCGCGATGCGCGCGGCCTTCGTCGCCGCCATGTCCGGCCAGCAAGTCGCGGTCATCGCGCCCACCACGCTGCTGGCAAGGCAGCATTACAAAAGCTTCGCCGAACGGTTCCGGGGTTTCCCGATCGAGGTCGGGCAGCTTAGCCGCTTCGTGGGCCAACGCGAGGCAAAACTGACCCGCGAAGGAATGTCGCGCGGGTCGATGGATATTGTCGTGGGCACCCATGCACTTCTTGCCAAGGACGTCAGGTTCAAGAACCTTGGGTTGCTGATTGTTGATGAAGAACAACGCTTTGGCGTGGGGCATAAGGAACGGCTGAAGGAAATGCGCTCGGATGTGCATGTGCTGACCCTGTCCGCCACACCGATCCCGCGCACCCTGCAAATGTCGCTGTCAGGTGTGCGTGATTTGTCGATCATCGGCACGCCGCCGGTGGACCGGCTGTCGATCCGCACTTACGTGTCCGAGTTTGACGGCGTCACCATCCGCGAGGCGCTGTTGCGCGAACATTACCGCGGTGGCCAAAGCTTCTTTGTGGTGCCGCGGATCAAGGATCTTCCCGAGATCGAGGCATTCCTTACCGACCACGTCCCCGAAGTATCTTTTGTCGTGGCGCATGGTCAGATGGCGGCGGGCGAGTTGGACAGCCGTATGAACGCCTTTTACGACGGCAAATACGATGTGCTGCTGGCCACCACGATTGTCGAAAGCGGCATCGACATTCCGACCGCGAACACGATGGTGATCCACCGCGCCGATATGTTTGGACTGGCGCAACTTTATCAAATCAGGGGGCGGGTGGGGCGGTCGAAGACCCGTGCCTACGCCTATCTAACCACCAAACCACGTGTGCCGCTGACGCCCACCGCTGAGAAACGACTGCGCGTGCTTGGGTCGCTGGACGCGTTGGGTGCGGGCTTCACGCTGGCCAGTCAGGATCTGGACATTCGTGGCGCGGGCAATCTGGTGGGCGAGGAACAATCCGGCCAGATGCGCGAAGTGGGCTATGAGCTTTACCAGCAGATGCTGGAAGAGGCGATTGCCAAGATCAAAGCGGGCGAGTTGGAAGGGCTGTCGGATGCCGACAGCACATGGGCACCGCAGATCAATCTGGGCGTTCCTGTCCTGATTCCAGATACTTACGTGCCGGATCTTGATGTGCGTCTTGGGCTGTATCGCCGCCTGTCATCACTGTCCACCAAAGTCGAGCTTGAGGGCTTCGCCGCCGAGCTGATCGACCGCTTCGGCCCCCTGCCGAAAGAGGTGAACACATTGCTTCTGGTGGTGCGCATCAAGGGCATGTGCAAGCGTGCAGGCATCGCAAAGCTGGACGGCGGACCAAAAGGGGCGACGATCCAGTTCCACAATGACAAGTTCGCCTCGCCCGAAGGGTTGGTGGAGTTCATTCACGCCCAAGACGGTTTGGCCAAGGTGCGCGACAACAAGATCGTGGTGCGCCGCGACTGGCGCAAGACCTCGGACAAGATCAAGGGGGCGTTTGCCATCGCGCAGGACCTGGCGATCAAAGTCAAAGAGGCAAAGCAGAAGGCCGGTGCGGCCAAGGCAGCGCGCGGCTAGCTATTGTTGCCGCGATCCAGTTGCATCAGTGTCAGTGCGAGCGTGGAACACACCGTCACGCCGATCAGCAGCGGAAAGGGTGTTTGGTTGAACGCCAACCCGACGGGTGCCGCGATCATCATCGCTGCCACCGTGGGCAATGCGCCGATCACGGCGCTTGCGGTGCCTGCCACATGGCCCAAGGGCTGCATGGCCAGCGCGTTCAGGTTGCCAAAGCTCAGGCCGTTCAGGAAAAACAGCGTCGTCGCCCAGCCGCAGAACAGCCATAGCGCCCATGCGCCCTCGGGCGAAAACCACCACCATAAAAACAGCGTCACCGTCGCCAACACGGTCTGCACCGCGAACCCTGCCTGTGCCAATCTGCGCATACCGACCCGCATCACCAACTTGGCGTTCAGAAAGCCTGAGATGGCCGAAAACACCGTAACCATCGCGAAGTAATAGGGGAAATTCGTGCCCGCCCCCAGGACATCGACAAAGATCTGCTGCGCTGATGTGATGAAGGACATTAGCTGCCCGAAGGCCAGCGTGATCACCCCCATGTAAATCAGGGTGACTCTTGTGCTGAGCACCACGCCAAACGCGGCGAGGATCGGACGGGGTGACAGGGGCCGGCGACGCTCAGTCGGCAGGGTTTCGGGCTGGCGCAGCAGGACCCAGGCAAGAATAGCCGCGGACACGAGGATGTAGGTGGTGAACAGGTGTCGCCAGCCAAAGCCCAGCACCACCCATTGCCCAAACATCGGCGCAATTGCGGGCACAAAGACGAAAAAGCCAAATGCCATTGAGTTGACCCGCGCCATCTCGCGCCCGTCATACAGATCGCGCGTCATCGCCAAGCCACAGCTGCGCGGGCCCGCTGCCCCCAGACCTTGGACAAAGCGCCAGAATAACAGCGCCTCAAGCGTTTGTGCCCAGAAGGCGGCGAATGCCGCACTCATGTAAAGAAGCATCCCCATCGACAACGAAAAGCGCCGTCCCATGCTGTCAGACAGAGGGCCGAAGACCAACTGCCCAAGGCCCGCGCCAATGACGAAGGCACTGATCAGAAGCTGTGCCTTGTTGATGTCGTCTGGCACCAGAAGGTTGGCGATCTGGGGCAGGGCGGGCAGGATCGAGTCGATTGAAAACGCGACCATGGAAAACAGCGCCGCCATCAGCAGCACATATTCCCTCAATTTCAGGGGCGTTTGTGGTGAGAGATGCTGGGAAATAAATCGGGTGATCAATGCGCCGGGCTTTCGGATGACCCGGCGGCCAGTTGCGCGGTCAGGTCATCAATCACCTGCGTCCAAAGCTCGGTCGGTTGTGCGCCCGGCACCACGTGTTGATTGGCCACGACGAAGGTCGGCACGGACTGGACCCCTTTGCGGCGCGCATCCATATCGCGCGCCTGAATGTCTTCTGCATCGGCGTCAGAGTCCAGAAGGCGACCCACAACATCGCCATCCATGCCAATCGAGGACGCGATCTTAACCAGTTCCGCAGGGTCACCAATGTCGGCCCCCTCGATGAAATAGGCGCGAAACAGGCGATCCACGGCGGCGTTCTGCTTGAATTCGATCCCCGCCCAATGGATCAATCGGTGCGCATCCAGCGTGTTGGGGGTGCGTTTGATGCCCTCAAGATTGATTTCAAGCCCCGAGGATTCGGCCTCGGTGATCACCGGCAGATAGGCCTTCACCGCACTGTCTTGCCCACCGAACTTTGCCTCCAGATAGGCACGACGTTCCATGCCGTCTTTGGGCATATCCGGGTTCAGCTGGAACGGATGCCATTCGACCTTGAACGGATGGTCCGGCCGCGCCTCAAGCGCGCGGTCCAGTCGGGATTTGCCGATATAGCACCAAGGGCAGATGGGGTCGGAAAAGATATCAAGGCGGATCATTGGGCTCTCCCTTCGGCAGAAGCTCTATCGGGGATTGTCAGGGATGGGAAGGGCCGCGGATCACAGCTTGGTGAGTGATCCGGCCTCAAATTGGGCGCGCAGAGTTGCGCGTAAAAGCTTGTTGTTTGCGCCGCGCGGCAGGGTCTTCAAGGGGATGAACAGGCGCGGGCATTTATAGTGCGCCAGTTGTGCGTGGGCATGGGCCGACAGTGCATCCTGCGCCACCGGCTTGGCTTCGGGCGTATAGAAACAAGCGATGATCGTGGCGTCATCCTTCACGGCCACCTCGGCGCAGGCGGCTTCGTGGACGCCGGGGTGGAGGGCCATGGCGGCCTCGACCTCGATCGGCGAGACGCGAAAGCCACCGGCGTTCATGATATCGTCAGACCGCCCTTCGAAGGTAATCGCGCTGTCGGGGGCCATGCTGACAGTGTCGCCGGTCAGGAACCAATCACCGGAAAAGCGGTTCTTTGTATCCTGTTTTGCGCCAAGATAGCCCAGCATCAGCCCCGGATCGTTACGGTGCACCGCCATGATGCCCGGCGTGCCGCGCGGGGTGATCTGTCCATCCGCGTCCAGCACCGCGATATGCCGTCCCGGTTGCGGATAGCCCAACGTGCCGTCGGGCGCCGGGTGGTTGGGCGCGCCCGAGATAAAGGTCGAACATTCCGACATGCCATAGGCTTCATGGATCGGCGTCCGGGTTGCGTCGCCCCAATGTGAACGCGTGGTCGCGGGCAGTTTCTCGCCCGCAGACAATCCATGGCGCAAGACCGGCAGGGCGGGCAGAGTGCTGCGCAACATCTGTCGATAGACACCGGGGGCGGCGGCAAATATCGTCGCCTTCTCGCGCGCCAAAAGCCCGCCAAGCTGGGCCGAGGTCGTGCCCGCCGCCGGGATCAGCGCGGTCGCACCCACCGACCACGGGTCCATCAGCCCGGTACCCAGCGTATAGGTCCAGTTGAACGCGCCTGCGTGCATCAAGCGGTCATCGCGGGTCAAACCGTACCAGCCCTGCCACATCATCTGCCGCGCCCAGATCGCGCGGTGGGCGTGAACCACAGCCCGCGCCTTGCCGGAGGTGCCCGAGGTGAAGACGATATAGCCCGGACGCTCTGGGTCGCCCATGTGAAAGGGGGCGGGCGCATGGTTTGCCAGTGCGTGCAACGCATCCACATCCAGAACTGGCGCGTTCGTGTCAGCGGGCAGGGCAATCCCATCATCGGCAATGATCAGTTGTGGGGCGACCATGGCCGACATCTTGGTAATTTCCGCTTGCGTCAATTGGGATGAGGTTGGTACCGGCACCAACCCCGCCGCAATCGCGCCCAGAAAGGCCAGCGGAAAATCCACCGTGTTGCCCAGCCGCAAAAGCACCCGGTCGTCCGGTGCAAGCCCCTGCGCCAGCAAACCGCCCGCGACTCCGCGCACCGCTCGGTCAAGCTGGGCGAAGGTCCAGTGTGTTTCACCCGTCCCGTCAGGCGTCACCACCGACAGGGCCGTCTTGTCGCCCAAATCTAACGCATGGGTCAGCACATACCGCGCCATGTTGAAGGCATCTGGCGGGGCGGGCAGCGGGGCGGTGGGGCGAAATTCTGATAACATTGTCCAGATGTGCCAAGGGGGTGCGGAAGTTGCAAGGGCGCGCGGTTGCATCAACCCGGTTTCGGTGTATTGAAAGGGCATGATAAAGCCCGACCAACCAAGCCTGATCCGACTGGCCCGCGAAAATGGCGACGACCGACCCGCCCCAAGCCCGCTGGACCTTGGCGCGCGGGTGCGCGATTTGCGTAAATCGCGCGGCTGGACGTTAGAGCAAGCCGCAGGGCAGGCAGGCTTGGCCCGGTCGACCCTGTCGAAGATCGAAAACGGTCAGATGTCACCCACCTATGATGCATTGAAAAAACTGGCAGTCGGGCTGGAAATCTCGGTGCCGCAATTGTTCACCGCGCCAAAGGCCGCACAAGTGTCGGGCCGCATGACTGTGACTAAAACGGGCGAAGGGGCGGCCCACGCCACCACCACCTATGAGCATGAATTGCTGGCCGGTGCGCTGACCAAGAAAACCATGCTGCCCTATCGCGCGCGGGTGCGGGCGCGGTCGTTTGACGAGTTCGACGGCTGGGTGCGCCATGACGGCGAAGAGTTCCTCTATGTCCTCACCGGCGCGATCCGCCTAATCACTGAATTCTATGAACCGGTCGAGATGAAGCGCGGCGACAGTGCCTATTACGACGCCTCGATGGGGCATAACGTGATCTCGACCAGCGCCGAAGACGCGACGATCCTGTGGGTAACGTCGCTGGTTTGAACGAAGGCGCCGATTGACCCGTGCGCCGTTTCCCCCAACGGTGATGAAAGACACCGAGGGGCTTTGATGTCCTTCAAATTTCTGCTCATATCGCTGGTGGTTGTGTTGTTGCCGGGCACGGGCGTCATTTATACGCTTGCGGTTGGCCTTGGGCGCGGGTTCCGGGCCAGCATCGCCGCCGCTGCCGGATGCACCCTTGGCATTCTGCCCGCCGCGCTGGCCTGCATCGCGGCATCGGGTATGTTGCTGAACGTGCTGAACCCGAAGCTGTCGCTATTTTTCTTGGCCTTCTTGCCGCAATTCATCGCACCCGATGCAGCACACGCCACCACATCGCTGGTATGGCTGGCGGCGGTATTGATGGCGATGACGTTCGTTGTTTTCGTGGTCTATGGCGCCTTCGCAGCCTCGGCCCGCGACTATGTCATTCGTCGTCCGTCGGTGATGAAATGGATCAAGCGCAGCTTTGCCGGAACCCTCGGGTTTCTGGAGGCAAAGCTCGCCACGTCGAATTGAGGCGTATTGCCAGAGCGTCATTTACACTGATCCAAGTAACGCAGCCGGGCAACCCGACTGCGCAGACGGCTGCTATTCCTGCCACCACCAGATCTCGGGCTGGAAGCCCAGATAGTCACCATACATCGGCACACGTTCCGGGTATTTCAGCTCTTTCACATGGGCGATATGTGACAGGTCGGTATAGCCCAGCGGGATCACATAGCGGCCTGTGGTCAGCACGCGGTCCAGTGCCTTGGTGGCGGCGCGGAACTCGTCTTGCCCCTTGGCGTTCAGCATGGTGTCGATCAACCCGTCGATGGCGGGGCTTTTGACGCCCATCCAGTTGCGGGTGCCTTCCTTGTCGGCACTTTCGGACCCCCAGTAAAGCTTCTGCTCGTTGCCGGGGCTCAGCGACAAGGCGCGCCAGTAATAGGCCATGTCGAAATCGAATGCGTTGGTCCGTTCCTTGTATTGCGCACTGTCGACCGAGGTGATGGTGGGCGTAACCCCCAACCGCTCCAACGCGCTGGCGAAAAGGTCGATTTCCTGCCGGTTCTCGGAAGATCCTGTGTTCAGCAGGATCTCGAAGGTGAAAGGCTGACCATCGGCGTTCTTCATCACGCCTTCTTGAACGGTCCATCCGGCCTCTTCCATCAGCGCCATGGCGCGGCGCAGGCCCTTGCGATTGCGGGCTGACCCGTCGGCGACGGGCAGGGCATAGCCCTCGACCGCTCCATCGGGCAGGTCGTCATATTGAGCGAGGATTTCGCGCACCAGCCCTTCGGCGGGTTTCCCCGGCGCCATCCCCAGCACCGAGTTGTGGAAATAGGACTGGATGCGTTTCTTCGCGCCTGCATTGAGGCTTTGATTGATGAATTCAAAGTTGAACGCATGGATCATCGCATCGCGCACACGGATATTGGAAAAGGCCGGGCGGCGCGTGTTCATCACGTAACCCATGATGCCTGTGGGCCGCTCATGCGGAATGTCCGACAGCACGATATCGCCGGACTGAACGGCGGGAAAGTTGAACTGGGTCTGCCATTTTTGCAGGTTGGTTTCGCGGTGGGTGTTGGCCTCGCCGGCCTTGAAAGCCTCGAACGTCACGTCCCCATCACCGTAAAAATCGAACCGGATTTCATCGAGATTGGCTTGCCCCTGCATCAAAGGCAGATCCTTGCCCCAATAATCGGGATTGCGCTTCAGGGTCAGATAACGGCCGGGTTCGAAGGCGTCGATCACGTAAGGGGTTGACCCGATCGGGATGACATCGACGCCTGACGCCTCGAAATCATGCTCCTGCCACTGTGCTTTTTTCAGAATGGGCCGCATTCCAAGGATCAAGGGCAACTCGCGATCTTCGGCATTGAAAGTGAACTTGACCGAGCGGGGGCCGGTCTGCTCCATCGTTTCGACCTTGGCCCAGGCGCCGTGATAGCGGGGGTGTCCAAGGGTGCCCAGAACCTCGTAGGACCACATCACGTCTTCAATGGTCAGGGGGCTGCCGTCGGAAAACGTCGTGCCTTCGCGCAGGGTGTATTCAACCCATGTGCGCGCCTCGTCGGTTTCGACCGATTCGGCCAAAAGGCCGTAAAGCGTGAATGGCTCGTCATAACTGCGGCCCATCAGGCTTTCGAACAACATGAAGCGCAATTGCCACGGCGCACTGCCTTTGCGGATCACCGGATGCAGCGAATCATAGCTGCCAGACTCGGCGAAAATGATCTTTCCACCCTTGGGGGCGTCGGGGTTCACATGGGGCAGGGACACAAAATCCGGTGGCAAGACAGGGTCGCCATACATAGCTATGCCATGCTGAGGCTCGGCAGACCCAATTTGCGCGGTCATGACCGACAGCGAGACCGCCCCGACCAGGGTGTGAATTCTGTGGATGAGGGATGATGTCATCGGCGCGGTTTTCCTTCTTGTCCCGGTCCTGATCTGTGGAAACTCTAAAGGCGTAAAATAGTCTTTTCAAACTTTTAGCTTGGAACGCGGCGCCAGACCGCTTATAAAGAAGTCACTGCTCGATAGGTTTCTTGCCTGTATGAAACCTGCCTCAATAACTTAACGCCCGCTTCGTGCGGGCGTTTTTTTTATGGCAAAAATTGGGCTATGGGCTGTGCTGGCCGGTGGGCGCGAGCGGCACAGAATCGGAGGCAATTTTCTGTCACAATCCCAACCTGACTGGCCGAATGGCACGATGCTGTGAAACCTCTGGCGCGAGAAAGTCATTTAGGTATGCTGCATCGCAACAACAGTTTTCTGAGAAGGGATCACCATGGCCATCACGACATCGCTGGACGGCAAGACCGCTGTCATCACCGGATCAAATTCGGGCATCGGGCTTGGGATCGCGCGCGAGATGGCGCGGGCGGGCGCTGATGTGATTTTGAACTCGTTCACCGACAATGATGAAGATCACGCATTGGCCGACGAAATTGGCAAGGAATTCGGCGTCACCGCGCGCTATGTCCAAGCCGATATGTCGAAGGCTGATCAATGCCGCGCGTTGATCGAGAAGTCGGGCCAGTGCGATATCCTGATCAACAACGCAGGAATCCAGCACGTCGCCCCGATCGAGGATTTTCCGACCGAGAAATGGGACGCGATCATCGCCATCAACCTGACATCGGCCTTCCATACCATTGCAGCCGCGCTTCCCATGATGCGCAAGGCCGGGTGGGGCCGGGTGATCAACATCGCCTCGGCCCACGGTCTGACGGCTTCGCCCTATAAATCCGCCTATATCGCGGCCAAGCACGGTATTGTCGGCCTGACCAAGACCATCGGGCTTGAGACCGCGGAGGACCCGATCACCTGCAACGCGATTTGCCCCGGATATGTCCTGACTCCGCTGGTTGAAAGCCAGATCCCCGATCAGATGAAAACCCACGGGATGGAGCGTGACGAGGTGGTGCGCGAGGTCATGCTGGCCCGCCAGCCATCGAAGGAGTTTGCAACCGTCGAACAGATGGGCGGCACGGCCGCGTTTCTATGTTCGGACGCGGCGGCGCAGATCACCGGCACCACGATTTCGGTCGATGGCGGCTGGACAGCACTGTAACCCGGCATGGCAAAACCTAAGCGTATCAACCTTGCCCTTCAGGGCGGCGGGGCGCATGGCGCCTTCACGTGGGGGGTGCTGGACCACCTCTTGCAGGACGAGGAAATCGAGATTGCCGGGATATCCGGCACTTCGGCGGGCGCGCTGAACGGGGCGGCGTTGAAGGCCGGGCTGGTGGCCGATGGCAAAGGGCACGACCGCGACGCGGCGCGCGCCAATCTGGATGCGCTGTGGCACAGGGTGGCGGGGGTTCATGACCTGCGCCTGACATCGTGGTTCACGCAATTCGCCCCGCAAAACGGGTTGATCAGCCAGGCCTTCCAGGCCTCGCCCATGTTTGTCTGGGCGGATATGGCCAGTCGCGTCGTCACGCCCTATTCCTATGGCTCGTTTTACAAGAATCCGCTGCGCGACATTGTCGAGGAATTCGATTACGATGCCGTTTGCGCCGAGGTCGGCCCGCGCCTATGTGTCTCTGCCACCAATGTGCGCACCGGCAAGATCCGCGTTTTCGCAGAAGAAGAGATCAGCACTGATGCCATTCTGGCCTCGGCCTGCCTGCCGACCGTGTTCCAGGCGGTTGAAATGATCGACCCCAAGACCGGGCAGGAAGAGGCGTTCTGGGATGGCGGCTATACCGGCAACCCCGCGCTGTTTCCGCTGTTCGACCCGGCGCTGCCCGCCGATGTGGTGGTGGTCACGATCAACCCGCTTCACCGGGCCGATCTGCCCGAAAGCGGTGCCGAGATTCAGAACCGGATCAACGAGATCAGCTTCAACTCGTCCCTTCTGCGCGAGCTTCGCGCGATCAACTTCGTCAAGCGGCTGATCGCGGCTGGGCAGTTGTCGCCGGGACAAATGCGCGATGTTCTGGTGCACATCATCTCGGACGATGACCTGATGCGCGATCTGAGCACGGCGACCAAGCTTGTTCCGTCAACCGTGACGCTGGAACGTCTGAAGAAGGCAGGACAGGCGGCCGCGCAAGCCTTTCTTGACGCCCATCGCGGCGACCTGAACAAGCGCGGCACGGTCAATCTGGAAGAAATGTTCGGTTAGTGAATGGCGCCGGACACCACGCCGTTAACCAGCCCCGCCGCAATCGCCCACATGGTCAGCCCGATGATGACGTCCAACACCCGCCACGCGCCCGGTTTTTGCATGATCGGCGCCAGTAATCGCGCGCCATAGCCCAGCGAGAAGAAAAAAACGAAGCTGGAGGTCACCGCACCACCGCCGAAGGCGAGCCGCTGGGACCAGTCCCCGAACGAAGTCGAAATCGCCCCGATCAGCCCCAGCGTATCCAGATAGACATGCGGATTGGCCCAGGTGAAGGCGGCAGCAATGGCGATGACTGCGGCCAATGACCGGGATTTGCCTGCGATCTCCATTTTGTAATCGCCCTTCGCGGCGGCCATGAATCGCAGCGCGCCATAGACGATCAGGAATGCAGCCCCCGCCAGCGCCATGATCAGGGGAAGGGTTGGCCACGCCTCGACCAACGCGCCGAAGCCAAGCACACCGGCGGCAATCAACAGCGCATCGGAGGCCGCGCAAAACAGGCACAGCCAGAAGATGTGCTGGCGCATCAAGCCTTGCCGCAAGACGAAGGCGTTTTGCGCGCCGATGGCAAGGATCAAGGAAAAGCCGGTGGCAAACCCGGTCAGGATGGGGGCGGCCAATCCGCTCATTCAGGTTTTATAACAGGGGGTTGCGAGATGACAGGGGGTTGCGAGGGGTTCTTCCCGTTGGGATAGACAAGCCCCGCGGAAATCACCAGCTTCGCGGCATCCTCGACCGTCATCGCCAGTTCAACCACCGAATGGCGCGGCACGAACAGCAGAAAACCCGAGGTCGGGTTAGGTGTGGTCGGCAGAAAAACCGAGATGATATCTTCGTCCACCGGGATTTTCTGGTCAATCTCGCCCTTCGCTTTGGTCGAGATGAAGGCAATCGCCCAGATCCCCTTGCGTGGATATTCCACCAGACAGGCCTTGTCGAACTTGGTCTCTGTCGATTGGCTGAAAACGGTTTCGGCTATCTGTTTGATGCCGTTGTACAGCGAACGCACAATGGGCATCCGATCGACGATCCGTTCACCCCATGCCAAGAACGACCGACCGATCAGCCCCTTGGCGACCCAGCCGACCAAGACGGTGAAAAACAGGAACACGACAACGCCCAACCCACGCACGTTGATGCGCACGTCTTCCCCGAACAACATCTTGAACCATTCGTTGTCGCCCAAAAGCGTGTCGATCAGCGCGTCGGGATGATACCGTGCGGGTACGAAGGGCAGAACCCAGCTGTCGATCCAGCCCACAAAGGTCCAGATCATCCACATCGTCACGGCAATCGGCACCACGACGACAAGACCGGCAAGAAAGTTGTTGCGCAGCCCAGCAAATGGGCGCCGCTTGCGCCTTGTGTGATCTTCGTGTTCGGTCATGAAAACCCGTTCCCCGGTGATACCTAGCGAAACTTAGGGTTTTGGTATCAGATCGGCAATAGCTGACGCATCTTGCATTCGTTAATAATGCGCTTTTCAAAGGCCTGACGGGCGAGGATGATGTGTTGCGGTGCATGAGTGCCGTCCTGTCGGGGCTGGACGCGCGGCAAGCTCGGGCCTATCAGAATGGAAACAGCTTTGGGGAAGCCATGCGTGCGCCAGCCGAAACAGACGTGGAAAAGTTGACGGAAGACGGGGCGCGCGGCGAGCTGTCGCGCCTGGCGGATCTGCTAACTGCGGCCAACAGAGCCTATCATACCGACGATGCGCCCACGATCTCGGATGCGGAATATGACGCAGCCAAGCGGCGAAATGCGGCCATCGAGGACCGTTTTCCCCACCTGAAACACAGCGACAGCCCCACCGACCAAGTGGGCGCAACCCCGTCTGAGGGGTTTGCAAAAATCACCCACGAGGTGCGGATGCTGTCCTTGGGCAACGCATTTTCCGACGAGGAAGTGACCGAATTTGATGCCCGGATTCGCTCGTTTCTGAGGCTGACGGCTGACGCGCCACTTGCCTATACCGCCGAGCCGAAGATCGACGGGCTGTCCCTGTCGATCCGTTACGAGAATGGGCGGCTTGTCCATGCCGCCACGCGCGGTGACGGGGCGGTGGGCGAAAATGTCACCCAGAATGCGCGCACCGTGGCCGACATTCCCGCCCGGCTGAACGGCGCCCCCGAGGTGCTTGAGGTGCGGGGCGAAGTCTATATGTCCCACGACGATTTTGCCGCCCTCAACGCGCGGCAGGCCGAACGGGGTGGCAAGACCTTCGCCAACCCGCGCAACGCCGCAGCCGGATCACTGCGCCAACTGGACGCGAAGATCACCGCAGATCGTCCGCTTCGCTTCTTTGCCTATGCCTGGGGCGCGCTCAGCGCACCCTTGTCTGACACCCAGATGGGCGCTGTGGAACGGCTGGCGGAACTGGGTTTTCAGACCAACCCGCTGACCCAACGTTTCACCGACCCGAATGCGATGCTGGCCCATTACCAAGCCATTGAATCGCAACGCGCGACGTTGGGCTATGACATTGACGGCGTGGTTTACAAAGTGGACGATCTTGGCCTGCAAGCACGGCTTGGGTTTCGGTCCACGACGCCGCGATGGGCGATTGCGCACAAGTTTCCCGCCGAACGCGCTTGGACCCGGTTGGAAGCCATCGACATTCAGGTGGGCCGCACCGGCGCGCTCAGCCCTGTCGCGCGCCTGACCCCGGTCACGGTTGGCGGCGTGGTGGTGTCGAACGCCACTTTGCATAACGAGGATTACATCGCCGGTCGCGACAACAAGGGCGAGGTCATCCGGGATGGCAAGGATATCCGCGTTGGCGATTGGGTCGAGGTTTATCGCGCCGGTGACGTGATCCCTAAGATCGCGGATGTGGATCTGACAAAGCGGCCTGAAGACGCGCAGCCCTATGCCTTCCCGCAGGCCTGCCCGGAATGCGGATCTGACGCCATCCGCGAAGAAGGCGACGCGGTGCGCCGCTGCACCGGCGGCATCATCTGTCCTGCGCAAGCTGTTGAGAAGCTAAAACATTTCGTCAGCCGCGGGGCGTTTGACATTGAAGGTTTGGGCGCCAAGCAGGTCGAGATGTTCTATCACGACGACACGTTGCCCATCCGCGAACCGGCCGATATTTTCACCCTGGCCGCACGCGACAAGGGCAACCTTGCGCGATTGAAAAACCGTGATGGCTGGGGCGAGAAAAGCGCCGAGAATCTGTTTGCAGCGATTGAAGAACGACGTGTAATCCCCTTGAATAAAGTGATTTTCGCGCTTGGCATTCGCCATGTGGGGGAAAGTGCAGCCAATCTGCTGGCCCGCCATTATGGCACGTGGGACGCGTTCGAGGCCGCCGTCACCGCCGCCCAGCCCGGCGCACCGGAATGGGACGATCTGGTGTCTATAGACGGGGTCGGCGCGGTCATGGCCGGATCACTAGTTGCGGCGTTCTCGCAAGAGGCTGAGCGCGCCTCGATCGACCGGCTGGTGGCAGAACTCGACGTGCAGCCCGTCGCGGCTCCCAAAACCGACGGCAGCCCCGTTGCGGGCAAGGTCGTCGTGTTCACCGGATCGCTGGAAAAGATGACCCGCGCCGAAGCCAAGGCGCGGGCGGAAGCTTTGGGAGCTAAGGTGTCGGGCTCGGTTTCCGGCAAGACCGACCTGCTGGTCGCGGGGCCGGGAGCGGGGTCAAAAGCCAAGAAAGCCGCCGATCTTGGGGTCGAGACCATTGACGAAGACGGCTGGTTAATCTTGATCGGGGACGCGTGAGCCATGGCAACCCGACCCGAAATCCTGTTTCCCCTGTTTGCCGAACTTGAGACCCTTGGCGGGATCGGAGAAAAGACCGCCAAAGCGTTGGAAACATTGGGTATTGAGCGTCCGCGCGACCTGCTGTTCTGGTTGCCGCACGCAGGCATCGACCGCAAATTCCGCGCCTCGATCACCGAGGTGCAACCGGGCGACATGGCCACCGTGGAAATCGAGGTCGGGCAGCACAAACCGGGGCGCACGCGCACAGCACCCTACCGGGTCGAGGTCCGCGACCCCCTGACCGCGTTCGAACTGGTGTTCTTTCACGCCAATGGCAATTGGCTGCAAAAACAACTGCCCGAAGGGGCCGCGCGCGTCGTGTCGGGCAAGGTGGAAAGCTTTGACGGCAAGCTGCAAATCGTGCATCCCGACTACATCGTGCCCCCGAAAGATGCCGCGAGCATTCCAGATTTCGAACCGGTCTATCGCCTGACAGCCGGTGTGACCGGACGGGTGATCGCCAAGGGGGTGGGCGAGGTTTTGACGCGGCTGCCCGTGTTGAAGGAATGGATCGACCCGGAATTGAAGGCGCGCGAACACTGGCCCGATTGGCACATGGCGCTCAGGATGGCCCATGCGCCCGAGGGGGCGGACGATCTGTCACCACAGTCGCCTGCACGGCGCAGGCTGGCGTATGACGAATTTTTCGCCCATCAACTGACGCTGGCGCTGGCCCGTGCCAAGGTTCGGCGCAGCAAAGGGCGGGTCAGCGTGGGCACGGGCGACTTGCAGGCCAAGGTGCTGGCCGCTTTGCCCTACAAACCAACCGGTGCCCAGTCCCGCGCGGTAGAAGAGATCAGCGCCGATCTGGCCTCGGGCAAGCGAATGAACCGGTTGTTGCAGGGCGATGTAGGCTCGGGCAAGACACTGGTCGCGCTGCTGTCGCTGCTGGTTGCGGTCGAGGCTGGCGGGCAGGGCGTCATGATGGCCCCCACCGAAATTCTGGCCCGTCAGCATCTGGAAGGGCTGCGCCCGCTGGCGGATGCCGCAGGCGTCGTGGTCGAGATCCTGACCGGGCGCGACAAGGGGGTCGAGCGGCGCGCGAAGCTGGATGCGCTGGCCAAAGGCGACATTCACGTTCTGGTTGGCACCCATGCAGTGTTCCAGAAAGACGTGGAATTTCATGATCTTCGGTTGGCCATCGTGGATGAACAGCATCGGTTCGGCGTCTCGCAACGGATGGAACTGGGGGCCAAGGGACAGGCTGCGGACGTTCTGGTGATGACCGCCACGCCCATTCCGCGCAGCCTCGCGTTGGCGCAATATGGGGACATGGATGTCTCGGTCTTGGATGAAAAGCCACCCGGGCGCAAACCGATCACCACGGCTCTGGTGTCGTCAGGGCGGATCGACCAGGTGGTCGAACGTCTGCGCCGGGCAATGGCGGATGGTGCGCAGGCCTATTGGGTCTGCCCACTGGTCGATGAAAGCGAGGTTATGGACCTGACCGCCGCCGAGGAACGGTTCAAACATCTGCGCGCCACTTTGGGCGAGGGCATGGTGGGCATGGTCCACGGCCAGATGCCACCCGCAGAAAAAGACGCCGCGATGGCGGATTTCGTAGCTGGGCGCACCAAGTTATTGGTCGCGACGACGGTGATCGAAGTCGGGGTGGACGTGCCCAATGCCTCGATCATGGTGATCGAACGGGCCGAACATTTCGGGCTTGCGCAACTGCATCAATTGCGTGGGCGCGTGGGGCGGGGGCAGGCGGCCTCGACCTGTCTTTTGATGTATCAGCCGCCCCTGACGGAAGGCGGCGAAAAACGCTTGGTGGTGATGCGCGATACTGAAGATGGGTTCGTAATCTCGGAAGCCGATCTGGAAATGCGCGGGGCCGGCGATGTGCTGGGCACGGCGCAATCGGGCCTGCCACGGTTCTGGGTGGGCGATCTGGAACATCAAGCCGGCCTGATGGCTGTGGCGCAAAAAGACGCGCGGCTGTTGCTGCAACAAGACCCGGACTTGACCACGCCACGGGGGCACGCGGCGCGCGTGCTTTTGTGGCTGATGCGGCAGGATGAAGCGATCCGTTTGATTTCAGTAGGTTAACAGTTCTGTTCTCAAAAGTTCACAAATGTTCTTAAAAAGTTCTTTACAAAAGCGTTAAGAACATGCGAACAAAGTGGCAACAAAACGGATGGCAGTCCAATAAGCCACCACAACCGAGAGCAGGAGATCACCCATGTTGAACGACGTGAAAGCCGTATTGACCCGTTCGTCCGCCACCATTTGGCAGGACGCAGTTGGGGGCATGTCCCTGCTTGTCGTGCTGTTCGGTGCGCTTCATCTGCCGGGGATGATCTGACCCCAAACCCAGTTTCTGCCAGCTCAGGGTCCGGACACTGCATCATGTCCCAATCTCGATGCGTCCAGACGGTTTACTGCCCGTCGCCTGTCCCACGTTCCGGTGTTTCTGCCTTTTCCTGCACCGGAGCGTTCGTCCCGAGCCGCAACTTCCGCCGCCTCCCTGCCAGGAGTGCGGCGGTTTTTTTTAGGCACGGTCGGCTGCGTCGATGGCTGCCAGCGTGGCGTCGAAGGGCAAAAGGATCGACGCATGGCGATTGGTGAATTCGCGTGCGGGCTGTAGCACTTCGTAACGTTCGAACGGGGCAGTAGGGACCGGCCCTTGCTTGGTCAGCATGTCATTCAACTGATCCCGCCCGCGTTGCAGCGTGGCGCGATCAAGGCCGATCACCTGATTGCCAAGGATGGCGGCAGACGCTTGTCCCAGCGCGCAGGCCTTCACGCTCTGCGCAAATCCTGTCACGGCACCGTCGGTTTGGGTCAGCCCGACCGACACCGACGACCCGCACAAGGGCGAGCGCGCCTTGGCTTCGCCGTCGGGCGCGTCAAGCGTGCCCAGATGGGGAATGGCGGCGGCCAGGTTCAGGATTTGTTTCGAGTAGAGCTTGATCAGGTCGCTATCGCTCATGCTTCTCGCCTTTCGCATCGCGGTTTTGACGACTACATAGGATGTGAGGGCGTGATTGGAAAGGACGGGGCATGAAATTCGATCCAGCGGGTTTGAAGTATGATGACAAGGGTCTGATCCCAGCCATCGCGCAGGACGCGGTGACGGGCGAGGTATTAATGATGGCCTGGATGAATGCCGAAGCCGTGCTGCGCACGCTGAAAACGGGGCGCGTGACCTATTGGTCGCGCTCGCGGCAGGCGTTCTGGGTGAAGGGGGAAAGCTCGGGCCATGCTCAGGAACTTGTCGATTTCCGCGTCGATTGCGACCGAGATTGCCTGCTTGTGACCGTGGAGCAAACCGGTCCGGCCTGCCACACCAACCGACGCAGTTGCTTTTATACCGCTGTGCGAGAAGGGGATGAGGTCGAGATCATGGCTCCTTTGATCTGAGCGTCGCGCCGGGGGTTTTGCACCCCCGGACCCCCGCAGGATATTTGTGGCCAGAAGAAACCGGGGCGTGTCAGAGGCCAACCATTTTGCGGATGTCTAAGGGTGACTTGCCTTCGTCTCGATAGGTGGAAATGGCGCGCGCGTCGTCGCGTTTGGCCAAGCGTTTGCCTTGGTCGTCGCGGATCAGTCGGTGGTGATGGTAGGTTGGCACGGGCAGGTTCAGGAGGTTGAGCAGAATCACTTGGATCGCGGTGAAATCAAACAGGTCTTCGCCGCGGATGACATGAGTGATGCATTGAGCGGCGTCGTCGATGGCAGAGGCGAGGAAATAAGCCACGACGTCTTCGCCCTTGCGTGACAGGACGACGTCACCGATCTGCGCGCGGGCCAGTTCCGGGTCGATCTGATGCGTGCCTTTATGCGTCTTTCCGGTTTCGTTAAAATGTGGGGTGTCATCGGCAAGCAGCGATAGCGCGCGATCAAGGTGCAAGCGCAGGGCGTCGTCGGGTTTGCGGTCGGCCATGGGCCGCGATTTGCAGGTGCCGGGATAGATCTCGTGCGGGTGGCCCTCTTGCGGGGCGGACAGGGCCGCGCGGATGTCGGCGCGGCTGCAGGAGCAAGGGTAGATCAGGTCGAGTTCTGCGAGTTGGGCAAGATATGTGTCGTAGGAGGTCAGTTGTGTCGACTGGCGCAGCACGGGGCCGTCCCAGTCAAGGCCAAGCCACGTCAGATCGTGGCGGATCAGCGCATCCCATTCCGGTTTGCTGCGTTGCAGATCGGTATCCTCCATCCGCAAGAGGAACCGACCTTGATTGGCGCGGGCCATATCGTGGCATAGCATCGCCGAGAATGCGTGGCCAAGATGTAGGGGGCCGGTAGGGCTGGGAGCGAAACGTGTAGCAAAATCAACCATGAACGCCCCGTTCGTTATGCAAAATGGGTGAGCCACCCGGTCCAGTCCGCTTTGGCGCGATCCGTGTAGGCCTTGTAGCGGTCTTTGCGTCCGCGACGTCCGCCTTTCAGCCCGTCAATGGGTCGAAACAGTCCGAAGTTCACGTTCATCGGCTGGAACGATTTGGCGTCTGCCCCGCCGGTGATGTGATGGATTAGCGCGCCCATGGCGGTGTCTTGCGGAACGTCTGGTAGGTCCAGTCTTAGCAGTTCGGCGGCGGCGAGACGTCCGGCGAGCAAGCCCATCGCTGCACTTTCCACATAGCCTTCGACCCCTGTCACTTGCCCTGCAAACCTGAGGTTAGGACGGGATTTCAAACGCATCTGGCTGTCCAGCAGCGTAGGCGAGTTCATAAAAGTGTTACGATGGATGCCACCCAGCCGGGCGAAGGACGCGTTTTCCAGACCGGGGATCATTCTGAACACATCGGTTTGTGCGCCGTATTTCATCTTGGTCTGGAAGCCAACGATATTATATAGTGTTCCCAACGCGTTGTCGCGGCGAAGTTGAACCACGGCATAGGGTTTGTTGTCCGGTGCGTGCGTGTTGGTCAGGCCCACGGGTTTCATCGGGCCAAAGCGCAGCGTGTCTCGCCCACGTTCAGCCATCACCTCGATCGGCAGGCAGCCATCGAAATAGGTGGCGGTTTCGCCTTCGTGAAACTCGGTCTTGTCAGCGTCGAGAAGCGCGTCGATGAATGCCTCGTATTGGGCCTTGGTCATCGGGCAGTTCAGGTAGGCGCGGCGCTCATCCTCGGTCTCGCCCTTGTCATAGCGCGATTGCGCCCAGACCACGTCCATGTCGATGCTGTCGGCATAAACAATGGGGGCAATCGCGTCGAAAAATGCCAGCCGGTCGGTGCCGGTCTCGCGCGCAATAGCGGCGCCAAGTGCGGGCGAGGTCAGGGGACCGGTCGCGAAGATCCAGTGGCCGTCGGCGGGCAGGTCGCTTATTTCGCCGTATTCGATGCGCAGGTTAGGCAAGGCGCGAAGTTTTTCCGTGACGTATCGTGCGAAGGCATCGCGATCCACGGCAAGCGCGCCGCCCGCCGGCAGCCGATTATGGTCGGCGCCGGACATGATCAGACCACCGGCTTTGCGCATTTCCCAGTGCAAAAGGCCCACGGCGTTCTGTTCGTCGTCATCGGACCGAAACGAGTTCGAGCACACCATCTCAGCAAAATCGCCGGTCTGATGGGCGAAGGTTTCGACCTTTGGCCGCATTTCGTGCAGCACAACGTCCACGCCCATATGTGCGGCTTGCCATGCGGCTTCGGAGCCGGCCATGCCGCCGCCAACGATGTGTAATGTTTGGTCAGTCATGGCGCTCAGATAGGAGATTGGCGGTCAAAAGGGAAGGCCCCCTTTCCGCCGGTCGATATGGGAAAAGGGGGCCGTCTGGTGTCGGGGGTCAGGCGTCGCTGTCCGCGTCGTCTTCATCTTCGGATTGCTCGATGATGCGGGCGACCGATACGACTTCTTCGCCCTTGCCGGTGTTGAACACCTTGACGCCGCCAGCCCCGCGCGAGCGGAAGCTGATGCCGTTGACCGGGCAGCGAATGGATTGACCTTTCGACGTGGCCAGCATGATCTGGTCGTCCATCTCGATCGGGAACGAAGCGACGATGGGTCCGCCGCGCATGGTTTTTTCTATTGCGGTAACGCCTTGGCCACCACGCCCGCGTACCGGGTAGTCAAGCGACGACGTCAGCTTGCCCACCCCGCCCGAAGTGATCGTCACGATCATTTCCTTGGCGGCGCGCATTTCGTAATACCGGGCGTCTGAGAGCATACCGGCTTCGATTTCGGCTTCCTCGGTGTCTGCGGGGTCGTCATCGCTGACATCGCCGCCAAGCTCGGCGCGATAGCGTTTCAGAAAGGCGGTGCGTTCCCAAGGTTCGGCGCTGAAATGGCGGATGACGGACATCGAAACGACCTCGTCGCCTTCATTCACCATCCTGATGCCGCGCACGCCGGTGGATGAACGCGAGTTGAACACTCGCACATCCGTCACCGGGAAACGGATCGCACGACCAGATGAGGTTACGAGCATAACATCATCATTTTCATCACAAATCCGTGCGTTGATTAGGCGTGTATTCGCGTCGTCGCCTTCGAATTTCATTGCGATCTTGCCGTTGCGCATGACATTGGTGAAATCTGACAGACGGTTGCGCCGGACCGAGCCTTTGGATGTCGCAAATATAATTTGCAGGTCGTTCCAGTCTTTCTCATCACGATCAACCGGCATGATGGCCGCAATCGACACGCCGGTTGGGATCGGCAGGATGTTGACCAAGGGCTTGCCCTTCGCCGTGCGCCCGCCTTGTGGCAATTGCCACGTCTTCAGTTTATAGGCCATCCCATCATCGGTGAAGAACAGAAGTTGGGTATGCGTGTTGGCAACGAACAGGTTTGTAATCGCGTCCTCATCCTTGGTCTGCATCCCCGACAAGCCCTTGCCGCCACGCTTTTGTGCACGGAAGTCGACCAGCGGTGTGCGCTTGGCCCAGCCCGATGCGGTTATGGTCACGACCATGTCTTCGCGTTCAATCAGATCTTCGTCGTCCATGTCGCCGGACCAGTCGACGATCTGGGTACGGCGGGGAACGGCGTAAGCCTCTTTCACCTCATTTAGTTCGTCCGAAATGATCGCCATGATCCGTTCGCGCGAGCGCAAGATATCCAAGTAATCCCGGATCTTTGCGGCAAGGTCTTGAAGTTCGTCCGTCACCTCTTTCACGCCCATGGCGGTCAAGCGTTGCAGACGCAGTTCCAAGATTGCGCGGGCCTGTGTTTCGGACAGGTTATAGGTGCCGTCCTCGTTCATCTTGTGGGTCGGGTCGTCAATCAACTGGATGTATTCAGCGATGTCCTGCGCGGGCCAACGACGTTCCATCAGCTTGGCGCGGGCATCTGCCGGATCAGCCGATCCGCGAATGGTTGCGACCACTTCGTCGACATTTGACACGGCCACGGCCAGACCACACAGAACATGGCTGCGTTCACGCGCCTTGCGCAATTCAAACGCTGTGCGGCGTGTGACAACTTCTTCTCGGAAGCTTATGAAGTAGCTGATAAAATCGTAAAGGGTAAGTTGTTCGGGACGGCCACCGTTCAGGGCCAGCATGTTGCACCCGAACGAGGTTTGCATGGGCGTATAGCGAAACAGCTGGTTCAACACGACTTCAGGCGTCGCGTCGCGTTTCAGTTCGACCACCACGCGCACACCGATCCGGTCGCTTTCGTCCTGTACGGCCGAGATCCCCTCGATCCGTTTGTCGCGCACAAGTTCTGCGATCTTTTCGATCATCGTGGACTTGTTTACCTGATAGGGGATTTCGTCCAGCACGATGGCGTAACGATCTTTGCGAATTTCTTCGATCCGGGTTTTTGCGCGGATAATGACGCTGCCGCGCCCTTCAAGATACGCTTTTCGCGCACCTGACCGGCCCAGCATGATCGCACCCGTGGGGAAATCGGGGCCGGGAATATACTCCATCAGATCGTCCGATCCAAGATCGGGGTTCTCGATCAGGGCCAGCGTGGCATCCACAACCTCGCCCAAATTGTGGGGCGGAATATTGGTGGCCATGCCGACGGCGATACCGCCCGCGCCATTGACCAGCATGTTCGGAAAACGGGCGGGCAGGACGGTCGGCTCAAGGTCTTTGCCGTCGTAATTGTCCTGAAAATCAACGGTGTCTTTTTCGATGTCGGACAGCAGCGCGACCGACGGCTTGTCCATCCGCACTTCGGTGTATCGCATCGCGGCAGCGTTATCGCCGTCCATCGAACCGAAGTTCCCCTGACCATCCAGAAGTGGCAGCGACATGGAAAACGGCTGTGCCATGCGCACCAAAGCGTCATAAATCGCGCTGTCGCCGTGAGGGTGGTATTTCCCCATCGTGTCGCCCACTGGGCGGGCGGACTTGCGATAGGGTTTGTCGTGGGTATTTCCGGATTCGTGCATCGCATACAGAATACGCCGGTGAACCGGTTTCAACCCATCCCTCAGGTCCGGGATCGCCCGGCTGACAATGACGCTCATCGCGTAATCGAGATACGAGGTTTTCATCTCCTCTTCGATAGCGATCTGGGGGCCGTCATAAGTGGGGCGTTCAGGCGGCAATTCGCCCGTCTTTTCAGGAGGTTCAGGGGTGTCTGTCACGTTGTCCGCCGTTTCGGTGCATTTCACACTATATCTAGGTTCCGACACTATATCATTGGCATGTTGAAAGGAGCAACCAAAAGGACTGGTAAAGCTGCGGAAACGGGCGGAATTTCACGGTTTTGTCGGACTTTGCCCCCTTGGCATTCACCGCCAAGTAAAGGAATATCGCGCCAAAGCGAATGGGAGAGCCATATGTCCAAACCGCGCAGTATATTTGAAGATGTCAGCGATC
The DNA here is from genome assembly GCF_022678485.1 of Aliiroseovarius sediminis. Lineage (GTDB taxonomy): Bacteria > Pseudomonadota > Alphaproteobacteria > Rhodobacterales > Rhodobacteraceae > Aliiroseovarius > Aliiroseovarius sediminis. The sequence continues at coordinate 372,917 of NZ_JALBYP010000018.1, forward strand.
AGAATGCGACGTCCCGCGAGGGTCCGAAAACGGGCGCAATTGAACGTGGCACAGGCGGCGGTGCTGCGCGCGGGGTGGTGCGGTTTTGGCTGCTCGTCTTATTTTTTCTTGTTGCCGTGATGGTTGTTGTTGGCGGGCTGACGCGGCTGACTGACTCTGGCTTGTCGATCACGGAATGGGCGCCGTTCACGGGCGCAATGCCGCCGATGAACGATGCCGATTGGACCACCGAGTTCGCAAAATACCAACAAATCCCTCAGTTCAAGCTGCAAAACAGCACAATGACCCTAGAGGATTTCAAGACGATCTATTGGTGGGAATGGGGCCATCGCCAGTTGGGCCGGTTCATCGGATTGGTCTGGGCGGTTGGCTTTTTTGGCTTTCTGGCTGCGCGTAAAATCCCGGCGGGCTGGACGGGGCGATTGCTGCTTTTGGGTGCGCTTGGGGGTGTGCAGGGCGCGATTGGCTGGTGGATGGTATCCTCGGGCCTGTCGGGCGATCGGGTCAATGTGGCCTCATACCGGTTGGCGGTGCATCTGGGGCTGGCCTTTGTCATTCTGGGCCTGATCGCATGGTATATCCTGCTTCTGGGCCGGAAAGAGGCCGCCTTGATGGCTGCTCGCCGTGGGCGCGAGGCAAAGCTGTTCGGAATGGGGACCGGGCTGATGCATCTGGCGTTGTTGCAAATCCTTCTGGGCGCATTGGTGGCTGGGATCGACGCGGGCCGCTCTTTCGTCGACTGGCCGTGGATGGCTGGACAGTTTTTTCCGCCCGACGCCTTTGATCTGACCCCGATCTGGCGCAATTTCTTTGAAAACGCTGGCCTTGTGCAGTTCATGCACCGGATCACTGGCTATCTGCTGGTCATCTTTGCAGTGGTTGTCTGGCGTGTGTCGCGCCGGTCGGGCAACCAGATGGTGCGCGCGGGTTTCACCTTTGCCACTCTGATGGTGCTGGGGCAGGCGGTGCTGGGTATCGTGACCGTGCTGCAAGCCGCGCCACTGCATGTGGCGATCACCCATCAGGTGGGCGCGATCATGGCTTGGGTGCTGATCCTGAACGCCCGGTTCCTAGCAGGCTATCCTGCCGAACAATCCATTCGTAAATAAGGTATCAAACATGACCGCATTCGACGATCTGATGACCTTTCAGCGCGACACCCAGGCCTTAACCGAGATCGCCGGGCGTCTGGCTTGGGATCAGGAAACGGTGATGCCTGAAGGCGCAGGCCCGCAGCGCGCGGACGAAGTGGCCGCCATTGAAAAGGTGCTGCACGCACGGCGCACCGATCCCAAGCTGGCCGCTTGGCTGGATGCGATTGAGCCGGACGCGCTGTCACCTGTTGACGCAGCACAGATTCGTGAAATCAAGCGCGCGCAGGCCCGCGCCCAGAAAGTGCCGGTCGAGCTGTCGACGGCGATCGCCCGCGCAACGTCGGCCGGGCAGCGTAAATGGGCCGACGCCCGCGCCCGCGACGATTTTGCCGCGTTCCAGCCGGTGCTGGCTGAAATTGTCGCGCTCAGGCGCGAAGAAGCCGCCGCGCTGGCCGGCGACGGTGATCTATACGATGCGCTTCTGGATGATTACGAACCCGGTGCCTCGGGCAAGGACATTCAAGCGATGTTTGACGTCATGCGCCCGCGACTGGTCAAACTACGCGATGCAGCCCTTGGCGCCACCTATCAACCCGAGGGCGTGACGGGCAACTTCCCAGCGGACGCGCAGATGGCGCTTAGCGACAAGCTAGCCAATCGGTTCGGCTATGATCTGGCGCATGGGCGGATCGACAAGGCGGTGCATCCGTTCAGCTCGGGCTCGGGCCTTGATGTGCGCATCACCACGCGGACCGAAGCGGATGATCCGTTCAACTGCTTTTATTCCACCATCCACGAGGTCGGCCACGCCTGCTATGAGCAAAATGTGGACCGCGCCTATCTGCTGACACCGATTGGGCGCGGGGCGTCGATGGGGCTGCATGAAAGCCAGTCGCGGATTTATGAAAACCAACTTGGCCGGTCGCGCGCCTTTATCGGCTGGCTTTTCGGGCAGATGGAACAGCAGTTCGGCCAAGCCCCCGCCAGCGATCAGGATGCCTTTTTTGCCACCGTGAACCGGTTGCAAAAGGGCTATATCCGGACCGAGGCCGACGAGGTGCAATATAACCTGCACATCATGATGCGATTTGATCTGGAACGCCGCCTGTTTGCCGGAGAGCTGGACGCCGCAGACATGGAAGAGGCGTGGAACGACCGGTTTGAAAAGGATTTCGGCTATAAGATCGACCGTGCCGCGAACGGCGTTTTGCAGGATGTGCACTGGGCGATTGGGTTGTTTGGCTATTTTCCAACCTACAGCCTTGGAAACGTCTATGCCGGATGCCTTTATGACGCGCTGTGTGCGGACATGCCTGACTTGGACGCCGGGCTTTCAAAAGGCGACGCAACCCACGCCACCGGTTGGTTGGCAGACAAAGTACAACGTCACGGCGCGCTTTACGCCCCGCAAGAGATGATCAAGCTAGCCACCGGCACATCTGTGTCCGTCGAACCCCTTTTGTCGTATCTTGAAACGAAGTTTACCGAGATTTATCGCCTGTAGCTGGCAGCGTTCGGGACTGCTTTTCCATGTTTAGGTCATATTGGACCGCCAACATGACCGCGACCGAAAATCAGACTGGCCAACGGTTGAAAAAACCGCGCGGCTTTTGTGGCCGTGTTTGCTGACAAGATGGTTGTGGATGGTGGCATGCAATTCACGAACCATACCAATGGCCGGATATCGGGGCTGGCTCATCGCCACGAACCGTCGCGCGAATACGTGAAAACCTTTCCGAACCGCATCGCTGAATGATGAAATCATCGCTTGGTGTGCGAGATCATCGCGCAGCGTTGGCGGCAAATGCGCTTTGCCCGTGAACGTCAGGCGGTGACGCGGTGGTGATGCCCCCAGAGGGCGACATATTGAACTTTGGGACCCCTCGCCGTTGGATAATGCACGCTTGTCTTTCGAGGTGCCGCCATGCGGCGTTAGCCTTGAAGATCCTGCGCCTTTTTCTTCACAAGCTGCGCCAGTTGCTTGCGCCCGCGTGCCTCGGCCCGGCGGATGCGAACGGCGGTCATGAATGCCTCTTCCAGCGTGGTCGAGGATGCGCCGATGGTTTTTTTGATCTCTTCCACCAGATCTTCGTCGCCGGTCGCATCGACAGCTTTCAGCACGTCTTTCGCCAGCGCGTCCGAGACTTGTTCAAGAAGATCCATCGGCGCCTCGTTTATCGGGTCGTTTCGGTCAGGCGGCGGCGCACATATTCGTCGACGGTGGTGATCATGGTGTCCATATGATCGTTTTCGAAGAAATGGCCCGAGCGCTCGACCTCGCTATGCGTGATGGTGATGCCCTTTTGCTCGTGCAGCTTGTTGACAAGCGCATGGGTGTCGGCAGGGGGCGCCACGCGGTCGGCGGTGCCATTGATGATCAGCCCGGAACTGGGGCAGGGTGCCAGGAAGCTGAAATCATACATGTTTGCGGGCGGGCTGACGGAAACGAAGCCCGTGATCTCGGGCCGGCGCATCAGAAGTTGCATCCCGATCCAGGCGCCGAAGGAAAAGCCTGCGACCCAGCAATGTTTGGCGTTCTGGTTCATGGATTGCAGATAATCCAGTGCCGACGCCGCGTCGGACAATTCGCCTACGCCCTGATCATATTCGCCCTGACTGCGCCCAACACCGCGAAAATTGAACCGGAGCACATTGAAGCCCATATTATGAAACGCATAATGCAGGTTATAGACGACCTTGTTGTTCATCGTGCCGCCGAATTGCGGGTGCGGATGAAGAATGATGGCGATGGGGGCGTCTTTTTCCTTTTGGGCGTGATAACGGCCTTCAAGACGGCCTTCGGGGCCGGGAAAAATCACTTCGGGCATACAGTCGTGGCCTCTTTTGAACGTGGGGGTCGAACGTGTTCTGCTGCTGCCAGAGGCTGCTGTCAGCTTTCTTGACGCGTCCGAACCCGCACCATAATACATGGGTGGCGAAGGGCGGGTCGAGAACCTGCCTGCACCAATCTTATGTGACCTAGTGGGCATCGCCCGAAAGGTCAATCTTATTGCGGCTTTTTACCGGGAGGTGACGCGATGAAGCTGTCGACAAAAGGGCGTTATGCGATGGTGGCGTTGGCCGATCTGGCGCTGCAGAACGGCGATACATTGCTGTCCCTGACTGAACTTGCCAAGCGGCAGGATATTTCGCTGCCCTATCTAGAGCAATTGTTCGTCAAACTGCGCCGGGCCGGGTTGGTCGACAGTGTGCGCGGCCCGGGCGGTGGATATAAACTGGCGCGGCCGGCATCAGACATTCGCGTGTCTGAAATCCTGACGGCAGTCGATGAAACGGTCTCGGCGATGCACAAGGGTGCGGGTGCATCCGGGGCAAGCTCGGGATCGAAGGCGCAATCCATGACCAACCGCCTTTGGGAAGGGCTGTCAGCCCATGTCTATGTATTCCTGCACCAAACCCGCCTGTCGGACGTGGTGAAGAACGAACTGACGCCTTGCCCCGCAGTGCCGACCCTGTTTGCGGTGGTGGACGAGGAATGAGCCAGTCAGACAAGTTGGCCGATCCTTCACGAATACGCGCGGCTTCTGCAAAACCTGACAGCCCCAAATTGTCAGAGGCGGGTAAAGACATCATGAAGGCGATCCCACTCGTCGGGATTGCGTCCAAATGGGCGGATGTGGCCGACAAGCACTACATAACCAACGATCTTGCCTTGGTGAATTTGGCGCGGCACGTCGGGGAAGGTGTGCGTGCGCGCAACCGTGACCGGTGGTTTGTGGGCCGAGTTGTGAATTGGATGACCGGCACCAGCCCCGACTTCGTTCGCTTGTCGGGCGCGGTAATTGAAAACGCCGCAAGATATGTGGGTGATGCTGTGCCGACCAACCTTGCCACGGGCACCGATTATGAGCTCCGGCTGGATGTCGCTCAAGACATACTTGAAAGAGCAAAGGCGCGCGCCAGGATAGAGGGGCTTTTGTAAATGCGCCGGACCTATCTTGACTGGAATGCCACGACCCCGCTGCGGGCAGAGGCCAGGGCGGCGATGGTCGACGCGATGGCGCTTGTCGGAAACCCTTCATCGGTCCATGCCGAAGGGCGTGCGGCAAAAGGATTGATTGAGCGTGCGCGCAAGCAGGTCGCCGCGGCGCTCGGGGCCGAGGGCGCGGATGTGATCTTTACGTCATCAGCGACCGAAGCTGCGGCGCTTGCCCTTCAGGACAAAGGGATTGCCTGCGCCGGGATCGAACATGATGCTGTGCGGTCATGGTGCGAGGAATCCTTGCCCGTCGACCAGATGGGCCGTGTCACCATCGCAGATCCGGCGCACGCTGCGCTGCAGGTCGCCAATTCGGAAACCGGCGTTATTCAAACCTTGCCCGGTGGGCTGTTTCTGACCGATGCAACCCAAGCCTTCGGCAAGATCCCCTTTGCCTTTAACTGGTGCGGGGCGCAGATGGCTATCGTGTCGGCGCACAAACTGGGTGGGCCGAAGGGGGTGGGCGCACTGGTGGTTAAACGCGGCACCGACATCGCCGCGCGCATCAAGGGGGGCGGTCAGGAAATGGGCCGCCGTTCGGGCACTGAAAACGTCATCGGGATTGCAGGTTTCGCCGCCGCCGCCACCGCCGCACAAGCCGATTTGGAGGCCGGTGCGTGGGATCGTGTGGCAAAACTTAGAAAGATTCTAGAAAAGACCATTGCGGAATCAGCAAAAGAGACTATTTTTGTAGGGATTGATGCGAACAGGCTTCCCAATACCTCGTGCTTCATCACTCCGGGATGGAAAGGTGAGACACAGGTGATGGTGATGGACTTGGCCGGATTTGCGGTTTCCGCAGGGTCGGCTTGTTCATCGGGGAAGGTAAAAACCAGCGCCGCGCTTGAGGCGATGGGATTTGACCGGGAACAGGCGGGATGCGCTTTGCGTATCTCGCTTGGCTCCGATACGAGTGAGGAAGAGGTTCTGGCATTCGCGGATGCTTGGAGCCGTGAACATGAAAAATTCCGAACGCGGGGCCGGTAAGGCGGTTGCGATCGGTGAAAGGGTGACATGGCCGGTATGGACAAGATGAACGTCAAAGAGGGCGTTGAGGAAGAAACCGTTGAGGCGGTGAAATCTCTGGCCGGGACGTACAAGTATGGCTGGGAAACGGATATCGAGATGGAATATGCCCCCAAGGGGCTGAACCGCGATATCGTGCGTCTGATCTCGGAAAAGAACGAAGAACCCGAATGGATGACCGAATGGCGTCTGGGGGCGTTCGCGCGCTGGGAAAAGATGGTTGAGCCGGAATGGGCGATGCTGGACTATCCCGAGATCGACTTTCAGGATCAATATTACTATGCCCGCCCAAAGTCGATGGAGGTCAAACCCAAATCGCTGGATGAGGTCGACCCCAAGCTTCTGGCAACATACGAGAAATTGGGTATTCCGCTGAAGGAACAGATGATCCTGGCCGGCGTCGAAGGGGCCGAAGACGTGCCCGCCGAAGGGCGCAAGGTTGCCGTGGATGCAGTGTTTGACTCGGTATCGGTCGGCACGACATTTCAGGCTGAACTGAAAAAAGCGGGCGTCATTTTCTGCTCCATCTCGGATGCGATCCGGGACCATCCCGAGCTGGTCAAGAAATACCTGGGATCGGTCGTGCCGGTGTCTGATAACTACTATGCGACCCTGAACTCGGCCGTGTTTTCGGATGGATCTTTTGTCTACATCCCGCCCAACACACGCTGTCCAATGGAACTGTCCACCTATTTCCGGATCAACGCGGAAAACACCGGCCAGTTTGAACGCACACTGATCATTGCCGACAAAGGCTCTTATGTCAGCTATCTTGAGGGCTGCACGGCACCTCAGCGCGACACCGCGCAATTGCACGCCGCAGTGGTCGAAATCATCGTCGAAGAAGACGCTGAAGTTAAATATTCCACCGTGCAAAACTGGTTCCCCGGCGACGAAAACGGCAAGGGCGGCATCTACAACTTCGTGACCAAGCGCGCCGATTGCCGGGGTGACCGGTCGAAGGTGATGTGGACGCAGGTTGAAACCGGGTCCGCCGTGACGTGGAAATACCCGTCTTGCCTGCTGCGCGGCAATGAAAGTCAGGGCGAGTTCTATTCGATCGCGATCACCAACAACCACCAACAAGCCGATACCGGCACGAAAATGGTGCATTTGGGGCGCGACACGAAGTCGCGGATCGTATCGAAAGGGATTTCCGCCGGGGTGGCGCAGAACACCTATCGCGGCCTCGTATCGATGCATCCGAAGGCGAAGAACTCGCGCAATTTCACGCAATGTGACAGCTTGCTGATTGGCGATAAATGCGGGGCGCACACGGTGCCTTACATTGAGGTCAAGAATAACTCGTCTCGCGTGGAGCATGAGGCAACAACGTCTAAGGTGGACGAGGAACAGATGTTCTATTGCCGGCAGCGCGGTATGGACGAAGAAGAGGCCGTTGCCCTGATTGTCAACGGTTTCGCCAAGGACGTTCTGCAAGCCTTGCCGATGGAATTTGCCATGGAAGCTCAACAGCTTGTGGCAATCTCGTTGGAAGGCAGCGTTGGCTGATATGGCGCAGGATGGTTTTCAAAACCACGTGACGGATGCCGGCGCGCGTGTGCCCGCTTGGTTTTCGGCCAAGGGGGCGATGATTGGCGGGCTGTGTTCGGCGGTGGTCATGGTGTTGTTCGTGAACCTCCAGGCCATCGCGGATATTGGGTCGGCGGGCGTCCCGCAAGGTGCCCCCGGCGTGCTAACGATGCCGGTCGCCGTGATCTCGGCTGTCTGGATCGCACTGATCCCGTCGTGGTTCATGGTCAGCATTATTGTGAACGCCGTGCGGCGCGGGTCCCGGCTGGCGCCGCCATCCTTCGTGATCGGCGCCTTCGTGGTTCTGGCGGTCGGGCTGGGCCTGTTCAAATTTTTTGGCGCAGGAGGTGCAGCATGAGCATGAGGCACATCATGAACAACGTGGAAAGCGCCCTTCCTTATGTGTTTCCGGCGATTGGCGGGCTTCTGGCCGTGGTTGTCGTGAACATGCGCCCGATGGCACAGATGAACCCGATGATCTGGATCCCGGTGGGAATCTTTCTGGGCTGGATCGCGGCGCGGGGCGCTTTGCGGATGCTGGATTGGTTGCGCTGATGCCGTGGCGTTTGAAGGATGCGGCGGGCTGATGCCCGGGCTGCGAAGATGAAATGATCAACAACAGCTGATGATGCCGGTGTCAGACACTGCGATCACTGTTAGGTAAGGAAAAATAAAATGCTTGAAATCAAAAACCTGCACGTTGAACTTGAAGAAGAAGAAAAGAAAATCTTGAAAGGTGTCGACCTGTCGGTACCTGCCGGTGCGGTCCATGCGATCATGGGGCCGAACGGATCAGGTAAATCGACACTGGCCTATGTGTTGTCAGGGCGCGACGGCTATGACGTGACTGAAGGCGCGGCCATGCTGGAAGGTAAAGACCTGCTGGACATGGAACCGGAAGAGCGCGCCGCGGTGGGCCTTTTTCTGGCGTTCCAATATCCAGTAGAAATTCCCGGTGTTGGCAACATGACCTTCCTGCGTACCGCTGTGAATGCGCAACGCAAAGCGCGTGGGCAGGATGAAATGTCTGCCGCCGACTTCCTGAAATTTGTTCGCGCCAAGGCGAAAGAGCTGGATATCAACGCCGACATGCTGAAACGCCCCGTTAATGTGGGCTTTTCCGGCGGAGAGAAGAAGCGCAACGAAATTTTGCAAATGGCGATGCTGGAACCCAAGATGTGCGTCCTGGACGAAACAGATAGCGGTCTGGATGTAGACGCCATGAAGCTGGTGTCGGACGGGGTGAATGCGCTGCGCGATGCGGGCCGGTCGTTCCTTGTCATCACCCACTATCAGCGTCTTCTGGACCACATCAAACCGGACGTGGTGCATATCATGGCCGATGGCCGCATCGTGAAATCTGGTGGCCCCGAACTGGCGCTTGAAGTTGAAACCAACGGTTACGCCGATATTCTGGCGGAAATGGAGGTCGAGGCATGACGACTGCTCTTAAATCCGCACCCAAAAATCCGCCCGCGCAGATCAGTGCGGACACGCTTCCGGCTTCCGGTGCTTGGGCCACGGATGCCCGTGCAGATGCGGCAGGCCGTCTGGCCGATATGGGTCTTCCGACCCGGCGCGATGAATACTGGAAGTGGACCAAGCCTGACAGCCTGATCTCGGCGCAGCCCGATCCGGCCGAAGCGTTCGATTACGGGTCAGAGGCCCCCATTTTCGATCCAATCGACCGCGTGAAGATTGTGTTCGTGGATGGGGTGTTCGACGCTGACGCCTCGGACCCGCTTGACGGCGAAGGGCTTGAGATCGAGCGTCTGGCCGATGCCGCCGCGCGCGATATTCATTGGGCCAAAGACCTTTACGGCGTGCTTGAGGCGCGTGGGCAGACCCCTGTGGTCCGTCCCTTGGCCGCGTACAATACCGCGATGGCGACCGACGGCGTGGTGATCCGCGTCACCGGGCAGGTCAACCGACCGGTCAGCATAATTTATCGCCACGAGGATGACACATCTGACGCCGTGCTGCACCACGTCATTCGGGTCGAGGAAGGCGCCAAGCTGACCTTGCTGGAAAACGGCGCCGCCGCGGCCCGCTTTTCAGACGTGACCGAGGTTGACGTGGCTGATGGCGGTGAGTTTCACCACATTCGCGCCCAAGGCCGTTGCCATGATCGTCAGGCGATCACCCATATGTTTGCCCGGTTGGCCGCCGCCTCGGTGTTCAAAAGCTTCACGATGACCGTGAACGGCAAGTTGACGCGCAACGAATGCGTGCTGGAACTGCTCGGTGACGAGGGTGTTGCCCACGTTGCAGGCGCGGCGTTGGGTGATGGCGCTGATGATGAATTTCATCACGACGACACGGTTTTCGTGACCCATGACGCGGTTGCATGCGAAAGCCGACAGGTGTTCAAGAAAGTGCTGAAAAACGGCGCCAAGGGCGTGTTTCAAGGCAAGATTCTTGTAAAAGCGGACGCGCAGAAGACGGACGGCTACCAAAAGTCTCAATCCCTTCTGCTGGATGAGGACGCAAGCTTTCAAGCCAAACCCGAGCTCGAGATCTATGCCGACGACGTGATCTGCTCGCACGGGTCGACATCGGGAGCGATCGACGAAGACGCGCTGTTCTATCTGCGCTCGCGCGGTGTGCCGCCGCATATCGCGACTGACCTTCTGGTTTTGGCTTTCCTGGCCGACGCGATTGAAGAGATCGAAGATGACGTGATCGCCGATGAGGTGACCGCCCGTCTGGATGGGTGGCTTGCCCGCCACCGTGGCTGAGCAGGCGGGGGCGCGGTCATGTCGGTGATCGACGATGTCGTCCGAAGCTACCGCGCCCCCCGCGCCGTTTTTCGCCGCCGTCTTGACATGGGCACGCGCGAGGACAAAGCGCTGGCTGTCTTGATGGGCGGCTGTCTTCTGGTTTTCGCCGCTCAGATGCCGCGTTTGGCCCGCGTCGCCCATGAAACCGGGGACGAGTTAAACATGCTGATGGGCGCGACGATGCTGGCGTGGATCTTCATCATGCCGCTTGTTTTCTATGCCATCGGTACACTCAGCCATTTCGTGGTGCGTCTGTTTGGTGGAAAAGGCAGCGCTTTCGCCGCGCGGTTCGCTCTGTTCTGGGCGCTGCTGTGCGCCACGCCACTTTGGCTTTTGTGGGGGCTGGTGGCCGGTTTTATCGGCGAAGGCGTTCAAATGAGCTTGACGGGCGCGCTTGCCCTGTTGGCTTTTCTGCTATTCTGGTCCATCAACCTTCGCGAAGCAGAACGTCGCGCAAAGGAATGATCCATGCGGTTTGAACCCGGCTATCTTTTCGGCATGGCCCTGCAAACGGTGCCTGAACCGCGCAAGGTGGCGCGCGACCTGTTCAACCTTGACCTGACGCGCGAAACGCTGTGGACGGGGCTTGTGCTGGTCGTGGTCCTGAACGCAGCCCTTGGCGTCATTGCGAGCATGATGTTTCCGGTGGACCGGCAGCAAGTGGGGGGACTTCTGGCCAGCCCGGGTCTTTTGGGCATGGTTGAGGCTGCGTTCATGTTCGGGTTGGCTTGGGCAATCTTTCTGATCGGTCGGATGTTCGGGGGGCAGGGCAGCTTGTCGGACGCCATCATCACCGTCATCTGGATGGAGATGATTTTCCTTCTGCTGCAAGCCCTTACCCTTCTGCTGACCCTGTTCGCACCGGGGCTTGCGGTGCTGACGATGTTTGGCTCGGTTGTGTTGTTTTTCTGGGTGCTCAGTCAGTTTACTACGGAAAGCCACGGTTTCACCTCGACCGGGCTGGTCTTTGCGTCGATCCTGGGTTTCATGATCGTCGCTGTGTTTGCCCTGTCTTTCATTTTGGTCCTCATGGGTGTCGAGCCCATGCCGATGACCCCCCCAAACTGACCGGAGAACGTATCATGTTCGATATCAACCAGGTCCGCGCCGACTTTCCTATCCTGTCCCGGCAGGTGAACGGCCAGCCCTTGACCTATCTGGACAACGGGGCATCAGCCCAGAAACCACAGGTGGTGATCGACGCCGTAACCCGCGCTTATGCCGAAGAATATTCCAACGTCCATCGCGGGCTGCATTACCTGTCAAACCTCGCGACCGACAAATACGAGGCCGTGCGTGGCACGATCGCGCGGTTTTTGAATGCTGCCACCGAGGCCGAGATCATTTTCAATTCCGGCACGACCGAAGGGATCAATCTTGTCTCATACGGTTGGGCTGCGCCGCGGATGCGGGCAGGTGACGAAATCATCCTGTCCACAATGGAACATCACGCCAATATCGTGCCCTGGCATTTCCTGCGTGAACGTCAGGGCGTGGTGCTGAAGTGGATCGACCCGGAACCCGACGGATCGCTTGACCCGCAAAAGGTTCTGGATGCGATCAGCGACCGCACCCGCCTGATCGCTGTCACCCATTGTTCCAACGTGTTCGGCACGGTCGTGGATGTGAAAACCATATGCGCGGGCGCGCGCGCCGAAGGCGTGCCAGTGTTGGTCGACGGTTCGCAAGCGGCGGTGCATAAACCGGTCGATGTGCAGGATATCGGCTGTGATTTCTATGCCATCACCGGCCATAAGCTGTATGGACCTTCGGGGTCCGGTGCGATCTATATTCGCGCCGATCGGCAGACCGAAATGCAGCCCTTCATGGGCGGCGGCGACATGATCAACGAAGTGTCGAAAGAGGTCGTGACCTATGCAGCCCCGCCCCTGAAATTTGAGGCCGGCACCCCGGGCATCGCGCAAACGATCGGCTTGGGCGCGGCGCTGGAATATCTGATGGATCTGGGGATGGAAAACGTTGCAGCACATGAAGCAACGCTGGCCAGCTATGCGGCGGAACGGTTCGCGGGGCTGAATTGGTTGAACGTGCAGGGCACGGCGCCGGGCAAGGCCGCGATCTTCTCGCTGACCATGAACGGGGCGGCCCATGCGCATGACATCTCGACGATTCTTGACAAAAAAGGGATCGCGGTGCGCGCGGGCCATCACTGTGCCAAACCGTTGATGGAGCATCTGGGTGTGTCCGCGACCGCGCGGGCCTCGTTCGGGCTTTATAACACCACGGACGAGGTTGATCGCCTGATCGAGGGGTTGGAGCTGTGCCACAGGCTGCTGGCTTGACAGCAAGCGATCCGCATCAGTCGTCTGGCCGGATTAACCCAAGCCCGCGCAGGTAAATCCCGATCCCGCTTTCCAGCAATTCTTCGGGCGGGAAGGGGCTTTTCTGTCCGGGACTGCCGCGACCGAACAGTTCGACAACCCCGTGACTCATCGCCCAGACATGCGCGCTGACCATGCGGGATGGGGGACGTTTGTCTTCCGGGATGTTCTCGGACAGTTTCTCGGCGGCTTTCTCCAAGACCCCCATCGCGCGCCCGGCAACCTGCGCCAGATCGGCCGAATGGTTGGTCGAAATACCGCTTTCGAACATCGAGATGTAATGGCCGGGATACTTGCGTGCGAAGGCCAGATAGGCGCGGCCTGTTGCCTCGAAACTGGCCAATGCGGACGGCTGACCCTTGTCATAGGCGTATTCCATCAGATCCGCGAAAATCTCGTATCCCTGCCGCGCGGCCTCGGCGATCAGGTCGTCACGGCCCGCGAAATGGCGATAGACGGCGGCGGGCGTGACCCCGGCTTGCTTGGCGGCTTCGGACAGGGTGAACCCGGTCGGACCTTTCGCCTCGATCAACTCGAGAGCCGCATCGACCAACGCTTGCCGCAGGTTGCCGTGATGATAGCCGCGCTTAGCCATCCCAGATCTCGGGGCCACCGCAAATCTTACCGTCTGGCGCGTGGGCAACATTGTCGTCTTTACTTGCGTAATCAATGTGTTGCAATACGGCCCTAATCGCCGCTAGTCGGGCGCGTTTCTTGTCATCAGACCGCACCACGGTCCAGGGGGCCTGGGGGATGTGGCTGCGCGTAAAGGTTTCCGATATCGCGTCCGAATACGCGTCCCAGCGGGACAGCCCCTCGACATCAATCCAGCTCAGCTTCCATTGTTTGAGCGGGTCTTTCTCGCGCGCCAAGAAGCGGCGCAATTGCTCGGCCCGCCCGACATTCAGCCAGAGTTTCACAAGGTGGATGCCCTCATCGACCAACATGTCCTCGAACTCAGGCAATTGGCGAAAGAATGCCTCGCGCTGATGGTCTTCGCAAAAGCCAAAGACCTTTTCGACCACTGCGCGGTTGTACCAGCTTCGGTCGAACAAGACGATCTCACCCGCCGAGGGCAGATGCCGCACATAGCGCTGGAAATACCATTCGCCCGCCTCGCGATCCGATGGTTTGGACAGCGCCACAACGCGCGCGACCCGTGGGTTCAGGTTTTCGCGAAACCGCTTGATCGTGCCGCCTTTGCCCGCCGCGTCGCGCCCTTCAAAGACCACCACGACCCGCTTTCCGGAGGCTTTCACATCGGCCTGCAACTTGACCAGTTCCATCTGCAAAGCCTCAAGCTCATCTCGATAAGTGCGTTTGTCCATGCGCACATCATAGGGATAGCTTTCCGATAAAATATCCTTCTTGCCTGCGGCCTTGATCGCCTGACGCACCGCATCCGGGGCGGTTTCAGCAAAGAAATTCGAAATCGCACCGTCAAAGGGCAGAGGCATGCGCAAACTCCTGATTTCGCGCCATTATGAGGCGTCGGGGATTGGTTGGCAATTGCCGCCTGACGGGCTCACGCTCAGGTCCGGCGGTCCTTGCGACTTTCGCCAATCTGGTCGATGTCGAAGGGGGTGGTCAAATATATCTCGCTGATCCAATTGGCATAAAGAAGATGCGCGTGGCTGCGCCAGCGGTTCTGCGGTGGTTTGGAGGGGTCGTCGTCGGGGTAGTACTTCATTGGCACGTTGATCGGCACGCCCTTGGCCACGTCGCGATCATATTCGCCCTTCAGGGTGCCGGTATCATATTCGAAATGGTTGAAGATATAGAGCGCCCGATGGTCGGGATCTTCGACCAGACATGGCCCGACTTCGTCCGAGCCTAGAAGGGTGGTCAGACCGGGCACTGCGTCAATCTCGTCTTGCCGCATTTCGGTCCAGCGGCTGACCGGCACCACGCAAGTATCTGAAAAACCGCGTAGATACGGGGATGAGGGGGCCAGGTTCCGTTGTGGAAAACAGCCGAAGGCCTTCGCGTCCAGAACATGCTTCTTCACCCCGTGAAAATGATTAATCATCGCCATGCCGCCCCAGCACACGCCTAAGGTTGAATGCACATTGGTCTGCGTCCAGTCGAAGATCTGGCTGATTTCATCCCAATACGTGACCTCTTCAAAGGGCATATGTTCGATCGGAGCGCCGGTAATGATCAGCCCATCGAATTTCTGGTCGCGCACGTCGTTCCACGGTTGATAGAAAGCGCCGATATGGGCCTGGCTGGTGGTCTTAGGGGTGTGTTCGGTGGGGCGCAGCAGCGTCAGCTCGATCTGCAGGGGATGCGCGCCGATCAGCCGGGCGAACTGCGTTTCCGTTTCTTCCTTCTTCGGCATTAGGTTCAGGATTGCGATACGAAGGGCGCGGATATCCTGCTTGGCGGCCTGATCTTCGGACATGACCATGACGCCTTCTTCCATCAGCACATCCGCGGCTGGAAGGGAGGAAGGTATCTTAATTGGCATGTCGGATGTCCTTGATTCGAATGATAAACTTTACAGATAGTGTCAGGTCAATTGGCGTCAATGGCTGCCGCGATCATCTGGTCAAAATCGGCGGGTGTGTTGATCGCCGCAACCTCGTGCGCGCAAAGGGTCACGCCATAGCGTGCCATGTGTTGATACAGCGGCTGCCGATGGGCCAAGGCCCGTGCATAGGTCCAGCGGATGAAGTCATCCGGATTAACCTCATCTTCCGACGTGTTGAATTCAAACATATATTCGTCCCAGACCCGGGCAAGAAAGGCGGGTTGATACGCCATCGGTTTGGGCGCGCGATCAAAGCGGTTGATCAGACGCTGCGTATGCGCGTCATCGCCTTTCAACCAAACCAGAAGGCAATGGCGACCAAGTTCGTCGATCAGCGGGTCATTTTCACACAAGGCAGGATCAATCCATTCGCAAATCGACCCGCCGGTGTCGCAGATGAAATGGGGGTAGCCATAGATGTTCTTGGCACGTTCGATGAAGTGGCGCGTATCCAGCAGGGCCGCGGTCTCGGCCGCTTCGAACTGGTCTTGCCGCCTGCGGTATTCTGCAATCGGCAGGCCGCCTTTGGATGGGTCGCCCGGCTTGCCCAGATAGGTCGCGACTGGCGTCAGATTGTCAAAACTGATTTTCGAGGTGATGCGGATGGAATCGGAAAGAAGCAGATCCCGCAGGAAGGGGACTTTCATCGCCTCGGCCTTGAAATTATCCGCGATATGTTCACCCATATACCGCGTACCAATCCGGTAGTCGATTGAGTAGTGGAACCAATCCCCTTGGGCGCGCAGCATGTTGGAGAGGTGAGTTTTGCCCAGCCCGGACATCCCGAAAAACAGCACTCGTTTGTGGGGGGCGTTCAGCCAATCGCTCGCGTTTTCATACAACATTTGGTCGACCCATCTTTTTTCACCTTGGTAAGCGCCAGGGGCGGGTTGGTCAAATGCTTCGCGAGGCGTTGGCAGTATTCAAACATAATAACGCCCCGCGCAATTGACACGGGGCGTTTCGCGTTTCGATCTTCCTTCGGTTGCTTAGAAGCGAAGACCCATTTTCACACCAACTGCGATCGCATCACCATCGTCATAAACTACAGTCGTTCCGCCCGAAGACACGGTCTTGGTATCAAACTGGCTGTACTGAACGCCTGCCGAGATATCGAAGTTATCTTGCGTGTACTTCGCGCCGACTGTCACGGATTTCTGCGCGCCAGCGGGGGCCAAGAAGGTGCTGCCGGTGTCCATGCCGTCTTTGTAACCAAAGGCCAGTGAAACCGACCAGTTTTCGTTCAGGCGGCGACCGATGCCCAACTCGTACGAGGTGATATCTTCAACGAAGTTCACCCAGTTTGCGTCGCCAAAGCCGGGGCCGGTCGTGTCCAGCGAGATGTTGTTCCATTTCGCGTGACGGACTGAACCGAAGACCAGTGTATTTTCGGCGATCCCGGTCTGGAAATCCAGGTTGATGGCTTCCGGCATCTCGACCGATCCCGTGACCGCTTCAACACCAAATGGTGTCGCGCGCACACCGGTCAGCTTATGATCAACCTTGGTGAAATAAGTCAGCGCCACCCGCAGGGCGATTTCGGGCCGTTCATAGGCGACGCCAACCAGCCCACCCCATTCGGTTTTGCTTTCGGCGTCCAACATGCCAAGGCCTGAGATGATCTCGCCCGACACTTTCTGCGCCCGCGCACCGGCATGGACCGAGAAGCCGTTGCCCATCTCGTAACGAAGAATGCCGGACAGGGCCGAGCTTTTCACTTCGGCCATACCGGGGTCCAACGGCGTGCCCGCATAGTTGATGCTGGCACCGAAAGGTTGATCCCAGATCAGCGCTAGACTAATCTGATCGTTCAGCTGAGCCTTGTACCCCATTGAAAACTGGGAATAATCAACCGCGGACTGGCCAACCGGAGCCACGCCGTTGGCGGTGCCCTTAATGTCAGGATTGATATCGCCATACGAGAAAGAAAGATAATTTCCTTCTTCAAACAGGATCGAGATGTCCTGATTGGACCGATCAATCCCGGCTTGTGCCGTGGATGCCGCCGCTGTCAGCAGCGCAGCCGTTGTAAGTGTTAATTTGCTCATTATTCCTCCCCTGAACCACAAACAGTCCGTCGTGTGTCATTTACATAACAACAAGGCTATTTGTCGCAGCCATTATCGGTCAATCGTTACTTAAGGTCAGATACCGCGCGACCCTTGATATCCGGTTAAACGATGTGGAAAGGACACGCTTTTGGCGAAAAATCGGCCGTCAGGCAGGCTGGTGCTGCGCATGTCGCTCAAAAAGAATGTTTTCGTAGGCCACATCAGGGTCAAACCTTTGTTTGTTGCCGTCCCGATCCAACCCATGAACGGCGTAGGTGTCACACATGTCATCAAGAACCTGATGAAGCATGGCCCGCGTCTTGTCACTTGCATCAATCCTGTATTCCAACAAGATCGGAGCGGTGTTTCGCGACAGAAAACCTCGTCCGCTGCGCAGCACATCCAGTTCGGCCCCTTCAACGTCGATCTTGATCAACTTGATCCGGTTCGCAAACGGTGCTTGGTCGATATAGCGATCAAGGGTCTGGCAGGGCACCCACTCGTGCGAGGACGTATGAATGGATGTTGTCCAGTCGTCCAGCAGCGAGTTTGCACCACGATTGCCGTCACTCAGGTGCAATTTGAGAAATCCGCCTCGGCCCGCGTCAGAGCTGAGCGCGGTTACATCCACATGGGCTTTCACACCGTTCAGTGAAATGTTTGCCAGAAGCTGCGCCGCAGTGTCTTTCGACGCCTCAATCGCCGCAAGCTCGCACCCTAGTTCACGGCAGATCGGAACGCTCGCGGTGCCGATATTGGCCCCGATATCCAAGATAACATCGCCGCAGGACAGCCCCAGTTTCCGGGCCATCGCATAAACCGCCATTTCAAACGGTTCGTTTCGTACAAAGCTATGAAAGCCGATATGGTCGTTTACATCAACCAGCAATCTGGTGCCTCGCCAGTCGAGGCGCTTGAGGGAAGGTTTATACCGAATAGGTCTGATTTTTCTGATGTAATTCGGATCAAAAAACCGGGTAATCCGGCGCACCACCGGCCTGTGATTGCCTTTTTTCAGCAACACAAGCACAGGGTAAAATCGCAAACGCGTTGTGAAGAAGGTAAGCGCCTGTACCAAGACAGCTTTCATTACGCACGATCCCGCGATGGCCAGCATTAAGTGGCAATAAACACCTTAAGCGAGAATTTATCAAGTGGCACGCAGCTAAAAGAAGAGTGCGTGATCGATCGGCGTCATTATCGACGCGAACACCGCGCCCCTGCGCTTATTCCCACTCGATCGTGCCGGGGGGCTTCGAGGTCACGTCATAGGTAACGCGGTTGATGCCCTTGACCTCGTTGATAATGCGCGTGGCGGTTTCGCCAAGGAAGTCATGGCTGAACGGATAATAATCCGCCGTCATCCCATCGACCGAGGTCACAGCCCGCAGCGCGCAGGCGTAGTCATAGGTCCGCCCGTCGCCCATCACGCCTACGGTGCGGACGGGCAAGATGGCGACGAAGGCCTGCCAGATTTCGTCATAGAGGTCGTGCTTGCGGATCTGGTCGATATATACAGCGTCGGCTTCGCGCAGAATATCCAGCTTTTCGCGCGTGATCTCTCCTGGACACCGGATGGCCAGGCCCGGACCGGGGAAGGGGTGACGACCGATGAAGCTTTGCGGCAGGCCAAGTTCGCGACCCAACGCGCGCACTTCGTCCTTGAACAATTCCCGCAGGGGTTCAACCAGCTTCAGGCCCATCTTTTCTGGCAGGCCACCGACGTTGTGGTGTGACTTGATCGTGACCGACGGCCCACCCGAGAAACTGACGCTTTCAATCACATCCGGGTAAAGCGTGCCTTGCGCCAGAAACTCGGCCCCATTAATTTGGTCGGCGTGTTTTTGGAACACGTCGATGAACAGACCACCGATGATCTTGCGCTTGGTTTCGGGGTCGGACTGGCCATCCAGCGCGTCAAGAAACAAATCTTGTTCGTCGGCATGGATTAGGCGCATGTTATAATGGTCGCGGAACATGGTCACGACTTCTTCGGCCTCGCCTTTGCGCAGCAAGCCATGATCGACAAAAACACAGGTCAACTGATCGCCGATGGCCTCGTGAATCAAGACCGCCGCGACCGAGCTGTCGACACCGCCGGACAGACCGCAGATGACCTTCTTGTCGCCCACCTGTTCGCGGATTTGGCGGATTGCCTCGTCGCGATAGGCGTCCATGGTCCAATCGCCGCTGAACCCGGCCAGGCGCACGAAATTCTCATAAAGTTTCGGACCCTTGGGGGTGTGGTGCACTTCGGGGTGGAACTGCACGGCATAGAAATGACGGTCCACATCGGCGGTGATGGCGAAGGGCGCGTTGGGCGAGGTGCCGTAAACCTCGAACCCCGGCGCAATTTCACTGACGTGGTCGCCGTGGCTCATCCAGACCTGTTCGACACCGTGATCGAACCAGCCGTCCAGCAGATCCAGTTTGGCGCTGGGGGTCACATAGGCGCGGCCGAACTCGGCGGTGCCATGGCCGCTGACCACCTTGCCGCCCAGTTGCGTCATCATGGTCTGCTGCCCATAGCAGATGCCCAGAATCGGCACGCCCAGGTCGAAAATCTCATGCGGGGCGCGGGGGCTGCCGTCGCGTGTCACACTATCCGGGCCGCCGGACAGAATGATGGCCTTCGGGGCCATCTCGCGCACGAAATCCATCGTGACATTCTGATAGGGATGAATTTCGCAATAGACGTTCAGCTCGCGCAGACGCCGCGCGATAAGCTGCGTCACCTGGCTGCCGAAGTCGATGATAAGAAGGCGGTCGTGGCTCTGATCTGTCATGGCAACCGATTAGGGCAGGGGCGGGGGCAAAGCAAGTCCTTGCACGCCACCAACCGCCCCGCGCGCTTGGTTTTTTTTGCGCCATTTGCGATCGGATGTCGCTTTTGCCCCCCGAAGGACGCTTGCGAGCGGATCTGAGCTGGGCCGCAGGATATCTGTAAGGTCAACAAAATTCTGGAGGATTTCCATGACCGAGGCACCCACCCGTCGTCGTGGTCGCGGGGGCGGCGGCGCAGCCCGTCGCGCCGAACGCACCGCCGTTCGTATCGAATGCGCCAAATACATCACCCGGCACATCCCCAATCTTGAAATCCTGAATGACGAGGCGCTTGAGATCATCGAGCACAACGCCGAAACGGTGCTTGAGGAAATTGGCGTCAATTTCGTTGAAAATCCTGCCGCGTTGGCCCGCTGGAAAGAGGCCGGTGCGGATGTGGTGGGCGAACGCGTGCGCATCCCGCGTGGGCTGGCGCGCGCGCTGTGCAAAACCGCGCCCCAAAGCTTTACCCAACACGCTCGCAACCCCGAACGCAATGTCGAAATTGGCGGGAACAATCTGGTGCTTGCACCTGTCTACGGCCCGCCCTTCGTGCGCGATGCTGCAGGCGGTCGCCGCTATGCCACGATTGATGATTTTCGCAAATTCGTGAAGTTAAGCTATATGTCCAAATGGCTTCACCATTCCGGCGGGACATTGTGCGAACCAACCGATATTCCGGTTAATAAACGGCATCTGGATATGCTGCTGGCCCATATGACTTTGTCCGACAAGCCTTATATGGGGTCGGTCACAGCGCCCGACCGCGCGCAAGACAGCGTCGATATGTCGGAAATCCTGTTTGGCAAGGAGTTCGTTCAACAAAACACGGTGATGACGTCCCTCGTCAATATCAACTCGCCAATGCAATATGACGAAGTGATGATGGGCGCGATGGAGGCGTTTGCGGCCAACAACCAAGCCTCGATCATCTCGCCCTTCATCGTTGGCGGTGCGATGGCGCCGGTGTCTGTCGCGGGCACGCTGACACAGGTGCTGGCCGAGGTGCTGGCGGGCGTGGCCTATAGCCAGCTCGTTCGCAAGGGCGCGCCGGTGATTGCGGGCACCTTCGTGTCGTCGATCGACATGAACTCGGGCGCACCGACTTTTGGGACGCCGGAAGCGGCGCAGGTGACTTATGGTGCGGGGCAATTGTTCCGCCGACTGGGCCTGCCATACCGGTCGGCGGGGTCGTTCAATGGGTCGAAGCTGCCCGATGCGCAAGCCGCCTATGAAACCGCGAACAGTCTGAATATGGGGCTTTTGTCCGGCGTAAACTTCATGCTGCATGCAGCGGGTTGGCTGGAAGGCGGGCTGGTGGCCAGTTTTGAGAAATTCGTGATGGATGCCGACCAACTGGGCACGTTGCATCATCTGGCCCAAGGGGTGCAGATCGACGAAGGTGCGCAAGCGATGGATGCGATCCGCGAGGTGGGACCGGGTGGGCATTATCTTGGTTGTGCCCACACGCAGGCGAATTTCAAGACTGCCTTCTGGCGTTCGGATCTGCTGGACTACAAGCCATTCGAGACATGGGAAGAAGAGGGCGCGCGCGACACCCAAGCCTTGGCGACGGCCCGTGTCGAAAAGCTACTGACCGATTATCAGCAGCCACCAATGGATCCCGGCATTGCCGAGGGGCTTCATGAGTTCGTCGAACGCCGCAAAGCGTCAATGGCGGATGCTTTTGGGTGATCTCTGCGCCTGTTCGCGGTCTGTTCAGTTCGGTTAACATCTGGGTAAGGGGGCTTAACGGCCCCCTTAACTTTTGCGCGCAAACGTCATGCTCATCGCACCTCGCGCGGGCCTTGGGGCAGCAACCGAATCTCGCACATCAGTGCGATCAAAACCTCAACGTGATGCGCGATCGAGTAGGATGCATCGCCTGCCTGACGGGTTTCTTCCAGTCGCGCCTCCTCCTGTAACAGCCCGTCTACTGCGCGGGATGGCGTCGGCGTGGCCGGTGTTTTCATGAGTTTTTTCAAGTCTCTATCGCGATTATAGTCAATCAGACCGAATCTTGCAGCCCGCACCAAAAGGCGGGGGCGACGAAGGGCTTGAAAGCAGGTGAAAGCGTCAGTCATGAGGGATCCTTTCCGTGATTCCTTGTGATCATGACTCAACCGGGGCGGGTGTTGCGTTTGACCCGTGCGCACCGTGCGCGGCCTTTAACAATTCTTACCGCTTTGGCAACAATCCTTACAGCAGGCGACATGGGTTAACGAACCGCTAACCAAACGAGTGATACGCCTAACCGCTTAATTCAACCTGCGGTTGCGCGGTGGGATATCGCGAAACCCACGGAACGCCAATTGAAAGGGGCTTGAATGCAAAACGCGACGCCATCCGGGATCGAACACAACTCTGTATTGCGCTGGTTGCCGGACGAGGTTCATCTTTATCTGAAACACACGGAAAAAGGGGCGTCGATCCGCGCGCTCGCGCGCGATATGGGAGTGCACGCCTCGACTGTGATGCGGCAGGTGCGCAAAACCGAAGCCCGCCGCGACGACCCGCTGGTGGACGCACTGTTGACGCGGTTGGGCGAAGGGCTGCGCGACGGTCAAGCTGACCTGGACCGTGGGGACGTGCAAGCAGACGCAACAGAGGAAGATCCCGTCTCGCCGCACATGCTGCGGCTGTTGCGGGCGATGCTGAAGGACAAGGCGGTGATGGCGGTCAGTCAGGGCGTGGGTACCGCCGTCGTGCTGGCAGCGCGCGACGATGGCGACCCGGTGGCGCTTGCCAAGGGGCCGACCGAGGTGGTCGAGGTGATGGCGCTGCGTGGCTGGATCGAGGGCCATACACAGGGTCGCATCTGCCGTTATCACATGACCGCCGAGGGACGTGTCGCGCTGAACCGTATGCTGGCGCAGATGGAAAGCCGCGCAACCGGGTTTGCCGAGGCGCCTGCGGGCTTCTCCGGTATTCCGCAAGCCGCCGGTTTTGCCAGCAACGCCAAGTCGAAACGCCGGTTTAAACGGTCAATCGGAGCCGACAGCCCGGTGCGGGTTCTGGGCCGTGCCAAGGGGCGTCAGCAGCCCTATCTGTCTGCTGATCTGGTGGCCGCCGGTGAACGGTTGCACCGGGATTTCGCGCTGGGTCAGTTCGCGTTGTCGGGTTCGTCCAGTTGGGACCGGGTACAAGCGGCGATCGCGTCGACTGCTGCAGGCCCGCAACAAAGGCACCCTTCCGACCGAAAGCTTGACGCCCGCAAACGCTTTGCCGACGCCATCCGCGCTTTGGGCCCTGAGCTTGGCCAGATCGCGCTGGCCGTCTGTTGTCATGAAAAGGGGATGGAGCGGATCGAGTCAGATATGTCCATGCCCGCGCGATCAGGCAAATATATGGTTCGGGTGACGCTGAACTACTTGGCGCGCCATTATGCGAACCTGTCGGGGGACGATCACGACCTGATTTATTGACCGGCCAGTTGCTGTTGACCATTCATGAACTGCGCCACCTCGTCCGGGGTGACGACCTGCACATCCAACTGCGGATAAAGCTGGCGCATCTCACGCAGGATAATACGGGGGTTCGGCAGGGTGTCAGCGTGAATAAGATAGACACCCTGAAACCCAATCGTATCCAGCACATAGCCAATTTCGATACAATCCATTTGCGGCGAAAACAGGGGCGATAGCACGACGCGGATCTGCTGTTCGTCACACTCCGCCGCGGTTATTTTCGCAAAGGAGTCAAACGTCTGGTGTGTGATCCGATACGTATCGATGCACAACGAATCCAGAAACCCGTCCGGTCCCAAAGCCAGCAGGGTGGGTTTTTCCGAAGGGTGTGATCTCATCAACTCGTTACCTTTTCTGGGGGTTGTTTCCCCCGATCACCGCTTATTTTGTGATTATAATTGGCCTGCACAGGTTCACTATTTCACCATAGAAAAACACACATATAGAGCGAGTTGATGGTTTGCAATTCTCGCACGCGTAATTGAATTATTTTTTGCGGACGTCGTCAGATAAGTGAATTGCATTCTTTCGCCAATCGTTCGTAATTTTAGATTATAAACACTTTAATAATCTGTTGGATTGTTAAGTGATTGACGCCTATTTGCCTGTTAGACACATATGAATAGGGCAAAACATGGCACAGAATGAGGTTTATGATCCGACCAAAAGAACTGGTAAGTTGTCGAAATTCACCTTGCCGGGCGCGCGCATCCTGCCAGGTCTTGCGCTTGCCGCAGCGATTGCGGCGTTGTCCTTCGCGCTTAGATATTTGCCGGGGCTGGGCATGTTCAGCCCGCTGATTCTGGCGATCCTGATCGGGATGGCATTTCACAACGTGATCGGCACGCCCGCGGCCGCCAAACCCGGCGTATCCTTCAGTTTGAAACGCGTTCTGAGGGCGGGGATTGTCCTTTTGGGTCTGCAACTGACGGCACAGCAGGTATTCGCCGTCGGCGGTGTGGGCTTTGCTTTGATCGCCACTACGCTGTTGACGACATTCGCCTTTACCACTTGGCTGGGTCGCGTGCTGGGGGTCGAAGCTGGGCTGACGCAACTGATCGCGGCGGGCAGTTCCATCTGTGGGGCGTCGGCGGTGATTGCGACCAATACCGTCACCTGCGCGCGTGATGAAGATGTGGCTTATGCGGTGGCATGTGTAACGATCTTTGGGTCGCTGTCGATGGTTCTGATGCCGCTGGTCGGCGGGATGCTTCAGATGGGGCCACATGCGTTCGGTCTGTGGACCGGTGCCTCGATCCACGAGGTCGCGCAGGTCGTCGCGGCGGCTTATGCCCGGGGGCAAGAAGCAGGTGAATTTGGCACCATAGCAAAGCTGACACGCGTGATGATGTTGGCACCTATGGTGTTGATGCTGGGCGCGGCCGCCACGCGCCGCCTACGCAGTCAAGGGGCCGCGGCCGACCATGCCGCACCGCCCGTGCCGTGGTTCGTGCTGGGTTTTATCGCCATGGTGGGTCTGGCCAGCACCGGCTGGGTGCCCGAGGCAGCCATTCCTTACACGACAGGAACCACACAGTTTTTACTGGCCACCGCGCTTGCAGCGATGGGATTGGAAACCGACATGCGCAAGCTGGTTGCCGAAGGGCTGCGCCCCGCATTGCTGGGCGGTGGGGCCTGGGTTTTTATTTCCCTTTTCAGCCTGTCTCTGGTTTTGTTGTTGGCATGACGCTGGACCAACTTCGCATTTTTATCGCCGTCGCCGACCGTGAGCATATCACGCAGGCGGCGGCACATTTGCACCTGACGCAAAGCGCGGTCAGCGCCGCCATTGCCGCCCTTGAAGAACGCCACGCGATACAGCTGTTTGATAGGGTTGGGCGTCGCATCGTGTTAACTGACGCCGGCCGGCTATTTCTGGATGAGGCGCGCGCGGTTGTGGCACGAGCCGAACAGGCCGCGCGGTTGTTGGGCGATCTTGCGGGGCTGAAGCGCGGCATCCTGCGACTGGCGGCCAGCCAGACAGTCGCGAACTACTGGCTGCCATCAGTGATGCAAAGGTTCGGCGCGGCCTATCCCGGCTTTCGGCAAGAGCTAGTGACCGGAAACACCGAGGACGTGGCCCGCATGGTGCATGCCGCAACCGTCGATCTGGGTTTCGTTGAAGGCCAGATCGAGGACTCGACCCTTGCCATCCAAAGCGTGCCGGGCGACGAGCTGGCGCTTGTGGTTGCCCCCGATCACACGTGGGCGCAAAAGCCGCCGGCCGGTCCGAAGGCCCTGATCTCCAGCCCTTGGGTGCTGCGTGAAAGCGGGTCGGGCACCCGCGCGGCCTGCATGGCAGCGCTGTCGCGTCATGGCCTTGGGGCCGAGGACGTCGAAGTTCGGCTTGAAATGCCCTCGAACGAGGCGGTTCGGGCTGCGGTCGAATCCGGGGCAGGGGTCACGATCCTGTCGACGCTTGTGGTCGGGCCCTCGGTCGATGCGGGCCGGTTGGTACGCGTGCCTTTCGATCTGCCACCGCGCCAATTCCACGTGCTGCGGCACAAAAAACGCCATGCGTCGTTGGCAGAGCAGAAATTTCTGGAACTGGCCTGATATTGGGTCATCAGCATGCGGCCCACGTCATAGATCTGTGTCCAGTCAAGCATCATTGATGCTTTATGCGTGTCATAATAACACTGATCGCAACGGAAAGCGCGACATAGGAAAAAGCAATGCGAATAGGATTTATCGGGCTGGGTACGATGGGTGGGGCAGCGGCCTTGAACCTGATCCGGGGCGGCCATCAACTGACGGTCTGTGACCTTGATCGGTCGCGCGCGGACGAACATCTGGCGATGGGTGCCACTTGGGCTGAAACGCCGAAAGACGCCGCACAAGATGCCGATATCGTGTTCTCGATGGTTTTTGGCCCCCAACAGATCGAACAGGTGGTTCGCGGAGAAAACGGGCTTCTGTCCGCAATGCGGTCGGGCCAGGTTTGGGTGGACATGACCACCAACCAACCGGCGTTGGCCAAAGCTCTTGGTCAGGAGCTTGCCGCCAAGGGTGTCCAAGCGGTTGACGCGCCCGTGTCCGGTGCGGTGGACGGCGCGCGCACCGGCAACATGCCTCAATTTGCGGGTGGAGATGAGGCAACGATCGAACGCATCCGCCCGGTGATGGAATTGATGGGCCCGCTGTATTACATCGGTGAAAACGGATGCGGGTCGATTACCAAACTGGCCAGCAATCAGTTATGGGCGATCCACGCTACGGCGATGGGCGAAGCGCTTGTCATGGCCGTCAAATCCGGCGTGGAATTGTCGCGCGCATGGGAGGCTCTGAAGATCGGGGCAAGCGAAAGCTGGTGCATGCATCACGATGCGCCCTCTGTCTTCGCAGGGCATTACGACCCGTCATTCACGCTGGATCTGTGCAAGAAAGACATGGGTTTGATCATCGAAGCCTGTGACGACGCGGGAACGGCGGCACCGGCAACGCGACTGGTCAGCGAACAATTCGAAAAAGCGCACAAACGGTATGGCGGCGATAAAGGCGAGCTTCATGTGGTGAAGCTTGAAGAGGACGCCGCTGGTATATCGCTTCGCCTGGGTGGCGATTGGGTTCCGCACTGGGAAAAGTAGACGGCCGGTGAACGAACGGCGCTGGGTGCGAACCCGGCGCCAGCCCAATCAACTCGGTTCGGGTTGCCCAAGTTGCCTGGTATCAAACTCTGCCGCTTGTGTCGGTGACGGGCGCGCCTTGCAACACTCGACCCACATCTCATTCCCGACGTGGACCAACAGCGTCGCCTTGTCTTCCGATTGACGTTTCTTGGGGTCATGTCCGCCAGAACGTCTTTTCCGCCTGCTAGAGGCCCGCTGGTCTTGCCCAAACCTGTTACAGCCGCCGGGCTGGCTGCCTAGACCGAGGTATCAGAACGCACGCTTTACCGTGACATCGAAAGCTTGCGGGCAGGGGCTTAAGGCGCCTTGTGCCAAGCGTCAGCGCAGGCCGTTTCGTGCGATATAAGCCGCAAGGTCAAGGATAACCTGTCCACGCGCCGATGCGATTGCATGGGGCCCACCGGTGGGATCGAAGGGTACGGCAAGATCGAACAGGCCTGACCGTTCCCGTCCGCCATCAGTAACACCGACGAAATACTGCCCCGACGCGCGGAATTGCCCATCCGCCCCGGCAAGAAGCCGTTCAAACCGCAATTCAAGCCGGGCGTCCGGGAAGCTTTCGAAGGGCCAAGGTTCAGACGCGATCCGTGCGCCGGTCAAACGGGTCAGGTTGCGCGACAGTTCAAGCCCCACGGCGCGTTCGGGATTGTCGGCCCAGAGGGTGTCACTTTTGGTCACCAGCTTGCCATTGGCGTCCTGGACCGCGATCTCATCTGCTGCAGCATAATTTGGCAGCGAGATATCGCGCACCTCGACGGCGCGGAATGAAATACGCACCTTTTCCGCGACCGTGGGTGCCATCACAGGATAAAGGTCCGGCTGGCTCGCGCAAGCGCCCAGCAATAAAGTGACGCCGATAATGGCTGGTTTGGTAAGGCTCATATTCATCGTCCCCGAATTAGCGCGCTGGGATTACGTTCCAGCATACGTGCCAGCGAATCCAGAGAATCTGCGGCTTTGGAAATATCGCGTAGCGCCTTTCTTGCGTCGCGGCTGAGCATATCGCCCTTGTCATAACCGGCGATCATCGTACTGGCTTGGTCCAAGACCGCGCGCATACGTTCTGCCAACGCTGGCAGTTCCTGCGTCGACGCAGCCACCGCATCCGCAGCCTTGCGCGTGGAATCGAGGGTTGCGTTGATGTTATCTACTGATCCGCCTTCCCGTAACTCGGCCAATGTGGCGTTGATCTCGTTCAGCGCTGTCCCAAGGTCATCCGGCAGTTTGCGCGCGGCGTCGGTGTTCAGGATTTTATCAGCCGACGCGGTCAAGTCGGTCAGTTGGGTGGTCAGATCTTTCAGGGGCAGAGTTTCCGCCTTTGCCGCGACCGCTTGCAATTGCTCGACCAACGCAGGCACACCTTCAACCGAGGTCGTCACCCCATCGGCTGCGGCGGCGGCGGCATCAACCGCGGCGGTCAGGCGGGTGGCAAGTTCCTGTTCTTCAAGTTGCGCCATCAGGCTTTCGAAATGACCCAAAGCGGTGTTGAGCTTGCCCGGGACGCTCTGAAGATTGTCTGACGCCACGAAACCCCGCACATCGCCTAACAAGGCACGCACGTCCTGCGGTGTCTCGCGCAAGTCTTCGTCCGAGATAAACGCATTGGCACTTTCAAGGAAGCCGATGGCGCTGTCCAACAATTCTTCGATGGGAAGGTTGTTGACCCGCGCAACCACGCCTTCGACCGTGGCGGCGACGTCTGAAATCTCGCTTTCGGTGGTCGGAACGATGGGGATGATGCCTTCCCCGGTTTCCACGATAACCTTCGGCGCGTCATCGACCTGAACAAGTTCGACCCTTAGCCCTCCGGTTAACAACCCGGCCGAGGCGAGCCGCGCGCGCAACCCGTCTTCGACCTGTTGCACCATGAATTGCAGCGCCGCTTCGGGTGTCACTTCGTCCTGCAGGCCGATCCGGGCCGGTTGAAGCGCCAGGACGGCGTTCAGGCGAACGCGGCTGTCGCCAAACGCCTCTTCGTCAATGATGCCCGAAACGCTTTTGACCTCGCCAATCGTCAGTCCGCTCAGCTTGACCGCAGCACCAAGCGCAAGGCCCGAGATGTTTTCGTCAAACACCACGCGCATTTCGAAGGTTTCAACGTCCGAGGCACTGAACAGGCTGTTGCGGGCTTCGGATTCGTCTGCATAAACTTGAAATACGGTGCCAGTGGAAACGCCGCCGCCACCTGATACGAATGTGTCGAAAGTCAACCCGCCGCCCACCAATGTGGCCAAAGACGAAAAGTCGATCTCGGCCCCACTTGGCCCCACGGAAAAGGTAAACCCGGACGTGTCCCAGAATCGGGTGGTGGGCGAAACAAGGCGGTTGTGCGGTTCATAGATGATCGCTTTGGCGATGGCGAAATTGCCTTGCTCGGAAATCCGCGCCTTGCCAACGCGCCCCACTTCGATCCCGCGAAATGTGATCGGGCTGTCATCCGTCAGACTGCCGCCGGGCGTTGTGCGCAGCGCAATCTCGAGCCCCTTTTTGCCGTTGCGCAGCAGGGGGGTCTCGTTCAGGCCGGTAAAGCGTGTCTGTTCTTCCCCGATATCACCATCCCACGAGCCTTCGATATAAACGCCTGTCAGCACCGTATCCAGACCGCTGACGCCCCGTGTGGTTAATTCCGGACGAACGACCCAGAAGGTCGATTCAGCATCGACAAAGGGTGCCACATCCTTGTCGACACGGACATGAACGACCACGGCAGACAGGTCCGAGGCAAATTTGACTTCCTCGACAACGCCCACCGTGATGTCGCGATAGCGCAATTCGGTTTCCCGTTCGGCAATACCCGCACCATTGTCAAATTCGATTTCGATCAGCGGGCCACGTTCGATATAGGCCTGCCAGGCGACACCAAGCGCAATCACCAACGCCAGAATAGGGATCAACCACACAAACGAAGCCCGTGCAAAGAACGGTTTTCGCGCGGTTTCAATCGCCACGGGTGTCGGGGTCTCACTCATTATCAGGCGCTCCTTCGCGCTTGGCATGCACGTCCCAGATCATCCGACTGTCAAAGGCTTGCGCAGACAGCATCGTGAAGATCACGGATAGCGCGAAAAACAGGCTGGCACGGCCCGGATTGATAGCCGCCAAAGTGTTTAACTGGACCAGAGACGACATGATCGCAACAACGAAAATATCAATCATCGACCAACGTCCGATATATTCGACCACCTCGTAAAGCATCTGGCGGTGATGATTGGATACGCTGGACGGGCGCGTGACCGAGATGGCCAGAAACGCGATGGCCATGAACTTGCCAAGCGGAATGACGACGCTGGCGACCAAAACAATGATGGCAACGCCTGCGGCACCATGATGCAAAAGCTCGACCGCGCCGCCAATGATTGTGTCTTCCTGAACGCGAAACAGCGTCCGCGTTCGCAACATTGGATATATGTTGGCCGGGATATAGCACATCAGTCCCACCAGCCACCACGCCCACACGCGTTGCAGGCTTTTGTCATCTCGCGCGATGATGGCACGACCACAGCGCCCGCAGGTTTGCGTGCCCGCAGGCCAGACCTGTGTGCAGCGCGTGCAGGCGACAACACCCAGATCGCGGGCGCTTACGATTTCTGCGTTTTGTCCAGTGACGTCCATACCGACCACCTACACACGAAATTGTCCTGTATGACCACAAGAATGACCAACGCGGCAAACATCCAGAACGCCGGGCCGAACGCCACATCGGCAAGATCAGTGATCTTTGTCAACGCCACCGCGCATCCGATCGCAAAAATCTCGGCCATCGACCATGGTCGAAGCGCCTCGGACAGACGAAAGGCCTGCATGGCGCCGCGGGCAGGGGGGCGATCCATCACAATCGGCAGAAGCACATAAATCGACAAAAGCGCGCGAGTGAGGGGCACAAAAATAATCAGCGCCGCGGTTGTCAGCGCCAGCGCAAGAAGCGGACCATCGCTGAAGGCAAGTGCTGCGTCAAGGATCGAAACCGAATTCGATACACCCCCCGCATTGATCGTCAAGAACGGCGACACCGTCGCCGCGATAATCAGGATCGCCACAGCCAAAGACACCGCGATGATCTGTAACCCGGCCTTGCGACGGGGCGAAATCAGGATCGTGCCGCAACGCTGACATTTCGCCCGTTCGCCCACGCCGGGCCGACGCAACTTGTACGCCGCATCGCAATGCGGGCAAACGATCAGCGTATCCAGAGGAATCGGTTGCGTATCGGTCATTTGGGCAAATTATCTGATTTGTCCGGCACGTCACACCAGTTTCCGAGTGCGCAAGGGGAAGGGCGGTGTCTGAAGGGCATACGAAGGCCCGGTTGCTCTTACTCACTGGCGGCTTTGCTTCACTGCGCACCGCGTGCAGGGCGCGCCAGTTATAATGTACTGAGGATTATAATTGTCGGATTTCTTTATTGATGAGACCCCGATTGCAACAAAACCAGATGCTTAGGCTTTTGAATTTTTGAGATTCAAGTATTCATGAATTTCCAGCTGCACTATCGTTAAGCAGCCCTTCGTTCAACACGCAGGGAATGACCGGGAAGAGCCCAACTTGTATTTTGGATTTTCTCGCTGCGTGCGCTCGCAGCGTCAGAAATTCCGCGTGAGCAAGAAATTTGGTGCCGCCGCGCAGCGGAATGAGCGGCCATTCATGCAGACCGCAGCTAGGGTCATGACTCGAACTCACAGGTTGCGGATGTTTCGCACGTTCGCTGCATTATTGGGATGATTCCAGCGTGACATTAAGAGCCGCATTGGTTCAGTCAGTAAGGCTGTTTCACATTCTGCCCCCTGTGTGGTCATCGCATGCTACTGAATGCGCGCGTGGCGCGGTAAAATTTTGATCCGGATTTCTTGCTGACTGTGTCGGTTCGGAAACCGCAATAGCCATCGATGCCTACGACCGAGCCCCCGTGGCTCGCGTAGGCTGCCGCGGGTTTTGTTCCAAATAATAGAAACTCTTCCTTACCTCAAGAAAATCCAAGCATGAGCGACGGAAAGCGTACTGGTGCCCGTATCAGAAGGGACAAGAACAAGAGGCGGAAATTTTTCATGAAGAAGCCCTCAGCCAGCCCCGACCGATTTGACTTCGACAAATGCGCCCGACATCGAAGCGTCACGGCGCTGGGCTGTCGTCTGGCAATCCCTCACTTGGCGTGATTATGTTCTGACGCATCAGGCCGATTAGCAAGAGTTATTACAATTTGTCCGAATGGACAGCGCCTCTCAGGAGCAACTAAGACCTTGAAGAATTCTATTTTAGCCATTTTATCGCTCATCATCATCGTGGGCGCCTATTGCATTTCTTTCGGGTTGCCCCGGCAAGTCGCCCAGATCTGGAGCGACATCCCGACAGAGACAGCCGGTGCCCCTCAAGACGCGAAACGGGGACAACGGGAACAAGGTCGGGCGACGACTGTCGTTCTCGCGTCGCTAGAAGCCCGCGAATACGCACTTGTTTTGCGGACCGTTGGCAGTGCTGTCTCACTCCATCGCACCGATGTGACCGCAAGCGATGCAGGCGAAGTGGTCGAAACAGCGCTGCGTTCAAATGAGATGGTGAAAAGGGGTGACGTCCTTCTGCGCCTGAATGATCGCACGGAACGGTTGGCCCTTGAGATTGCAGAGGCGAACCGCGATCAGGCACAGGCCACTGTCACCCGCTTTGAGGGGTTGCGCAGTAACGGCAACTCTGTCGTGACGGACGTGGCGCTGTCGGAGGCGCGCGTGGCGTTGCGTTTGGCTGAAGCCAATTTGGGTCTCGCCAAAGTCGCACTGGACGACCGCACGATCGTGGCACCGATTTCCGGCCGGTTGGGGCTCAGCGACGTCAGCGTGGGCGACCGCCTGACGAGCGGGGGTGCCATCGTGACGATTGACGATACCACTAGTTTGCTCGCCACATTCGAGGTGCCGGAACGCTCCATTGGCCTTTTGGCTGAGGGCAAGCCGGTCCTCGTCTCGACGCCGACTTATGCGGGACGAATTTTTGAAGGTAATATCACCGCTTTCGACAGTAGGCTCGACAGTGTGACCCGCAGCGCCACCGTGCAGGCGAAAATCGAAAACCCCGAGGGGTTGTTGCTTGCGGGGATGACCTTCGCAATCCGCATGACCGAAGTGACCGCCCCCTTACCCGTAGTGCCCGCGACAGCAATCACATGGGATCGCACCGGTGCGGGCATCTGGGTTGCCGAGGACGGCAGCACCCGCCGCGTTCCCGTCACCATCCGCTACCGCGAAGGTGATCAGGTCTGGGTTGAGACAAAAGTCCCGTTGGGCGCGCAGATCGTGGCTGAGGGCGCGTCCAAGCTGCGTGAAGGAGCACAAGTCACTACCGCTGGCGCACGTAAGGGTCCGGGCGCATGAGTTTCGAAAAAAGGGCACACAAAGCCGGTTTCGCCGATATTTTCGTCGCGCGGCCGATCTTTGGGATTGTCTTGAACCTGCTCATCATCATCGCCGGTCTGGCGGCGTTCACCAGCGTCGATATTCGTGAAATGCCGGACGTGGACAGGCCTGTGCTCTCCGTCAGGACCACCTACGAGGGTGCCGTGGCGAGCACGGTAGACACCGAAGTTACGCAAGGCCTTGAAGACGCGCTGAGCGCGCTTGAGGGGATGTCCTATATTGAATCCACTTCAAGCACGGGGTTGAGCCGTATCACCATTGACCTGTCTGATGGTACGGATGTCAACGTAGCCGCCAATGAAGCGCGCGAGATCGTATCGGGTGCCCTGCGCTCTCTGCCCGACGATATCGAAGATCCGAGTGTCAGCAAGAGCGACAGTAACGCTGATGCGATCATTCGCCTTGCCCTGCTGGGGGATGCAAGCCTCGACACGCTCACCCAGATCGCCGAGGGCACGGTTTACGAACGCCTATCCCTGATCGACGGCATCGCTGAAGTGACCCTGCGCGGCGACCGTGCCAACGAATTCCGCGTGGCGGTGAATATGCCCTCCCTGTTGAGTCGCGGCTTGACGATCTTTGATGTTTCGACCGCGCTTACACAGCTCCGCGATGACACCGCCCTTGGCGCGCTTTCAAGCGAGTCCCAGACTCTCTCGCTCCGAGTTGGCAACGAAGTTGTCAGTGTCGAGACCATCAACCAGCTGCCGGTCAACGCCACGACCCAAGTGGCAGATATCGCCTTCGTTCAACTGATCCCGGAAGACTCGAGTGTGTACACCCGGGTGAACGGTGAGACTGCTATCGGCCTCGATATCACGCGGCAATCCGTTGGCAATACGCTGGAAATCTCCCGCGACGTAGCCATTGCCGTGGAAGAGTTACGCGACCAACTGCCCGAAGGTGTGCAGCTGCTGGTGACATCGAACGACGGGATCTTCATCGAGGGATCAATCAACGAGGTCGTTAAATCCATCCTCATGGCTACAGGCATCGTGATAGCCGTGATCTTCCTATTCCTGCGCTCCCCGCGTGCGACATTGATCCCTGCGGTCACGATCCCTGTGGCCTTGATCGGGACGCTCGCTGCGATCTGGCTCACAGGATTCTCCGTCAATACGATCAGCCTGCTCGCTCTGGTCCTGGCAACCGGTATGGTGGTGGATGATGCTATCGTTGTGGTGGAAAACATCGTGCGAAAGCGCAAGTCGGGCATGGGGGCTTTTGCCGCCGCTGCATCTGGCACCAATGAAGTGTTTTTCGCCGTCATCTCAACAACTGCCACGCTCGCTGCGGTCTTTATTCCTATTTCTTTCCTGCCAGGTCAGGCGGGCGGTGTCTTTTCCGAATTTGGCTTTGTGCTGGCCTTTGCTGTCACCCTGTCATCCATCACGGCTCTCACCTTGGCCCCTGTTCTTGCGGCCTTGCTGGACCCTGGCAAGACACAAGCCAATGCCAAGGAAAACAAACCGGGCGCCCTCGCGCACACCTTTGACCGCGTGATGGATTTTGCCATCCGAACGCCCCTACTTGTTTTGTCCGTCGCCATCGGTTTCGCCATAATCGCAATGGGGGCCGCGATGACGCTGCCTTCCGCCGTTACTCCGGAGGAGGATCGTGGCTTTTTCCTCGTGCAAGCGCGCGGAGCCTCGGACACAACGATTGACTATCTCGACACACAGGTCCTTCTGGTCGAGGATATCCTCGCGCCCTATCAGGAGAGCGGGCAGATCGAGACGGTGCAAAGCATCGTCGGCGTCAGCGGTGGCACCAGCGCCTTTATCGTCGTCCGCCTGCCGGACTGGACCGAGCGCGACTTTTCACAGCAAGAGTTAATTACGCAGCTCAGTGGTAAGTTGGCCTCGGTCCCCGGTGTGCAGGTCAGCGCCCGCTCCACCAACAGCCTGAATATTCGCGGTGCGGGTGGCGGGCTGAGCTTCGCCGTGACGGGTACCAATCTCGAGAATATGACCCAAGCCGCCGACACCCTTGCCGCGGCGATGTCGCAGGATGCCACCTTCCTGAACCCGCAACTGTCCAACAACAGCGTCAATGCACAACTGGAAGTGACCGTAGATGACAGCGCTGCGGGTGACATGGGGCTTAACAGTGCAGATGTCACCAGCCTCATACGCGCGATGGTGCAAGGCAATGTTGCGGTCAGCGTCTTTTCCGATGACGTTGAAGTAGACGTCAATGTCGTCCCCGGCGGACCTCCGATTGATGATCCCTCCGATATTGCATCCGTGTCCATCCGCCTCGACAACGGCGCCTATGTCCCGCTCTCCACCGTCGCGTCGCTTGGCATGGTGGTAAGCGACTCTCAGATCGAACGTCTGGGCGGCGCCTTGTCAGTCTCACTGCAGGCTAACCTTGGAGAGGGTGTTGACCTTTCGACCGCGATGGACCGTGTGCTTGTGATTTCCGACGAGGTTCTGCCCGACGGAATGGGCATTACCTTCACCGGAGAGGCCGCGACGCTCGACGATACCCAAGGCGGCATATACATGGTTTTCGGCGTAGCCCTGATTGTGGTGCTTCTGGTGCTTGCAGCCCAGTTCGAAAGTTTTGCAAGCGCGGTTGTCATTATGATGACGGTGCCCTTCGGTTTTGCCGCTGCGCTGCTGGCGATTACGATGACCGGTGGTTCGTTGAACTATTATAGCCAGATCGGTCTTGTCATGCTGATCGGGGTGATGGCCAAGAACGGCATCCTGATCGTCGAATTTGCGAACCAGCTGCGCGAAGCGGGTGCGGACATCGACAGCGCCATCCGAAACGCGCTGCGCCTGCGCATCCGGCCGGTGATGATGACGATGGTTTCAACAGTCTTCGGTGGCCTTCCCTTAATCCTGACTTCCGGCGCGGGTGCCGAAGCGCGCATTGCCGTAGGTTGGGTGATCGTCGGAGGTCTGGGTTTTGCTACCGTGTTCACCTTGTTCCTCACGCCGATTTTCTACCGCTGGATTGCCGTCTGGGGCACTGCTCCGGGTGCTGCAGCGCTTAGGCTTCGCTCAGAGGTGGAGGAAACTGTGAGGGTGTAGCTTCATGCCCTCCAGGAGTTAGGGGGGCGTTATACGCGTCATTTCGGGGCTGAGCCGACACCGATCCAGAGCAGAGCGAAGTTGGCCCGTGTCAGTGTTGCAGTCTTCCGGCCTCAAAGATCGCCGGTCAAAACGTGACTGATCGCAAATAGCTCCAAAGTTTCAACGACGGAAATCTGTCGGGCCAACGTTGAATAAGGAGCAAACAATGAGGATGGATCCAATGCAGAACCTGATGAAACGATGCGCAACTATTGTTGTATTGGCGACCGCAGCAGTGGCTGTCGTGCCGATGACGGCCATGGCGGACAGGGTAGTTGTAAAGCGCAGTGCCTATGGCCACGGCTCTAAGGTGAAGGTGGTGAAACAGCAGCGCCATCGGCATGCAGTTGGTCACCGTTTTCGCAAGCAAGATGTGGTCATTGTTAAGGACTGGCGAAAACGCGGCCTTCCGCGCCCCGGCCGCGACGAAGTTTATGTCGCAAATGGAGACAGAATTTACCTGGCGGCGGCTGCAACACTATTGGTTAGGGCTCTGCTTAACTGAGAAGTGCCCAGACTATCTGGTCATGCGACGAAGGGCATCGTTGTCCGAAAGGCAGACTCTCGACAGGGGAAATTGCTGTACGAGGCCTGAACGGCCACTTCAGCGGGTCGCAAAGCAGCTTTGGATCAATAATTGGATGTCCGGTTTGGGCGGCTCGGGCTCAATGATCCGTGCTGCAAGTGCGAAACTCGGTTTGAGCTGGCGCGGTCAATCAGGGCTCAAAGCGGACCAATGCACTTGCAGGGATGGTGTGCGCTCGTGACTTTTGACATCGGTCATTCAATCCTATGCTAATCTTTCGGCGTCGACGCGGTGTTGATGTCTGGGTTTGGAAGGCGGATTGGAGGGCACACTATGCCACGAGTCCAACTTCCCGCAGTCAGCCCAAAGCGCAAAGCCTTGCACAAAGGGCGGATCATCGGCCAGAAACGACCGCTGCTTCCAAAGCAGATGTGGGCTATCCGCGCGCGGCTCGAAATCGCGGGCTATTTACGCGATCTTGCGCTGTTCAACGTTGCGATTGATTGCAAGCCGCGCGGCTGCGATCTGGTCAAGCCCGCTGTGGCCGATTTAATCAAAGATGATCGCGTTCGCGAACGAGTTTCGGTGATCCAGAGCAAGACCCAAAAGCCGGTTAAGTTTGAACAGACTGAAAACACGCGAGAAACCGTCATTGCATGGGTGAGATCACCCGAGATGATCAGTTGCGGCTTCATGTTTCCGAGCCGTTTTCACGAGCGCCCGCATATCTCAACGCGTCAGTATGGTCGGCTTGTTCGTGATTGGGTGACATCGATCGGATTGGAACCGAGCGGGTGCGGTACCCACTCACTCCGCAGGACCAAAGCTGCCAAGACGTACCGCAAAACAGGCAACCTTTGCGCTGTGCAACTTCTGCTTGGCCATACAAAGGTTGATAACACGGTGCGTTACCTCGGTATTGAGGTAGAAGATGCTCTAAATGTTGCTGAGCGCATCGACCTCTAAGCGATGTCGGCGAACGGTGTCTGCCGTTTGACGATTTAGACGAGACCTAGGACCATGCAGCGGCGAAACGAAGTGCGCGTCTGTTCTACCGATTTTCTGCATCGCCGCGAATGTCCAGTTTGGGGAGACTGATGAAATGGGCGCAACAATTTCGGCCCGGACCCTAATGCAGTCGACCACTTCTGCGGCGCAACTTCGCTGATGCAGACCTTCACTGCGCGTTAGACTGCTTCCTCGAAGATTGAATTAGCTTTTGACCGGACCCAAGCGAGGCTTTGACGCGAACCGGTGTTCTGCCAGCCTTCATATTCGGTTTCTGGGTTTGTGAGGTTAATCTCTTTGTCGAAAACTACATCAACAGCGACGGAAAGTTGCCCTGGTTACGTATAATGACCTGAATCAAAATGCAGCCCCCCGATTATTGTAGGGTGTGTGCGAGGTATTTTTTTTGAGAGGATCGAAGCGGCGAATGAATGAAAAGCAACGCGAAATCGAAGCTTCTCTTGGCGTCGGAAAAGCAAAGCACCATCTCCTGAAATGGGCGGGGTGGATTGGTGCTGCCGTTTTGGTCGTGGCGCTAGGGGTCTGGTGGATGCAAGGCGCGGACGAGCGCGCTCAGGTGACCTATCTTACCGAAGCGGTCAGCCGAGGTGATCTGACGGTAAGCGTTTCGGCAACAGGCACGATTGAACCGACCAACAAGGTTGAAATTTCATCTGAACTTTCAGGGACGATCGCTGAGGTCTTGGTCGACTATAACGATGCCGTCGAAGCCGGACAGGTGCTCGCAAGGTTGGATACGGTACAGTTGGATGCACAATTGTCGGTCCAGATCGCCAGCCACGCAGCTGCCGAAGCACAGTTGGAAAGCGCCCAAGCAAGCCTTGACGAAGCGGAGGCGGATTTCGACATCGCCCTTAAATTGGATCAGCGTGGTGTGACCTCGCACACCAGTTTTACTGCGTCCGAGGCGGCTTTGGGCCGCGCGCTTGCCAGTCTGGCCAGTGCGCAGGCCAATGTGGATCTGGCGCAGGCCCAGCTGGAGGCGCAAGAGGCGATCCTGAGTAAGGCCACCATCGTGTCCCCGATCAACGGTGTTGTTCTGGACCGCTCGGTCGATGCGGGGCAGATCGTGGCTGCAAGTTTGTCAGCGCCAGAGCTCTTTTCCATCGCCGAGGATCTGACACAGATGGAGTTGCAAGTCGATGTCGCCGAGGCTGATATCGGCCGCATCAAGGTGGGCGACAAGGCGAGTTTCACCGTTGATGCCTATGATGACATGCTGTTTCCGGCTCAGATATCCATGGTGCGCTACGCGTCAGAAAGCACGGATGGGTTGGTCACCTACAAGGCGATCCTGTCGGTCGAGAATGATGACCTGCTGTTGCGCCCCGGCATGACGGCCACGGCGGATGTGACCGTTGCGCAATATGACGAGGTGCTGCTGGTGCCCAACGCGGCCCTGCGTTTTGCCCCGCCGCAGGTGGTCGAAGAGGAAGCGTCGAATGGCGGTGGCGGCTTGCTGGGCCTTGTCATGCCGTCTCGCAACCGGGGCAGCGGAGCGCGG
The DNA here is from genome assembly GCF_022678485.1 of Aliiroseovarius sediminis. Taxonomy (GTDB): domain Bacteria; phylum Pseudomonadota; class Alphaproteobacteria; order Rhodobacterales; family Rhodobacteraceae; genus Aliiroseovarius; species Aliiroseovarius sediminis. Next base: position 412,741 of record NZ_JALBYP010000018.1, read on the forward strand.
GCGGTGTCTGACAGCACCGTTTGGGTGTCCCGCGATGGGGCGGCTATCGAGATTCCCGTTGAAACGGGCGACAGCGACGGTTTGCAAACCATTGTAACCGGCGGCGATCTGGCCAACGGAGATCAGATCATCACCGATATGATCGAAGGCAAATAATATGGCCGATACCATGGAAGCGGATGCCCCCGTTATCGAGCTGCGCAACATCTCGAAAACCTACGGCCACGGCGAAGCAGAAGTGCACGCAATGGATGGGGTCAGCCTGTCGATCGCAAAAGGAGAGTTCGTGGCGATCATGGGGCCGTCGGGGTCGGGCAAATCGACGGCGATGAACATGATTGGCTGCCTCGATCGTCCCACCAGCGGCGATTATCTGTTTAATGGGGTGCATGTCGGAGATCTAACCAAGGACCAGCGGGCAATCCTGCGACGCAACTACTTGGGGTTTGTGTTTCAAGGGTTCAACTTGCTCGCCCGCACCTCTGCGCTGGATAATGTAGAATTGCCGTTGATCTACAAAGGCGTTCCCGCCGCCGAGCGACGTGCACAGGCGCTGGATGCCTTGGCAAAGGTCGGGCTGAAAGGCCGCGAACATCACGATCCATCGGAGCTGTCGGGCGGCCAGCAACAGCGCGCGGCCATTGCGCGGGCGCTGGTCGGCAGTCCGCAGGTCCTTCTGGCGGATGAGCCGACAGGCAATCTGGATACCAAACTCTCTGTGGAAATCATGGAGTTGTTGAAGCTGCTCAATGAGCGGGATCATATCACAATTGTCATGGTCACCCACGAGGAAGACATGGCCACCTACGCCCACAGAGTCGTTTGGATGGTTGATGGCCGGGTCGAGCGCGATGGCCCGCCTGCCGAAGTGTTCAATCATGAAAGGCACAGCGCATGATCTGGGAAACAATCCGCCTGGCGATTCAGGCGATCTTTCGCAACGCCTTGCGTTCTATCCTGACAGTGCTGGGCATCGTTATCGGCGTGGCCGCCGTGATCGCCATGGTCACGGTCGGGCAGGGCAGTTCGGATCAGGTGACGGCTGATGTTGCCAAGCTCGGCACAAACGTCCTGATGGTCATGCCCGGTGCTGGCCAGATGGGGCCGGGCAATAATTCCGTTTCGGCTGCGCTGGACATCAAGGATGTCGAGGCGCTGATTGACCAGCTGTCCAGCGTACGCACCGCCGCCCCCTATAATCAGACCAGCCTGAACGCTGTCTATGGCACCGAAGATACCCGCACCTCGGTCGCCGGCACCGATACACGGTATCTGGACGTGGTGGATTGGCCGATCGTGCTGGGGCGTGGCTTTCTGCCGACCGAGGAAAGCTCGGGTAAAGCTGTTTGCATCATCGGCGAAACGGTGCGTCAGGAGTTGTTCGGTAATACGGACCCACTTGGCGAAAAGATACGCCTCAAGAACGTATCCTGCGAGGTGATCGGCCTGCTCGAAGCCAAAGGGGCCTCTAGCTTTGGCTCGGATCAGGACGACATCGTGCTGATGCCTATTACAGCCTTTCAACGCCGGGTCACCGGATCGTCGGACATCACCATGATCTATGCCGCCGCCGCGACCAATGTGTCGACCGACCGAACCTTGGTCGACATCGAAGCGCTGATGCGCGAGCGCCGCCGGATCAGCGACGGTGAGGAAGACGATTTCAATGTACGCGACATGAAGCAGATGGCGTCCATGTTGACGGGCATCACCGATGTGTTGACTGGCCTGCTATCGGCCGTCGCAGCCGTCAGCCTTCTGGTTGGCGGGATCGGGATCATGAACATTATGCTCGTGTCCGTGACTGAACGCACCCGCGAAATTGGCATCCGGCTGGCCGTCGGCGCAACTGCCAATCAGGTATTGCTGCAATTTCTGGTCGAGGCAATCGTGCTTTCCATGATTGGCGGCCTTGTGGGCATTCTGTCGGGCCTTGGGCTTGCCGCAGTTGCCTCTAACTTAATGGCCATTCCGTTCAGCCCGGACGCGGCCATCGTGGCGATTGCGTTCCTATTTTCGGCAGCCGTAGGTGTGATCTTCGGATATTTCCCCGCGCGTCGTGCAGCGCGTCTGGACCCGATCGAGGCCCTACGCCATCAGTGAGCAATCATAGTAAATCTCAGCCGCGACCTTGCCTCGCTCAACTTCCGTTCCCTTGATTTCGCCCTTCAAGAGTATTCCTTATGAATGCTCAATTTGAGCAAACTATAGACACGCTGTTATTGTCCATGCGGTTTAGAGTTCACAAACCCTGACCGGAAGCGTTCCGCGCTTTTATATGGAGTTCGTGAAATGCAGGACCAAGCGGTCATTGGCTTCTTTGGCAGCACGGTCCGGTTTATCCCGCGCCCTTCGTGTTAGGACTGTCTACGGCGAAAGTACGGTTTCGGAACAGGGTCCAATCGCTGTTTTCAATGACTGCTTCGGAGACATACGCTGCACCGCAGGGGTGACCGCGCTGCGCATGCGAACGAATGCTGCGTCAGCGAAGGAGCAGAAACGAATGTCGGGAAAGTCCCGCATCTTGCCCGTTCAGACAGTGTGCAGCGAAGGTCGGGTTGTTGCAAAATTCATAATATTTGCACCAAAGCTTCTGACCCATGAAAATAGGATCGTTCAAATGTTGCATATTTCCGGTGCATATATTGATCGTGTTTGGTAGGCTTGAACCATGCTTATTGGTTACGCCAGAGTGTCCAGTCGTGGGCAATCCCTTGATCGTCAAATCGGCGCGTTGAATGCCGCCAGTGTCGATAAGATTTTCCGCGAGAAGGTATCAGGGAAATCCGTCAAGGGCAGGCCGCAGCTCGAACGTGCGATCGACGCTCTTGGGGCAGGGGACGTGTTTGTGATCGCAGAGTGGGACAGGGCCACGCGATCCATGATTGACGGCATCAACATCATTCAGCGGATTGCTGAGCGCGGGGCATATGTGAAAGTTCTCGATAAGCCCTGGCTCGACCTAACCACGCCGATGGGCAAGGGCATCCTCGCATTTCTTTCCGCCCTAGCTGAAGATGAGCGCGAACGGATCACGCGGAGAGCGAACGAGGGCCGTGCCGTCGCGGCGCGAAACGGCGTCCGATTTGGACGCAGGCCCAAACTATCAGATCATCAGCAGAAACTTGCCCGCGAGCGTATGGCGAACGGTGAAACCTGTCGCGCTATCGCGCTGGATCTCGGTGTCGCGCACACGACGATTTCAAGGCTGCGTTGATCTGCAATAGCGACATTCAACATGTGCCAGAGTAATACATCACCGGAACACTGCTCGCAGCCAAGCAGAAAATCTCAATGTTATGGTCGCCAACTCTCGGCCGAGCGTTTGTACGCATCTGTTAGCTGAGCGGGCGATAGATTGTTTAAATGGCCTTCGTCAAAAACAACCACATCGAGTGAACGAAATTGATCGATGCTCATTCGCTCCTTGGCTTCGAGGATAAACGGATGTTCAACCGCCAATGCGGCCAGCATGTTTCCCGTTTCGATGTGCGCAGTCAATTCTCGCTGTACCGCCTGAAAGCTTAACGTGCGGCCGCCAATGCCTGTGCAGGTGATGAGAACGGGCGAGATAAAGCCCATGTCGCAAAGATCATTTGCGCCATTGACGTCTACACAACCATGAAGTTCGAGGTTCACCAGCGACAAACCGCGTTGTGGGGTGATGTATTCTGGGAAAGCCTCATCCTCTCTTCTGGTTCGTTAATTGAAGCCTGTACGTGGATCCCATGATACGCTTTCCTACTGGCTATTTTTCTTCGCTGAACGATCGAAGGTAGCTAGTAACGGTGTTACAACGTGAACCACGATATTATAATATTGCTCCTATTATTCAATAATAACAAAGTGTTGACTCAAGTCCTCTGGCAGCTTTCACTCTGCACAGAAGCAATGAGAGTTCAAGATGGTCAATGCATATTCCAAGCTGAAGGCGGACCTGAAATCCGCCGGTGTGACGCTCAGATCCATCGCTCGTGATGTCGGAGTATCACATACTGCTGTCACAGATGTTGCTCGAGGGGCCCGTCGTTCAAGACGAATAGAACAGGCCATCGCCGACCGCTTGAACACGACACCTGAATTGCTTTGGCCTGATCGCTATGGGCAAGAGGGAGGTGCGACATGACCTGGCCCTAAAAGAGCAAAAGCCTATGCGCTCCAACACATAGGCTTTCACGAGATCGAGTGACTCTTCAATCCAGTCACATCGATCATCTCCAATCAAAATTCAAAGTCAAGGCTGCCACTCGATATTTCGAGCCTGTTGAGGTGCCTTGCTGACAGGGAGACGATCATGTCGAAGAACGACATTGCTCGCGATGAACGCGAGTGGGCGCGGGCGTTTGCGCTTCGCAAGGACCTTGCCCCATACATCCATACCGGTTTTCAGTCGAGCGCGGCTGTGAAGGATATCTGCAGGGCATACAAATTCTCACGAGCCACCGCTTATCGATTGCTTAATCAATTGCAATCCGATGACCGAGCAGCTGCATTGCGGCGCTCGAAACCCGGTCCCAAGATCATGAGCATCAGGCTCAATAGCGAGCAAGAGGAAGTTGTCGACAAACACCTTCGCAAAGAATTTCTCACTCGAAACAAAATCTCGCTGGCAAGGACTCTGAAAGGCATCAACGGTGAACTCGCGGCGCATGGCTACCCAGAAATTTCAAAGACAGCATTGCTCAACAGGATCGATACGATCCCGGATAGGGTTTGCAAGCTAAAACGTCATGGCGGGAAGGCCGCACGGCAAGCCTACCAAATTGTCCGTGGTAGATATGTTGTGAAAGATCCGCTTGATGTTGTTCAGATTGATCACACTGTGCTGGACGTAATGGTTGTCGACCCAGACACATGTGAATGCATAGGAAGGCCATATCTAACGGTTCTGCTGGATATCGCGACGAGGATGCCAACCGGAATATACCTATCGATGGAAGCGCCATCGGCTATCAATCTCATGAAAGCCTTTCATCGGTCCGTTTTTCCTAAGGCAGAATACCTTGCTGAAATGGGTATTCCGTATGAATGGCCTGTTTATGGGCTGCCCCTCGTAATCAGCAGCGACAACGGGATCGATCTCAAATCAAAAGCCTTTAACTTGGGGCTGGAACAGTACGGCGTTGAGCACATTTTTCGCCCCGTGGCACAACCTCATTTAGGTGGACATGTTGAACGTTTCATCGGAACGATCCAAACCTTCGTTCACACCCTTCCCGGAACCACATTCTCAAACATCGAAAAAAAGGGAACCTATCAGCCTGAAAAGCAAGCAACGCTCACCTTACATGATGTTGAGAAACTCTTGCTCGAATTCATTCTTCGTGACTATGTTCATGACAGAAAGCGCCGATTGCTAACTTCGCCAATGAACGCTTGGAACGTCAGATGGCGGGAGAGTAAGTCACGGCCGCATCTACCATCTGATCCGGATCGTTTCCGGCTTGACTTCTTGCCATTCGAAAACCGCAATATCCAACGGGAAGGGCTGGAACTATTCGGGATGTTTTATCGCTCAGAACACCTTCAGAAGATGAAAAACTGCGGCGTTCAAAACATCACTGTCAAATATGATCCTACCGACATCCGCACAGTTCAATTCAGCGCAGATAATGAAACATACTACGAAGCGCGAGGTGAGCACTTTCCGCGCAACCCGTTGTCGGTCGATGACTTCCAAGAACTGCGTAAAACACGCGAAGAACGGCTAAACGCCTCTCTGAGCGCTCCAGATCCTGCAGAAGCGCATGACTTCCGAAAACAAATCCTGGCTGACGCGCGCAAACGCAAGAAAGCTGCAACCCCGTCTAAATTGGGCTCCTTGCCGCAAGGTCGAGATATTCGCGATCTTGATGGATTTCGGCATTACTCTGAGCGGGGGAAATTGTCGTGAGCAGGATCCCAACGCAGCAGTTTCCCGATATGTCGAAGGCATCGGTCCCGGAGCGCATTCACTACATTCGTGAGGGTGCCTATTTCGATACGTCGGCAAGGCGTGCGCTTCGAAACCGTCTCGACGAATTGGTTCAAGCGCCGTCTGATTGCGACAACAAGCTCGTGTTCATAACCGCGCCAGCGGGGATGGGCCTCACACGCATTCTAGAGGAGTTTGCAACACAGCACCCTCAGGTGACCAACGGGCGAAGCGGAAAACAGATAGTCCCCGTCGTGAATGAGCTCATCCATCCGAGTGGTGACATCATCGACTATTGCGACGCGCTCCGCGCCAATCTTGATATCCCGGGATATGGCCCGCTCGTTCGCCAAACGTCATATTCAAAAACTCTCGAGCTTCTCGGCCATTTGGGTACACGTCTTGTTATCCTGGAGGATTTTCACCGTATCTACAGCTTCCAGAAAAGACAGAGGATTTCGTATCAAAACTACGTCCACTATCTCATGTCCAAATATGACATCCGGGTTGTCCTAACGGGAGCACCACGCATTTGGCGATGGGCCATGGAAGACGAGCAAATTCTTGGGCGATCTCTCCAGCTTAAGTATCGAGCGTGGACACCCGCAGAAGATGACTTCATCGAATTTCTAGAAGGGTTCGAGCGATGGTGCCCAGTCAAGGAGGAGGGGGGATTATCCAGTGACCCCAAGCTGAGAAGGGCCATCATCACGAAAACGCATGGCATCTGCAAAACCGTTATGCAGGTTCTCACCGGCTTTGCAATCTATGCGATCGTGTCTGACAGGGAGCGTTTGGATCTCGACACCTGGTTAAAATATCGCGATCAGGACCTGCCGGTATGAATGTCACGCCATATGAAATGGAAAGCCTGACATCATTCGTAGGTCGCGCGGCGGCCATGAACTCCATGGATATCCGATCATACCTTCGATGCCTATTTCAACCAGACGACTACCAAAACGCGGTGAAACTGCCTGAGGATCTGGACGCGTTGGATCAGGGAGCGTTTCTTGTTGGCCTGAACGATGCATTGGACCCCACAAAGCGAAGGCTGGAGTTGCTAACATTGCCAACTACCAAACCCGGCGTTCATACTAAGTGGCTGAGGCGGGCAGGGGGGTGCAATATGGGCGGCGATCATTTCAGCAAGGATCCGTCCTTCGCATGGTGCCCGCGCTGTCTACTCATGGACCAACTCAACGGCCACGATCAGTTTCTGCGTTTGTCATGGCGGCTCATCACTCGGACGTTCTGTTTGAGGCATAGAAGGCCGCTTACAACGCATTGCCTGGCTTGCAATGATCGCGAGGCAGGACCGACATTTGTGTTTGACGGCAGCAACGTCATACTCGCTTGTAGTACATGTGGTTCCCCGTATGGAACCCAACTCGGGCTCCCTGATATGTCAGCATCAACCACCATACAACTGCGCGACAACCGCCGTGTGCAGATTGCTTGGAACGGTGCGATCCAATTAGAAATGGAGCTTGAGAAGAGCCTGTCTGAACGGTCAAAAACCAAGAACAAGCGAGAATTTCAGAACTTTGCTCTGGCATTTGCGAATATCCTGATGAAAGCTAACCCGCACAGTCGCGCACCGATCGACCTCTTTTCGAGTGTCGCTTTCCCGGCGCGACCAAATCCACGCAATATTACATCGATGGATCGACCATACCGCGCATCTTCCGTGGCCGTACGCCGTAAGACACATGGCTTCATGGCAGCATTACTGAAGCGGCGCGTGAACCTGTTTTCAATCAAAGGCGTGCATGAGAAGCGATGGGGCAGGGACCCTACTATGCAGGAGCTCCGTTCCCAACTCGAACCAGAGCAAAACGATGAACTCGATCAGCTATTGCTGATGTTCCCGGCTAAGTGGTTTTGAGGGTGGCGGAAACCGGACTTTAGCTGCGCGTGCGAAAAGCTTAAGTTCACGGTCATAGAACCGGACATTCGACTCCTTTCTGTCCACAACTTCCCCCGGTGAAGGAATTCTCCCGATCCGTATGCAGGCTGTAGTGACGGCACCGTCGAATGCCTCATTTAGCGAGTACAGGGATATCAATAATCGAACAGTTTCTCACTTGGTTGCAGCAAGCCTTCAACAATCGTGAAATAGCCATTGGCCTGTGGATCATCCTTGGCTTCTCGTTTTGTCTAACTAGGGCCGACCTCCGAAGGAGTCTCTGGTGCGTCGCCAAGACGCTGATTGCCCCAAAGCTGTTGCTGTTCTTCGGCATAGTTGCCCTCAATGTAGTTGCACTAAGCTGGCTGTTAGCAGGAGTCGGGTTGTGGTCAAAGACCCAGGTGCCACCCACTGTTTTGTGGTTTGCAATGGGCGGGTGCGTTTTTGCTGGTCGAGCGTTGCAATCGAAGGAAGATGATCAGTATTTTCGCGACCTGTTTCGGGGCAGTTTGAGGCTTGGCGGTATCTTTGAATTTATCGTGGTTGCCTACACTTTCAGTCTGGCGACCGAGTTGGTCTTGACCCCTGTTCTCTTCTTCTTGGCAGCTACTCTGGCTTTCGCGGGCACGAAACCAGAATACGCGAAAGCAAAGGTCCTGCTGGAGTTCAGCCTGGCTACCTTTGTCATTGTATTGGTCTACAACTCAGTGTCGTCGATTTGGTCACAGCCAGATATGTTCTTCACGACTGATACGGTTCGCAATTTCGTTCTCCCGATCCTTCTGACCATCGGAAGCATACCAGTGTTCTATCTACTGTTTTGCTACTCGCATATTGAGCAAGCACGCATTCAGATCGATCAGAAGACGTTTCAGTCTGATGATCTCAAACAGTATGCACGTAGACGCTTCTTTCTGATATTTCCGCTACGACCTTGGCTTTTGAGGCGGGCAACACGTCAATTCCGTATCCTCCCTGCGAAAACCAAAACAGATGTGGACCGGATCATTTCCGATATCCTCAACTACGAACGAAACGAGGAAGCCCCTCCAGCCGTGGACCCGACACAAGGTTGGAGTCCTTTCGAAGCCAGAGACTTCCTCAAAGAGCAGGGATTGAGAACAAACGACTACCACAAAGGTGACGACGAATATTGGGCTAGTTCAAATTATGTCGAGCTCGATAGCCATATTCTTCCGAACAAGGCTGTCTTCTACATCGAAGGACTAGAAGACATTGTCACCACACTCAAGCTAACGGGGAAGTTCATGGATGACTTCGACAGCGGAGAAGCAATCCAGAAGCTGAGAGTGATCGGCGCTTTGCTTTGCGAAAAAGCGATCGGATATGGGGACATCGCAATTGATTCACTCATTCCAAATTCCCAAGTATTCGAAAACGAGATGATCATCGATGGCGCTACGATAAGAGCTTGGGGTAAGAGGTATCCGAGCGACAGAGGCTTTGAAGTTTTCCTGGCCTTATCCCGTTGAGGGGCTTCGAAAGCAGAACGCCCAGCCACTTAGATAAGGATGCCGATCTTTTTCGGGCCAAACACATGAGGTGAGTAATGAGTAACTTTGATGATGTTCCCATCGCTTTGCCCGATGAGGATCGATTTGGATTTGATCCCTTCGCGACGGCGATCAGCGATTGCATTCGTAGCATCGACAGCCCGCTCGGAAGTGTAGTGGCGATTTATGGTCCATGGGGTTCTGGCAAAAGCAGCGTTATCAACCTTGTTCGGCACCATCTTTCTAATGATGCACCCGATCTCGATGTGATTAGCTTTCCGGCGTGGATGTATCGAACCGAAGATGCGTTGGCCGTAGGGTTCTTCAAGGAACTCTACGCTGGACTCTCGCCCGTCCTTTCGGACCAGACAAAGGCCGCTGGAGCCCTCCGCAAATTGGGGGCCAACCTTGCAGGCGCAAGCGGTCTTGCAGGTATGGCTGTAGGCTTGTTTGCAGGATCATTGGGAGAGAAGGCAACGACCGCAACCCTGGACGCACTAGGCGGCTTCATCGAGCAGGGCGAAACGGCAGAGGACCTACAGGCGATTCTTGCAGACGCTCTTCGTGAAGCAGGGAAGAAGTTCCTTGTAGTCATTGACGATCTGGACCGTCTTTCACCGGAGGAGGCTCTGGTCATCTTCCGGTTGGTCAAATCTGTAGGACGGCTTCCAAACGTGATGTATCTCTTGGCCTATGATCGAGAGACCACTGAGCAGGCCGTCGCACGTCGGTTTCCGTCTGAAGGTGCACATTACCTTGAGAAGATCATCCAAGCGGGATTCGAGCTTCCTCAACCCGATCAATCACATCTGAACATTATGATGGGTGAGGTGCTGGATGGTCTGGCGGCTGATCTACTTGACATTGATCCGGTCGAATTTGGCAATTTATTTCATTCTATCGTGGTGCCGGAGCTGAAAACGCCACGGGATGTCTTGCGACTGGCGAACACGCTTTCGATTACAATGACTCCCATCAAGTCGGATGTCTTTTTTGCCGATTTTGTGAGTCTTGAAACTCTGCGCGTGTTCCGGCCAGCGGTCTATAGGGCCATACGGCAGAACAAATCAGCCATCCTGAACGCAGGTCAGAACGATAGGTACGACCAGCGTGATGCCCGTTCTGTCCAATACACATCGATGCTTCTGGGGAGTGAACCCGAGGAAGATCATGGACAACTTCGGGAAGCCCTTATGAGACTGTTCCCTCAGTTGCAGAATGTCTTCGCAAACACCATTCACTCAGGGACAAGGGAATGGGCTCGTCAAAGGCGAGTTTGTTCAAACGAACACTTTGACACCTATTTCCGATTTTCAGTCTCAACGAAGACCATACCGAAGGCAGAACTCGACTATCTCCTCGATGCGTCGAGGACGGTTGAAGAGATCCAAGACCGTGTTCGGGACGCGATAGAAATCACTCAGGCTGAAGGGCGAACCAAAGCCTCCTATATCCTTGATGAATTGACGGCCCACGGACCCAACATCCCCTTTGAACACGGGGAGAAGGTGTTGACCGCATTGTTTGGCATAGCCGACGAACTGTTCTTGGAACAAGATGAGGGGCGCGGTCTCGCATCATTCGGTGACAACAGACTAAGACTGCATTGGTTGTTGCGATCCATACTCAGGGATCGAACTACACTTGAGGAACGTTCTGAGATTCTCGCAAGGGCTGTTACGGCCGCGACCCTGCAATGGCACTTCGATTTCAGTAATGCGGCTTGGGAGGACTACCACCCAAGTAGTCCTGACCGCGATCCTTCTTCAGAAGCGGAAACGCTCACGACTGAGGTGGTGGCCGAACAGCTTCTAGGACGATCGCTCGAACTGCTTCGTGCCACCGCTGCAAACGATACCATGCTATCTACAAAGAACCCTGCCCGCCTTCTCTTTGGTTGGGACAGATTGCAGCCAGATGGGGCTGGTGAGGTCATAGCCTACACCACTCAGGCTTTGGAGGACGACACAAAGCTCTACCAACTTGCTTCGGCATTCTTGGGGAAATCCTACAGTCATGGCATGGGAGGCTTCGGTGGCGAACCTGGCGATCTTGTGCAACGGGAGAATGACCGTGCACAAGTTAACGGAATTGATCGACTGCTAGATGTGGACGAGTTCCGACGGCGTTTGAATGAAGCTTTGCAAAGTGAAGCTCTCGACGACCGACAAAAGTCTACTATCAGTCGGTTTTTGGCTGCATGGGAACGACGGGACGCTGGTGAAGATTAATGATCCTCGGCTCGATTTGAGGCGATGTTCGATTCGCGCACACGTCACGCGCTGCCCTAGATGTTGAGGGTCGCACATGCTACACCAGCAACTTGTTGTATTCAGGTGGTGAGATGGCGATCTTCGATATTGAAAAGGATGACTTACTTCGGTTGTCCGACGAACTACTGGAAGAGTTGATAGCGCGTCTTGCCGAGGCAGAGGTTGCTGCACATGGTCATAGCCCAGCGAGTGTCAGTTGGTCAGGCTCAATCAAGGCACCAGATGAAGGCATCGATATTCATGTCCATGTAAACGCTACCGCATTGCTAACGGGGTTCCTAAACCGTCCAGATACGATCCTTCAGTCCAAAAAGGACCCGATGCCTAAGTCCGCAATTTCGGTGGAGATGCTGAAAAATGGAGACCTTAACCCAACCATCGTAAACCAGGCAAAAATCGACGGCAGTTACGTTATTGTAAGCCTCTCGGACGATTGTTCGCCTCCGATGAGGAAGGATCGCCTCGACGCCATGCAGGCAGCGGTGGCAAGTGATCCAAACAAGGATAACCTCCATCTGGATTTCTTCGACCGTTCCAAGTTGGTCCAATGGTTGCGACAGCACCCGTCGGTATTGCTGTGGGTGAAGGGCAAGCTCGGTCAAGGCTATTCGGGGTGGCAGCCCTATGGCCCCTGGAGCAACCCGCCAAAGGGATCGCCTGACACTCTCATCTCTGCCCCTGGGATAACCGTCCATTTGCCGACGGAGCGAGGTCAGGAGCTTTCAATCGAGGATGCCATTGAACCTATGCGGCGTCTCATCCGCACCTCGAACAAAGCGATCCGCATTACGGGGCTGTCAGGTGTTGGTAAGACAAGGATTGTTCAAGCCCTCTTTGACGAAACGGTCGGAGACGATCCTCTCGACAGAACTATCGCCGTCTACGTGGACACGGGACAAGACCCTGATCCCTCCGCATCTGCAATGTTCGACCGTCTAATCGCCGAGGGGCGTCGCTCGGTGATGATCCTCGACAACTGCCCATCTGAACTGCATTCGGCATTGGCAAGCAAAGTGTCGGCTGCAAGTGGTGATGTCAGCCTGATTACAGTTGAATATGACATTAGAGATGACAAACCTCAGACCACAGAGGTCATCCATATCGAAGCCAACGGACCAGAGGTGGCCGAGGAGTTGCTTTTGCGGCGTTTCCCTGCAATCGGCCAAGGCAATGCACGAAGTGTCGCCGAGTTTGCCGATGGCAACGCAAGGGTCGCGTTGGCCATTGCAGAGCGAGTTGAACAGGGTGAGAGCCTGGCCGAATTATCCGATGCCAAGTTATTCGACCGGCTTTTCCAGCAGCGTAAGGGTCAAGATGGCGATCTTCGCGAACAGGCTGAGACTCTGTCACTCGCGTATTCATTCTCAGTTGCTGATCCAGAAGTTGGGCAGAACGAACTAGAAGTCTTGGGCTCCATTTTGGGCCATACCAAGGCGCAATTGTTTCGAGCCGTGAAGAAGCTGGCAGAACGCCATGTCGTTCAAAAGAGGGCGCATTGGAGGGCCATCTTGCCCCATGCTGTTGCGAACAGATTGGCAAGTTCGGCGCTCGACAGCATCCCCACCGAAGCTCTGAGATCGACTTTCGAAGCGGCTGGAAACAGTCGGCTTCTTATGTCTTTCGCTCACAGGCTTGGCCTGATGCATGATCATCCGGTGGCCATTGAGATCGTTAAGGCATGGCTGCAACCTGATGGCCTATTGGGGCGAATCTCGGACCTCGATGAGACTGGATCGAGAATACTGGACTATATTGGGCCCGTCGCGCCGGATGCGCTGCTTGACCGGATCGAAGCCGAACTCACCTCTCCAGACTTTCAGGGAATGGAGCCGAAGCATAGTCCTCGTAGGACCACGATCCTCAACCTGCTCCAGTCGTTGGCATACGAACCGCATGCATTTGACCGCTGCATGTCACTACTGATCCGCGTCGCGGACTATGAAGACGAGAGCAACAATTACGATGCAGTTAGGGACAAGATTTCAGGGTTCTTCCAACCCTATCTGTCTGGCACACATGCTTCGTTGGAGCAGCGCCTCTCTATTGTAGAGGAATGTCTAAGTTCTGAAGATATGGGACGACGTTCATTGGGAATAAAGTTGCTCGCGACGGCCTTGGACGGACCGCCATGGACGGGCTTTGGCCTCAACGAATTTGGGGCACGGCCCAGGGACTATGGCTACCGACCGACCCATGACCAACTCGTCGAGTGGCGCACTGCTTTCATGAATTTGGCGGTGAGGCTAGCAAACTCAGACGACAAAGGCACCGAAAGTCGTGCACGGCAGGTCCTAGCGAATGAGTTTCGCGGCCTTTGGCACCAGGAAGCGTTGCGGGACAAATTGGTCGAAGCAGCACGGGCGATCAATGATCACTATCCATGGGGCGAAGGCTGGAAGGCCGTCCGCTCGATCATCTACTTCGATCACACAAGACAAAAAGACAAACCTGAACCGCTTCCCCAGGATCTCGCCGATCTAGATCGCGACCTGGAGCCTCGCGACCTGATTGCAAAGATCAAAACATATGTTCTTGGCAAAGGGCATGATCATTGGGCACTCGACGAGGAGTTCGACGACAGCAGCGATGACAAGTATCGGGATGCTGAAGAGCGATTGGCATCAAATGCAACAGATCTAGGTGAGAGCTTTGCAGCGTCAGATCATCAACTCGATGAGTTGGGTTCAGAAATGTTTTCCAACGACAGGATGCCCTATCGCAGGGCGTTCGGGATCGGCCTTGCTAAGGGGGTCCACAATTATCGTGAAGGTTGGCAAGGCTTGCTGGAACACTTCGCTCGGTCATCCGGTTCGAACCACAACTTTGCGGTGATTGGTGGCTTCATCGAGGAGGTTGCCGCCAATGACAATGCGCTTTCGAGGGAACTCTTGGATGAATGTGCGGCACACTCGGAACTTCGAAAAGTCCTTGTGGACCTGCATCCATGGGATGACTTCACAGAGAGCGATCTGGATCGGTGCATGGCCCTACTCGACAATGAAGAAACTCGGACTTGGATGTTCGGACCTATCCTTTGGCGGGATAACTATGCACACCTACCGTCCGAACATTTGTTGGAGCTAGCACAGAAGCTACTGACCAAGTCAGACGGTGACGACACACTGCTCGACGCACTCAGTATGAAACTGCACGGAAAGGACCCTACGGATGATACGTTAGGGCCTGAACTGAGAAACTTTGGTTTGAAGGCGGCAACCAAATCCCTGTTGGCCGATCACAGCGACCTTGGTGGCAGCAAAGACTATCGCATGGAAAATGTCATCAAGGCCGCACTTATCTTCGACGGCAATGACGCCGAAAAGACAGAGTGGTTGGATACCATATTCTCTGTTGTGGACGAGCGTTACGGCTACATTCATCCGTTCGAGAAAGCGATTGAGACGACAGCGGGTCTAATGCCCAAGGCATTTCTGTATCGTGTTTTCCAAGGGACAGATGACCAGCAAAGTCGACGTAGGTTTTTCATTCGTAACGGGGGTATACGACGCTGCCCGCTCTCCAAGATCGATGTCGCCGACCTGATTGAGTGGTGTCAGCAACAGAACGAAACGGATGTCTGGGGTTTGGTCGCGTCAGGCATTAAACTTTGGGAGAAAGGGGATGGGAACAGGGATGGTTCTTCCATAACGCCGTCCGCTGTTGAGTTTCTTGAAGCCGCCCCAGAGCACGAACCAGTCCTTTACGCCTACGCGGATCGTGTTACCCCATCGTCGTGGTCTGGGAGCCGTGCAGATGTCATGCAGCCGAGGGCCGATGCCATTGCCGAACTGACGCAGCATGAGCGAGAAGAGATAGCTCAGGCTGCGAAGTCGGTGTCAGACCGACTTGCGATGGAAATCGAACGCGAACGGGTCCGTGACCGACAACGAGACGAGGAACGTGAACAACGGTTTGAGTGAAGTATTGCGTGTGACCTGGCAAGTTTTCTGTGCAGTTCGAGCGTGAGGAGCATCAATTTGTTCCCGTGCGCCGAATGGCAGCAATGCGGGTTGCGGTCGCAGCATTTGAACACCGTGTCAAAGGTCGGCTCTGGGCCGCAAGCGATCAGGGCAGGGCACTTTGTCGCTCAACATTGTTCAGCGCAAAACCTTACGCTGTGAAGCAGTCGGTCTGGGAGTTGTGTCCGCTCTCGGAAGTTCCCGATGCGCGTCGCAGTCGACGATCGTATTGCTGCAGTCTGAGACAAGCTTGTTAAGTCTAAATCAGCGAAATCCACCAAAATGCATGAAAATCTTAAGTCGTTGAATTATAGCGAAGACGAGTCTCATTAATTCGGTCTCATTATTTACGTACTCCGACAATAATGTACTGATGTGAACTCACGGCGAAGTGCAACTATCTGATATCGTTTCTATTCTATCCCATTGCTAATTGCCAGCAGCTCGCTTTCAAAGACCTCTGCAGGCGTTCTATAGCCAAGGCATTTGCGCGGCGTGGAATTGAGGCGGTGGCAAATCGACCTCAAATATCGATTTGTCAACGCCGTCGGATCGGTCGAGCGGGGCAGGTACTTTCGCAACCTGTTGTTGGTATTCTCGACCGTACCTTTCTGCCACGGCGCCTGCGGATCGCAGAACCAGCTGTCCGCGCCGATCCCGTCTTTCAGCTTGCGCCAGGCCGAGAACTCGGTGCCTCGGTCGAAGGTAATCGACTGGCGCGCATCCGCGGGCAGAGGCGCGAGGCCCTGGATCAGGGCTTCCATGATCGGTTTGGACTGGCGGTCCTCGTTTCGCATCACCACCGTGTAGCGGCTGACGCGCTCGACCAGGGAGGTGACGTTGATCTTGCCGTGTTCCTTGCGGAACATCATCAGATCGCACTCCCAGTGGCCGAACTCGGTGCGCTCGGAGACACGTTCGGGCCTGTGTGACAGGCTTTGGCTGTCGAAGATGTGGGTTCGGTTGTGTCGCCGATACCCTCGCGGTCGGCGGCGTCTGCGATGCTCTGGGAGGTGGCGATAGAACTGTTCTTCGCGGCCGTCCTTCGAGTAGGCGAAACGGTAGATCGTCTCGTGGCTGACACGGACCGGATGGCGCTCCAGGCGCATGCGACCGGCGATCTGTTCGGGGGACCAACCGGCCTTGAGGCGGTCTTCGACGGCGGCTTTCAGCTCGGGGTTCACGATCAGCTTGCGGTGGACGGCACGGCGCTCTTCGGAGAGGCGTTGCGCGGTCACCGAGTAGTAGCCGTTCAACTCCGGGATTTCTTTGTCGTCATAGTAATTGCGCTTCAGTTCGCGGTAGATCGACGACGGTGCGCGGCCCAGCCGGTCCGCAATTTCGGGAACCGGCATTTTTGCGTCATGCCATTTGTCGATCTTGCGGCGCTCTTCGAACGTCAGGTGAGAGTAGTGGCTTCCCATTCATCAATCTCCATGCAAACCTCTGTTTGAATACAGAATTTGCACTTCGTTTGTGAATCCACC